>DATFZF010000044.1:0-124412 GCA_035314705.1 Steroidobacteraceae bacterium | reverse complement strand
GTTGAAAACCATGGCAGGCTATGGTCTCGTCCGGCTGGAACGTGGCGACAAGGGTCGGATCACGCCGAAAGTCACCCATGATCGGGTAGAGTTGGACCTGCCGCTGATTGGGTCAAGCGATACCGATCAGAGTCGCAAAGTAACTTGATCGGCCATGAGAAAGGTCAGCAGCGAAAAGGGGCCGTACTGACGCCGAAGGCCTCCGCCCCGCGTAGCTAGCCGCGTAGCTACGCGGCAGCCGTAAAGACTCAATCGGTGTACGATCAACGACTTATGAACGGTCCCCACGAGCAGGTGCAGAACATCGAATAGCGTCTGGGGCCTTACCTGGCGGTCTGACGCGCCGCCAGCGCCGTCGGATTGGGTGTGGGCTCGGCGATCTTGCGCAGCCGGTTGTGATCGGTGTGGTGAAACGGTTCGGACTGGCCGGGGATGATCAACAGGGTGTCTTGTTCGTAAGCCCAGGTGCCGTCGGAGTGGATGTCGACCTTGACAGTGTAGCGATCCGTACGGAACGCCTGCTCGAGAAACGGGTTGGACACGATGCCGTTGGTGAGCGAACCCCGCACGGCCGCGAGCGTGAATGACGTCGCATCGGGAGTCGCCTGGCCGACGGCCATCGCGGTCTGCCCGCGGGGGATCGACAGCGTCAGCAGTATTGCGCCGGTGGCCGGCTCCCACAACCAGTAGCCGACCTGGTCGTGAAAAGTCTCCGGATCGTCCGGCTTCACGATTTGCGTGTGATAGCGCAGGCCGTAGAAGAGCTGCGGCCCGTTGGTCTGGGCGTCGATCGGCTGAAGCTCGTAACGCTCGATGAAGAGCTGGTGCTCAGGACCGTCGGGTTTCGGGTTGACATCCATGCCTTCGGCGCTGGTCCAGATGCCGGCCATGCCGGTGAGCGGCCCGAGGTTGGCCAGTGTGTCTGTATCCGGTTCGGGTTCCGTGTAGATGTCCGCGGGGTAGCGATACATGAGGGCTCCGGCCAAGGGGGCTTTCCTCCATCGTACCGGACCACCAGTCAAATGTGGCCCATTGCCAGCCGGCCGGCTAGGCTGCCGTATCCACGCCATCCGATGCGGCCGGCGTTCCTCTCAAAGAGCCGTCCCTTGGTGCCCGAGTGCGGCGAGCATTGCAGTATTACCCGCCCGCCTCGCGATTTCGAACGCGGTCACACCTCGAAAGCGGAGCTTCGAATAGTCGGCTCCGAATCTGCGCATCAGCCGGGTGCTCTCGACGTTCCCCTGGATCACCGGCATCAGCGCCACCGGGACGTCCTCGAATCCGACGGGCGTGTCGGGACGAGCGCCGAGGATCAACAACCGACGGGCCGCCGCAAGATCCTGATTCTTCAACGCGTGGGCGAGAGCGGTGAGCTTGTCGTTGTCTCTCTGATCGATCTGCTCTCCGGAAGCGATCAATTGTTGGGCCGCCGGAATGGTACGGTCGCTGGTGGACAAGAGATATAACGGCATCGGCCCGGCGGGGAGGAAAATACGCGCTTGATTGAGCGATTCGATGCGTTCCGGGCCGGATGTCTCCGCCCATTTCACGTACTCGGCGAGGCCCAGCACTTGGCGAGCCTCGGAATCTTCGCATTCCAGGCCCAGCGCACGATGCGCGAGGTCGATGGCCCCCTGAGTATCGCCTCGCTGCTGAAGCATGAAGCGCGCGTAGTCCGCGCTGTAGCAGCTGCCGGGACCAAATTCGGCGAGCCGCTGCTTGTAGAGCGCCTCCATGCCGTCGAAATCCTTCCGCTCTTCCAGCGTCTTCAACAAATTCGCGTAAGCGACCGCGCGGGCGCGATCGTAAGTGTCGTGCGTCATCGGACGCGAAACCGCTTCCCGATACTTGGCCATCGCCTGGTCGGTGTTTCCCTGCATGGCGTATAGCTCGCCCCAATTCACCCATAGCCAAAGATTGCGGGGATCCGACTTGGCAGCATCGGCGAACATCTCTTCCGCCTTCGCATAGAGTTTCTGATGCGTGTAGACGTATCCGAGAAGTATCTTCGCGTCGGCACTGTCGGGCCGAATCTGCAGCGCCGAAGAAAGAAGATTCTCGGCCTGATGCAGTCCTTCCTCGCCCCAATTCGATTTCATCGCGACCCGGGCCAGTTCCACATAGCCGGCATCGAATTGAGGGTTTTTGCCGATCAGCTTTTCGAGGATCCTCTTGGCCTCCCTCAATTGCGGTTCGCCCTCCGAGTCTATGAGCGCGACCGCCGTGTCGAAACTCTGCTTCGGAGAGGTCTTCGCGAATTGCCTGTCCGCGTAGTAGGTCTCATACCTCGGCCAATCGATGACCTGGTCGATCTGTGTGCTCGCGAACACCGGGCCGTTTGGCATTGCAGTGGTCAAAGTCACGACTATTTGCCGGGTGGTGCCCTCGATCAGCGGATGATTGATCTCCGCGCTCACATGGTGCCGGCCCCGTTCAATCTTGCGGACGAAAGTGTCGTTGTTGACCGGGCCGACGTACCCCACCTGCGGCCTCGGAAGCAATTTGATTTGTATTGCCGGCTGCCGCGTTCCGCCGGTATAAAAATAATCGAAGTCCGCGATCCACGCGCCCTCCGAGCTTTGCTTGACCGCGAGACCGGACACCGTGATTTGGCCGGCCAAAGGCGCGGCGTCCTTGGGCGTGGCCGGGAGGCCGCCCAGGAGCTCCGGATGCCGAACGGCTGTGTAGCCATAGCCCAGCAGCAGAACCAGCAATATCCCCATCAGCTTGAGGGGGCGTCGTGACCGCATGGTCGGCTCCTTGGGGCTTAAGATCCGCGCATCTACCGATTACCCAAATGATCCGGGACTCACGCCGATCATTTCGATGTTCCCGGTCACAGATTCCATTGCATGGCGGGTGAAAAACACCCGCCAACTGTGGCCCATTGGCAGCCGGCCAGCTATTCTGCCGCCGTCACTTAGGCTTGCGGCCAAAACACGATGGATTTGAAAGTAAATCAGAATGCTGGATGCACTTCGCGTAGGCGAGTGCGGAACCTCGAGTAGCGGCCGGTGGAGCGCGGCCGCCTGTACGTGGTTTCCGCGCCCTCCGGCGCGGGCAAGACGAGTTTGGTGAAGGCGTTGATGGAGCGCGAACCCGGCATTCGCTTCTCCGTGTCCTACACGACGCGCAAGCCGCGGCCCAACGAGGTCCCCGGGCGCGATTACCACTTCGTGACCATGGAACAATTCACCGATATGGTCTCCCGCGACGAGTTCCTCGAGCACGCGCAGGTTTTCGACAATTACTACGGAACGGGGGTGCGCGCCGTCGAGGACGCGCTCGCCAAGGGTGAGCGGCTCTTGTTGGAGATCGATTGGCAGGGCGCCCGCCAGGTGCGCGCCCGTCTCCCTGAAGCGCGCAGCATTTTCATCCTGCCGCCGTCCCGCAGCTCATTGGAGCAGAGGCTCAAGGCGCGCAGCACCGATTCCGAGGCGGTGATTGCGCGCAGGCTTCAAGACGCGGCGCAGGACATCGCGCATTGGGCCGAGTTCGAGTTCGTGGTGATCAATGACCGCTTCGAGCAGGCGCTCGAGGACTTGCAGGCCATCGTCGAAACCCAAGGCGGCCCTTGGGTTGCCCAAAGGCCGGAAGTCGCGCGCCTCGCGGCCGAATTGTTGCGCCCGGCGTGAGCGCGCCACCCGGCCGTCCGGCGGTCCGACCGACCGACCGAATCCTGAGGCAACGCCGCGGCGCGGCGGAATTGGCTCCGGTTCGGACCTTTCTGCTATAGTTACAATCCCTTTAACGGAATCCCTTAAGTCATGGCGCGAATCACAGTCGAAGACTGCCTGCAGAACGAACCCAATCTATTCAACCTGGTGTTGCTGGCCGCGAAACGCGCCAGGCGCCTCGCCAACGGTGCGGAAGCCACCGTGGAATGGGAAAACGACAAACCGACCGTGGTGGCGTTGCGCGAGATTGCCGCAGGAAATATCACGCTCGAAATGTTGGAAGAGCCCGAAGAGCCGGTACAGCAGCCGGCGAGCGAGCTCGACATGCCGTCGGATTTCCGTGCCCCGCAGCTCGGCCTAGGGGACTAGCCAGGACCGGCCAAACCCCAAGAGCACCGATGGACTATGCGTCTTCCATACTTGGTTTCCTGCCCGGTGGAAGACGCTCCACCGGAATCGGTCAGCTCTTGGACAAACTCGAAGCGTATCTGTCGCCGGCTCAAGTTGAGCGGGTGCGCGAAGCCTATGAATTCGGCGCGGAGAAACACCGCGGACAGAAGCGCGTTTCGGGCGAACCGTACATTACCCACCCGGTCGCGGTGGCGGATATCCTCGCCGACCTGCGCTTGGATGCCGACACCCTGGTGGCGGCGATTTTGCACGACGTCATCGAAGACACGCCGACCGCCAAGGCGGAAATAGCGTCGATCTTCGGTCAGGTCGTGGCCGAACTGGTCGACGGCGTCAGCAAGCTGGATCAGATTCAGTTCAAGAACCGCCAGGAGGCGCAGGCCGAAAGCTTCCGCAAAATGCTGCTGGCCATGGTGCGCGATATCCGCGTGATCATGGTCAAGCTCGCGGACCGCATGCACAACATGCGCACCTTGGGGGTGATGCCGCCGGTCAAGCGCCGGCGCAGCGCCCGGGAAACCCTGGAGATTTACGCGCCGATCGCCGAGCGCTTGGGGTTGTACGCGGTCAAGCTCGAGCTCGAGGACCTGGGCTTCAGAGCGCTGTATCCCTACCGCTACCGGGTCCTCGAGCGGGAATTGAAGCGGGCGCGCGGCAATCAAAAGGAATTCATCGGCAAGATCGCCGAGACCTTCAAATCCACGTTGGCCAAGGCCGCGATCACCGGCGGGGTGGAGGGCCGCGAGAAGCATCTGTACAGCATCTACAAGAAGATGCAGAACAAGAAAATCTCGTTGAACGAAATGGTGGACGTCTACGGCTTTCGCATCATCGTCGACAGCGCGGACACGTGCTACCGCACCTTGGGATTGGTGCATAGTGTCTACAAACCCATGCCGGGGCGCTTCAAGGATTACATCGCCATCCCGCGCGTCAACGGCTATCAGTCGCTGCACACGACGCTGTTCGGACCGAACGGCATTCCCATCGAAGTGCAGATTCGCTCCGAGCAAATGCATCGCGTCGCCGAATCCGGCATCGCCGCGCATTGGAAGTACAAATCCGGCGGCGACACCTTCGGCGGCATCGAACACGATCGCGCCCGGGAATGGCTGGCGAGCCTGGTGCAGATTCAAGAGGGCGGCAGCTCCGAGGAATTCCTGGAGAGCGTCAAAGTCGATCTGTTCCCGGACAAGGTCTACGTATTTACGCCGAAGGGCAAGATCCTGCGGCTGCCGAGCGGCGCCACCGCGGTGGATTTTGCCTACGCCATCCACACCGACGTCGGCAACCGCTGCGTGGCCGCCAAGGTCGATCGGCGCCTGGTTCCCCTGCGTACGCCGCTGCGCAATGGTCAGACCGTGGAGATCATCACGGCCAAGGGCGCGACGCCCAATCCCTCCTGGTCGAGCTTTCTGGTGACGGCCAAGGCCCGCGCCGCGATCAGGGCTTATCTCAAGAATCTCAAGCGCGGCGAGGCGTTGGAACTCGGCCGCCGCCTGCTTGGCCTCGCGCTCGAGGAATTTTCGCTCACGCTGAAAAAGATTCCGGCGGCGGATATCAACGCGGTGGTCAAAGAGCTGAATTTGAAGGACGCCGACGAGTTGTACGAGAAGATCGGTTTGGGCGAGCGCCTGGCGCCCCTGGTCGCGCGGCGCTTGCAGCCCGCGCAAGGTTCGGGCGAGCATCCGAGCGTACACAGCGGCCCGCTGATGATCGCGGGCACCGAAGGGTTGCTGGTCACGTATGCGCGCTGCTGCTTCCCCATCCCGAACGATCCCATCATGGCCTACTTGAGCGCGGGCCGCGGCGTAATGATTCACCGGCAAAATTGCGGTAATCTCGCGGAGTACCGCAAACAGCCGGAGAAGTGGTTGTCGGTTGCCTGGGAAGCGACGGAAGGCCGTTTGTTCAGCTGCGAGATCCAGCTGGAAATCAACAACCGGGTGGGCGTGCTGGCGGCGGTCGCCTCCAGCATCGCCGGAACCGAGACCAATATCGATCAGGTATCCTTGGAAGAACGCGACGTGAACAGCTCTTCTTTGAAATTCCAGCTCCAGGTGCGCGATCGCAAGCATCTGGCGCATGTCATCAAAACCATCAGGCGCATGCCGGACGTGCTGCGCGTATTTCGCACCCTGGCTTGAAACCATGAGCAAGCAAATCATCTCGACGGCCGATGCGCCGGCCGCCATCGGCGTGTATTCGCAGGCGGTTCGAGTCGGCAACACCATTTGGGTGTCCGGACAGATTCCCTTGGATCCCAAGACCAAGGAGTTGGTGAAAGGCGATACGGAGGCGCAAGTGCGCCAGGTGTTCGAGAACCTGAAGGCCATCGTCGCGGCCGCCGGCGCGAGCTTCGACGACGTCGTCAAGGCAACCGTGTTCCTGACGGATCTGTCTCACTTCGGACTCGTCAACAAGGTCATGGCCGAATACTTTCGCGAGCCGTATCCCGCGCGGGCTGCCGTCGGCGTGGCCGCGCTGCCGCGCGGAGCGCAGGTCGAAGTGGAGTGCATTGTCGCGCTGTGATCGAGCCATCATTGACCGGCCTTAGGCCGGTCACGGTGTTGCGCGGCGTCGGCGAAGCGCTTGCCTTGCGCTTGCGCGCCCTGGGGGTCGAAACCACCCAGGATCTCTTGTTCCTCTTGCCGCTGCGCTACGAAGATCGCACCCGGGTGGTTCCGCTGGGAGAACTGCGCGCCGGACAGCGCGCGGCCGTGGAGGGCGAGGTATTGCTCACCGAGGTCGTGTTTCGCGGGCGGCGTCAGATGCTGTGCAAGATCGGCGACGGCTCCGGGTTTCTGACGCTGCGCTTTTTTCATTTCACGGCGCAGCAGCAGAATGGTCTCAAGCGCGGCGCGCGCATTCGTTGCTTCGGCGAAGCCCGCCGCGGCCCTGCAGGCCTGGAAATCGTGCATCCGGAATATCGGCGGGTGGACCCTGCGCTCGAGGCCGCGCCCGAGGAGCATCTCACGCCGATCTATCCCGGTACCGAGGGGGTGAGCCAGGCGCGGCTGCGCTTCCTCGTAGGTTTGGCGCTCGACCAGTCGGGCGCCGCGGATATAGAAGACTGGTTGCCGGCTTCCGTGCTGGCCGACTCCCGTCTACCGACCTTGCGCGACGCCCTGCTGTATGTGCATCGCCCGCCGGCCGATGCCCCGGTGGATCTCTTGTTGAGCGGACGGCATCCCTCGCAGCGCCGACTGGCGTTCGAGGAACTGCTCGCGCATCAGTTGTCGCTCAAGCTGCTGCGGCAGCGCATCCAGAGCGATCCCGGCTGGCCGCTGGCATCGGACGGCTCCATGAAAACGAGCTTGCTGGCCGCGCTGCCGTTTCGATTGACCCAGGGACAGCAGCGGGCGCTGCTCGAGATCGAGCGCGATTTGAAGTCGGGCACGCCCATGCTGCGCTTGGTGCAAGGGGATGTCGGATGCGGCAAGACCTTGGTTGCGGCACTGGCGGCTACGCAGGCGGTGCAGACGGGACGCCAAGTGGCGCTGATGGCGCCGACCGAACTGCTGGCCGATCAGCATGCGCAGAATCTTCGGCGCTGGTTCGAGCCCTTGCGGGTCGCCGTCGCCCTGTTGACCGGGCGCCAGACCGGCAAGGCGCGCAGCGCCGTCCTCGAGGGCATCCGCGAAGGGCATGCGCCCATCGTCGTCGGCACGCACGCCTTGTTTCAAGAGAGCGTCGAATTCTCCTCGCTCGCCTTGGTCATCGTGGATGAACAGCATCGCTTCGGCGTGCACCAGCGTTTGAGTCTGCGCGAGAAAGGCGCCTTGGGCGGCCATCAGCCGCATCAGTTGATCATGACCGCGACACCCATTCCGCGCACTTTGGCGATGACGGCCTATGCCGACCTGGATGTCTCCGTGATCGATGAGCTGCCCCCGGGCCGCACGCCCGTGAAGACGGTGGTGCTGGCCGAGACGCGCCGTGTCGAGGTGGTGCAGCGCATTCGGACCGCCTGCCTGGAAGGACGGCAGGCCTACTGGGTCTGCCCGCTGATCGACGAATCGGAGGAAATGCCCTACCAGGCCGCCGAGGAAACGGCCGCTGCCTTGAGCGCGGCGTTGCCGGATCTGCGCTTGGGATTGGTCCACGGCCGCATGCCCTCCGCTGCCAAGGAGAGCACCATGCGGCGCTTCAAGGAGGGAAAAATCCAGCTCCTGGTGGCGACCACCGTGATCGAAGTCGGCGTCGATGTGCCGAACGCGACGCTCATGGTCATCGAGAACGCCGAACGCATGGGACTGGCGCAGCTGCATCAGCTGCGCGGCCGCGTCGGCCGCGGCCAGCATGCCAGCTCCTGCCTGCTTTTGTACCGTTCGCCGCTGTCCCCGCTGGCACGCGAGCGCCTCGCGGTGATGCGCGACACCAACGACGGCTTCGAGGTCGCGCGGCGCGATCTCGAGCTGCGCGGACCCGGCGAATTGCTCGGGACGCGGCAGACGGGCCTCGCGCAAATGCGCGTTGCCGACTTGCTGCGCGATGCCGATTTGCTGCCCCGGGTGCAGATCGCGGCGGAATCCTTGCTGCGCGATTGGCCGCTGCATGTGGCGCCCCTCATCCGCCGCTGGGTGGGGCATGCGGAGCAATACGGCCGCGTCGGGTAGAATGAGGCGATGACCCGCAGCGCCCCACCGCCTAGCCAGGCCAGACCCGGAAAAACTCAGGCCGATTCCGTCGAGTGGCTGCCCGCGGAGCGCTTCGGCCAAGCCACCGTGGATGCGCACGTCCGCCCTTGGCTGATCGGCAAGGGCCTGCTCACGCAGCGCTTGAAGGCGGTTTGCGGCGAGCGCTTCGTCTTGCGGCTGGTGGATCAGTGGACCGGGCTGCTGGATGGCGCGCACAAGTCGGTGCTGCGCACCGAGGACAATGCCGGCCTGTTCCGCGATGTCGAAATGTTCCACGGCGAGGTCGTTTGGGTGTTCGCCCAGACCATCATGCCGGACTCGACGCTGTGCGCTCACCCCTGGCTGGCCGAGTTGGGCGATTCCCCGCTGGGCGAAACCTTGAGCGGCCTGTCGGGAGTCGAACGCAGTTCCTATGAGTACGCTTGGCTGCCGGGCGCGGACGCCGTGACGGTGCGCGCGCTGCGCGATGCGCAACTCAAGCCCGCCGGCCTATGGGCGCGGCGATCGCGGGTGGCGGTGCGTGGCGCGCCGCTGCTGATCCAAGAGCTGTTCCTGCCCGCAATGGGCCGCGCCTAAGAGCTCCCGCGCTTGCGACTGCCACGCTCAGGGGTTGAGTTGATCGAAGGTATTGCCGAGCACTGGCGGTGGTTTGCCTATCGCGTGCGGTTCCATCCGTGGACCACCCACGAACTGCCGAGAATCTTGGGCGGCTTGCTCGATTACGCGCGCCTCATGCGCCTCGACCGGCCGATCGGAATCTGGCTGCTGCTGTGGCCAACGCTGTGGGCAGTGTGGATCGCCGGCCGCGGCAAGCCTGATCCGCATATCTTCGTCATTTTCGTGGCGGGAACCGTGCTCATGCGCTCCGCCGGCTGCGCCATCAACGACTATGCCGACCGCAGCTTCGATCCCCACGTGGCGCGCACCAAGGATCGGCCGCTCGCGGCGGGGCGGATCTCGACGCTGGAGGCCTTGGTCCTGTTTGCCGTGCTCGCGCTGACCGCGTTGATGCTGGCGCTGCAGCTGAACCGGTTGACGCTTCTGTACGCGGTGGCCGGCGGCTTTCTGGCGATCACCTACCCGTTCGTCAAGCGCTTCCTGGCGGTGCCGCAAATGTACCTGGGGTTGACGTTCGGCTGGGGAATACCCATGGCATTTGCGGCGCAGCTCGAGTCTGTGCCGCGGGTCGCGTGGCTGTTGCTGCTCGCGAATGTGCTGTGGGTCACCGTGTACGACACGATGTATGCCATGGTGGATCGCGACGACGATCTCAAGATCGGCGTGCGCTCGACGGCGATACTGTTCGGCGACTCGGATATTCACATCCTGGCGGTGCTGCAGGTCATGACCTTGCTGTCCCTGTATCTCGTCGGACGCATGATCCGCATGACCTATTGGTACGATCTGGGACTTGCCGGCGGCGCGGTTTTCTTCGCCTATCAATTGTGGCTGATTCGCGCGCGCGATCGCGAAGCCTGCTTTCGCGCCTTTCTCAACAATAATTATTTCGGAATGGCGGTGTTCATCGGGGTCTTGCTTTCATATCAGTTTTATTTGAAATAACGAGGTGCTTGTGACGGTACGCAACGACTGGACGCTGGCGGAAGTGCAGGCACTGTTCGCGCTGCCCTTCATGGACTTGGTCTTCGCCGCGCAAACGGTGCACCGGCGCTTTCACGCGCCGAACACCGTGCAGATCAGCACCTTGTTGAGCATCAAGACGGGCGCGTGTCCCGAGGATTGCGCTTATTGCCCGCAGAGCGTGCGCTTCGATACGGGCCTCGAGACGCGCGAGCTGCTCGAGATCGAGGAGGTCGCGGCGCATGCGCGCGCCGCCAAGGAGTCCGGCGCCACCCGCTTCTGCATGGGCGCCGCCTATCGCTCGCCCAAGCCCAAGGATCTGCGCAAGGTGCTCGCCATGATCCGCGAAGTGAAGTCCTTGGGGCTCGAGACCTGCGCGACTCTCGGAATGCTGGAGCCGGAACAGGCTCGGGAGCTCAAGGCCGCGGGCCTCGACTACTACAACCACAATCTCGACACTTCGCCCGCGTACTACCAGAAAATCATCACCACGCGCACTTACCAGGATCGGCTCGATACGCTGCAGGCCGTGCGCGATGCCGGAATGAATGTTTGCTGCGGCGGCATTGTCGGCATGGGCGAGGAGCCGCAGGACCGGGCGGAGCTCTTGCACACGCTGGCCACCCTGCCCGAGCATCCGCAGAGCGTGCCCATCAATCAGCTGGTTCGGGTCGCAGGCACGCCGCTGGCCGATGCGCCGCCGCTTGACCCATTTGATTTCGTCCGCACCATCGCGGTTGCGCGCATCCTCATGCCGCGCTGTCACGTACGCCTGTCGGCAGGCCGCGGCGAGATGAGCGATGAGCTGCAGGCGCTGTGCTTCCTGGCCGGTGCAAATTCTATTTTTTATGGCGAGAAGCTCTTGACCACCGGCAATCCGGATACCGGGCAGGACATGCGGCTGTTTCAGCGGCTGAAAATCGCCGCCGAGCCGCGGGCCGCCGCCTAGACAACGGCGGGACCGGCATGAGCGATGAACTCGGGGTCTATGCGCTCGACCCGGTGCGGGTGCGGCGCTCCTTCGATCGCGCCGCCGCCACCTTTGACGCGGCGGCGGTCCTGCACGCCGAGGTGCGCGAGAATCTATTGCAGCGGCTGCAGCTGACGACGCTGGCGCCGCGCGTCGTATTGGACGCCGGCACCGGCACCGGCCATGCCGGCCGCGCGCTCAAGCGCCGCTACCCCAAGGCACTGGTCATCGCATTGGACTCCTCGCTGGGGATGCTGCATGCGGCCGCCCGGCAGCAATCCTGGCTGCGCCGCTTCGCCCCCGTGTGCGCCGACGCCGAGCGTTTGCCGCTCCTGCAGGGCAGCGTCGACTTGATCCAGAGCAACCTCATGCTGCAGTGGTGCAATCCGGACGCGGTGTTCGCGGAGTTTCGCCGCGTGCTCGCGCCGCGCGGGCTGCTTTCGTTCACCACCTTGGGTCCCGACACATTGCGCGAGCTGCGCAGCGCCTGGGCACGCGTCGATTCCGCGAGCCACGTCAACCAATTCATCGACATGCACGATCTCGGTGACGCCCTGGTGCGCGCCGGCTTCGCCGCACCGGTTCTCGATGTGGAACGCTATACCCTGACCTATTCCGACGTGCTCAAGGTCGCCGCCGACCTCAAGGCCACCGGCGCCCACAATGTCACCGCCGGCCGCGCGAGGGGGCTCACCGGCAGAGGCAAATTCGCGGCCATGGGCGCCGCTTATGAATCGTTTCGGCAGGACGGCCGCTTGCCGAGCACCTATGAAGTGGTTTTCGGCCAGGCGTGGGCGCCCGATGTGGCGGCGCAGCGCGGCGGCGCCGACGGCACCCGGGTACCGCTCGACGATGTGCGGCGCCAATTGCGTTCGCGGCGCCGACCTTAAGAACCGCCGCATCGCTGCAAGTCCTTGTCTTGCTTGAGTTATCTAGAACATCTTGGGTTATCCTCGAGGGCATGGAACAACGCATTGAACTCGCGCCTCATTGTTCGCTCAAGCGCGCGGCGGCGCGGCTTTTCTTTGGCTCTACCTGTCTGTTTTCCCTGGGCTTTGCATTATTATTTGCATTCCAAGGTTTCTGGCCGGTGCTACCGTTCTACGCCCTGGAAATGCTGGTGTTGGGACTCTGTCTGCGCGCCAGCATGCGGCGGCGGCGGTACACCCAGACGTTGCTGATTACCGATTCGCGAATCAGCCTCGTGACCCGTTCCCGGCACGGAGAAGCAAAACAGGAGTTTGCGCGGCATTGGGCGAAGGTTAGACTTCGCAGTCCGCCGCGGCGCCTTGGTTTGAGCAGGCTGACGATAGAAAGCCACGGACGGATTTGCGAGGTCGGCAGTTTCCTCAACGAGGAAGAGCGCTGCCGGCTGGCGCATGTGTTAGGCAAGTTGGTGGGCGGCATGAATGAGTCGCCGGCGATTGAAATCGAAGACTAAGGGGATCCGTTGAGATGAGCGTTACCAGCGATGACAGCACTTCTTGGCCGCTTAAGGGCATCTGGGCGCGAGCGCTCGGCATGACCGCCTTCGGGCTGGCAACCAAGGCCGGGGCCAACACCTCGAACGGTTACAACCTGCCCGTGGGCGTCACCGAACTGAGCCGGGAAATGTACGGTTTGCACATGGAAGTATTCTGGATTTGCGTCGGCATCGCGGTGGTGGTGTTCGGGGCGATGATTTATTCCCTGGTGAAATTCCGCCATTCGAAGGGCGCCGTTCCCGACACCACGATGCTGCACAGCACCCAGGTGGAAATCATCTGGACCCTCATTCCGGTGATCATCCTGGTGGTGATGGCGATTCCGGCCGCGAAAATCATTCTCCAAATGGAGGACACCCGCAATTCCGCGCTGTCGATCCGGGTGACCGCCTATCAATGGAAGTGGCAGTACCAATATATGGACGAAGCCGAGGGGGTCGGTTTCTTCTCGACGCTCGCGCGCGACTCGAATTTTGCGCGCCAGCTGCATTCCGGTATCGACCCTAAGACGGTCCCCAACTATCTGTTGGATGTCGACAATCCCATGGTCATCCCAAGCGGCACCAAGGTGCGGCTGCTGCTGACCTCGCAGGATGTGATTCACGCCTGGTGGGTCCCCGATTTCGGCGCGAAGCGCTCGGCCATACCGGGCTTCGTCAATGAATTGTGGTTCACGGTCGACCCGGGCAAGGAGGGGGTTTATCGCGGTCAATGCGCCGCGCTCTGCGGCCGCGATCATGGCTTCATGCCCGTCGTCGTGGATGTGCGCACGCCGCAGGACTTCAAGAAATGGATCGAGGCGCAGAAAGCGGCGGTGAAGCAGGCCGCCGCGCCCGCGAATGCCGCGCCCGCGAATGCCGCACCGCCGAATGACAGCGCGCGGGATGCCGCGCCGCCGCCCGCTGCGCAAGTCATGCCGAACCACTATTGAAATAAGCACCGAAATTCACTTATAGAGAGCTACTGCACCATGGCCAACACGGAAACGAGCGACACCGCTCACCACGACGAACACCACGATGGGCCGGCAACCGGCATCAAGCGCTGGCTGTTCGCCACCAACCACAAAGACATCGGCACGATGTACTTGGTGTTCAGCCTGATCATGTTTTTCGTCGGCGGCGCGATGGCCATGGTGATTCGGGCGGAATTGTTTCAGCCCGGCCTGCAGCTCGTGCAGCCGGAATTCTTCAACCAGATGACCACCAATCATGCGCTGGTCATGATATTCGGCGCCGTCATGCCGGCCTTCGTCGGCCTCGCCAATTGGATGATTCCCCTGCAGATCGGCGCGCCCGACATGGCATTGCCGCGCATGAACAATTTCAGCTTCTGGATTCTGCCGTTCGCCTTCACCTTGCTGCTAGGCACATTCTTCGTCCCGGGCGGCGCCGGCGCGGGCGGCTGGACCCTGTACCCGCCCCTGTCCCTGCAGGGCGGCGACAGCTTTCCCATGATGATCTTCGCCATCCACATGATGGGCGTCTCCTCGATCATGGGGGCGATCAACGTGATCGTGACCATCATGAACATGCGCGCGCCGGGCATGAATTTGCTGAAAATGCCGCTGTTCTGCTGGTCCTGGCTGATTACCGCGTACCTCTTGATCGCGGTGATGCCGGTGCTCGCCGGCGCCGTGACCATGCTGCTGACCGACCATTTTTTCAAAACCAGCTTCTTCAACGCGGCGGGCGGCGGCGACCCCGTGATGTTCGAACACATCTTCTGGTTCTTCGGGCATCCGGAGGTCTACATCATGATTTTGCCGGCCTTCGGCATCGTCTCCGAAATCCTGCCGACCTTCTCGCGCAAGCCCCTGTTCGGCGCCACGTCGATGATCTACGCCATCGCGTCGATCGCCTTCCTGTCGTTCATCGTCTGGGGCCACCACATGTTCGTGGACGGCATGCCCTTGGCGGCGCAGGTGTTCTACATGATGTCGACCATGCTGATCGCGGTGCCGACCGGCGTGAAGATCTTCAATTGGACGGCGACGATGTGGCGCGGGTCCCTGACCTTCGAACCGCCCATGCTGTTTGCGCTTTCATTCCTGTTCCTGTTCACCATCGGCGGCTTCTCCGGCGTGATGCTGGCGCTCGTCCCCGTGGATTTCCAGTACAACCAAACCTACTTCGTGGTCGCGCACTTTCACTATGTGCTGGTGCCCGGCGCCGTATTCGCGATCATGGGCGCGGTGTACTACTGGCTGCCGAAATGGACCGGTCACATGTACGACATGCGCCTGGCCAAGGCGCATTTCTGGCTGTCGACGATTTTCGTCAATGTGCTGTTCTTCCCGCAGCACTTCCTCGGGTTGGCCGGCATGCCGCGGCGCATCCCTGATTACGCCGTACAGTTCACCGACTGGAACATGGTGTCCTCGATCGGAGGTTTCGGTTTCGGGCTGTCCCAGATCCTGTTCGTGGTGGTGATCATCCAGTGCGCGCGCGGCGGCAAGAAGGCGACGGCCGAAGTCTGGGAAGGGACGCATCCCACGGGTCTCGAATGGACGCTCCCGTCTCCGGCGCCGTACCACAGCTTCACCACGGCCCCCGACGTCAAATGAACGCGGCCGAGACGCGCGTCAAGCGCCGGATCCGCAACGGGGCACTGGGGTTGATGTCATTGGCGCTGGTATTTTACTTCGGCATCATCGCGCTGTTGATTCATCGCGGTCATCACTGAGTTGCCCTAAGGTGGATCCAAACGAACCAAACGCAGCCGGACAGAACGCGGATCAGCGCAAGCGGGCGAATCGCAAGCTGGTGAGGTCGCTGCTGGTCATGACCGCCGGCGCCTTCGCATTCGGCTGGGCGTTGGTGCCGCTGTACGATGTGCTGTGCCGCGCCGCCGGCATCGGCAATGCGGAGGCCAAGGCCGGCCGCTCGGTGGTCCAGGAAGCGGTCGATCCGAACCGCGAGATCACGATCGAGTTCATCGCCGAGCCTGCGTCGGTCGGCAGCTTCGATTTCCGGCCGACGGTGGCGTCGATGCGAATTCATCCGGGCAAGCTCTATGACACCCTGTTCTATGCCAAGAATTTGACCGATGGGGCGTCGGTGGCTCAGGCGGTTCCCAGCATTTCGCCGACCGGCACGGCGAAATACTTCCACAAGACCGAATGCTTTTGCTTCACAGCGCAGAAATTCGCCAAAGGGGAAGGGCGTGATATGCCGGTGCGGTTCATCGTGGACCCGGCTCTGCCGGCCAATGTGGACAAGCTCACCTTGGCGTATACGTTTTACGATACGACGCCATCCGCGGCACGCCCATGAGATTCGCGCGGAATAGTCGGACGGGTTCCCGGCAAACGTTTTAAACTGATGTTTTCATTCACCGTTTAGAGAATTCGAATCATGGCGCAAGCGCACGCGGAAGCGGATACATACTACGTCCCCCACAGCAGTCCATGGCCCATCTATGGATCGGTAACGCTCTTTACGTTGATGTCGGGCGCCGTGGCCACTCTCGACAATTGGCTGCCGGCGTGGTCGTTGATTCCCGGCTTCTTGATGCTGGTGATGCTGTTCATTCTCTGGTTCCACACCGTCATCGGCGAGAATCAGAAAGGCATGTACAACATGGCGGTGGACCGATCGTTCCGCATGGGAATGATGTGGTTCATCTTCTCCGAAGTGATGTTCTTCGCCGCATTCTTCGGCGCTCTGTTCTACGCGCGCAATCTGTCGGTTCCCTGGCTGGGCGGCAGCGGCGTGAAAATCTTCACCCGGTTGCTGCTCTGGAACAACTTCGACGGAAGCTGGCCGACCAACGGCCCGGCCGCGCTCGGGCCGCGCGCCAACGGTTCTTTCGAAACGGTGCCCGCGCTCGGTCTGCCTGCCGTGAACACCGCAATCCTGCTGTCGAGCAGCATCACCATCACGATCGCGCACCACGCCTTGATTGCCGGACATCGGCTACAGCTGAAATTCTTCCTGGCCCTGACCTTCTTGCTGGGCTTCACCTTCGTTTACTTTCAGGCCATGGAATACCACGAAGCCTACACCGAGCTCGGATTGCAGCTCGGCACCGGCATCTATGGCTCGACCTTTTTCATGCTGACCGGATTTCACGGCATGCATGTCACGTTGGGCGCGATCATGCTGACGGTCATCTGGTTCAGGGTGATGAAGGGCCATTTCAGCCCCGAGCGGCATTTCGGGTTCGAAGCCGTCGCCTGGTACTGGCACTTCGTCGACGTGGTTTGGCTCGGGTTGTTCATCTTCGTCTATTGGCTGTAGCCTGGCACCATGTGCGGCGGATTTATCCATCCGTTGCGGTAGGCGACCAGCAGCAGCAGGAACAGCGCCACGGATAGGCCGATGCGCCAGGCCAGCGCCTTGACCATCTTGGTGCCGCCGTCGGGCTTGCCGCTCGACAGATGGTAGAGAGCCCTGCCCAAGCTGATCAAAATCAGCGCCAGCATTGCCAAGACGAGATATTTGAATACCACGGCCATCCAGCGTTTGAACCGGAGGCGGGCAGTATATCGTGACCATCAAAGTCGGTTCCCGGATCTTCGCGCCGCGGCCATTCATGACGCTGCTCAGCGTCGTTCTGATCGCGATGCTGATCTCGCTCGGAATGTGGCAGCTGCGGCGTGCCGAGGCGAAGCGCGCCCTGTTCGATTCTTTTGCGGCGGGTACGGATGCCACTCGCATCATCGATCTTCGAACCCCGCGCCTGCCCCGGTACCAGCACATCGAGGCCGGCGGACACTATGATCAGACCAGGCAAATATTGATCGACAACATGATTCATGCCGAACGCGCCGGCTATTTCGTGATCACGCCGTTCTTGTTGAGCGGTGGCGGTTGGGTGCTCGTGAATCGGGGCTGGGTTCCCCTGGGCGCCAGCCGCGCGGAGCGGCCGACTCTCCCGGTGTCGAGCGAAACGCGGCAGTTGCGCGGCCGCTGCGATAATTTGCCGGTTCCGGGCATCCAGCTCGGAGCCAAAGCAAGGCTTGCGCCGCCGTATCCCGTGGTCGCGGCCTTTCCGAGCCATGCCGAGTTGGCACAGCTCCTCGGGGAATCTTCCTGGACCCCCGCCGCGGATCTGGTGCTGCTGGACCCCGGCGAACCCGACGGCTACGTGCGCGATTGGGCGGCGCCCGGATTTCCGCCCATGCGGCATGTCGGCTATGCCGTGCAATGGTTCGGCCTGGCGCTGACTTTGTTCGTCATCTACATCGCCACCAACCTGCGGCCCGCCGCCGAGCGCAGCGCATGAACGATCGAGCGAAGCAAAAGAACGATCGCGGCGCCGAGGATCGCCTTCAGGGGCGCCTATTCATCGGCTTAGGTCTGTTGTTTTTTGCACCTTTGGGCGTGGCCTTCCTTTTGTACTACGGCCACGGTGCCTGGCGCCCGGGCGGACGCGTCAACGCCGGCGACTTGATCGACCCGCCGCGTCCGCTGCCCTCCCTGGAGCTTCCCCTGCAGCGCTCCGGACAAACCGCCGCGGATTTCCTGAGGCACAAGTGGAGCCTGCTATACGTGGAACAGGGTCCCTGCGCCGAGCGATGCCGGACCATTCTGTACGAAACGCGCCAGGTGCGCTTGGCGCTGGATAAGGACATGGACCGTGTGCAGCGCGTGTTCATCGCCGGCTCCGACTGCTGCGATTTTCAATCTTTGCGCGAGCAGCACCCGGACCTGCTCGCCCTTCGCTTGAGCGAGGCCGCCGCGCCCTTGCTCGCGCTTTTGCCGGGCGCGGCCGCGGGCTCCGGTGCGGGCGGCGGCGCCCATGCGCAGCGCATTTACGTGATCGACCCTCTCGGCAATGTCATGATGTCCTACGCACCCGATGCGAACCCAAAAGGAATGCTCGAAGACATGAAGCGCCTACTTCGCCTTTCCCACATAGGCTGAAACCATGCACCCGCAACGGCGCTTGTTCTGGTTCAGGCGGTTGGCCTTGGCGGGCGCGGCGTTCGCGGCCACCGTCGTCGTGCTCGGGGCGTGGGTGCGCCTGACGAATGCCGGTTTGGGCTGTCCGGATTGGCCCACCTGCTATGGTCACATCTATCCGAACGCCGGCCACGGCGCAGCGCAATCCGGCCTTGAGTTCGCGAAAGCGCTGCACGAGATGATTCATCGTTACTTCGCCTCGACATTGGGAATCATCATCTTCAGTTTGGCTCTGTGGGCGGTGCGATTCCGCAAGGATCGCGACCAACCCGTGGGCGCCGTGGTCCTGCTGTTCCTCCTCGTTTGTGTGCAGGGAGCTCTGGGCGCCTTGACGGTGACGCAGCTGTTGACGCCCATGATCGTCACGGCGCATCTGCTGGGCGGGCTCACCACCTTGGGGATGTTGTGGTGGTTGTCGCTGCCGCCCGGACAGCGGCAGCTCTCGGAGCGGGAGGCGGGCATGCGCAAGTACGCCTGGGTGGGATTGGCCGCCCTCATCGTGCAAATCGCGCTCGGCGGCTGGACCAGCAGCAATTACGCCGCGGTGGCCTGCCCGGATTTCCCCACCTGCCAACAGTCATGGTGGCCGCGGATGGACTTTCGCGACGCCTTCGTGCTGTGGCGCGGGGTTGGGTTGGATTACGAAGGCGGGGTGTTGGCGAATCCCGCCCGCGTGGCCATCCACTTTACTCATCGGCTCGGAGCCCTGGTTGCGGGCTCGATCCTGATCGGCTTGGGGTTCATGGCTGCCCTCCGCGCTCGCAATGCGCGAGTCGTTACGGCGGGACGCTTGTTGGTTGCGGCGGTCGTGGTGCAGATTTCGCTTGGGGTGGCGACCGTGCATTTTGGCGTGCCCTTGCCCGTTGCCACCCTGCACAACGCGGGGGCCGCTTTTCTGGTGATCAGCATGGTGACGCTGCTGCGGGCGCTGCGGCCGGCGCCCGCGATCGACATGGTACCCTAGGCGCTTGTCCGAGAAGCAACGTGCCGACCATCCCCGATAATCCGCCGATTACCGCCGCCGGCACCAGCCGATGGCGGGATTTCCTGGAGCTCACCAAGCCCAAGGTGAGCCTGTTGATCGTGTTCACCGCCATCGTCGGCATGGTGCTGGCATCGCCCGGGCTGGTGCCGCTGCCCGCTCTGATTTTCGGCACCCTGGGCATTGCCCTGGCATCCGGGTCCGCTGCGGCCTTCAATCATGTGCTGGACCGGCGCATCGATGAGCACATGATGCGTACGCGCGGAAGGCCGCTGCCCACGGGACATTTGGGCAAGGGTCAGGCGGTGTTGTTCGCCGCGCTGCTGGCGCTCGCTGCCATGTTGGTATTGTCCCTGCTCGTCAACGGACTCACGGCCGCGCTCACGTTTTGCTCGCTCATCGGCTACGCCATGGTTTATACGCTGTGGCTCAAACGCGCCACGCCGCAAAACATCGTGATCGGCGGTGCCGCCGGTGCCGCGCCGCCCGTGCTCGGCTGGGCCGCCGTCACCAACACCATCGATCCGCATGCGCTGCTGCTGTTCCTGATCATTTTCACGTGGACGCCGCCGCATTTCTGGGCGCTGGCCATCGCGCGGCGCGACGATTATGCGAAGGTGGGGATTCCCATGTTGCCCGTGACTCACGGCATCCCATACACCCGCCTGCAAATCGTGCTGTACACCATCCTCCTGGTGCTGAGCACGCTGCTGCCCTACTTGAGCGGCATGAGCGGATTGATCTATCTCGGCGCCGCGCTGGTCTTGAACGCGCGCTTTCTATACTACGTGCTGGCGCTGCGCCAGGGCCGGAGGCCCGAGCTGCCGATGCGCACCTTCAAGTTTTCCGTCACTTATCTCATGCTGCTGTTTGCGGCACTGATCCTGGATCATTATTTTCTGATCAAGGGCTGAGCGGCGTTTACCGGGCGAACGCCCCCCAGCGGGTCATGAAGGTATGCGCTCCCTCGATCGCCATCAGGCCGATCAGCACCAGGAGAGCCAGCGGCGGAATCAGGATGGCGAATTTCAGCGCGAGCCGCTCCCATCGCATGTGCATGAAAATGGCGACGATGAAGCCCGCCTTCAGCAGCATGAACAGAATGATCAGCGACCAGCGCAGCATGCCTTGCAGCTGAAAATAATCGATGAGGTAGGAAAAGGTGCTGAAGACGAACAGCAGCGCCCAGATCAGCAGGTAAATGCGCAGCGGGTGCTGCTGGCCTTCGGCGTGTCCTCCCGGGGCGTGGCCGCCGGCAGTCCCGGTCGTCGCCGGCTGATGGATTTCGGAAGCGGCGGTGTCGTTCATATTTTCCCTTACCACAGATAAAAGAACGCGAAGATGAACACCCAGACCAGATCCACGAAGTGCCAGTACAGGCCGGCGACTTCCACGGTTTCATAGCTGCCCTTGCGATCATAGAATCCGGTCCATACCCGGCGGGCAACGACGGTCAGATAGACCACGCCGGCCGACACGTGCAAGCCGTGAAAGCCCGTGATCATGAAAAACGCCGAGCCGAATTGCGGAGCGCCCATGGGATTGCCCCAGGGCCGCACGCCTTCGTGCACGATGAGCTTGGTCCACTCAAAGGCTTGCATGCTGACGAAGCTCACGCCGAAAGCCGCCGTGGCGAGCATCAGAGCCGTGGTCTTGGCGCGGTCGCGCCGGTAGCCGTAGTTCACCGCCAGCGCCATGGTGCCGCTGCTCGTGATCAGCACCATGGTCATGATCGCAATCAGCAGCAGGGGAATCTCGTGGCCGTTGATGTTCAGCGCGAACACCTTGCTCGGGTCCGGCCATTTCACGGTGGTGGACATCCGCACGTTCATGTAGGAGGTGAGGAAACACGTGAAGATGAAGGTGTCGCTCAGCAGGAAGATCCACATCATCGCCTTGCCCCAGGGCACGGGGAAGGCCTGTTTGTCGCCCGACCAATCCGCGGCGACACCGCCCAGGCCGTCGACGGCCGCCGGTTGTCCCGTGATGGATGCGTCTTGTGCCATGCGAGAGATCCTTGAAACCTTAGGTGGACAACAACAAAGCGAACATCACCAGCCACACGAGGAGCAGATAATGC
This sequence comes from Steroidobacteraceae bacterium, assembly GCA_035314705.1. Lineage (GTDB taxonomy): Bacteria > Pseudomonadota > Gammaproteobacteria > Steroidobacterales > Steroidobacteraceae > Bog-1198. The sequence goes on along the minus strand of DATFZF010000044.1, from coordinate 102,678 downwards.
CAGTACACCGTGCACAGCTGGATGCTGAGGCGCACCTCGATCAGCTCCACCTCGCGCGAGCGCACGCGCAGCATGGTCTTCAGCCAGACGGCGAGCCCGCCCAGCAGGTGCAGGCCATGCACGCCGGTCAGGACGTAGAAAAAGGCGCCCGCGGGTCCGCTGGTCAATCCGTACCCGGAATCACGCAGCTGCTGCCACGCGATCAACTGCCCCACGAGAAACAGGACGGCGAACGCTCCACCCGCGAACCAGAAGCCCGCGACGCGCCCGCGCTGATTCAATTTCACCGCGTGCCGCGCCCACTGCATGGCCGCGCCGCTCAGCACGAGCATGCCCGTGTTGAGCCACAGGATGGGGGGTTTGCTGACCGAGCGCCAATCCGTGATCCCGTGCATCGCGCCGTGCCCATGGCCCATGCGGATGAAGTAGGCGGAAATGAACAATCCGAACAACGAAGTGATGACGGCGAGGAATACCCACAACGCGATGCGGGCCGGCGGGATCTCGACTTCGCCGATATCGCCCCGTGCGCTGCGCACGTGCGCGCTCGAACCGTGGCGCTCCCAGGACCGCGTGTTCAGCCTCCGGATCAGCATGAACCAAATGATCACGCCGACCGAGAGCACGCCGAAAGCAACCCAGATATTCATGCGCGCCGGGGCCCGCCTAGTTGTGGTGTCCCGCCGGAGCCAACTTGTCCGGCGGCACGTTTTGCGGGATGAAATCCTCCTTGGCACCGGGCACGCTGTAGTCGTAGGCCCAGCGGTAGACAACCGGCAACTTTTCGCGCCAGTTGCCATGGACGGGCGGGGTGTCGGGCGTCTGCCATTCGAGCGTGGTGGCGCGCCAGGGGTTGGGGCCCGCGGGCTTGCCTTTGAACAAGGACCAGACCAGGTTGAACAAGAACACCAATTGCACGGCGGCGACGAACAGCGCGGATACGGTGATCCACTGGTTCATGGTGTGAACCGAGGGCGGGATGAATTGGATGGATTCGTCCCATGCGTAGTAGCGGCGCGGCAACCCGAGGATGCCGAGGTAGTACATGGGCAGGTAGATCATGTAGGTGCCGATGAACGTGATCCAGAAATGGATCCTGCCCATGGTGTCGTTGAGCATTTTGCCGGTCATCTTCGGGTACCAGTGGTACAGCGCGCCGAATACCACGAGGATGGGCGACACGCCCATCACCAGATGAAAATGCGCGACCACGAAATAGGTGGCGGACAGCGGCACGTCCACCGGCACGTTGCCGAGGAACAGTCCGGTCAAACCGCCGTTGATGAAGGTGAATATGAAGGCGATCGCGAACAGCATCGGCACGGTGAGATGGATGTCGCCGCGCCACAGGGTGAGCACCCAGTTATAGACCTTGATCGCGGTGGGCACGGCAATGATGAGGGTGGTGGTGGCGAAGAAAAAGCCGAAGTACGGATTCATGCCGCTCACATACATGTGGTGCGCCCACACCACGAAGCTCAGGCAGCCGATCGCCAGAATCGCCCACACCATCATGCGATAGCCAAAGATGTGCCGCCTGGCATGCGTGCTCAGAAGATCCGAGACGATGCCGAATGCCGGCAGCGCGACGATGTACACCTCCGGATGGCCGAAAAACCAGAACAGATGCTGGAACAGCAGCGGGCTGCCGCCGTTGTATCCGAGCGGCTGCCCCATCGCCGACACCGCCGGCATGAAGAAGCTGGTGCCGGCGAGGCAATCCAGGGTCATCATGATGGCGGACACGAACAGCGCGGGGAACGCCAGCAGGCCCAATACCGTCGCCATGAATATGCCCCAGACCGACAGCGGCATGCGCATCATGGTCATCCCGCGGCAGCGGGCCTGCAGCACCGTGGTCACGTAATTCAGGCCGCCCATCGTGAATGCCACGATGAAGGTGGCGAGCGATGCGAGCATGCACACGATTCCCCAGCGCGCGCCGGGCGAACCGGAAAGAATGGCCTGCGGCGGATACAGGGTCCAGCCGGCGCCGGTCGCGCCGCCGGGCACGAAGAAGCCGGCCACCAGAATCAGGACGGCGAGCAGGTACACCCAGTAGCTCACCATATTGAGGTACGGGAACACCATGTCGCGCGCGCCGCACATCAGAGGAATGAGGTAGTTGCCAAACCCGCCCAGAAACAGCGCGGTGAGCAGGTAGATGACCATGATCATCCCGTGCAGGGTGATGAACTGGTAGTAGTTCTGCGGCGCGATCAGCGAAAAGCTGTGCGGAAAGCCGAGCTGCAGGCGCATCAGGATGGACAGCGTGAGCGCGACCAAGCCGATGGCGATGGCCGTGATCGTGTATTGAATGGCGATGACCTTGTGATCCTGCGACCAGATGTACTTGGTGATGAAGCTCTGCGGGTCATGCAGCGCATGAGCGTTGTCGCGGTCGGCTATTGAGACATAGGCCATCGGATGCTCCGAGTGTTCAGTCGATCATCTTGCATTGCGAGGGGCGCCGCGGCTCACAGCGAATCGATGTGTTTGAGGACATCATCGATCGCCTTGTCGTCCATCAGCGTCTTGGCCATGGCCGCCATCTGCGCACCGCTGAAATCCTGGGGATGACTGCCGCGCAAGCCCTGCTTGAAGTTTTCCAGCTGGCGCTTCATGTACCAGTCGTTCATGTGCGACAGCCGTGGCGCGTTCGTGGACCAAACCCCCTGCCCGGCACCGCCGTGACAATAGGCGCAGGTTTCGTAGTGTCCCCTGCCCTTCTCGGAATTCCCCGCCACCGTCGCCGGCGGCTGCGCGTCGGGCAGCGAACCGATGAACGCAACCACGTTCCTGATCGCGGTCTCGTCCAGCGTCGAGGCGAACGCGTCCATTTGCTGCGCGTACTGTTCCTTGTCGCGTATTCCGAGCTTGAAGTTTTGCAATTGCCGCGCCAGGTACCAGCCCGCCTGGCCGGCGAGCTTCGGTGCGTTCAACTGTGGATTGCCTTCGCCTTGCGCGCCGTGGCAGGCGCTGCACACGGCATAAGTCGCCTGGCCGGCCGCCACGTCGCCGGCGGGCACGGCGCGCGCCTGGGCGTACGTCGGCTGCTTGGCGAGCCACGCTTGAAAATCCGCTTCGGTGTCGACGATCACGCGTCCGCGCATGGTGAAGTGCGCCGTTCCGCACAGCTGCTCGCAGAGCGCATCGAAACTTCCCGTGCGGGTGGGGGTGAGCCAGAAGTAGGTCACCATGCCGGGCACCATGTCCATCTTGACGCGGAACGGCGGCACCGCGAATTGATGCAGCACGTCCTTCGCGCGCAGCAGGATCTTCACCGGTTTGCCGATGGGCAGATGCAGCTCGGCACTCGTCACCAGGACATCGTCCTGTCCGTTGGGGTCGTTGGGGTCGAGCGCGAATGGATTGTCCGGACTCGCGAGGCGGATGTTCGTGGTGCCGAACACGCCATCCTTGCCCGGAAAACGATAGCTGAAATTCCATTGCTGGCCGACGACCTCGACCTCCGACGCGCCGGTCGGCACGGTGACGAACTTCGCCCAGACCAGCAGGCCCGGCGCGAGCATGGCCGCGATGCCGACCGAGGTCACGATGGTCAGCCACCATTCGAGCTTTTTGTTCTCTGGCTCGTACTGCGCCTTGTTACCCTTGCGATGCAGGTAGCGCACGATGCAGTACGCCATGAAGAGGTTGACCGCGACGAACACGACGCCCGTGACCCAGAAGGTGAGGTTCACGGTATCGTCCATCGCGGTCCAATTGGAGGCGATCGGCGTGAATTGCCAGGGGCTCAGGAAATGGAACAGGACGGTGCCGATGACTAAGGCGATCACTGCATATGCAAGTATCATTCGTCCCCCGCGCGCGCTCTCAACCCGGTTGGCTCAAACTCCTTGAGTCGGAGTCTCTGAAACTCTCCTCACGGTGCTGAACGGATTGACGAAGTGCGAATCGACCGCCACCATTTCGGCATCCGGATGTTTTTCGCGCATCATCTTGAGCACGACCTGTTCTCGATGCTTGCGGACGTAGACCAATATCAGGTACTTGCCCGCGATCAGGTCGTCATGAAATTTTTCGAGCTTCTTGTGCTCGCTGTCGATTCCCACGAGGCCGCCTTCCCAGGCGCCGAACAGCGTGGCCGCGCCGACCAGGACCGCGTAGACCAATGAGGGAACCACGTGCTCGCCGAAGGGCTTCGTGTACAACAACAATCCGACGCCCGCCAGTCCGACCAGAAAACCGAGCGCCGCGCCGATGAACCCATCGCGCACGATGTCCAGGGTTTCGAAGTAATTGCTGGAGTGGATCTGATGCCGCTTCAGGCCGGCATGGTCGCGGCTGATGACGTGCAGATAGAAATCTTTGACGCCGACCGCGTGCAGGTCCGCCGACACCTGTTCGGTCGACGCTAATGTGGGAGTGAGAAAGTAAATGCATTTCATGGCTTCCCCCGCGACGTTTTTGACGGCGGCCTATGAACGAATTCTCTTCATCAAACACTCTTGAGGCGCTGTTTTTTTTATTGCCCAGAGCCACAGCCGACCCGAGTGTCGCACAAGCAATGTCGCATTGGAAGATGCGCGGCGGCGCCCGCACTGGATGCGCGGCACAGTTGAAACGCGGCGCGGATCAACGCGTGCGTCGAATCAGTGCACGGTGCACGGGCCGATTGGTGCACTGCGGCAAACGCAATTGCCGCGCGCGGCGCGCGAAACCGCGCGTGCTATATTCGGCATGGCGCTGGCAAGAAAATTCGGGGAGTCGAACAATGGACCTATTTACCGTTGTCATCATCGCCACCGTGCTCGCCACGGTGGTCACGATGTTCCTGGGCGTGTTGACGATGTCCGGCGGCGGTTCGACGGACAAGGATTTGAGCACGCCGCTGATGTGGGCGCGCGTCGGGTTTCAGGCGCTGACGTTGGTCCTGCTCTTCGTCGCCATTCGATTGCGCTGACGATTTTCGTTGGGCCCGCGCTCGAGCGGCGAATCGCGCGCGGCCTCGGCTATTCCGTGATCAGCCGACCGGCGTTATACTATTTCTTCTGCAGTGTGGTTTTCTCCTCGATATTCACCGAGTTGCCGTGGCCAACACCGAATCTTCAGACAGGCATTTCTTCAACTCATTCAGTTTGGTGCTCGGTATCCTTATTCTCCTTGCGATCCTCTTGTTCGCGTTCGCGCGGTTGCTCGGCGTGGATAGTCAGTCGCAGTACGTGCTGCTCGAGCCGATGCGCCTCAAGGATGTGCAAAAAAACATAGCGCCGTTCGCGCATGTCGCGGTTGCGGGCCACGACAATTCCGCGCTTAAGGTCGCGGCCGCGCCGCAGGGCGGCGCGTCTGCGGCGGCCGTGCCGGCCACCGGCGAGCAGGCGTTCACCACGGTGTGTTCGGCCTGCCATGCACTCGGCATCAACGGCGCGCCGAAGATGGGGGATCGCGCGGCATGGGGACCGCGGATCGCGCAAGGCAAGGACCTGCTCTACTCGCATGCCATTCAAGGCAAGGGCAACATGCCCGCGCGCGGCGGCACCACCTGGCCGGACGCGACGATTCGCATGACGGTCGACTACATGGTGTCGCTCAACAAGTGAGCCGCTGGGCCGCTTCCTTGAAAGAAGCGCCCGCTCAAGCCCGCACGAGCTTCTGAGTGCCGATCGGCAATTCCCGCAGGCGCTTGCCCGTCGCGGCATAAATCGCATTGCAGAGCGCGGGCGCGACCAGGGGCACGGCCGCTTCGCCGATGCCGCCCGGCGTCTCGTCGCTGTCCACGAGATGCACGTCGAGCTGCGGCAATTCGTTGTTGCGCAGCAGCCGGTAATTGTTGAAGTTGGTCTGCAGCACCTTGCCGCCCGCGATCGTCACCTCGCCCCACAGGGCGGCGGAGAGACCGAACACGATGCCGCTTTCGATTTGTGATTCGACGATGCGCGGATTGACCATCTGACCGCAGTCCACGACGCAGGCGATCTTGTGCACCTTGAGTTCGCCGCCGTCGATGGAGATTTCCGCCACCTGCGCCAGGTGAGTCGTATAGCCCTCCATCAGCGCGATGCCCTGATGGCGCCCCAGGGGCGGCTTGCCCCATCCGGCGCGCTCGGCAACCAGCTCGAGGACGCGTCGTTGGCGCGGCTTCTTCGCAAGCTGGCGCATGCGAAAATCCAAAGGATCGATACCCGCGGCGGCGGCCAGCTCATCCATGAAGCTTTCGATCACGAAGCAGTTGGGGGCATGACTCACCGAGCGCATGTAGCCCACGTCGATGCCGATTTCCTGGCGCGAGTAGCTCACCGCCAGATTCGGGACATCGTAGAGATTGTTGACCGCGGCCTCGATCACCGAGTCGTCCACCCCTTTGACGGGCGGAAACAAGCGGGCGGTGATCGACGGGCTGGTGATGTGCAGCGACCAGGCAACGAGCTTTCCCGCCGCGTCGAGGCCGCCGCTGACTTCTTCGTATGCCGGCGGGCGATACGTGTCATGAGTCATGTCGTCCTCGCGGGTCCAGATCACCTTGACCGGCTTCTGCAGCGCCTTCGATGCCTCGACCGCCGCGGGAATGAAATCGCTGTCCAGACGCCGGCCGAATCCGCCGCCGATCAGGGTGGTAAAGACCCGCACCTGGGCCGGCGGCAGCCCGGCCGCGGCCGCGGCCGTGGTTTGCGCGATCTGCTGAACTTGCGTGCCCACGTACAAGTCGCACCCGGCGGCGGTGACATCGGCGGTGCAATTCATGGGCTCCATGGTCGCGTGCGCCAGCAGCGGCAGGTAGTAAGCGGCGCTCACGCGTCGTTTGGCCGACTGCAGTGCCGCCGCCGCGTCGCCGTCGGCGCGCGCCGTGAGGCCGGCGCCGGCGGCCGCGGTCTTCATCAGCATGGCGCGGATGGCGGCGTTGTCGAGCCGTGCATTGGGGCCCGGGTCCCACGTGATGTGGAGCGCCTGGCGCGCCTTCAGCGCCTGCCAGAAATGTTCGGCCACCACCACGACGCCGCCGGCGGTGACGAACACCTTGCGCACCCCCGGCATGGTCTCGGCTACGGCGGAATCGAGCGTCTTCACCTTGCCGCCCAGCACCGGACTCTGGGCCAGCGCGGCATAGAGCATTCCCGGCAGCTTGACGTCCAGGCCAAACTCGGCGCTGCCGTCGACTTTGCCGGGCGTATCGACCCGCGCCCGCGACTTGCCGATGATCTGAAAGTTGCTCTTGGACTTGAGCTTCACATCCTTCGGCACGGGCTCCTTCGCGGCCGCGTCGGCCAGTTCGCCGTAGGTCAGCACCAGGCCGTGCGCATTCCTGACCGTGCCGTCCCACGCATGACAGCTGCCCGGATCATTCCGCCAACGCTTGGCCGCAGCCGAGATCAGCATGGTGCGGGCCGTGGCGCCCGCCGTGCGCAGCTTGTCCCACGATTCCTGCACGCTGTTGCTGGTTCCGGTGATCTGTCCGCCGTTTCCGGGACTGATGTAGGCATCGCCGACCGGCGCGGCCTCGATTCGGATTGCGCCGACATCGACGTAGAGTTCCTCGGCCAACAACATCGGCAAGGCCGTGTAGACACCCTGGCCCATCTCGGAGCGATCGACGATCACCGTAATGGAATTGTCGCGGGAAATTTTCAGCCACGCGTTCAATTGCACGGCCGATTGACGTGCCGTCGCAGGCGCGGCGGCCGAATTGCCCGCGCGCCCCGGCAGGGTCAGCGCCAGTATCAAGCCACCGCCGACGGTGGTCGTCGCATGCAGGAAATCGCGGCGGCTGAAATCGGTGGACGGCTTCATTTCGCCGCGCCCTCATCCAGCAATTTCGCGGCGCGGAGAATCGCCTTGCGGATTCTCGGGTAGGTGCCGCAGCGGCAAATATTGCCGGCCATTGCGGCATCGATGTCGGCATCGTTGGGTTTTGGATTGGACTTGAGAAGCGCCGCCGCGGACATGATTTGTCCGGACTGACAATAACCGCATTGGGGCACGTCGATCTCGAGCCAGGCCCTTTGCACCGCGTGGCTGCGATCCTTCGACAGCCCTTCGATGGTCGTGATGGACTTGCCCTCGGCGGCGCTCAAGGGCAGCACGCAGGAACGCACCGCGGCGCCGTCGATGTGCACCGTGCACGCCCCGCACAGCGCCATGCCGCAGCCGTACTTGGTGCCGGTCATCCCCAGATGATCTCGCAGCACCCACAAGAGCGGCGTGTCCGCGGCGGCATCGACGTTAACCATTTGATTGTTGACGGTAATTGTTGTCATTGAGCTTCCGGTGGCGAGTCTTCTCTTCGGATCACGCGATACTACGCGTCTGCGTGATTTTTGAGGAGACGTCCGCGCCCCCGCGAGTGTTAGCATGACCCGATGCCGACCCAAGCAAGCTTCTATTCGCGCGTTTTCGCCCTGGTCGTGGCCGCGGTGTTGGGTTATGCATTGGTGCTGATTTTCGCGCCGTTTGCGGTATCGATGATCTGGGCGGCGTTCCTTGCATTCTTGCTCCAGCCGCTGAATCTTCGCCTGCGGCGCCGCTTTGCGGGCAGGGCGACGGCGGCCGGCATGCTGACGATTCTGGCGCCGGTCACCATACTGCTGCCCTTGAGCGCTCTGTCGATCGATTTCGTCGCGCAAATTTCGGCGCTGCTGCAGAAACTGCAGAAATCGTCGGCGGCGCTCGACATCAAATCGCTGTCGGATCTGGAACGATTTCCGCTGATCGCCCGGATCAACGTCTGGCTGGAGGCGCACGCGGGAATTTCCGCGGAGCAGGTTCAATCGTGGCTGGTGTCCGCCACCCGCGAGGTGCTGCACGGCGCCGCGAGCATGAGCGGCGGGTTTTTCATCGGCGCCTTGGGTTCGCTGTTCGGGTTCGCGATCATGCTGTTCCTGCTGTTCTTTTTCTTGCGTGACGGCGATGCCATGCTGGCGCGCGTGCGCTGCTTGATTCCCCTCGACGAGGTGCGCAAGGAGCGGCTGTTCCGGCAATTGAGCGGCGTGACTCGCGCCATCGTCGTCGGCACCAGCGTCACCGCCCTGCTGCAGGGCGTGCTCATCGGCATCGGATTCACCATTGCCAGCCTGCCCTCGCCGGTGGTGTTCGGCGTGCTCGCGGCCTTGGCGTCGATGCTGCCGGCCGGCGGCACGGCATTCGTGTGGATTCCGGCCGCCGGGTGGCTGTTTTTCGACGGCCGCTGGGGGTTTGGCATATTCATGCTCGCGTGGGGCGTGCTGCTGGGCGGCCTCGACAGCGTGCTGCGCCCAATGCTCATTTCCGGCCGGGCGAGGATTTCGGCGCTGGCGGTGTTCATCGGCGTGCTCGGCGGGATTCCGGCCTTCGGCGCCATCGGCCTCATTGCCGGCCCCGTGGTGCTTTCCCTGGCGCTGGCGCTGATCGAGTTCGCTGAAGAAAGCCAAGCGCCGATCACGTGAGCTGACGTAGCGCCGGAGCTTGACGTAGCGCGCACCCGTGGCTGAAGTACAATCCGCGCCCTTATGGACGTATCTCATCTTCTCGACGGGCTGAACGACGATCAGCGGCAGGCGGTTGCTTCGCCGCTGGGCGCCGCTCTGGTATTGGCGGGCGCCGGCAGCGGCAAGACCCGCGTATTGGTGCACCGGGTTGCGTGGCTGATCCAGGTCGAGGGTGCGTCGCCGAACTCCATTCTCGCGGTCACCTTCACCAACAAGGCCGCGGCCGAAATGCGCAGCCGCATCGAGACCTTGTTGGGGTTGCCGAGCGGCGCCATGTGGCTGGGGACTTTCCATGGCCTGGCCCATCGGCTGCTGCGCATCCATTGGCGCGAGGCGCGCCTGCCGCAGAGCTTTCAGATACTGGACTCCGAAGACCAGGCGCGGGTATTGCGCAAGGTCTTGAAGGCGCTGGATCTCGACGAGACCCGGTGGATACCGCGGGAGATCCTCTGGTTCATCAATGCGCAGAAGGACGAGGGCCTGCGGCCCAAACACATCAAGGACGACGGCGACCCGACGCGCCGTCAACTGGTCAAGATCTACCAGGCCTACGAAGAGGCGTGTCAACGCGCCGGCGTCGTGGATTTTGCCGAGCTGTTGCTGCGCGCCTATGAATTGTGGCGCGACGATGCGTCGCTGCTGCAGCACTACCGTGCGCGCTTTCGCCATGTGCTGGTGGATGAATTTCAGGACACCAATTCGATTCAGTACAAGTGGCTGATGCTGCTCGCCGGCCCCGCCGGCCTGCCCTTCGTCGTGGGCGACGACGATCAATCCATCTATCGCTGGCGCGGCGCGCGCGTGGAGAACCTGCAGCAGTTTCGCCGCGATTTCCCGCAGGCCGTGCTCTACAAGCTGGAGCAGAACTATCGTTCCACCGGCACCATCTTGAAGGCGGCGAACGCCCTGATCTCGAACAATGCGGGCCGGCTCGGCAAGACGCTGTGGACCAACGGCGCGGACGGCGATCGCGTCAGGCTGTACGCGGCCTTCAATGAACGCGACGAAGCCGACTTCGTCGTGAACCGGATCCGCGAATGGGTGGCTCGCGGCGGCGCGCGCCGCGAGGTCGCGGTGCTGTACCGCTCGAACGCGCAGTCGCGCGTCTTCGAAGAGGCCTTCTTGAATGCGCGCATGCCCTATCGCGTATACGGAGGCCTGCGTTTCTTCGAGCGCGCGGAAATCAAGGACGCCCTCGCCTACCTGCGCCTCGTGGCCAGCCGCGCGGACGACACGTCCTTCGAGCGGGTGGTGAATTTGCCGGTGCGCGGCATCGGTGCGAAGACCATGGACACGGTGCGCGAACTGGCGCGCGCCGGCGCGACCTCGCTGTGGAACGGCGCATTGCAGTGCCAGCAGGGCGCGCTGCCGCAACGGGCGGCGCTGGCCTTGCAGGCTTTCTTGACGCTCATCGACCAGCTGGCGCGCGAGGTCCAGGGAATGGAACTTCACGAGCAGGTCGATCACGTCATTCAAATGAGCGGGCTGATCGAGCACTTCAAGAAGGAGAAAGGCGAACGGGGCGAGGGACGAATCGAGAACTTGCTCGAGCTCGTGAGCGCGGCGCGGGGATTTTCCCCCGAGACCGAGGCCGAAGCGGAATTATCCCCGCTCGAGTCCTTCCTCGCACACGCGGTCCTGGAATCCGGCGAGGGACAGGCGGACCCCTACGATGACTGCGTGCAGATGATGACGCTGCATTCGGCCAAAGGCCTGGAATTTCCGGTGGTGTTTCTGGCCGGGATGGAAGACGGCCTGTTTCCGCACCAGCGCTCGGTCGCGGATTTGGCCGGCCTCGAGGAGGAGCGCCGTCTCGCCTACGTCGGCATGACCCGCGCGATGCGCCAGCTCTATCTCACTTATGCCGAGCAGCGGCGGCTCTACGGCATCGACACCTACGGTCAGCCGTCCCGCTTCATCAGCGAGTTGCCGGCCGAGTTGGTCGAGGAAATTCGGCCTCGCCTGCAGGTGTCCAGGCCCGTGTTCGTCAAGCGCGGCGCGGCGCTGGAGGAGCCGCCTGCCGCCGGGATGCGCATGGGCAGCCGGGTGCGGCATTCGAAGTTCGGCGACGGCGTGGTGCTCAATTTCGAGGGCAACGGTCCGCATGCCCGCATCCAGGTCAACTTCGAGAGTCAGGGCACGAAGTGGCTGATGCTGTCTTACGCCAATCTCGTTCGTGTAGAGTAACCCGGTTGTGAAAATCATCATTTTGGGCGCTGGGCAAGTCGGCCGCACCGCGGCATATCACCTCTCTCGCGAGGAAGCGAATGATGTGACCGTCATCGATACCGACGAGGAAACCCTGAGGGATCTGCAGGATCGGCTCGACATACGCACGGTGAACGGCAATGCCGCCAGCCCGCGCGTCCTCGAGGCGGCGGGCATTGCCGCCACCGATATTCTCGTCGCCCTGACCAACAGCGACGAAGTCAACATGCTGGCCTGCCACATCGCCTGGACGCTGTACCGCACGCCGAAGAAGATCGCGCGGGTGCGCTCGGCCGACTTCACGGAGCGCGACAAGCTGTTCGGCGAGAACGGGGTCGCGGTGGATGTCTGGATCAGCCCGGAACAGCTGGTTACCGAGTACGTGGCGCGCTTGATCCGCTATCCGGGTGCGCTGCAGGTGCTGGATTTCGCCGACGGCCGGGTGCGGCTGGTGGGGATTCGCGCGCTGCAGGGCGGCCCGCTGGTGGGGCAGGCGCTGCGCACGCTGCGCGAGCACATCCCCACGGCCGACGCCCGGGTCGCCGCCATCTACCGGGCGGGCAAGAGCATCAAGCCGGAGGGCGACACCGTCATCGCGGACGGCGACGAGGTGTTTTTTCTGGCGGCCCGCAAGGATATCCGCGTGGTCATGAAGGAGATGCGCCGCGAAGAAGCCCCCGCGCGCCGCGTGGTCATTGCGGGCGGCGGCAACATCGGCTTTCGATTGGCCAGCGAGCTCGAGGACAAGAATCAGGTCAAGCTCATCGAACGCGACGGCAAGCGCGCGCGCAAGGTGTCCGAGCATTTGAAGAGCACCACCGTGCTGCATGGCGATGCCGCCGACGAAGAATTGCTGCTCGAGGAGAACATCGACAGCACGGACGTGTTCGCCGCCCTGACGAATTCCGAGGAGGCGAATATTCTGTCGGCGATGCTGGCGAAGCGCTTGGGCGCTCACAAGGTCATGGCCTTGATCAACAAGCCCTCGTACGCGGAATTGATCGAGAGCGGTTCCATCGATGTCGCGATATCGCCGCAAACCGTGACCATCGGCTCGCTGCTGGCGCATGTGCGGCGCGGCGACGTGGTGCGTGTGCACTCGCTGCGGCGCGGCGCCGCCGAGGCGCTCGAGGTGGTCGTCCATGGCGACGCCGACAGCTCGAAGATCATCGGGCGGCGCATCGAGGATATTTCCCTGCCGGAAGGCACGACCTTGGGCGCGGTCGTGCGCGGCGAGGACGTGATCATCGCGCATCACGACATCACCGTGCAGCCGGACGATCATTTGATCCTGTTCCTGACCGATCGCCGGCACATCGAAGCCGTCGAAAAACTATTTCAAGGATCCGCTTCCTTCTTGTGAAAGACATTCTACTGCCGGTCGCTCACGTCTTTGGCCTCGTCCTGATGGTGTTCGCGGCGGCCATGCTCGCGCCGTTGGTGGTGGCCATCTGGGGACTGGATCAGGCACTGCCGTCCTTCGTGATTTCCGCGTTCGCGACCTTCGTGATCGGCGCGCTCTTGTGGCTCGCCACGCGGCGCTTCAGGCGCGAGCTCAAGACTCGCGACGGTTTGGTGCTGGTGGCGCTCACCTGGGTGGCGCTGCCGGCGGTCGCCGGGTTCCCGTTGTGGCATTTCCTGCCCATTGATTACACCGAAGCGTATTTCGAGGCCGCATCGGGCCTGACCACCACCGGCGGCACGGTGCTCTCGGGACTGGAATTGCTGCCCCGCTCCATCAATCTGTGGCGCCACCTCTTGAGCTGGCTCGGCGGCATGGGCATCATCGTCCTGGCCGTGGCCATCCTGCCCATGCTGGGCGTCGGCGGCATGCAGATCTACCGCGCTGAAATGCCCGGCCCGATGAAGGACAGCAAACTCACGCCGCGCATCGGCCAGACCGCGAAGCTGCTCTGGACGGTGTATGCCGGACTGACCGCGGCCTGCATCGTGTGCTTGAGGTTCGCCGGGATGAATTGGTTCGACGCCGTCTGCCATGGATTCTCGGCGCTCTCGCTCGGCGGCTTCTCCACCTATGACGCCAGCATCGGGCACTTCAACTCGCTGCCCATCGAAATCGTGCTCACCGTGTTCCAGATCCTGGCGGCGCTGAATTTCGCCACGCACTATCTCGCCTGGAGCCAGCGCGGAGTCATGGCCTATTTTCGGGACGCGGAGGCAAAGGCGATCTTGGGAGTGCTCGGCGCGAGCTGCATCGGCATCTCATTGTTCTTGTACTACAAGGGCACTTACGGCGACTTTCCCACCGCGCTGCGCCACACGACGTTCAATCTGGTGTCGGTCGCCGTGGACAGCGGCTTGCACACCCAGGATTATTCGCGCTGGCCGATTTTCGCTCCCATGTGGATGATGTTCTTGAGCTGCATCGTGGCGAGTTCGGGATCGACCGGGGGCGGCATCAAGATGATCCGCACGCTGGTGCTGGCCAAGCAGGCGAATCGCGAGCTCAATCATCTGGTGCATCCGAATATGGTCCGCCCGCTGAAAGTGGGCGGAACGGTGATCGCGAATCGCGTGGTGTTTGCCGTCCTGGCCTTCGTGTTTCTGTATTTCATGAGCATCGTCACGCTCATTTTCGTGCAACTCGCGAGCGGCCTGGATTTCATGACCTCGCTCTCCTCCATCATTGCCTGCATCAACAACGCGGGGCCCGGTTTGGGACGGGTGGGGCCCGGGAGCACCTACGGGGTGTTGAGCGACTTTCAGACCGGGGTGTGTTCCGCGGCGATGCTGCTGGGTCGGCTGGAGGTTTTCACTCTCTTGGTGCTATTCACTCCCACTTTATGGCGAAAATAGGTTGGTTTTTGCAGGCTAAATCCATTTTGTTGAGATTCTTCCAGCCGGAATATTTCATATGAGCTCGGAGCTGCCGGCTGGCATCGATGTGGAAATGTACAGCTCGATTGGCGACCTATCGCGTGTAAAAGTGGTGAATTGATCCGGATTCTGATCAAAGGTGATGCGAATGTGGAACACAGACTATTCGGGCGAATACGCCTGCGAGGTGGACGGATGAGGATTCCAGGGCGATGGTCATTATTGGCGGGCTTGGGCGTCGCGGCCTGCCTCGCCACGTGGAGTGCTGCGGTTGCCGTGAGTACGGCTCTGCCGCCCGCCGGGTCAACCAACACGGCAGCCGTGTCGCTCGGAATTGATCCCGCGTCGCTTGGAATCGATCCTGAGCCGCTGGCGGCTCTGGACGCCGACATCGCCGCGGGGACCTACCCGCTGGTCGACAGCCTGCTCGTCATGCGCTGCGGCCAGGTCGTGCTCGATCGCCGCTATCCGCACGACTATGGGCAGACCTACTTTAAAGAAGCGCATACCAAGGGGCCGCTCAACGCCCGCCTGACCGGGCGTTACAATTATTTCGATCCCAATTGGCACCCCTACTATCACGGCACGGACGCGCACACCATGCAATCGGTGTCCAAGACCGTCACCTCGGCGCTGTTCGGTATTGCGATCACTCGCGGCGACTTCAAGGCGCCGCTGTCCACTCCGGTGCTGCATTACTTCGACGAGCACAAGGTCAAGAATGTCGACGCACGCAAGCGCCGCATGACCTTGCGCGACATTTTGACCATGACGACCGGCCTTGACTGGAACGAGGACGTCGCCTACGACGACCCGGCCAATCCCTCGGATTTGATGGAGGCAACCGACGATTGGGTGCAGTTCGTCATCGACCGGCCGATGATTGCGGAGCCGGGAACCGTATTCGCTTACTCCAGCGGCGCGACGGAGCTGCTCGCCCATATCTTCAAGCGGGAGACCGGGACCGACATAGAAGAATACGCGCGGCGCCATCTCTTCGGACCGCTCGACATCCGCGACTATCACTGGAAGCGCACGCCTCTGGGGGTTGTCGACACCGAAGGCGGCCTGTACCTGCGCACCGCGGATCTGGCGAAGATCGGGCTGCTGTACCTTCACGACGGGATGTGGGCCGGCCGTCGGCTGCTGTCGAGCGCGTGGATCCGGGAATCTCTGACGCCCAGGATCGATGCCGGCGAGGGCTTCCAGTATGGCTATCAGTGGTGGCTGCTGCCCTACGGTGAACCGAGACGCTTGGCGTGGGCGGCTCGAGGCATGGGCGGCCAACGACTCGTGGTGTTTCCCGATGAGAACCTGATCGTGGCCTCGACGGCGTGGCATATTCTGAACGAGGCGTCGATCGAGTTCGACGTCGTGCGCCGTCTGCTGCCGGGCGTGCACCCTCACGCGTGCGCCGCAGGCCCGCGCAATTGAAGGGGCTGTGACCTAAAGGCCCGGCGGCACGGACGGCGCCTCCCCCACCCAATCCCTCGCCAAATTTCTTCCCGCGAAGAACAGCAGCGCCGCGGCAATCAGGTAAAAGCCCGTCCCTGCCAAAATGGCGTAGCGCAGCGATTCGGCCCCGAAGCGCAGGCGCATGGCGTCCGACACCACGCCGATCAAAGTGGTCCCGAGTCCGATGCCGATGAGATTGTTGATGAACAGGAACAGCGCCGAGGCGGTGGCCCGCATGTGGCCCGGAACCAGGTGCTGCACGGCGGCCAGCACCGGGCCCAGCCACAGCAAGCCGAGCGCGGTGGGCACCAGCAGCACGGCGAAACTGATCGAAAGCGTCGTCGACAACACACCGGCGAGATAAAACGGCACGGTCGCGAGGAACGCCAGCGCGGGGATGTAGGCGTACATGCCCCGGCGCTTTTCGCCGTAGCGGTCGGCGAGCACGCCGCCCGACCAGATGCCGGCCAGGCCGCCGGCGAGCACCAGAGCGCCAAACACCAGAGACGCATGCAGCACGGTCAAATGAAAGCTGCGCACCAGAAATGACGGCGCCCAGAAAAACAGGCCGTATCCCATCATGGAGGCGGACGCCGCGCCCAGCGATAAGCCCCAAAAGCTCGGTTTGCGCGCGAGCACGGCGGCGACCACGAGTATGGAGGGAAGGCTCGCGGCCAAGCGGCCGGGCTCGTGATCGGCGGACTCCCGGGCGGCGCGCTCGGGATCCAGTGCGCCGCGCACGGGTTCGCGCACCGTGAGCTTGAGCAGCGGCGTCAGCAGCAATCCCGCCAGCCCGACGATGAAGAACGCCATGCGCCAGCTCATGAGACTGGTGATGAAGCCGCCCAGCACGATGCCCACCGCGCTGCCGATGGGAATGCCGAAGGAATACACGCTCAACGCACGGGCGCGCTCCCGCATCGGAAAGTAATCGCAGATCAGTGAATAGGCGGGCGCCACGCCGCCGGCCTCGCCGACGCCCACGCCCACGCGCGCCGCGAACAGCTGCGCGAAGTTGTGCGTGAACCCGCACATCGCGGTCATCAGGCTCCACAGCGCCAACGCCGCGGTCATGATCCCCGTGCGGTTCACCCGGTCGGCGAGCCGCGCGATGGGTATCCCGAGCAGCGTATAGAACAGCGCGAAGGCGAGGCCGCCCATGAGTCCGAGCTGCGAATCGCTCAAGTGCAGCTCGGCTTTGATGGGCACGGCGAGAATGCCGACGATCTGGCGGTCGATGAAGTTGAAGGTATAGACGAGAACCAGGACCGCGAGCACATACGAACGGTAGCTCAAGGATGCCGCCGGTTCCGCTGCCCGAAAAGCCTGGGACACAAGCACTCCTTGAGCTTCAGCGCAGTGCGCGTTTTGACTGCGGCTTGGCGCGCGCGCACCCACGGCGTGCCGCCTCCCCGCCATGAGTTGCCGCCTGCGGGGTATGTATCATAGCCCGGCTTGATATTCAACAGACGTTGAAATAACATTCAACAGTCGTTCAATCGCATGTGGACGACCAGCGATAACCAAATAAATGTTCCCGGGAGTAACCGCCATGATTCGCAGCTTCTGCACCGCGTTGACCTTGTATGCGTTCGTCGCCGCAAGCGCCGCCGCCGCCGACCTTGCCGCCGCAGCCGCCGACAGCGGCACCCTCTCGGAGGTGGTGGTTACCGCGCGGCGCTACTCGGAGAATTTGCAGAGCGTGCCGCTCGCGGTCACCGCGCTCGGCGCCGCCACGATCCAGACCCAGGACGTGACAAACCTCGAAGACTTGAACAGCTTCGTGCCGAACTTCAAGATCGCCGCGGACCGCGCGACCAGCGCCACGATCAACGTCTATATCCGCGGCGTGGGCCAGAGCGACCCTTTGTGGGGCTTCGAACCCGGCGTCGGCGTGTACATCGATGATGTGTATATGGCGCGGCCGCAATCGGCGCTCCTCGACGTCATCGATGTTTCCGACCTCGAAATCCTGCGCGGTCCCCAGGGCACGCTCTATGGCAAGAATACGATCGCCGGCGCGATCAAGTACGTGACCCGCGACATCGTCGGGCCCGCCACCTTGACCGCCTCGGTCACCGGCGGCAATTTCGGCGAACACGACGAAAAGCTCAACTTTTCGACCCCTGTGATCGAGGACCACGTCTACTTCGGGCTCGCGCTCGCGAGGCTGCAGCACAAAGGCTACGGTGAAGTGGTTGCCCAGACCGGCGCGGCGCCCAGCCCCGACAACGCCATAGGTCAGGACGTCTCGAACAAGGACGTGTTTTCGGTGCGCGGCAATCTGACGGTCGTTTGGGGCGACAGCTCCAAGCTCAAGATCGTCGCCCACGATACCCAGGACAATTCCAACGCCTCCGGCGGCCAGCGGCTCAACGCCTATCTGGCGCCGGAACTCGGCAACCCGTTCGACAGCCGTACCGACATGCCGGTCAACAACGACTTTACCCACCGCAGCGGCGAATCGGCGACCTACACCCAGAGCCTGACCGATCAGCTCGGATTGAAGGTCGTCGGCGCCTACATCAAAGGCCATAGTCAGCAGTTCATCGACTTCGAAGAACTGGACGAGAATCTGTTCCAGGTACCGGGCGCGTTCAGCGATCAACAGTCCTCGGGCGAGGCTCAACTGACCTTCCACAACGACCTCGTCAAGGCCGTCGGCGGCGTGTTCTACATGGATAGCACGGCTTGCGGTACCTACAACGCCTCGGTCGGCGTGCTGGCGGCGCCGCCTCCGTTCGGCGCCGGCATTTACCTCACTTCCATCGTTCAGGGATGCGTGTTGACCAAGAGTTCGGCCGTCTATGCCGACACCGCCTGGACGTTGACCGATCGGCTGAATCTCGACGCCGGCGTGCGCTGGAATGACGATGACAAGACCGCCCGCGTGTACCAGGCGCAGTACGCAAGCATTGCGCCGAATCAATTGCAGCCGAATCAGCAGTTCTTCAATGCCGCGGCGCCGCCGCCCGGTTTCTTCTTCATTCCGGGCAACCCGGCCTTCGGTGTCCTGACGAACTACACGAACAGCCGTGCATTCGTGAATGTTTCGCCGCGGGTGGGATTGGATTATCACTGGACTCCGCAGGTCATGACCTATGTGTCCTACAGCAGGGGCTTCAAGAGCGGCGGGTTCGACATGCGCGGCAATGCGTATCTCTACCCGCAGACCGAGAACGGCTACAACTCCGAGACCGCGGATAACTACGAAGCCGGCGTAAAATCCACGCTGTTCGACGACACGCTGCTGCTGAACGCGACGCTGTTCTACGATCCGTACAAGAACGCGCAAATCGGCGTGCAGCAGTTCGTCGTCTCCAACGGTGTTCCGGAAAACGTCACCGCCGTGCTGAACGCCGGCAAGCAGATCAACCGCGGCGTCGAGCTCGAATCCGTATGGCGGCCCATCAAGGCGTTGAGCCTGGCGCTCAACGTCGGCTACCTCGATTCCTACTACGAGGATTTTCTGGTCGGCTGCTTCGCAGGTACTCCGGGTTGCACGGCTACCTCGGCGCCCGTGAACATCGCCGACCAGAACCGGCCGATCAACGCGCCGGCCTGGACCGCATCCGGCAACGCGACTTACACGTGGGAAGTGGGCGGCGGCTCGCTGCTCGCGCGCGCCGGCTACGACTGGCGCAGTTTCACCAAGGTCGCGAATACGACCCAGAGCGTGACCGATCAGCCGGCCTATGGAATCATCAACGCCGGCATTGCCTTCACCACGTCGAGCAAAGCCTGGCGCTTCTCGATCGACGCCAAGAACCTGGCCGACCGATACTATCGCGTCGCCGGGTATGACTTCGGCAATCCGCCGATCGGCGCGAACCTGCTCGGCGGTGTCAGCCAGATCGGCTTCTACGGTCCGCCGCGGACCTACGCCGGGACGGTGCTCTACCATTTCTGAAGCCCAAGGCAGCGCCGGTTCGGGCGAGGACGTTTGGGTCCACGCACGAGCCGGCGCCGCGCAGCGAGCCGAACATGCCTTGGTTTCAAGCGTCCACGCCCCTGGTGCCGGATCTGATCGCTCAGAACGGCCGCTGGCTCGGATCTAGGCCGGCCCTCATCGACGGCGCGGTCTCGCTGTCGTGGGGGGAATTCGCGGCCGCCACGGCTCGAGTCGCGAACGGACTCGCGGCCTTGGGCGTCAAACCCCGCGAGCGTGTCGCCGTGCTGATGGACTGCCGACTGGAGACGGTGCTCACGCTATTCGGCATCTTGCGCTCGGGTGCGGTCGCCGTGCCGCTCAACGTCTCGATCAACGACGCCGCGATCGCCGCCATGTGCGCGGATGCCGCTTGCGTCGCCGTGTTCGCCTCCGGTCGCCATTGCGCGAGGATCGACGCGTTGCGCGCCCGCGGGGCTTTGGGCGCCCGGAGCTTCGTCGGCTGCGATGCGCCGCCCGCGGGCTGGCTCGACTTTCAGGCGTTCATCGCGCAGGCGGCTGCGGCCACGCCGGCCGCGGCAATCGCACCTGACGATGAATGCAATCTGATCTACAGCTCCGGTACCACCGCGTTACCCAAGGGCATCATTCACACGCACGCCTGCCGCATGAACTGGGCCTATGACGCCGCGCTCGCGCTGCGCTACCGCAACGGCTGCCGCACGCTGATCTCCCTCGGGCTGTATTCCAATATCAGCTGGGTCGCCATGCTCTCGACCCTGCTGGTGGGCGGCACGCTGGTGCTGATGAGGGCCTTCACGCCCCGGGACGCTCTGGCCGCCATCGAAGCCGAGGGCATCACGCATGGCGCCTTCGTGCCCTTGCAGATCGAGCGGATGCTCGCCTGCCCGGAGCGCCGCGAATTTCGCGCAAGCAGCCTCGAGACGCTGATGTGCTGCGGTTCGCCGCTCTTGCCCGAGCTGAAGCGCGGCTTTGCACGCGAATTCGGCTGCCGGCTGATCGAGCTCTACGGACTCACCGAAGGGCTGATGACCATCCTCGAGCCCGAGGATCTGGAGCGCAAAACGCTGTCGGTCGGCAAGCCGGTGCTCGGTGCCGACATTCGCATCCTGAGCGAGGAGGACCGTGAGGCCGCTGCGGGTGAGATCGGGGAGATCGTCGGCCGCGGCCGGCTGCTGATGGCCGGCTATCATGCGCGCGACGAGGCGAATCGGCAGGCGACCTGGATCGACGCCGACGGCTGCCCCTGGCTGCGCACCGGCGACCTCGGCATGCTCGACGCCGAGGGCTTTCTCTATATCGTCGATCGCAAGAAGGACATGATCCTGTCGGGCGGCCAAAACATCTACCCCGCCGATATCGAGACCATCATGCGCGAGCACCCGTCCGTCGCGGAGGTCGCGGTGGTGGGCGTGGGCAGCGCCCGCTGGGGCGAAACCCCGCTGGCCGTGGTGGTGCTGCAAGCCGGCCGCGCGATGGCCGCCGCCGAGCTCGTCGAGTGGACCAACGCACGGGTCGGCAAGCAGCAGCGCATCAGCGGCGTGGTATGGCGCGAAAGCCTGCCCCGCAACCCCAACGGCAAGGTGCTCAAGCGCGAGCTTCGGCAGGAATACTCGTCGATCAGCAACGCTGCAGGTGCACCATGAATGGCATTCCCACCGATCACTATTACGACAGCGCCGATGGTCTCAAGCTCTACTGTGCGCTGTACGCGGCACGCCGGCCCGGCGGCTTGCCGGTGCTGTGTCTGCCGGGTCTGACGCGCAATAGCCGGGACTTCAGCGCGCTCGCGCAGCGCCTCTCCGAGCGGCACGACGTGCTGGCGGCGGACCTGCGCGGCCGCGGGCGTTCGGCGTGGGATCAGGATTCATCGCACTACCAGCTGCCAACCTACGTGCAGGACGCCTTCGCGCTCCTGCAATCCCGATCCTTGAGCCGGGTCCTCGTGGTGGGCACCTCGCTCGGCGGGCTGATGGGCATGGTGATGGCCGCGATGCAGCCGCAGCTGATTGCCGGGGTCGTGCTCAATGATGTCGGCCCGGAATTCGATCCCGCTGGAATTCGCCGCATCGCGGGTTACGCGGGCAAGCTGCCGCCGGTCTCCTCCTGGCGCGACGCCGCCGCGCAGGCCAAGAGCGTCTACGGCGAGGCGCTGCCGGGGTTGACCGACGAGGAATGGAACGATTATGCGCGCCGCGGCTATCGCGAAAATGCGGCCGGCATTCCGGTCCCGGACATGGATCCAAAAATCGCCGACGCCCTGAGGACCCCGCCCGCGTCGGCCCCCGCCGACCTGTGGCCGCTGTACTCGCAGATCAAGGGCGTGCCCATGCTGGTGATACGTGGCGCATTGTCCGACCTTTTGAGCGCCGCGACGGTGACGCGCATGGCGCGCGAGAACCGGGACGTCGAGCACGTCACGGTCGCGAACCGCGGACATGCACCCTTGCTGGATGAGCCCGATTCTCTGGCGGCAATCGACGCCTTCGTTGCGCGATTCGACAGCATGACCGGACGGGGAGGCTAAGACGTGCGCCTCCAAGACAAGGTCGCCGTCGTCACGGGTGCGGCAAGCGGCATCGGCCGCGAGATTGCGCGGACATTCGCCCGCGCGGGCGCCAAACTTGCGATATTCGATCTCGATGCGGCAGGCGCTCACGCGTGCGCCGCCGAGATCAATCGCGGCGGCGGACAGGCCATCGCCGTCGCCATGGATGTGACCAGCGAGGCGGAGGTCGAGGCCGGCATGGCCGCCGTGGCCGATGCCTTCGGCCGGCTCGACGTGCTGGTGAGCAACGCCGGCATTCAATTCGTCGCGCCGCTCGAGGAACTCAAGTTCGCCGACTGGAAACGGCTGCTCGCGATTCATCTGGACGGCGCCTTCCTGTGCACGCGCGCGGCCTTGCGGCAGATGTACACACAGGGCGGCGGCAGCATCATCTACATGGGCTCGGTGCATTCCAAGGAAGCCTCGCTCCTCAAGGGACCCTATGTCACCGCCAAACACGGCCTCATCGGACTCGCCAAAGTGGTCGCCAAGGAAGGGGCTCGGCACGGCGTGCGGGCCAATGTCATCTGCCCGGGATTCGTGCGCACGCCCTTGGTCGACAAGCAGATTCCGGAGCAGGCGAAGGCGCTGGGCATATCGGAGCAGGCGGTCATCCGCGATGTCATGCTCAAGGAAACCGTCGACGGCGAATTCACGACGGTCGCGGATGTCGCCGCAGCGGCGCTCTTCTTCGCGTCTTTCGAGTCGAACGCATTGACGGGACAATCTCTGGTCGTGAGCCACGGCTGGTCCATGCAGTAGCATTGCAGTGCCGATGCCAACCTTGGAGAATGAGTCCGATGGTCGTGGCGCGCCGCAAGATGATGAACAAGAAGACCGGGACCAAACCTGGCAAGGAGCGGATCCTCGACGCGGCGGAGCGCCTGTTCGCGCGGCACGGCTTCTACGGCGTCTCGGTCCGCGACATCACCGAGGCGGCCGGAGTCGACGTGGCGCTGGTCAGCTACCACTTCGGCGGCAAGCGCGAGCTGTTCGCGACCGTGTTCCAGCGGCGCGCCGAACTCCTGAATCCCGAGCGTCTGGCCATGCTCGAGGAAGTGCGCCGCGCAGCGCTGCCCGGGGTGCCGACTCTGGAACAAATCGTGTATGCCTTCACCTATCCCCTGCTGGAGCGCTCCGCCCGCGGCGGGCCGGGCTGGAAGAGCTACTTCGCGCTGGTTGCGCAGGTCAACAACTCTCCGGAATGGGGCCCCGTGTTGATGACGCAGCACTTCGATCCGCTGGTGGATAAGTTCATCGCCGTGCTGCGCGAGGCACTGCCCGGCTGCCCGGCCCGCGAGGTGTACTGGGGCTATCAGTTCCTGACCGGCGCGCTGACCCTGACCTTCGCCGAGACCGGGCGCATCGACAAACTGTCGGGCGGCCTGTGCAAGTCCTCCGACCTCGATAGCGTGCATGAGCGGTTGGCGCCCTATGTCGCCGCCGGCTTTCGGGCCCTGTGCGCCGGAGCGGCCACTGGCACCGCCGCTCCCGCCGCGGCCAAATCAGCCCGTGCGGCCTCCGCCAAGCCGCCCCGGCGCCGGCCGTGATCGGATTGTTGCAGCGCGTATCGGAGGCCAGTGTCGATGTCGGCGCGGACCGGGTGGCCTCCATAGGCCCCGGGTTGATGGTTCTGGTGGGGGTGCGCCCGGACGACGACGAGGCGTCCGCTCTGCGGTTGCTCAGCCGCTTGCTTCAGTACCGTGTGTTCGAGGATGAGGCCGGGAAAATGAACTTGAATTTGGGGCAAACGCAGGGCAGCTTGCTGCTGGTTCCCCAGTTCACCCTGGCCGCCGAGACGCGCAAGGGCTTGCGACCCGGCTTCTCCACCGCGGCGCCTCCGGAGCAGGGGCGGCGTTTGTTCGATGCCTTGGTGAAGGCGGCCCGCACCCAGCATGGGCGCGTCGAAACCGGTGTGTTCGGCGCCCACATGCGGGTGTCGCTGACCAACGACGGGCCCGTCACTTTCTGGCTGGAGAGCTGATTTCGCGCTATCTCAAATGCGACCGAACGCGCATCGATGTCCCGCGGTCCAATGTCATAATCCCATTGGCGTATCATTGGCGCCCCAATTAGGTTTACCTTCAGGATCGGAGACCCGACATGTTCGATACAAGAATGCTGATCGTCATATTGCTCATTGCGCTGGTGATATTCGGCACCAAGCGCATACGCAGTATCGGCTCGGATCTGGGCGCCGCGGTCAAGGGCTTCAAGCAGGCCATGAATGACGGCGAATCCGAAGAGAAAATGAAGCAAATCAAACAGGACAAGGACGCGGACTTCGAGCCCGGCGCGGCGCCGCGCGAGGCCGAAGTCAAGGCACCCCCAAAAACCAACGCTTGATGCCGCATGCTTGATGTCGGGTTCTCGGAGATACTGCTCACCTCGGCCATAGCACTCATCGTGTTGGGGCCGGAGCGACTTCCCAAGGTTGCGCGCCGAGTGGGCAACTGGATGGGGCGCGCGCGCGTCATGGCGCGCCAGCTGACCGAACAATTGGAACGCGAAGTCAACGCGGAAGAATTCCTGAAGGCGCAGATCCAGCCGAACCCCGCCGCGAACGCGGCGGCGGGCGGCGGCGATCCCGCCCAGGTGACTTCCGCGCCACCGGCGTCCGTTGCGCCACCGGCGTCCGTCGCGCCACCGCCGGCGGCCCCGCCCGAGCCGGTTTATGGAGCGCCCGCCGAGTTCACCACGCCGGCAGCCATGCATGCCAACGATCCGCCGGCAGCCCAATCGCCGATCGCCGCACCAACCACCACGGCGGCAGACGCCAATCCGCCCCATGAGTGAGGCGGGCGACCCGGACGGCCTCGCCGAAGGTACTCTGATTTCGCACCTGCTGGAGTTGCGCGATCGCCTCCTCAAGATGATGTTGGCGGTCGGGATTTGCTTCATTCCCTGCGCCATGTACATGAATCAGCTGTTCTCGTTCGTGGCGGATCCGCTGATTCACAAATTACCCCCTGGCGCGACGCTGATCGCGACCAGCGTGGTGGCCCCCTTCACGGTGCCGTTCAAGCTGGCGCTGGTGCTCGCCATCGGCATCGCCATGCCCTTCATCCTGTATCAAGCGTGGGCGTTCGTCGCGCCCGGCCTGTACAAGCACGAAAAGAAGCTCGCCATTCCGCTGCTCGTTTCCAGCGTCCTGCTGTTCTACCTGGGCGCCGCCTTCGCCTATTACGTGGTTTTCCCGGTCATGCTGAGCTTCTTCGTCTCCACCACGCCTCATGGGGTGCAGATGATGACGGACATGGGCAGCTACCTGGATTTCGTGATGGTGCTGTTGCTGGCCTTCGGCGCGGCCTTCGAAGTCCCCGTGGCCACGGTACTATTGGTGTGGACGGGGTTCGTGAAGATCGCGACGCTCAGGAAGAATCGCGGCTTCGTCTTGTTGGGCATATTCATCTTTGCCGCCTTCGTGACCCCGCCCGATGCCGTATCGCAGAGTGCGATGGCGGTGCCGATGTACCTTTTGTACGAAATAGGGATCATCATGGCGGGACTCTTGCTCAAGGATAAAATCGCCGCACGCGCCAAAGAAGAAGCAGAAACGGCCAAGCGCGAGGCCGGAGTTTAGGAGCCTGTCTGAGTAATCAGGGTACTTTTTTCGGCCATCCCCGCGGTCTTGCAACCTTGTTCCTCACCGAGATGTGGGAACGGTTCACTTTCTATGGCATGCGGGCGGTGCTCATCCTGTTCCTGGTGGCCACGGTCGCCGCCGGCGGCCTCGGCCTCGACGACAAGACGGCCGCGGCGATTTACGGACTGTACAATGCGGGTGTCTATCTGGCGTGTTTGCCGGGAGGCTGGGTCGCGGATCGGCTCATCGGCGCGCAGCGGGCCGTCATGGTCGGCGGGTTGGCCATCACCCTCGGCAACACCTTGCTGGCCATTTCGACGGGCCCCAAGGGCTTTTATCTGGGCCTCGTGGTGATCGTAATCGGCGTCGGGCTCCTCAAGCCCAACGTGAGCGCCATCGTTGCCGGACTGTATCCCGAGGGCGGTGCGCGCCTGGATTCCGCGTTCACCATTTTTTACATCGGCATCAATGTCGGCGCCGCCTTGGGTCCGCTCGTCATCCCGCTGGCGCAGCTGTATTTCGGATTGCGCGCGGGATTCGGCGTCGGCGCCGTATTCATGATCCTCGGCGTACTGCAGTTCTATTTGACGCGAAAGTATCTGGGAGACTCCGGGTTGCATCCCGCGCCCATCCATGCGGCCGGCAGCGCCACCGCCGTGGTGCCGCGTTCCAAGCAATGGCTGCGGTTGTGGATCGGCGTCGGCGCCGTGGCGCTCGTCCTGGCGGCGGTGACCTTCGGGTGGATACCGATCGATCCATTGCGCGTGGCCCAATCGGCCAGTTACCTGATCGTCGGCATGGCGGTGCTGTACTTCGCCTACTTCTTCATCGTGGCCGACCTGACGCCGGAAGAGCGCAAACGCGGCGTCGTGCTGGTGGTGCTGTTCATCGGCTGCGTGCTGTTTTTCTCCGGTTTCGAACAGGCCGGCTCCAGCTTGAATTTATTCGCCGACAGATACACGGATCGCATGGTGGGATGGCTGCATTTCCTCATCCCGACGGGCTGGTTTCAATCGCTCAATTCCCTGTTCATCATCCTGTTCGCGCCGTTTTTTGCCTGGGGCTGGATCGCGCTGGCGCGCCGCAACCTCAACCCTTCGGCTCCCGCCAAATTCGCGATCGGCGTGATGTTGATGGGCTCGGGATTTCTGGTCATGGCGACCGCCGCCGCCGTCGTTGCGTCCGGCTCGCACGTGCTGCCTTACTGGCTGATCATGACTTATCTGCTGCACACCTTCGGCGAGCTGTGCTTGAGCCCCGTGGGCCTGAGCTACTACACGAAATTGGCGCCGAAGCGCTTCGTCGGTCAGATGATGGGCATGTGGTTCCTGGCCACTTCGCTCGGCAATCTCGTCGCGGGTTTGATTGCCGGGGATTTCGATGCGAACAATGTCGCTGCCATGCCCGGGCAATACATGCACATCGTGTATTTCTCGGTGGGCTTGGGCGCCGTTCTCTTGATCTTGAGCCGGCCGGTGAAGAAACTCATGGGTAACGTAAAATGACGACGGGCGCAGTCCCGGCTCCCCAGTTCACGGTCAAGGCCATCGCGCTGTCCATCGTTCTCACCGTCATCCTCGCATCCGCCAATGCCTACGTCGGCTTGTTCGCCGGAATCACGGTGGCCACGGCGATTCCGGCCGCCGTCATCTCCATGGCGGTGCTGCCGCTGTTCGGGCGCACCAACATCCTCGAGAACAACATCGTGGCCACGGGCGCCTCCGCCGGCACCTCGATCTCCGCCGGCGCCATCTTTACCCTGCCGGCGCTCATTCTCTTGCACCACTGGACGAGTTTCGACTACTGGTGGACCGTAGCCATCGTCGGCTTGGGCGGCTTGCTCGGCGTGCTGTTTTCGGTGCCGCTGCGCCGCACCTTGATCATCGAACAGAAGCTGCGGTTTCCCGAAGGCATCGCGGCGGCCGAAGTATTGAAGGTGGGCGCGAACCCCGGCGTCGGCGCGAAATTTCTCGCGCTGGCCGGCATCGTCGGCGGCGCGTTCAAGTTCATCACCTCGGGACTGCGAGCATTGCCGGAGACCTTCACCGTCAAGGGTTTCTTCGGCGAGCGCGGCATCGCGTTCTTCGGCTATGGGTTCTCCCCCGCGCTGCTGGGAGTCGGCTACATCGTGGGACTGAATGTCGCGATTCTCATCGCGGTCGGCGGCCTGTTCTCTTGGTGGCTGGCCATCCCGCTGTACAACATCTTCTTCTTCGATCATGACCCGGTGTTGATGCACAAGCTCGTCGGTCTCGACGCCGAGGACGCGGCGTTCGCCATTTGGCGCGCCCAGGTGCGCTACATCGGCGTCGGCTGCATGTTGACCGGGGCTTTGTGGGCGCTATGGTCCCTGCGCAATTCCCTGTGGTCGGCGGTGAGCAGCGGGCTCAAAGTCGGCGCGCGCGGCGCCGCCGAAGTGCCGCACACCGAACGCGATCTGCCCATGGCCGCCGTGCTCCTGTGCATTGCGCTGTTCGTCATACCGCTGTTTTTCCTGTACTACCTGGTGGTGGGCAGTCTGGGCGTGGCGCTCGCCATGGCCGTGATCATGATCGTCGCGGGCTTCTTGTTCTCATCGGTCAGCGGCTACATGGCCGGACTCGTCGGATCGTCGAACAACCCCGTGTCCGGCATCACGATTTGCACCATCCTCTTTGCTTCCCTGGTCCTCATGTGGATGGTGGGCGGAAAGTCCTCGATCGGCGCGGTGGCGGTGGTGTTCATTGGCGCCGTGGTTTGCAACGCGGCGGCTGTCGCCGGGGACAATCTGCAGGACCTCAAGGCCGGCCAGCTGGTCGGCGCCACGCCCTGGCGTCAACAAGTGATGCTGTGCGTCGGCGTGATGGTCAGCGCAGCGGTGATGGCGCCCGTGATGAACGTCCTGCTGTTCGCCTACGGCATCGGCGAACCGTCCCACCCCGGGGTCAAGCCGCTGCCCGCGCCGCAGGCCAACCTGGTGAGGTCGGTTGCCGAAGGCATGTTCGGCGGAACCTTGCCGGTGGGGATGATCGCCATCGGGGCGTTCGTCGGCGCGTTGATCATCGTCTTTGATCTGTACCTGAAGCGCCGCGGATCACGCTGGAGCGCGCCCGTGTTGGCGGTGGCCGTGGGGATTTACCTGCCCCTGGACGTGTCGACACCCATCCTCGGCGGCGGCCTCGTCGCGGAACTGGTCGCCCGCTGGCACGCCAAACACAGCGCCGGCGGCGACCCGGAAAAACTCGCGCAGAACGGCATGCTGTTCGCCGCGGGCCTGATCACGGGCGAGGCGCTGGTGGGCATTTTCATCGCCATGTGCATCTGGATCAGCAAGAACCCCGATGTTCTGGCCATGGCGAACGAATTGCCCGGCGGAAAATGGTGGGCGGCGCTGCTGCTCTTCGGGATCTGCTACTGGATCTTCCGCGCCGGTACGCCGCGCCGGGCAATGTGAGGCCGCTTAAGGCCGTACGCTAAGTTTGCGCGATCCTCGTCACTCCGCGAAGCTCATGCTGGCCTTGGGCACCATTTATCTGGTGTGGGGCTCGAGCTTCTTGTTCACCAAGCTTGCGGTCAGCAATCTGCCGCCGGCGCTGTTCTCCGCCATTCGCTTCCTCACCGCGGGTGTCGTGCTGGCGCTCATCGCCCGCTTCTGGAAGGGCAACCCCTTCCCTGCGCGGCTCATCGAGTGGCGCCACGTCGCCATCGCCGGCTTTTTCATGGTCTTCGTCAGCAACGGCTTGAATACCTGGGCCATACGCTACATTCCGAGCAATCAATCGGCGCTGCTCAACGGTACGTCCGCCTTTTGGATCGCGGGATTGGGCGTCTTCGGGCGCCGCGGGCATCCGCTCACGCGCTCCGCCGTCTTGGGAATGGTGATTGGATTTCTCGGCGCCGCCTTGATGTTGATACCCAAAGGACGCTTGACCACCGACAGTTTACTGGCCCAGGCCGGCGTGCTGACCGCGTGCCTGGCCTGGTCCCTGGGCACCCTGTATTACCGCAGCATCGATACCGAGTTGGGTTCGCTCATGTTCATGGCGCTGCAAATGCTCATGGGTGGATTGATGCTGCTCGCCGTCGGACTTGTACATGGCGACACGGCGCACTGGGCGCCGAACGCCTCCGGATTGACGGCGTTGTTCTATCTGACGTTTTTCAGTTCCTGCCTGGCGTACACCGCCTACGGCTGGTTGAGTCTGAATGCCACCCCCGCCCTGATCGGGACCTATGGGTACGTGAATCCCGCCATCGCCGCGTTCCTGGGCTGGCAATTTCTGCACGAGCATTTGTCCGGGACGCAGCTCATCGGCATGGTGGTGATCATCGTCGGCGTGAGCATATTGACGCTGCCCGGCGGCAGCCTCACCGATCCGAAGACGCTCGCCGAGCCGAAGACGCAGTAATCAACCGCGCTTGACGATGACTTCGACTTTGCCCTTGCCGCCGACGAACCATGAGCCGACGAAACTCACCAGGCTCACGAGCACCGAGGCCCAAAATGCCGACCAGAAGCCCGCCACATGCATGCCGGGCAGCATCCACGCCACCAGCGCCACCATGCCTGCGTTGATCACCAGCAGGAACAACCCCAGAGTGACGATGGTCATGGGCAGTGTGAGCAAAATGGCGATGGGCCGAACGATGGAATTGACCACGCCCAGCAGAACGCCGGCAAGAATCAACGTGACCGGCGTATCGATGCTGACGCCGCTGACCCAAACAGTCGCCAACCACAGGCCCAGCGCCACCAGACACGCGCGTATGAGAAACCCAAGCATGCTGGAACTCCATGCCGGCGAGGACGCCGCGCATGAGCATAGCAAGAAGCCCCGAGCCGTTGAATCAATAATCCAGGCCGGGTAGCGGCGGGTCCTTGGGGGCGACCAATGTCGGTTTTTTGGGGACCGGCGGACTCTCCAGCGTCACTTTGATGCGCGCCATGAGGCGCTCCCACCCCATGCGGATGCGCATATAGCTCTTGTCCCAGGTCGGGGTCTCGGGAACTCCCGATCCCAGCAATCGCAGCGAGGTGGTGCCCTCGCCCTTGCGCACGTCCAGTAAGAAATCGTCGACCACCGCGCTGTCGCCGTCCGGCCAATCATCGCCCTTGAGATAAATCAGCCGCAGCCGCCGATTCACGTCGAAGATGTCGATGTGCGCCTCGCGGCCGCCGGCATTGCGATTGCCCAGCCGGTACGAGCCTCCTTTGCGAGGATCGATCTCGGCCTCCTGGCCGGACCAGATGCGAATCAAACCCGGATCGGTGAGCGCGCGCCACACCCGGGCGACGGGCACCTCAACCTCGACCAAGTGGGCGTAGCCGCGAGTACCGTTGCGGGTGGATCTACGGGGTAAGCTCATTGCGAAATTCGACCTCTTAGATGGCGATGTCGATAGCCTGGCGCAAAGCCGCCCGCGGCACAGTGCTAGAATCCATGAACCGGGGAGGAACATCCATGGCTTATGTTGACATTGTGACTGCGCTCGCACTTCTGCAATTCATCGTGTTCGGGTTCAAGGTGGGCCGTGCCCGGGGGCGCTATGGCATCAAGGCGCCGGCCATCACCGGAAACGAGATTTTCGAGCGGTGCTTCCGCGTCCAGCAAAATACCTTGGAACTATTGATTATCTTGGTGCCCGGCCTGTACCTTTTCAGCCATTACTTTTGGCCCCCGGCCGCCGCCGTGCTGGGTGTGATCTACCTGGTCGGCCGGGAAATGTACTCGGCAGGCTATGTCAAAGATCCGGCGAAGCGCGGGGCGGGGTACGGCATGAGTTTTCTGCCGACCGCCGTTCTGATCCTCGGCGGTTTGATTGGGGCGGTCCGCAGCCTCTTTTAGTTGTCAACGCTGGGGTGGCCTTGAGGGCCTGAGACGCTGGCTGCGCAAATGCGCCCACCTGCGAACCCATTGAACCTGATCCGGTTAGTACCGGCGGAGGGAGCATGGTGGGTAAGAATCTTTTTTTGGTTTTTTTCGCCGCGCTGGGCGCGTCCTCGCCGGCCCTCGCCACCGACGCTGCCGCCGATCCACAACTGGATGAAATCATCGTCACGGCGGCCCTGCGGCCCATTCCGCTGGCCGAATTGCCCGGCAGCGTTTCCGTGCTGAGCGAGGCCACGCTGCGCGATGCCGGTCAGCAGCACTTCGAGGACGTTCTCGCGCTGGTACCCAATCTGAATTGGGCCGGCGACACGTCGCGGCCGCGCTATTTTCAGATCCGCGGCATCGGCGAGCTGCAGCAATACCAAGGCGCTCCCAACCCGTCGGTCGGATTTCTGATCGACGACATCGACTTCAGCGGATTGGGAACCGCTGCGACGCTGTTCGACGTGGACCATATCGAAGTTCTGCACGGTCCCCAAGGGACGCTGTACGGCGCCAATGCCCTCGCGGGACTCATCTACGTGCAAAGCGCCGCGCCCGCGGACACCTTCGGCGGGCGCGTGGAATTGGACGCCGGAGATTACGCCGAGCGCTCGTATGGCGCCGTCATCACCGGTCCGGTCGCGGCCCTGGATTCGGCGTTCAGGCTGGCGGTGCAGCGCTACACCAGCGACGGCTTCTATCACAATGCCTATTTGGGCCGCAGCGACACCGACAATCGCGACGAGCTCACGCTGCGCGGGCGATGGCGCTTCGACCCCAGCGAGCAATTGCGCGTCGATGTGTCCCTGTTGCGGGTTCAGATCGACAACGGCTATGACGCCTTCGCCATCGACAACAGCCGTACCACGCAATCCGATCACCCCAGCGTCGACCGGCAGTACTCCACGGGGGTGTCGGCGCACGCGACGTACACCGGTCTTGGCGCCGCCACCCTGACCAGCATTGCCACTTACGCCGACACCGTCGTCAACTATGGCTTTGACGGCGACTGGGGCAACCCCATCCTCTGGGCACCGTACACCGACGACTACACCGAATATCAAGTGCGGCACCGCTCGACCCGCAGTTTCGAGCTGCGCCTCGCCGCGGCGCCGGCGCATGGACTGTCGTGGCTCATCGGCCTGTATGCCTTTGAGCTGCGCGAGGGCTTGAGCGACACCAGCGCGGGCATTTACGTCGATCCCTACGATGCGACCCAGAACTCAGAGAGCCTGACCGTGGTGTCCAGCCAGTTCCATTCACGCAGTACCGCGCTGTACGGCCAGCTCGACGGCGACTGGGGGCCTCGAACGCGCTGGTCGGTGGGCCTGCGCGGCGAGCGCCACAACGCAAATTACAACGATGTGACCACCTACTTGGGCGCGCCGGACACGGCGAATGATTTCGGTCCGGCGTATGACCTGTGGGGCGGCCACGCCTCGCTGGACATGCGAATCGCCGACGGCCAGCATGTGTACGCGCTGATCGCGCGCGGCTACAAGGCGGGCGGCTTCAATTTGAGTGCGGGGCTGCCGGCGAACCAACTACTGTTTGCGCCGGAATCCGATCTGAACTTCGAAATCGGTCACAAGGCTCAAGTGAGCGGCGGCGCGCTGCGCATCGATACTTCGCTCTTTTATACGGCGCGCCACTCGGAGCAGCTGCTCACCGGTGAGCAGCTCGATCCGAGTAATCCCAACACCTTCATCTTCTATACCGGGAATGCGCAGTCCGGCTACAACTATGGATTGGAAAGCACGCTCGCCTGGGCGGTCGCGGCGCGGCTCGAGCTTGGGGGCTCCTTGGGATTGCTGCAAACCCAATACCGGGGATTCGTGCAGAACGGCGTCGAGTTTCCCGACCGTGAACTGCCGCACGCCCCCGATTGGCAAGCCGCGGTCAACGCGACGTGGCGCGATCCGCGCGGGCCCTACGCGCGCCTCGACGTCACCGGCATGGGTGCGTTTTATTACGATCTGCCGCCGAACAATACCCGATCCAACGCTTACGGCTTGCTGAGCGGCAAGCTGGGCTGGGAAACCGGCCGCTTCGAAGCGTATCTATGGGGCCGGAATCTATTGAACAAAATTTACACCGTGCGGGGTTTTTACTTCGGCGACGAACCGCCGGATTTCCCAACCAAGCTGTACACGCAGCTCGGCGAGCCGCGCAACTTCGGCGTGCATTTCACCGCGCGCTACTAGCGGCACCGTGGACCAAGCCGCCCGAGCGGCGCCGCCCCGCGCGGCCCGCGCTCTTAGAAATCGAGCGTGACCGTGATCGAATCGACGTAGTTTCCGGCCGGCAGATTTTGCCCGCCGGGAACCCGGCCGTAAACGGTGTACGTCGCGCCCGTGCCGCTGCCGCTCACGAGAGCGGTGCCGAGCGTGCCGTCGCCCCAGATCATGCTGCGCTGTGCATCGGTGAACAGGTTGTAGTACATCACATTCGCCCCGCTCAGCAATCTGCGCGCCGTCATGGAGCCCTGCCCCGAGCTCAAGGCGACCGTGTACGAATCCGTCGCGTCGCAAGTCACCGAGACGCTGCCGGCGCCGTCGAGACTCGCCGGGGACAAGGTGTTGTACGTACCGAATACCACGGAGATGACGCCGATGGAGCAGTTGGCCGCGAAGGCTGGG
This sequence comes from Steroidobacteraceae bacterium, assembly GCA_035314705.1. Classification (GTDB taxonomy): domain Bacteria; phylum Pseudomonadota; class Gammaproteobacteria; order Steroidobacterales; family Steroidobacteraceae; genus Bog-1198. Next base: position 68,220 of record DATFZF010000044.1, on the reverse strand, counting down.
CCCGCGCAAAGTGAACCGATGGCGAGTACGCCCAAGACAGCAGCGGCCCGGCTTGGGGCGCCGCCTCGGGGCGGCGTCACGGCACGGCCTCGCACGAGATGCGCCCGAGATTGGGCAGGGGATCGGCGCTCGGCGTGAATGCCACTTTGGCCTCACACGTCTTTCCAGGCCAGCTCACGTGCACCACCGAGGTTTGGGTCAGTCCGGTGAGGTAGGTTTCTCCTTTCGTGCCCACCGGGAATTCCGTGTCGTTGCCGTTGACCACGGCGACCGCTCCCGCCGGAACCGGCAATCCGTCCTGTTCGATCAGCGACATCAACGCGCCTTGGGACCGGTGCAGATCGAAATCGACCTGCACGCCGCTGCGCCGAAAGGGAACCGCGTCCTTCTCGAGCGTGTCGATGTCGACATCGAGCGGCAAATCCGCTTGCTCGATCCGCAGGGGATTGTGCTCATACGCACGGATCCGCGGCACCAGCGCGGTGCCGCTCGAGTCGGTTTCGGCCACGACTTGGTTGTCCGCATAGATGTGCACATGCGCGAAGTCGCCGACCCGAACGACGGCGAAACTCTCGTCCAGTTTGCGGGTGAAGTAGACCCGATCACTCAGCAAGGCGATGCCGCCTTGCGCTTCGGCCGAGGTGCTCGTCAATCCGCCGGAATGCGCGACTTGCAGCGCGTAAGTCCCCACGTCGTTTTGATACTGCCCGATTGCATCCAGCTGATCCGTTACGCCCGCGCCGGCGGTGACCCGATAGCCCGTGCCGGTGCCGGCCGGCAGACTCTGCTGCACTTGAACCTGCTCCTGGTTCGCGCCGTCCTGGCGAATCACGCCCGCACTGACGCTGGTGCGCGCGCCTAAAGTGCGGGTGAAGTTGAGCCCGAATGTGGGGTGGCCGCCGCCGTTGAGCGGCTTCAACGCCGACATGCTCAAGAATCCGACGCGGCCGACCGACCAGCTTGCCTGCGCCGAGAGCAAATGTTGCGGAGCGGCGGTCCGATAATCCTCCTGGATGTAGTTCAGGCTCAAGGAACCCCGTTTCGGCATGGGCAGGGAAAAGTATCCTTGTACCACTCGAACCGGCGGCAAATCCGTGGGCAACATGCCGAGCTCGACAAAGCTGCTATCGGCAAATCGCACGCTGCCGCCCACACCCACCCCGTGCCACTGCCGCTCGAACCCGAATTGCAGCACCTCGCCCGCGCCGCGGTCCGAGTGACTGGCGGCCACGGCCGCGCTCAAGACTCCCAAGCCGCGCACCAGCCAAACGCCACCGAGGCCGGCCGTCTGCTGAGCCGCCAGGATCTCGGCGTGCAGCTCCCCGGTAAAGCTGCCGGTGAAGCCATAGCGATCGGTGGCAACGATCAGGCCGCGTCCATAGTCATTGCTCGCCAGCCCATAGTTGTCACGCGCAGCGCCGATCTCGAAGGAATAGCTGCTCAAGCCCTGGCGCAGCAGCGAGGGACTGACATAGTACGGGACGCTGATGGTTTGCTCCTGCCCGAGCATGTTGCGCACCACCACGCGCGCCTCGCCCTCCCCGGAATTGACGGGTAAATCGTTGATTGCAAATGGGCCCGGCGGAATTGTCGTCTGCAGACGCATGGCGTTGTTGATGTACAGATCGAGCGTCGAAGGCAGCACAGCCTCGCCGCGAATCCCGGCGAGCGGCGTGGTCACGAAGCCCGGCTGGGTGGAGAAATCAGTGCTCCATTGAACCCCGCCGAAGTGCACCGCACCGCTCCAGCTGCTGATGCCGCTGATGGAGTCCCCCACGCGCAGGCTGGCGAGCAGTTCGGGCCTGTCGCGAGTAAATGTCGTGTCCAGCCGGATCAGGCTGGGGTCGTTGGACAGGCCGGAACGCACGGCCGTGGTCGTGGCCTCGCCCCAGCGATTGAAGGCGCCGACTTCGAAGAACCCGTTGAGCGTCATCGGTTTCGTGTCCATCTCGCCGGAGAGGTGGGTCGCGACAACGTCATAATTCAGGAAAGCGCCGGGCCGCGCGCGATCTGGCATCGCAGCATAGGCTACCCGGTCGTTGATTGCCGTCTCCGAAAACAGCTTGGGCTGAGCCGTGATCAGCAGCTGCTGAGCGACCTCATCGATCCGGTATTCGAGACCCGGCAAGTCGGAGAGCGGAAAATAGGCCTCTCCTTGGTCGACCAGCGGCGCCGTTTTCGGCACGGGCAGGCGCCACGTGCCCAGGTCTTCGCCGCGCGCCCAGAGGTGGCCATCGGCGTCGCGCTGCAGCAGAGCAATTCCCGGATGCTGCCCGTTGAGTTCCACGTCCAGCCACACCGGGGTGGGCGGGGCAGCCGGGGTGGGCGGGGTGGAGGTCGCGGCGTTTGCCACCGGCGCCTGATTGGCGGCCCCGTCGGCCGCGCCGTGCGCGCCGGCCGAGGCCGCCACTGTCGACGGGGGTGCCTTAGTCGGCGGAATCGCTTGGGTCCGCTGGGTTGCTCGGGTCCGCGGGGTCGCTCGGGTCGCCGCGGAGAGCATTATGTGCCCGGCCCGATGAGCCGGGTGCTGCGGCGCGGCCGACGCGTGGCGCGGCACCAGGGCCTTGTGCTGCTGCGGAGCAGCAGGATTCTGAGTTTCGGCCAGGGGAGAGAGCCGTGTGCTCATGGCCTCAAGGGGCTCTCGCGGACTCCCGACTCCAGACAGCTTGCCGTCGAACAGTAGCGCCGGCACGAGCAGGAGGAGCAGTGCCGTGCGCCGCCAGGGTCTCTGACGTGCTATGTCCCGATGGCGGCTGGCGCTGGGCATCGTGACTTATGTCAAATTTCTGTCTTGAATCCACTCCCTCAGATTGCGGTGACACCGTCCGTCTGAGCATCAAGTGGCTTCCAGAGTCAGTTTCGCCGCGAGTTCTGCGCTGCCATCGGTATGCGCCTTCAGACGCAGGGCCGAGCCCGCCGCCACGGAACCGTCCATTTTTACCAGCCAGTCGCGGCTCTGCCCCGGCAGCACGTAGGTCGATACCTTCTGCACCCCCGAGGTGCGCGCGCCCTCCGCCTGGCTCAATTCGAGATCCGTGATTTTCACGTGCTCGTTGCCGCTGTTGGTCAGCGTCAATTTGATCGCACCATCGGGGCCCGCAACGCTGCGCCATTGGAGCTGCGGCTTGGATTTGGCAACGGAGGCCACGAACACCGGGACCCCCACCTTGAGCGTCATGCGCATGCCTTGAAAAGCGTCCGTCAGTGGCGGCGCGACTTCCTGGATGTACAGCCGATAAGTCAGTTCCCGATCGCGATCAGGTGCGCGCCGCAACCCAATTCGCACCACCCGCGAGCCGCCCGGCGGCAATGTCAGGATGGGCGGGGTAGCCAACAACTCCGCGGTCGCGGCATAGACGTCCGCGTTGTTTGCCTGCGTCCAGCCCACCAGTTCCAGCTGCACGACGCTGGCCTCGGCGCCGTCGTTGTGCAATTCCAGCGCGGCGACGGGTTTGGCCGCCGATAGGGCCACCCGCATCGGAGTGACTGAAAACGACCCAGCGAGGGCCGGCGCGGTGCCGGGCCCTGAAACTGCCAGTCCGAATAGGGTTGCCGCTATCGACAGGCCACGCATCAATAATTCACGGCCACATTGACCGTATCGGTGTAGGCGCCGGCGGGCACGTTCTGTCCCTTTGCCACACTGCCGAATACATTGACCGTTTCCTGAGTACCGGTTGCCGTGAACACGAAGCTCGACCCGGCCCCGGTGCCCCAAGGCGTGGCCGTCGTCGTGCCGTTGTCCGCCGCATTCGGCCAAAACAGCGTGTAGCCGAGGAGATTGGTGCCGCCGGAGACCATCTGCCGCGCCGGTACCAGCGCGGTGCTGCCTCCGGTCGGGTTGCCACCCTGGTCGAAATCGATGGTGATCGAGTCACCGGTGGTACAGGTCACCAACAAGGAACCGGTCGCGAGCAGGTTGGCACCGGCGGCGGCGTTGGCCACCGCGGGATCATAATTGCCGAAGGCCACTGCATTCGTCGTGAATTGGCAATTGTTGACCACGGTCGCGGTTACGGAGAGGGTACCCGTTGCCGGTGAGGCAGCCGTCGCATCCAGTGCCGACCCAAAACCCACCACCGCCGTGGCGCCCAGCAACGCCAGCCGAATCGATTTGCGTAATGACATGTTCATACTCTCTGATTGTGTTGAGATTCCAAGACGGCGCGATTCCATCGAACTGGCCCGCGCGCGTCTCCTGGAACCAAATAACGGCGAGGGGGCGGCCCGCCTTGAGGGCGCGCCCTGCTTTTTGGCGCCGCCGGAAGCACTTCTTCGCCGAAATGCGACACAGCGCAGACTTTGCGAACATTGGGCGGCAGGGCGGTATTATCGGCGCGGCGAATAAGTAGCAATCAGGGGAAAGGAGGGGGCGATAGGATGCGCACTTCTCGCGCAGGCCGTGCCGCAGGTGCCGTTTGCCTTTGCGCGCTGGTATTTGCGCCCCTGGGCGCATCCGGCGCATCCGGCGCATCCCGGGCAGGCCATGCTGCAACCAAGACAGTTCACGGTGAGTTGCCAATCACCTGCACGGTCGTGCCCAACCTCACACCCACCGTCACCTTCGAAATCGTGGGCGGAATAGGGATAACCACTATCGAATATTAGGGTACACCCTGAATCACCGAATCATCCGGTGCGCGGCCGCCACTGATACCGCACCGTCACGCTCTCATTGGCGGGAATCGTCAGGCGAAACAGGGGCCGGCCATTCTTAGTGTCCAAGGGATGATCGGCGTGGACGATGGTTGCGCCGGCCGGCAATCGCAGCCGCAGTTCGAAGAGTATTTCCCCGGCGCGCGCATTGCTGATGGTGGTCTCGCCCTTTTGCGCCGCGACCTCAACGTCGGGACTGCCACCTAAGCTGATCTCCACATCTTCGTCGACGGCGAGATCGCGCATGCCGGATTCCTGCAGCAATAGTTGTTCCGCTCCCCTCGACGCGAACACGGCGATTCGTCCCGACGGCAGCGGCAGCCCCAGATGATGCAGGACATCGTTCTTGGTCCGCAGCAGCCGCGAAGCCGGAGCCGATGCGGCAATTTCATCGGCTGCAACATCCGCGCTGTAAACCAAGCGCACCGGAATGCCCGTCCGATCCAGCAGGCGCACTTGCTTCGATTGCCGGCTGGCCACCGTCGTGCGGTCGGGAACGCGGTACAGTTTCAAATCCCCGAGTTGTTCCTGCTCCACAGGTCGCTGAGCGGCGAGGGCGACCACCTGAAACATCGCCGGCCCAGCGCCAGACACGGACTTCTTGAACATACGGCCGCTCATCTCTAGCTCTCGTTCGTCAAGACCGATCCGCTGGAGGTATTGAGGATCGCTGGTCGAACCCTGCGGCCAGCACTGCGCGAGGATGGGGCCTCCGGCGTCGAGCGGCTCCACCTCGCCGCTCTCTCGATTGACCCTTCCGGCGACCACGAAGGCCCGAGCCGAAGGAAATCCGACGGCGTTGCCGTTCGCCAGCGTGACCCAGGCGCCTAGGTCCATAGTCTTGCCGTCGGCCGACACCGTTGCGATGTAATCCGCGGCCCAATCGAAATCACGCGCCAAATACGACAGCGTTACCGTCCGCGTCAGCGGCTCCGCGCTGCGCACCAACACCGACAGGGTCGGCGTCGCCCGAAGATCGGCTAGCCCTTCGAAACTGAAGGTTTCGGGCAACCCCGAACAGCGCAGCGCCTCGACCCCCGCCGACGTTTCGAACACCACTCCGCCGTCCGCGTCCGAGCGGATCCTGCCGGCGGTGCGGGTGAGCTTGCCGGTCTTCTGATCCGTGCGCAGCAGCGTCACCGGCTTGTCGAGCGCCGCGGCGATCAGGGCGCTGGGGCTGAGCAATTTCCCGTCGCGATTTTTCTCGATCACGCCGCCGGGCAATCCCGTGACGATGGCGCTGGCCGGCTCGATGCCGTCGGCCACCCCCTCGAAGCGCAGCCGGCTCGAGCCCGCCGGCAGATGCACGGTGCGGGTTTCGCTGATCAAGGCGAAGCCGCCCAGGTCGTCGAGATCGATCGATCCCGAGCCACGCTCGGGGGCGCGATACACGGTCACTGAAAGGGCGGATGGTTTATCCGCCACCGCGTCCTCCGCCATCGCCGGTGCGGCTGACAGCACCGGTGCGGCTGCTATGGCATGCACGGCCGTCAACACTGCGGCCACAGCGCACCTCCCTGCCGGCGTGAGCCGCATCCAGTGCCGGCCGCGAAGGGTCGCCGCGCGCACGCGCCTAATATCGCGATTCGAACGTGGCCGTGACACTGGCCTTGCCGTTCGCAGGCACGGCCACCGACCACTCGGCCGTATTGGCGTCGCGCCGCGTGCTCTTCTGGCTCTCGGCGGTGACGCGCGCATCGCCCCACAGGCCGTCTTGAAGCAGCTTCACGGTGACGGGTGTGGGCAAGGCGTTGCTGAGTTCGTAGCGCATGTCGGATTGCCAGGCGGAACCGCTCAAGCGTGTGCGCTTGTCGATGACGGCACGCACTTTCACGTCGAAGGCGTCCCCGGTCGCGAGCGATAATGTCGATCCCATCGGCGTGTGATCGATGCGGCTCTCGCCGATGAACTGCGGATCGCCGCGTTTGTCGCGCATGTAGAAACGCAGGATGCCCGCCGGCAGCTGATCGCCCAGGCCCGCGTGGCTGCTCGTGGAAAAAGCATAGATGCTCTTGGCGCTTTGCGGCGTCTCCGCGCTCCCCAGCCAGTGGTTTCGAAATTCATAGCCGTGTTCGGCGGGCACGCCGTGGACGTCCAAAAAGCTCACCTGCTTGGTTTGCAAATTCGCGATGGTGGTGCGCTCCGCCAGCGGATAGAGGTAGTAATCGCCCAAGCGCTCACGATTGCCACTTTCAGTACCCGCCTGCTGCAATGTCGGGCGCGGCTGCGGCGGGTGATAATAGTTTGGTTGCCTCGCGGCTCCATCAACTTGGGCGGGCGAGCCGGCGACCAAGAGGGTCTGCGCATTGTCATAGGTCACGCCGCTCGAATTGGACAGCGTCACCCATCCCTGCACGTCGATCTTGCTGTCACCCTCGTTGTACAGCGCCACATAATCCGCCTTCCAACCGAGACCGGGCGTCAGGTAGCTCAAGGTCGCCGTGCGGGTTCCCGCATGTCCGCCGATGACGGTGACTGAGAGCGTGGGATGCGCGCGCAGGTTGTCCGGCACCTTGTCGAATATGACGCGGACCGGCAGGCCGTCGTCGCGCAATACCTCGATGCGCTGCCCGATCTTCAACACCACGCCGCCGTTGGTGGCGAGCACCTCCGCCTGTTCGCGCGTTTCGACGCCGGTGGCGGGATTCACGCGCACAATGGTGACGACCTGGCCCACCGCCTTTTCCATCAGCTTGCCGGGAGTCAAGAGATCGAAATCGAAGTTCTGTTCGACGATGCGGATGTCGCCCGCGGTCAGCGATACGGTCTCAGGCCGGATTTGCGCGGAAACGTCGGGGAATTCGATGCGCTGCCGGCCGCCTTTGACGTCGATGTCGCGCCGATCCTGCACGAGCGCCAGGTCTGTATAAATGGTGACCGATAAAGACCGGTCGGCGGCCGAGGCCGGAGCACCGGCCGAGAGACCCAGTGCCCAGGAGATAAGGAGGATGCGTAAACCCATAACTCACCTCGCGTCCCTAAGGATTGCGCTCATTAAGCGCTATCCTAGGCCGATTGGGGTTAAGGGAGGGCGTCTAACGCATCGACACCTGAATGTGCTGATTGGCGCTCGCCTCCATCCAGCTCTTGATCCGTTTGGCATCCGCGACGCGGGTGTACTTGCCGAGCGAATCCAGCAGAACGATCACCACCGAACGGCCTTCGATGACGGCTGCCATCACCAGGCACTTGCCGGCCTCGGCGATGTAGCCGGTCTTCTGCACGATGATGTTCCAGGTCGGGTTCGCCACCAAGTTGTCGGTGTTGCGGAATTCGACCATCCGCCGGTGAACCTTCACGGCATAGTGCCGGTCGGTCGAATATTCCCGAATGGTGGGGTTGTGCGAGGCGGCGATCACCAGCTTGGACAGGTCCTCGGGGCTCGCCACGTTCTGGCTCGACAGGCCGGTGGGATCGACGAAGTGCGAGTTGCCCATGCCGAGCGCCGCGGCTTTGGCATTCATGGCGGTAACCATCGCGGGCATGCCGCCGGGGTAATTGTTCCCCAAGGCATGGGCGGCGCGATTTTCCGACGACATCAGGGCCAGGTGCATCAGATCGCCCCGGGTCAAGGTCGTGCCGACGGTGAGGCGCGAAACGCCGCCTTTGGGGAGATCGCGGTCGGCGTCGGTGATCTCGATCACCTCATCGAGAGGCTGTCCGGCATCGAGGACCACCAGGGCGGTCATGAGCTTGGTGATGGACGCGATCGGCATGGCCACATCCGAATGACGCGCATAGATCACCGAGGAGTCGCTCTGATCGATGACCAGCACTGAATTCGACTTCAGCTTCGGATCGCGGATGGGATGCGCCGCGGCCTGCAATGCCACGGCGGCCAGAAACAGGGTGCATATTGCGCGCAACGCCAGGGTCGGCTGTCGATGGGTCAATTCCATTAACTAATCTCGGGTGTATTTAACCAGTGGACAGCAAGCTGACATATGTCAATCAAGCCGCGACGTGATGCAGCGCTAACTTTGTCATAATTTTTTGGAAAGTCCAGCACATTCAGATCTTTGCCTAGACAATCTCAGGCGTTTGCCTCACTGCCGGGAGCCCTGCGCAGTTCCTTGTCGCGGTACATCTTGTGATCGGCAATGCTCATGAGCTCGCGCGTATCGCGCCCATCCTTCGGATAATTGACGACCCCGATGCTCACCGTGCAGCGGATCATGCGCGAGCGCAGGTCGAGCGTGGTCTTGTAGACGTTGTGCCGCACCCGCTTGACCACGGCCTCGGCGATTTCCGGCGACGCGCCGGGCAGCAACACGGCGAATTCGTCGCCGCCGAAGCGCGCGGCAAAATCGGTGTTGCGAATGCTTCTTTGCAGACATTGAGCCACCAGCGTGATCGCGCTGTTGCCCGCTTCGTGCCCGAAGGAATCGTTGATCTCCTTGAGCTTGTCCATGTCGATCATCAGCAGCGAGTAGACGCCCTGATCGCGCTCGGCGGCGAGGTGCGCGCGCTGCCACACCTCGTTGAACATGCGCAGATTGAGCAGCCCCGTCAGCGAGTCGGTTTGCGCGAGATTCTCGATGCGTTCGCGCGCCTCCGTGATGTCCGCCGACAGCGTCGTCGTCAGATAGGCGACCAACAGAAAGGGCGCCAATTGCCCCACCGCCTGGCTGGCGTAGGACAGCGACAGAACGTCGACGCTGGCCGACGCGGCGGCCAGCAGCAGATGGAAAACGAATATCACCGCCACTTGCAGCAGTGTGACCAGGCGCCCCAGGGTGAGCGCGCTCAAGATAATCGGCAGCAAGTAAAGATTCAGCAGCGGACTGCCGCTCTTCCCGGTGAACCACAGCACCCCGGTGACGAACATCACCATCGACCAGGACTCGATCAGCAGCCGGGTCCGGGTGCCGCGCGGAAAGAACCGGCTGCGAAATATCACGATGGCGGCCGCGAACGCCGCCAGCAGACCGAGCACCGGCCAGAGCTGAGTGACCAGCGCCCGCGACCAGACGAGCACCAGGGCGGCGAGCGCCAGACACAGGATTTCTATGGAGCGTGTGCTGCGCACGTCGATTAGTCTCGCGCCGCCGCGGACACCGATCCGCTGCCGCCGACGGTCGGGACCTTCAATTCCTGAACCGCCCGCCTCACCTCGGCGTCGCGCTGCAGCAGCGGCGCGTCGGCGGGCACCGGCTCCGCAGGCGGTTTCGGATCGCGCGGCAGCTCGATGTCGGGGGCGATGCCCCGGTGATTGATGGATATTCCGGAGGGCGTGTAATAGAGCGAGGTGGTCAGCTTCACGGCGCGGTCGCCGGACAGGGGTATCACCGTCTGCACCGAGCCCTTGCCGAAGGTCGTGCGTCCCATGAGTTTTGCCCGGTGGTTGTCCTTGAGCGCGCCGGCGACGATTTCGGCTGCCGACGCCGATCCACCGTTGACCAAGACCACGATGGGCGCGCCGTTGAGTGCATCTCCCGGCGTCGCATCCATTTCGAATTTGGACTCGGGGGTGCGCCCTTTGGCGGTCACGATGACGCCCTTGTCGAGAAATGCGTCGGAGACCGACACCGCCGCTTCGAGCACGCCGCCGGGGTTGTTGCGCAAGTCGAGCACCAGGCCCTTGAGCGCCGCAGCGTTGCTCTTGCGCAGCTCCTTGAGCGCCGCTTCCAGATCATCGCCGGTGGTTTCGCTGAACTGGGAAATTCGCACGTACCCCAGGCCGGGCTCGAGCAGTTCGGACTTCACGCTGCGCAATTCGACCTTCGAACGCTTCAGGGTGAACTGCAGCGGTTCCGCACTGCCCTCGCGCAAAATGCCGATCTTGACCTGGGTCCCTTCCTTGCCGCGCATGCGTCCGATCGTGTCCGCGAGGGTTGTGGTGTTCACGGGAATGCCGTCGATCGTGGCGATGACATCGCCGGGGCGAATTCCGGCCACGGCCGCCGGGGAGCCTTCGAAGGGCGACACCACCACCACCTCCTCGTCCTCCATCGACACCTCGATGCCGACGCCGGAGTATTGGCCGGAGCTCGAGATCTTGACCTCGTCGTACTCATCCGCGTCGAGGTAGGCCGAATAGGGATCGAGCGAAGCCACCATGCCGCGAATCGCCGCCTGCAGCAGCTCATGGTCGTCCACCGGATTGACATAGTCGTGTTTGACGCGCTCCAGCACGTCAGCCAGCATGCGGGCGTCTTGCCACGGCAGGTCGTCCTTGGGAGTAGCCGGCTTATCGGCGAGCGCGCGGCCCGCGAGGCCCAGCGCCACGCTCAAAGATAGGCCCAAGCTCAACAACAAGACCTTGCGGGGTTTCGTGATCATCTGACACCGCAGCATACGTGCGGCGGCGATCCGCCGCTAGCCGCCGAGCGCCGCCTGTTTGCCCATCGCCGGATCGAATAGCCCGGTGGACGTTGCAAAGCATGAATACAGCGGCAAATCGTGAATGGCATCGTCCAGCGCCAGGGGTTTTCCGATGAAAAATCCCTGACCGTAGTCCACGCCCAATTGCGCGGCGCGCGCGCGGATCGCGTCGGTCTCCACGTGCCCGAGCACGGTCTCGAGCCCGAAGGTATTGGCGAGCTTGGTGATGGCCACGACCATGGATTGGGATTTGGGGTTGTCGAGCAGGTCGCGGCTGAAGCTGCCGTCGATCTTGATGCAAGACACCGGCAAACAATTCAAATGCGACAGCGATGCGATATCGCGGCCGAAGTTGTCGAGGGCGAAGGAGATTCCCTGTTCGCGCAGCCGGCACATGAACGGTGCGATCGTGGAAAGGTGCGCACTCGCGGCTTCCTCCGGGAATTCGAATCCCAGGGTGCCGGGTTCGATGCGGCTCTTGCGCACCAGCTCTTCGAGCTTGCGCCAGAATTCGGGGTCGGCCAGCGAAGTCGCCGACAGATTCAGGGAAAATCTCGCCGGATTTTGCCGCAGCAGCTCGCGGCAGCTCGCGAGACGCTCGATCGCCCGTTCAATGACCCAGCGATCGATGTTGCGGGTCAGATCCAGGCACGAGTCGACGCCCGCCAGTTTCTCCAGGCCGAGACGCGTGCCGTCCGCCGCGCGCATGCGCAACAATATCTCGAAGCGCGGATCGGCCGGCGCGGAATTCAAGGGCAGGATGGGCTGCGCCAGAAGTTCGAACGCATCGGATGCGAGCGCGGCGCTCACCTGAGCGGCGAAGCTCGGGCTGGCGCGGCTCTTGACCGAACTCTGCTCGCAGCCGTAAAACACCTCGACGCGATTGCGGCCGCGTTCCTTGGCGGTCCGGCACGCGAGCTCCGCGGCGGCGAGCGCATGGTCCAAGTGCCGGTCGCGGTCGCCCAAGCGAGCGACGCCGATACTCAAGGAAACGAGCAGGGGCTTGTCGCCGCGCGATCCGCTCAAGCGGATGGCGGCGCCGCGCAGTTCTTCGGCGATCCGGGCCGCGGGTTCGATGCCGCACCCCGGAATGAACATGCTGAATCGGTCGCCGCCGACGCGCGCAACCAGCGTGCCCTCGCGAGCGCGCCGCGACAGGAGATGCGCGACGCCCTGAATGACCTCGTCGCCCACATGCATGCCGTGATTCTCGTTGACCACGTTCAATTGATCGATGTCGACGTACAGCAATCCGTTGGTGCAGGCGCCGGTTTCCTGACCGGCCAGCCGCGCTTCGGTTTGCGCGCTGAACGCGGCGGAGGTCAACAGGCCGGTCACGGGATCGAAGCTCGAACGAATGATCTGCGCCGCCTTGCGGGCCAGTAATTCCAATGCTTCGGCATCGTGCAGCTGAAAGTCGCTGTCGGTGTCGACGCGGAACACGGCGAGCACGCCGATGACGCGGCGAGTCTCGCCGCGGATGGGTGTCGAGATGGCTTTGTATGGCACCGCAGCATTGGAGCCGTCGAGAGCGAGGCGGTTGGTGACCAGAGTGCAGCCGTGCAGCTGCGCGCGCGTCATGAGGTGGCGGTGCATCTGCGCCAGGACATCGCTCTCGATGCCCCTGGGCTGGCCCGGCCGCGCGCGGCAGATCGTCAAGTTGCGGTCCGGCAGGAGAATTGCCGCGACCATTCCGGACAGGTGCTCGTTCGCCAGCGTCGGAATTTGCGCCAGGGATTCCACGCCGTCCTCGGCCGCGGCCTCGGACAAGCGCTGAAACAAATCGAGTTCGCGGCTGTGATCCGCAAGATTTTCGTGCAGCTCGCCGATGGCGGCGCGCGCCGCGAGCTCGCTCTGCAGACAGTCGAGTGCCGGCTTGATGGCCGCATGGACTGCGCCCAGGTCGAGTCGCGCCTCGGGAGCGGGCAGCGCGATGACGACCAGCCCCAGCACCTCGCCGAGCGCGCCGCGAATGCGGAATCCGAAGCGCGATTCGGAACTGTCCTGTGTCTCCGCCAAGCCGTCGATTTCACGGTGCCGAAGGGTGTGCGGGCGCAGCAGCAGCGACAGCGCGTACTGCACCCGGGATGCGCCCGCGGAATCGCTCGACCACCACGAGGTGCCGTCGGCGCTTGCAAACAGGATGTGGCTAATTCTTGGACTCAAGCGCGCGAGCAGTTGCGCATAGGATTTCCAAGTTTCAACCGAAGCAGTCATTGGAGATAGAATCAGACAAATCCCGGGGTGAATCTAGGACGCGCTCGGCACTTCGGCGGTAATCTTTAGTCATGTCAATTCGCCTCATGCGACATAACGCATTGAGCTGCGTGAAACCAGTCATGTCTCCTTAGGGGATTGTCCTCAGCCAGGCCTTGGGATCCACGGTTTTTCGCCCCTCGCGAATTTCAAAATACAGTTGCGGGGCGGCGCCTTCGGCGTCGCTCATGGCGGCGATCACATCGCCCGGAGCAACCCAATCGCCGACGGATTTATAGAGCACTTCGGCATGGCCGTACAAGGTCATGTAGCCGCCGCTGTGTCCGATGATGAGCAATAGACCGAGACCCTGCAGCCAATCGGCATAGACCACGCGGCCGAAGTAGGCGGCGCGCACTTTCGTGCCGCGCGCCGCTTGGATCATTTCGCCGTTCCAGCGCATGCCGGGCGCGGAATTCGCATGCTGCTCCTGGTAGCGCGCGGTCACTTTCCCAAGCAACGGCCAGGGCAACCTGCCGCGCATGGCCGCGAAGCTCTGCGTGGCGTCGGTGGGAAAATCCTGCATCATGCGCGCGAGGTCCGCCACCAGGGACTCCACCGCCTGCTCCTCGCGCTTCAAACGGCCAAGCTCCTGGTTGCCGCCCGAGACCTGCTTCGTCAGGGCTGCGAGCGCCACGGCGCGGTCGGTTCTCGCGCGCTCCAAGTTCGCGACCTCGCGAGCGGCGTCCATCTGCAGCGTCATGAGCTGTGCGGTCTCTCGGTCGATTTCCACTACCAATTGCTGCAGGCGTACCACGTGGCTCTGGATGGCCTCGATCCTGCTGCTGCGTTCCTCGGCGAAGTAGCCATAGTAGGCAAGGCTGCGACCGAGGGTGGCCGGATTGCTCTGGTTCAACAGCAGCTTGATCTCGCCCTGTTGGCCGATCATGTAGGCCGCCCGCACTTGCCGGCCCAGGGCGGCCTGTTCCGCCTGCAGCGCATTGCGATCGCGCACCTGGAGGGCTTGCAGCTCCGCTCGGCGCCGCTCCGCGGCCAGCTGCGCGGCGCGCAATGCCTCCAGCCGCCGGCGCTGCGCGGTAACGACGAGCTCCGCTTCGCGCAGGCGCGCACTCAATGCATCGCGCTGCTTGAGCTCTTCGGCCAGGCGGTTGGTGAGCGCCGCAATCTGCTCGCGCACGGCGGCGAGTTTGACTTTCGCCTGCGCGGAGTCCGCCGGTTCGGGCGACGCGGCTGGGGCGGCGAGGCACACCGTGGCGGCGAGGCACACGGCGAGGCACATGGCGGTGGCGAGGCACATGGCGGCGGCGGCGGCTGCGCAGAGGTGTCCGAGGCGGCGGCGGATCAGGTTCATGCTGGATGCCAAGCATACAAGCCTTGGGCCCGCTGCTATACTCGTCGGCCCGAGAAAACCATCGTGCGAGCCGCATGCAGCGACTGTTTGAGTACCTAGGACATCACCCGTATTTGGCGACCGGAGCCGTCGTGGCCGCCGTGCTCGTGATCTTTTACGAGATACGCGAGCGCCTGCAGGCGTTTGCCGCGTTGAGCTCGATGCAGGCCGTGCGGCTCATGAATCAAGGCGCTCTCGTCATCGACCTTCGCGGCAAGGAATCGTACGACGCCGGGCATATCGGCGAGGCGCGCAACGTCCCGGCGGCGGAACTCGAATCGCGGGCCGACAGCTTGAAGAAATGGCGCGACAAGAACGTGATCACCTATTGCGACAGCGGCACGAGCGGCGCCAACGGCGCCCGCACGCTGATGAAGCTCGGATTCACCAAAGTATTCAACTTGCAGGGCGGCTTGAATGCCTGGGTCAAGGACAACCTGCCGTTGGCGAAAACTCCGCCGGGCGGCAAGGGAAACTCGAATTGACGCAGAGCCCGGTGACGCTGTACACGTCGGACTGGTGTCCGTACTGCCAGCGAGCCAAGGGTCTTTTGACCCGCAAAAATGTGGTCTTCAGTGAAATCAACATCGAGGAAGACTCGAAGTTTCGCGAAGAAATGATTGCGCGCAGCAATCGACGCACGGTTCCGCAGATTTTCATCGGCGACAGACATGTCGGCGGCTGCGACGATCTTTTCGAACTCGATCGCAGTGGGGAACTGGATCGGCTACTTCAGGGGGCTTGATGAACGAGGTTACATCGACGGGGACGGAGACCAACATCGGCGGCGTCCAAGTGAGCTTGCAAAGCGTTTACTTGAAGGACAGTTCTTATGAATCGCCGAACGGGCCGCGGCTGCCGAATAATCAAGCTTGGGAGCCGAAGTTTCAGCTGAACATGAACACCACGGCCGAGGAGATCGCGGCGGATGTCCGCGAGGTGCTCCTGACCATCACACTCGAAGCGAAGCAGGGCGAGGCGACGCTGTACCTGGTCGAAGTGAAGCAGGCGGGAGTGTTCGCGATTGCGGGGGCGTCGGTGGAAGATTTGAAGCGCCTGATCGGCAGCTTCTGTCCCAGCGTCCTGTTCCCCTATGCCCGCGAAGTGATTTCCGATTTGATCGTCAAGGGCGGCTTCCCGAATTTTCTCCTGCCCTTGGTCAATTTCGATGCCTTGTTTGCGCAGGCGTCGGAATCGCCTCAAGCTGGGCTGGTCAACTAGACAATCCGGTCAATAGTCAAAGGGGCCAACATGCGGCACCTGCGCGCGGCGCCGATGACGGTCATCGGCGCCGGTTCCTGGGGCACGGCACTCGCCATTCAACTGGCCCGGGAAGGCCATCCCACGCAGCTGTGGGGGCGCGACGCTCTGCAACTCGAGGCGATGCACAAGGCGCGGCGCAATGAACGCTATTTGCCGGACGCCACCTTCCCCGATGCGTTGCAAGTGACCAAGGACTTGGGGGCCGCGCTCAAGGGTGCGCGGGACGCCCTCATCGCCGTGCCGTCGCATGCATTTCGCGCCACCCTGGAGGGCATCGAACCGCACTTGGGTGCCGACACACGCATCGCCTGGGCAACCAAGGGGTTCGAGATCGCAACGGGCATGCTGCCGCACCAGATCGCGCGGCAGATCTTGGCGGCGCGGCCGGGGGCCGTATTGTCCGGCCCGACGTTTGCCCGGGAGGTGGGCGCCGGCCTGCCGACCGCCATGACGGTCGCCTCCGAGGACGAGCGCTTCGCCAGGGAACTGGCGCTCAGCCTGTCGGGACCGAATTTTCGCGCCTACACCCAGACCGACATCATGGGTGTGGAAGTGGGAGGCGCGGTCAAGAATGTCATCGCCATCGGTTCGGGCATCGCCGACGGCATGGGTTTCGGCGCCAATACCCGGGTGGCGCTGATCACACGCGGGCTTGCCGAAATGATGCGCCTCGGCGTCCAGCTCGGCGCCGCGCGCGACACCTTCATGGGACTTGCCGGCCTCGGCGATCTGGTGCTCACCTGCACCGACGATCAATCCCGGAATCGCCGCTTCGGCATGGCATTGGGCCGGGGTGAATCCTTGGACCAGGCACAGAGCAACATTCAACAAGTCGTCGAGGGCCTGTCCGCTGCGCGCGCCGTCTACGCTGTGGCCGAGCGCCTGGCCGTGGACATGCCCATCTGCCGGGAAATCTACCGCGTGATGCATGAGGGCAAGGGGGTCCGAGCGGCGGTGCAAGCCCTGATGGGTCGCGAAGTGCGCTCCGAGTCGGAGTGACTGCGTAGAACAGAATCGAGTCATTGATGCTGGGGCAACTCGGTTGGAGTTAGACTCCGACTTATGCACGACGCGCGAACATCCATTGACAAAGGCGCTAGGCCGAGCGAATTGCCGAGTCCGACCGACAATGAGCTGGATGCCCTGCGAGCGGCGAAGTCGCGTCTGGAGGCAATCACAAATCATCTGCCGGCGATGATTGGCTATTGGGATCGCGATTTGCGCTGCGAGTTTGCAAATCATGCCTATCTGGAGTGGTTTGGGTTGTCACCGCAGAAGGTGATCGGTCTACACATGATTGAGCTCATGGGCGAGGACCTATTCAGACTCAATGAACCGTACGCTCGAATGGCATTGAGTGGTCATGAACAGCGCTTTGAACGCGAGTTACTCAAGGCGGACGGAACCATTGGTTATACCGACGCTCGTTATATTCCAGACCGTGACGGGCCAGGGAGCATCCGAGGTTTTTTTGTCTTGGTGTCTGATATCACGGAATTACACCAAGCGTATGCACGGGTTCGGGAATTAGCGCAGCGTCTCGAATCCGCGCGCGAGGACGAACGCAAGAGAGTGTCACGGATGCTGCATGAGCGCATTGCTCAAGACTTATTCTCGATCAAGCTGTGGATCACACAATTGGCGTCCGAATCAAAGATCGACCTTGCCAATTCGGAGCTTGACCGAGCGATTGTTACGGCTGTAGATAAATCCATTGAAGTCGTCCGAAACCTGGCCAACGACTTACACCCCGATGCGCTCGCCCACCTCCCGCTCTCGGCGGCGCTCACTGCATACGCCCGCCAATTTTCTTCTCTCTCGGGACTGCAGATTCTAGTAACTGAAAATGCATCTGCGCCGATAATACTCGACGAAGAGACCCGACTAGCATTCTATCGCGCAGCACAGGAGCTGTTGACCAACGTTACTCGCCATGCCCAAGCGTCCAAAGTGGAGATCTCTTTGCGCGCCGATGCTACCTGCCTGGTCATGGAGGTTTCCGACGACGGGATTGGTATCGACCCGGCGGCGGTGGACAAGGACGGGGCATTCGGCCTGCTCGGCGTTCAAGAGCGATTCGTAGCGATTGGAGGAACTCTCAAGGTCCGGCAGAACGAGAGCGCAGGCATAACGGTATCGATCTCCACCCCGGTTACGCGAGGCGACCCGCCTTAGATCTGCAATGCGCGAGCCGGTGTTCGACACCTTGTGGTAGCACTACTTAGCGGCGCGGTCACGGCGGGTGCCGGGCGTCCCGGCCGGCAAACCCAAGCTGGCGCCACGCCTCGTAGACCACCAGCGCCACTGCGTTGGATAAATTGATGCTGCGGTTCCCTGATCGCATGGGAATGAAAATGGAGGATTCGCGCCCGACCCGGTCCAGGACGGCTTCGGGGAGTCCGCGGGTTTCAGAGCCGAACAAAAAGGCATCGCCGGCACGATACGCAACGCCGCTGTAGCAATCGCGGCTGCCTGTTTCCACGGCGAAAGTCCTCGCGCCGGCGAGCTCATCGAGACAGGCATCAAAGTCGGAATGCACCTTGACGTTCGCGAGGTCGTGATAGTCGAGTCCCGATCGCTGCAGGCTCTTGGCGTCCATCCTGAAGCCCAAGGGCTTGACCAAATGCAGCGTCGCGCCGGTATTGGCGCACAGACGAATGACATTGCCGGCATTCGGCGGAATCTCCGGTTCGAACAAGATGACGTGGAACACCAGCGGCGCTACTTGTCCGCGGCCGCGCTGTCTGCCGCCGCTTTGTCCGCGGGCGCGCTTCCCGCGGGCGCGGGCGGCCGGTTGCGCACCGCCAGCTGCGTTTCATGGGCGAACGCCACTCCCAAATCGCGGAACTCGTCGATGATGCGCAAATTGACGGCCTGCTGCAGATCGAGCAGCGGATGGAGATTGGGCTGCTGCACGAAATACGCCAGCTCGAAATGCAGGGCCGACTCTCCCAGGGTGCTCAAATGACAGCGCTCGAAGCGGGCATTCGCCTGCGCGCGAACGATGCCCTCGAGCAGCGCGGGGATTCGCCGCAGCGTGTCCGCCGGCGTGTCGTAGGTCACGCGAATCGTCGAGAGCGCGCGCAGCTCCCGGGCGCGGCCGAAATTGCGTACGCGGCTCTTGAGAATGTCGGCGTTGGAGAGAATGATTTGTTCCCCCGTGTCGCTGCGCAGCCGCGTGCTCTTGATGCCGATGTGTTCGACCGTGCCGGCAAACGTATCCAGACCCAGGCGGTCGCCGAGCACGAAGGGTTTGTCGAGGGCGATCGACAGCGAGGCGAACAAGTCGCCCAGCACATTTTGCAGAGCCAGCGCCACCGCCACGCCGCCGACACCGAGCCCGGCGAGCAGGGCGGTGATGTTGACGCCCAGGTTGTCGAGCGCCACCAGGGACACCAGCGACCAGATCAGCAGCCGCGCCACGAAATTGATGATGTCGAGCGAACCTGCGAAAACCTGATCGGCGCCGCGCTCCAGCTGCTTCATCTCCAGATAAAAGCGCACCGAACGGCCGGCCCACAGGCCCACCTGCAGGAGCACGAGGATCAGCACGAAGTCGGAAACCAGATGCTCAATTCCATCCGGCAGCGTGAGCCCCGCCCGGGCCGCATCCAGCGCAATGGCGAAGAGGAAGAATTGCTTGGTGTTGCCGATCAGATAGACGATGAGCCTGATCGGCGTGCGCTGCCGGGCGGCCGCATCTTTCTGGTAGTGCGAAACGATGAGCCGGCGCACGATCCACAGACCCGACCACACCAGGGCGGCCACGGTCCCGAATATCAGCCAATCCGTCACGGAATTGCCGAGCAGCAGCCGCGCGGCCGCGTCGAATTTATGTGAGAGGTACTCGCCCATGACGCGGGCGATTATAGCCGCGGCTTGGCGCGCGTGCGGATCGGCTCGCTTCCGCGGATTAGCTCACGTCTTCCATGCCGAGCTCCTTCATCTTGCGGGTCAGGGTATTGCGGCCCCAGCCCAGGAGCTTGGCCGCATCCTGCTTCATGCCGTCGGCCTTGCGCAGCGCCACGCGGATCAAGATGCGCTCGACCTCGGGCACGGCTTGATCGAGCAGGCGTTGCGTGCCCGCCGCCAATTCCTGCTCGGCCCAATGCGACAGCTTGGCCATCCAATCATGATTCGCGGCGTGGCCCGCCGGCACGCCGCCGAGATCGGGCGGAATGTCTTCGGCGCGAATCTCGCGCCCCGGGGCAGTCACGGTCAGGCGCCGGCAGGCATTCACGAGCTGGCGCACATTGCCCGGCCAATCGAAGGTCACCAGCGCGGTCTCGGCCGAGGAGGTCAGCAGCTTCGGCTCGACCCCCAGCTCCTGGCCGGCGACCGCCAAATAATGCCGCAGCAGTTCGGGAATGTCCTCGCGCCGCTCGCGCAGCGGCGGGATTTCGATGCGAATGACGTTGAGACGATGCAGCAGATCTTCGCGAAAATGGCCGGAACCCACGCGCGTTTCCAAGTCCTGGTGGGTCGCGGCAATGACGCGCACGTCGACCTTCACCGGCGTCTGTCCGCCGACCCGGTAGAATTCACCCTCCGCCAACACACGCAGCAGCCGCGTCTGCAGCGCCGGCGACATGTCGCCGATTTCGTCGAGGAACAGCGTGCCGCCGTCGGCCTGTTCGAAGCGCCCGCGGCGCAGCGCGTCGGCGCCGGTGAATGCGCCCTTCTCGTGGCCGAACAGCTCCGACTCCAAAAGATCCGCGGTGAAGGCGGCCGTATTCAGCGCGACGAAAGCCTTGTTGGAGCGCGGGCTGTGGCGATGCAGGGCGCGCGCCACCAGTTCCTTGCCCGTGCCCGATTCGCCGGTGATCAGCACCGTCATGCTCGAGCGGGACAGCCGGCCGACCGCGCGAAACACTTGCTGCATGGCCGCGGCTTGGCCGAGCAATTCCGGGATACTGCGCCGCGCCGCCTCCACGTCGATGGACACCGTCGCCTGCTGAGCGGCGCGCCGCACCAGATCCACGGCCTTGTCGATGTCGAAGGGCTTGGGCAGATATTCGAAGGCGCCGCCTTGATAAGCCGCGACGGCCGCGTCCAAATCGGAGTGGGCGGTCATGACGATGACGGGCAGACCCGGCCGCGAGACTTGAATTTCCTTGAGCAGGTCGAGTCCGCTGCGTCCCGGCATCCGGATGTCGGTCATCAAGACATCGGGCGCATCCGAGCGCAAGGCGGTCAGGACATTGTCGGCCTGGTCGAAGCACTTGGCCGTCATGCCGCTGCCTTTCAGCGCCTTCTCCAGCACCCAGCGGATGGAGGCATCATCGTCGACCAACCAAACTTGCAGCGGTTTCGAGTTCATGCGGAATCCATGGGCAGAGAAATGACGAATATGGTTCTCCCCGGAGTGCTGTCGAATTCAATCAGCCCGCCATGGCGGCTGACGAGGTCCTGAGCTATACCCAAACCCAACCCGGTGCCGTCGGCCCGCCCGGACACCAGCGGATAGAAAATCGTGTCGCGAATTTCGGAAAGCACGCCCGGGCCGTTGTCCTCGAATTGAATCGACGCAACCAGCCGATGGCGATGCGCGCCGACGCTCGCATTGCTCACGGCGCGGGTTCTCAAGATCAGCCGCGGCGCCTGCACGTTGCCGCCCGACAGCGCCTGGATGGCATTGCGGCCCAGATTCAGCATGGCCTGAATGATGTGGTTCGGATCCACCGTGAGCGGCGGCAGAGACGGATCGTAGTCGCGCTCGACGGTGACGCCCTCGGGCGCTTCACTGCGCAGCAAATGGTAAACGCGCTCCAGGATCTCATGCACATTGATGAGCTGCTTTGCCGGCGGGCGCCCGGGTCCCAGCATGGAATCGAGCAGGTTGGTGAGCCGGTCCGCCTCGCTGATGATGACGCGTGTGTACTCGCGCAACGCCGGGTCCAAGAGTTCCCGCTCCAATAGCTGCGCGGCACCGCGCAAGCCGCCGAGCGGGTTTTTGATTTCGTGCGCGAGCTGGCGAACCATCAAGCGGCTCCCACCCAACTGGGCGAGCAGCGCGTTCTCACGGGTCAGGCGCCGATGCTGGGTAATGTCCTCGATTTCCAGAAGGAGCCGGCTGGTGCTGTCGGCCCCGAGCGTTATTTGCGTCACGGCGCAATCGAGGATGCGATCGACTCCGCTCGGTGCCGGCCACGCGAGTTCGCGCTGCACCACGCCCTCGCCCTCGGTGCGGGCGTGTTCGAACAGCGGCAGCAAGCTTTCGGCGCCGCGGGTCAATTCGATGATGCTGCGCCCGAGCGCTTGATTGGGACCCAAGCCCAGCAGGGTTTGCGCGGCGGCGTTCAAATAGCCGACATGTAAGTCCTGGTCCAGCAGGAACACGCTGGTCACCAGACAATCGAGGAGCTCCGTGTCCTCGATGCACACGGTGTTCAACTTGAGTTCAGCGGCCAAACGGCGCACCCGGTTGGCGGCCCAGGCGGGCCGGGACGGCGCGCGTTGGCGCGGCTTGCGCCAGTGCGTCCGGTGCTAGGGCTTCTGGTGCTGGGGAGCCAACTCGGACGGCTGCCGCACGTAAAACGTGACGTTGTTGCTGCTCGCCGATTCGCCCGTCGACTGGTCCGTGATGGTGGCGGCGATGACGTAGGTGCCGCGGTCCTGCCGCGGCAGGGCGAAGTGGGTCGTGGTCGGCCCCTGATCGAGTTCTTTGCCGTTCAGATGCCAGGTGATGATTTGATCGGGCTTCAAATCCGGTTCGAGCTGCAATTGCACGGCGACCACTTCGTCGCCAAAGAAGGATTGTTCGGGGGCCGGCGAAGCGATGGAAAACTGGGCGTAGTTGAGCCGCGGCACCGCGGGCTTCTGCACCGTTGGTTCCGGCGGGCGCGTTGCCGCACCGGCGAAGGTGTTGCTGCTGCCGGTGTAGACCTTTTCGGCGCCGGGCACCGATTGATCGGAATAATGGACCACCCCGTCGGCGTCGGTCCATTTGTAAATCACGGCCGCCTGTCCCGCGAACGCCGCCAGGCCCGCCAGCACGATCCATGGTCTCCAAGGGTGCATAAGTCCAAAGCATAGCCCTATCGCCTCCCGGCCACAAAACGAGGTGTGGGCGTTGTGACCGACCACACCTTAATGCTCCGGCACCCTAAGGGAACGTCACAAACTGTAGTACATCTCCACTTCGATCGGATGCGTGGTCATCCGCACGCGGGTCACCTCCTTCATCTTGAGCTCGATGTAGGCGTCGATCAGGTCGTCGGTGAAGACGCCGCCCGCCTTGAGAAAGCCGCGATCCTTGTCCAGGTAGTCGAGGGCCATGTCGAGGGAGTGGCACACGGTGGGTATCTTCTTGTCCTCTTCCGGCTCCAAGTCGTACAAATCCTTGTCCCCGGGATCGCCGGGATGAATCTTGTTTTGGATGCCGTCGAGCCCCGCCAGCAGCATGGAGGCGAACGCGAAATACGGATTGGCCGTGGCATCGGGAAAGCGCACTTCGATGCGCCGTCCCTTGGGATTGGAAACCCAGGGAATGCGGATGGACGCGGAGCGATTGCGCGCGGAGTACGCGAGCTTCACCGGCGCTTCGAATCCCGGCACCAGGCGCTTGTAGCTGTTGGTGCTGGCATTGGTGAATGCGTTGATGGCACGGGCGTGCTTGATGATGCCGCCGATGTAGTAGAGCGCGATGTCGGACAAGCCGCCGTACTTGTCGCCGGCGAACAGCGCCTTGCCTTCCTTTTGCAGCGACTGGTGCACATGCATGCCGCTGCCATTGTCGCCGACGATGGGCTTGGGCATGAACGTCAGGGTTTTTCCATAGCCGTGCGCCACGTTTTGCAGCGCATATTTGAGAATCTGCACCTCGTCGGCCTTCTTCGTCAGGGTATTCGCCGCGACGTTGATTTCGCCCTGCCCCGCGGTCGCCACTTCGTGGTGATGCACCTCGAACTTCAGTCCCATCTCTTCGCAGGCCATGGACATGGCGGTGCGGATATCCTGCTGTGAATCGACCGGCGGCACCGGGAAGTAGCCGCCCTTGATGACCGGACGATGGCCCTTGTTGCCGTCCTCGTAGGTCTTGCCGGAATTCCACGCGCCTTCGTACGAATCCACTTCGTAGGAACAGCCGTTCATGCCCGAACTGACGGTGACATTGTCGAAAATAAAGAATTCGTTTTCCGGCCCGAACAGCGCCGAGTCGGCGATGCCGGAGGACTTCAGATAGGCTTCGGCGCGCTTCGCGAGCGAGCGCGGGTCGCGTTCGTAACCCTGCATGGTCATCGGTTCGATGACATCGCAGCGCAGATCCACCGTGGTCTCTTCGTAAAACGGATCGATGACCGCCGTCGCCGGGTCCGGCATCAAAATCATGTCCGACTCGTTGATGCCCTTCCAGCCGGCAATCGAGGAGCCGTCAAACATCTTGCCGTCCTTGAAAAACCCCTCGTCCACCAGCCGTGTCGGAATGGTGACGTGGTGTTCCTTGCCAAGCGTGTCCGTAAAGCGAAGATCGGCGAATTTAGCGTCTTTTTCTTTGATTAATTTCAGAACATCGGCGGGAATCATGTGCGTCCTCGCGAAAGTGGTGACTGTGGCCCGGCACGACCGGGGTCTTCTGGCGATGCAGCTAATGTGCCATTGTGATGCATATACGGATCAAGGACTTGCGTCAGGGCTGCCGTCGTCATGCATCATAATGGATCGAATGGTCAAAAGTCGCGCGCCTTTTTGGTGCACCGCGGGCCATTGCGGGCGAAGTATGCGAGCGTTGGCTCGGCAGCCCGATCCGCCATGGGCGAATTGGGTGCACGGCGCAGGCTCGACGCTCCCTGGAATGCCTGCACAGGCTCCTGGGACACCCCCGTGGCGCGTCGCTATACTCGCGGGCTTTGCCTCCGTCGCGAGCGTCCGATGGCCCATCGAGAAATCAAGCCGCCCCGCACTTTCCAGGATCTTATTTTTGCACTGCAGAAATATTGGTCGGAGCGGGGTTGCGTCATTCTTCAGCCCTATGACATGGAAATGGGCGCCGGCACCTTTCATTCCGCCACGTTTCTGCGCGCGGTGGGCCCGGAACCCTGGAGTGCGGCCTACGTTCAGCCTTCGCGCCGCCCCACGGACGGCCGCTACGGCGACAACCCGTTTCGCCTGCAGCACTACTATCAGTTTCAGGTCTGCATCAAGCCGTCCCCCGATGACTTTCAGGAGCTGTACCTGGGTTCCTTGCGCAGCTTAGGCTTCGATCCATTGACGCACGACATCCGTTTCGTCGAGGACAATTGGGAGTCGCCCACCCTGGGTGCCTGGGGACTGGGTTGGGAGGTGTGGCTGAACGGCATGGAAGTCTCGCAGTTCACGTACTTCCAGCAGGTGGGCGGCCTGGACTGCCGCCCGGTGATGGGAGAGATCACCTACGGACTCGAGCGCTTGGGGATGTATATCCAGGGCAAGGAAAGCATTTTCGACATCGTGTGGACGGACGGTCCGTTCGGCACGGTCACCTACGGCGACGTGTTTCACCAGAACGAGGTGGAGCAATCCACTTATAACTTCGAAAAAGCCGACACGGCCATGCTGTCGGTCGAGTTCGACGCGCACGAGATCGCGTGCCGGCGTCTGCTCGAGGACAAATTGGTGCTGCCTGCCTATGAGCAAATGGTGAAGGCCTCGCACGCCTTCAATCTGCTCGACGCGCGGCATGCGGTTTCCGTCACCGAGCGCCAGCGATTCATACTCCGAGTGCGCACGCTGGCGCGTGCCGTGGCCGAGGCCTACCGCGCCAGCCGCGAGGCGCTGGGATTTCCGCTGCTCAAGAACGCCGCCGCACGGGTCGCCTGATGAGCGCGCAAGATTTGCTGTTCGAGCTCTTCACCGAGGAGTTGCCGCCGCGCGCGCTGCCCAGCCTGTCGAGCGCCCTGACCGAGGGCGTGGTCTCGCGGCTGGCAGCCTTAGGCATTGCGCACGGCAAGGTTCACAGCTTTGCGACTCCGCGGCGCCTCGCCGTACGAATACAAAAACTGGCGGAGCACCAGCCTGACAGGCAGGTGGAGCGACGCGGGCCACCGCTCAAGAATTCTTTCGATGCGCAAGGCGCACCCACGCAGGCGGCGACGGCATTCGCCCAGAGTTGCGGCGTGACGGTGGGCGAGCTCAGGGAGCTCAAGACCGACAAGGGCGCCTGGCTCGTGTTCCGCGGCACCGAGCGCGGCGCCGCGACCGCGACCCTGCTCGCCGCCATCGTCAACCAGGCGGTGGCCGGCTTACCCACTCCCAAGCGCATGCGCTGGGGGTCTCGGACGGCGGAATTCGTCAGACCGGTGCACGGCGTCGTTCTTATATATGGCGACGCGGTGATCCCCGCCGAGGTGCTGGGCCTCCAGGCGGGTCGAGTGACCTTCGGCCACCGCTTTCACGCACCCAAACCCATCACGCTCAAGTCGCCAAAGAATTACGAGAGCCGCCTGAAGCGCGCCAAGGTGGTGGCGGATTTCGCGGCGCGCCGCGAGCTGATCCGGGCGGGCGTGACGCTGGCGGCGGCGGCCGACGGCGGCGGCGCGACCGCGCTGATCGACGAGGCGCTGCTCGATGAAGTCACCGCGCTGGTCGAGTGGCCGGTGCCGATATTCGGCCGCTTCGAAACGCGATTCTTGAGCCTGCCGCGCGAGGTGGTGATCGCCACGGTGCAAGACCATCAGCGCTATTTCGCGGTGCAGGGGCCCGACGGCCGGCTGTCCGGCGGGTTTGTCACCGTCTGTAATATAGAGAGCCGCGATCCGTCGAAGGTGAGGCAAGGCAATGAACGGGTGGTGCGGCCGCGTTTGAGCGACGCCGCGTTCTTTTGGGAGCAGGATCGGAAGATCTCGCTCGAGGCGCATGCGGCCAAGCTTGGCGGCGTGACGTTTCAGGCCAAGTTGGGCACCTATGCCGACAAGACTCTGCGCATCAAGGCGCTTGCCCAGCGGATAGGACAGCGCATCGGCGCCGCAGGCGATGTGGGGCGGGCCGCCGACCTCGCCAAGGCGGATTTGATGACGGCCATGGTGGGCGAGTTCCCGGAGCTGCAGGGAACCATGGGCCGCTACTATGCCGAGGCGCAGGGCGAGCCCGAAGAGCTGGCACTGGCGATCGAGGAGCACTACCGGCCGCGATATGCCGGCGACTCCCTGCCCACCACCAAGACCGGTCAGGCCGTGGCGCTCGCCGACAAGATCGATACCTTGGCGGGCATTTTCGCCATCGAGCAGCGTCCGACCGGCACCAAGGACCCGTTCGGTCTGCGGCGCGCCGCCTTGGGCGTGTTGCGCATCCTGCTCGAGGGACGATTGGAATTGGATTTGTTCGAGCTGCTTCAGGAGGCGGCCGCCGCGCAACCCGTGTCGCGGGAGGGCGTGGTCGACGAGGTCTACGATTTCATTGCCGAGCGGCTGCGGGGCTTGCTGTTGGAAGAGCCCGGCACGAGCAGTGAAATGCTGGACGCCGTATTCGCGAAACGGCCGCGCTCGCCGCTCGACGCGGTGACGCGCCTGCAGGCTCTGAAGGACTTCCTGCTGCTGCCGGAGTCCGGTATTCTCGCCGCCATCAACAAGCGCATCGTCAATATCCTGAAGAAGACATCGCTTAGGGAAGACGCGGCCGTCAACGCCGAGGCGCTGACCGAGAATGCCGAGCGGCAACTGCACCAAGCACTTCGGGACCTGCGCGCTCCGGTCGAGGACGCCGCCGCGCAGCGCCGCTATGCACAAAGTCTGTCGGCGCTGGTCGCGTTGAAAGCTCCGGTCAATGACTTCTTCGAGAGCGTCATGGTGATGGACGAGAACATCGAGCGGCGCACTAACCGCCTCGCGCTGCTGCGCGACGTGCAGGCGCTGCTCGGCGGCGTCGCCGATCTGTCGCGCCTGCCGGGTTGACCCGACGCCGTGCAGCTGTTTCGGTCGCTGCTGTTCACCACCTACATGATGGCATCCGCGTGCCTGTTCGGGGCGGTGATGGCTCTCGGGTTCTGGCTGCCCTATCGCACGCAATTCGCGATCGCCCGCACCTGGGCGCGGATCTTGTTGTGGCTGCTCGAGCGCCTGTGCGGCCTGAAGTACGTCGTGGAAGGCCGCGAACGAATTCCGCCGGGAAACCATATCGTGATGAGCAATCACACCTCGGCGTGGGAGACGGTGGCGCAATTCATGATTTTCCCGCCGCAGGTTTGGGTGCTGAAGCGCGAACTGCTGTGGATTCCCTTTGTCGGCTGGGGCCTGAAGCTGCTGCGGCCGATCGCCATCAATCGCGGCGAGGGGCACAGGGCGGTCAACCAAGTGATCGAACAGGGCAAGGCACGGCTCAGGGACGGACTTTGGATCATCATTTTTCCGGAAGGCACGCGGGTGGTGGCGGGTGAGACACGCAAGTTCGGGGTGAGCGGCGCATTGCTCGCGATCGCGTCGGGCAAGTGCGTGGTGCCGCTGTCGCACAACGCGGGCGCTTTCTGGCCGAGGCGCGGCTTTTTGAAAAGGCCGGGCACCATCCGCGTCGTCATCGGCGAGCCGATCGCGCCCGACGGCAAGAACCCCCGGGCACTCAGCGCGGAAGTGAAGCAATCGATCGATGCGGGCTTGGCGCGCATTGCGGCGTCCGCCGCCGATTGACGCGCCGGGCCATCCAACGCCGCTGAAGGATTGCGACGGCCCATCCGTTGCGTCAGCGCAGACCCTGCGAACGTTCCTCCCCGCGCAGCATGTCGCTCAGCAGCTCGCTGCTCTGCTGAAAGGAATTGACCCACTCGGGCAGCGGCGGCGACGGCGCCGCGTGCGAGAGTCCCATCAGCAGCACTCCGGGATCGAGGACGCCGTCCGGTCCCTTGAAAATGCCGCGGATCAGCACCACCCCGATGACGCGATTGCGGCGCATGAAGCGATGCTCGATGAAGCCCCACCGGTGGTCCCAGCCGAGCAGGCGCGTGTGAATCTCGAATTTTTCAAATGGCCTGAGGTCGCGGCGAAACTTCGCGATGGCATCGCCCACCACCGGGAAGGCATTGTGCCGTCTCGCGACGGCCAGCGCGCCGGTGCGCACGAACCAATGTATGCGGCCGATGTCCGCGAGCGCGAGATACCGGCCGTTGTTGACGTGGAGATTGACGTCCAAATCGTTCGGCCAAACGCGCAAGGAAATCCGCGTGGCGGCGAGCAAATCAACTTTGGATGCGGCAAGCAAACCGAAGCAGACGCGAATCAGGCGCAACCAGGGAAACACGGCAATGCTCTGTTCAAATTCCGGCATCAGAGTATGGCACGATAGCCATTTCCGAGCCGTGGCTTATGCGTGAAGGAGAGTCGCCATGTTGATCGCCGGTGGGTGTCTGTGCCGGGCCGTGCGTTATCGTTCCTCCGCGCAGCCGCTGCTCGCGCGAGTGTGCTGGTGCCGCGTGTGCCAGTATCTAGGGAGCGGCAGCGGGACCGTCAATGTCTGTTTTGCGACCGAGACGTTCAGCATCGAGGGCGCACTCGCCGACTATCAGAATATGGCCGACAGCGGCAACAAGATGCATCGGCGTTTCTGTCCCACCTGCGGTACCCCGCTGTTCAGCGAAGCCGAATCCCGGCCGCACCTCATTTTCGTGCGCGCCGGGACTTTGGATGACCCGGAGGCGGCCAAGCCCTCGGCCACGATATGGACCGCGCAAGCCCCCACCTGGGCGTGCATCGATTCGGGTCTGCCGACGTTTGCGGGACAGCCGCCGCCGGCAGCCTGAAGTCCGTCCGAGTTTTCATACGCCGGGGTGCCCCGGGGCTGGGTTTTTCGCTGATTTCGAGACCCGGTAGATATCCTTGGGGCGCAAGGACGTGTGGAAATAGGCGTGACGCCTCGTCCGACCGACGCGTGGTCGGCGATCACGGAGGCATGTGACGCGTTCCACATAAGGAGTATGCCGTGTTTCGCGGTTTCAAGTTTCAAGTGGTGTTGCCGGTCGCGGTCATCACTCTGCTGTTGATCAGTCTCAGTGCCATCGGCTTTTCTGTGTGGGCGATGCAGCACGAGCAGGCGCTCGTGCGTGAGCAGGTCGCGGATAAAGTGAATTCGATTCAGGGCGTGTTCGTCACGACCGCCTCTCTGATGCAAGATCGCGTGCGTTCGAGCATGGCATTGCTCAGGGATCAGATCAGCGGGCGCGGCGGCGCCGAGAAGGGCCCGGCGGTCACGATCGCCGGCAAGAGTGTCAGCGACATCGTGATCGGCGGCAAGGGGCAGGCGGGTAATTTCGAGATCGTCGACTACGTCACCAAGCTGAACAAGGGCACCGCCACGATATTCACCAAGGACGGCGACCGCTTCGTGCGCATCGCGACCAATGTGATGAAGGACGACGGCACCCGCGCGGTGGGTACGGAGTTGAACAACACCACCCCGGCCTACGAGGCCTTGAGCGACAAAGTCGCGTTCTACGGCGTGGTCGACATCCTGGATCATCCCTACTTCACGGGCTACGAACCCCTCTTTGCCAAGAACGGCGACTACATCGGCATCGCCTACGTGGGCTACAAGACCGAGCTGCCCGTGCTCGTCCAGGCTCTCGAACAATCGCACTTGCTGAAGAGCGGCTTTGTGGCCGTCGTCGACAGCAGCAAGGTCCGTTACTTGCCGTCCTGGTTGACCAAAGAACAGGTACTGCAAATCATGGACAACAAGGATGGCTCCTGGGTGATCAACCGCTCTTCCCTGCCGGAATGGGGTTTGACCGTCGTCTCTGCCTATCCGGTTGCCGAACTCAACGCCCAGGGCAGAAATATCGGCATCGGGGTCGCGCTGGCGGGAGTCATTTTGGGCGTGGTCATTTCCATTGCGCTGTTCTTCCTGCTGGACCGGCAGGTTTTGCACTTGCTCGGCGGCGAGCCTCGCACCGCGGCGCTGTACATGAAAAAGATCGCAGAGGGCGATTTGGCGGTCGAGATCGCGGTTGCCGGGGAACGGCCCGACAGCCTGATGGCCTCGCTGAAAGTGATGCAGCTGAAGCTGAAGAATCTGGTCATGGCCGTCCGCGGCGGCGCGGCCGAGGTGAGCGCGCAGTCGCACAAGTTCGAAACGGCCTATGCCACGGCGCAGAAAGGCCGCAAGGACGACTCTTCGCAGGATCTCGTGCGCCTGGTCAAGGGAATCAGCCACACCCTGGCGCTGCTGGAAAAGTCGATCGGTCGATTCAAGCTTTAGCGGTCGCGGGGACGGGCACGGGCGGTGCGGGAGTGGGAGCGGGAGCGGGAGCGGGAGCGGGAGCGGGAGCGGGAGCGGGTCAAAAGTCCGTTTCGTTGATTTCGTTCACGCAGGCGATCAGTGCCGGCAGCCGGTCCGCGCAGCGGCTCTCGACTTCGATTCGAATGGCATGCAGCGCCTCCTGCAGGCCGGCTACGTCGCCGCAGAGATCGACCACATCGGCGAGGTCTTGGCCCCTGGCGCCGAATTGATCCAAGCAGAAATTCGACAGAGCGAATTTCGCCTGGCTGGGCGAAATGCCGGGCTTCAGGTTCATCCGCGCGCCGGCGGAACCCGATCCTGCGGGCTTTGAATCGGGCGTGGCCGGCTGGGGCGCCCCGTCGCTCGCGGCAAGGGCCACGAGCCGGTTGCTCAGGAGCATGCGAAGCGCATCCATGACCTGGTCGCGCGGGGATTTTAAGCGCTGCAATATCGCTTCGGCGCTGGTGGACCCTTGTTCGATCAGGGACAGAATGCCTCTGGCGTTGGCGTCGAGCTTGGACGCCCGGCTGCGCAGCGCTTCCATCCCTTTCGGCGTCAGCGACAAAAACTCCTCGCCTGGTTTCATATTTTGTTTCACCGGTTTTCAGATCGTCGGCGGCCCCTGAACTATATGCCAAATGGGGCGCTCACCGTAGGTCCTAAGCGAAATCCTGTCGTCGGAGCCCCGGCCGTGTAAGGATGGTGGCCCCTTGAAATCACGTCCGGAGAGGCCGATTGATGAGTGCGAACACCGGCGAACTTGCTGGCGATAAACCCATCTCCCACTTGCGCTCCGGCGCGCTGAACCTGATCGAGACCGTCGGCCAGTCCCTCGCGGCAATCGCGCCGACGCTCACACCGGCGCTGAACATTTCCATCGTCGCAGGTCTCGCGGGGCTCGGATGTTGGATGTCGTATTTCATCGGTACACTGGGCGTCGTGATCGTCGCCGCGAGCGTGGGCGTGCTGGCGGCCCGGCATCCCGAAGCCGGGTCATATTTCGTGTATATCGGCCGCAGCTTCGGACCCTTCGCCGGCGCGCTCGCCGGTTGGTCGATGATCAGCGCGTACATGTTCACGGCGGTCGCGGTGGCGCTGTCGTTCGCGATTTTTCTCGGCGACTTTTTGGCGGGTTTCGGCCTCAAACTGAGCACTCCGCCGGCGGCGGCCGCGATGCTGCTGTTCATCGGCACAGTAACCTACGCGGCCTATCGCGACATCAAATTGTCGTCGCGCGTGGGTCTGATCTTGGAGGTCATCTCCGTGGGCATCATGATCGTCATCACCGCCCTGTTCGTCCGCGTTCAGGGCACGGTGATCGATGCGGCGCAGCTCGATGTGTCCTCCTTCAAGTATGGCGCGGTGTTCTCGGCGCTGCCCTTCGTTATTTTCAGTTTCGTCGGGTTCGAGAGCTCGGCGACACTGGCGAAGGAATCGGCCAACCCGCGGCGGAACATTCCGCTGGCGGTGATCGGTTGCGCCGCCTTTGCGGGGATATTCTTCACCCTGATGGCCTATATGATGGTGTTCGGCATCGGCAACGACACCGCGACCCTCGGTAAGAGCGCGGCGCCGTTCGGCGACGTGGCCGCCAAGGCGGGTCTTGGCTGGGCGTCGATGGTGGTGTATTTCGCCGCCATGATCAGCGTATTCGCGTGCTGCCTCGCCAGCATCAATGCGGCCGCTCGGCTGCTCTTTTCGATGGGCAGGTACCAGTTTCTGCACAGCTCCATGGGGCTGGTGCACGACACGCACCGCACCCCGCATCGCGCCATCCTGCTGTGCGGCTGCGTGCTCGCGTTGTTTTGCCTGGGTTTGCTGCCGGCCGGGCTGCTGGATGCGTTCGGGTACGCGGGTACGTTCGCGAGCTTCGGCTTCGTCGTCGTGTATTTCGCGCTGTGCATCGTCGCGCCGATGGACTTGAAGAAGAGCGGCGAGATGCGGGCGCGGCACGTGCTGCTGGGAACGGTGGGCGCCGCGCTCATGCTGTTCGTCGTCTTCGGCAGTGTCTATCCCGTTCCCGAGTATCCGTACAACATCCTGCCCTATGTGTTTTTCGCCTATATGGCCATCGGCTCGCTCTGGTTCGCGGTGTTGAAGGCGAAATCTCCGCAAACCCTGGCGTCGATTCAGCACGACATGGAGGGCTAAGTCTCAAGAGGGATTTTAGTCATGAGCGAACTCGTCACGCTCGAGGCGTATCAGCGGCGCTCGAGGATTCCCCCAGGCGGGTAGCCCCAGGCGGGTGGCCCCGGGTTTAGCCCCAAGCCGACAGGCCGCGGAGAAACGCCACAATCGCCTCGTTCACGATTTGCGGACGCTCCTGCTGGATGAAATGCCCGGCGCCCTCGATGGTGAGCTTGCGGGTCAAGCCGGGCACCGTCGCGGCGAGCGCCTCAACGGCGGCGGCGCCCGAACCCGAGGAGATGACGGGATCGACGCTGCCGGCGATGAACAGCGCCGGTTGGCGGATCACGGCGCCGGCCCAGGGCGCCGTGAGCTCCCAGTTGCGATCGAGGTTGCGGTACCAGTTGAGTCCGCCGCGAAATCCGCTGCGCGAGAATTCCGCGGCCATGTGATCGAGGTCCGCGTCGCTGAACCAGTCGCAAGGCCGCTCGGGCTCGAGCGTGTTGGCCAGCCAGCCTTTGCCGGGATGCAGCGTGAGCTCGCGGGTTTCCCGCGGCGCATCGCCCGAGATCGAATACAGCACACGCCGCAGCGCCGCGCGCGGATCGCGCTCGAATTCGGCCTCGGCCACGCCGGGCTCCTGAAAGTGAAACCAATAGTGCGTGAGCAGGCCGGCCTTGCGCAGCATGGAAAGCGGCGGCGCGGGGCCGCGCTGGCGAAACGGCACGCTGAGCGCCGCCACGCCGGGGAATACATCCGGACGAAACAAGGCAGCGTGCCAGGCAATGGCGGCGCCCCAATCGTGCCCGACGATGATGGCCTGCCGCTCGCCGAGCGCGCCTACCAGGCCCACCGCATCGCCGACGATGTCGAGGATGCTGTACGAGGCGATCTCCGGCGGCGCCTCGGTGCGTCCGTAGCCGCGCATGTCCGGCGCCACCGCGCGATAGCCCGCCGCGGCGAGCGCCCCGAGCTGGTCGCGCCAGGAATACCAGCCTTCCGGAAACCCGTGACAGAGCAGAACGAGGGGCCCCGAACCTTGCTCGACATAGTGGATGTGGATGCCGTTGGCGGTGGCGTCGCCGTGTCGAAGGTCATGCGCCATGTGTTCCCTCTTCAGGTCAAAGGGCGGAGTCTCAAGGGCTCATCCTATCGTATACTTTTGACGTTCATGCTCACAGCCGTTCTGTTTATCGGGTCCGCCGCCGCGATCTACTTCGCGTGCGAATTCTTCGTCAACGGGGTCGAATGGCTGGGCCGCAAGCTGGGCGTGGGGGAGACCGCGACCGGCACGATTCTCGCGGCCTTCGGCACGGCGCTGCCGGAGAGCGCGGTGACCTTTGTTGCGGTCGCCTTCGGCCGGAATTCCGCGCAGAAGGACATCGGCATCGGCGCGGCGCTTGGCGGACCGATGGTGCTTGCCACTATTTCGTACGCGGTCGTCGGTGCCGCCATGCTGTGGAATCAACGGCGGCTCGGCCGCGCGACGCACGTGGTGGAGTGCGACTCGAACAAACTGTGGCACGACCAGGCGTGGTTTCTGTCCATTTTCGTCGTCAAGATGGCCCTTGGGATGCTGGTATTCAGCTACAAGCCGTGGCTGGGAGCATTGTTTCTGGTCGCGTACGGGGTGTATCTGCGGCGCGAATTGCGCGGCGAGCAGGTCCTCGGCGAGGAGGATCTCAAGCCGCTCAAGCTCAAACCGGGGGGCGATCCGGGTTTGGTTTGGCCGCTGCTGCAGACCACCCTCGCCTTGATCGCGATTGCGATTGCCTCCAAGGTGTTCGTCGGCCAGCTGGAAAACATCGGGATCTGGGCGGGGCTGTCGCCGCAACTGGCGGCGCTGCTATTGAGTCCGGTGGCCACCGAGCTGCCCGAAACCATGAATGCGCTCATCTGGGTTCGCCAGGGCAAGGAGCGCCTGGCGCTCGCCAACATCTCCGGGGCCATGATGATACAAGCCACCGTTCCGACCGCGCTCGGCCTGTTCTATACCTCGTGGATATTCTCGCGCGAGCTCATCGTCTCCGGAGTCATCACCATGGCGGCCGTGGCCGTGCTGCTCGGTCTATTCTCGAAGAATGCGGTCAGCGCCCGGTCTCTCGTGCCGCTCGTGGGGCTGTACGCCGTCTTCATCGCCGTCATCGCCTTGTTGTAGGCACCGGCGCTCCGAGGCCTTGTGATTCGCCGGGTTGGCGGCCCTGATACTTCGCGGCCGAGGGCGGCACGCCGAACAGCCGCAGAAAGGTCCGCCGCATGCGCTCCGCATTGCCGAAGCCGCAGGTCCGCGCGATATCTTGCACGGATCGGCCGCTGCCGGCGAGCGAACCGCGTGCCGTTTCGGCGCGCAATTGTTCCACCGCCTTTGCCGGGGTCATTCCGGTTTCAGCCTGGAAGGCACGCGAAAAATGCCGCGGGCTCATGGCCACGTGCTCGGCGAGATCGGAGACGCTGTGCCGTCTTTCCAAATGGCTGCGCACATGATCGAGCAGCGCGGCAAATCTGCCATTGGCCCTTTCCATCTCGAGCAGCGCGGAAAACTGCGACTGCCCGCCGGGGCGCCGGTAATAGACCACGAGCTGCTGCGCGGTGCGGCGCGCCACCGATTCGCCGAGGTCGGCCTCGATCATGGCCAGCGACAAGTCGATTCCCGCGCTGATGCCGGCGGACGTCCAGAGCCGGCCGTCGTTGACGAAGATGCAGTCGGGTTCCACGCGCACCTGCGGAAACTTGCGCGCGAAATCGGCGGCGCGGCTCCAGTGCGTGGTGGCCCGGCGTCCGTCGAGCAAGCCCGCCGCCGCCAGCAGGTAGGAACCCGAGCAGACACTGGTGGTGCGGCGGGCGTTGGCCGCGCAATGTTGGATGAATCGCCGTGTCTTCAGGCAGGTCATCGCCGAACGTGAGCCGTCGCCTCCGGCGACCACCAGAGTGTCGACGCTGCGCGTGCTCGGGAGCGGTTGTGCCTGCATGGAGGCCCCGGATGAACTCACAACCACGCCGGGCTCGGCGGCAACCACCCGCAGCGCGTAGCTGCCGGGTGCGTAGCGCGCCGCGATCTCGAAGGCCGCGATCGGCCCCGCCGCGTCCAGCAGTTGAAAGCCGGGATAGATGAGAAATGCGATTTGCCGTGTCATGGCCGGAAACGTTGGAATAACGTCATTTGTGCCGCAGCCTAGTCGGTTAACCTGGGCCCGTCAAACCCTCGGGAGCACCGCATGGCCAGCCGCGACTTCACCGTAGTATTTGCGCTGTATCCGCGCATCACTCAACTCGATTTCACCGGACCGTTCGAGGTGTTCGCGCGTCTGCCCGGCGCGCGCTGCGTGCTGGCGTCGACCGAGGGCGGCAGCATTCAAGCTGACGGCGGC
Source organism: Steroidobacteraceae bacterium (assembly GCA_035314705.1). Classification (GTDB taxonomy): domain Bacteria; phylum Pseudomonadota; class Gammaproteobacteria; order Steroidobacterales; family Steroidobacteraceae; genus Bog-1198. The sequence continues at coordinate 31,698 of DATFZF010000044.1, read as the reverse complement.
ATCACTTTTTCCGGTGTGGTGCGCTTGGGCGAGGTCGCGAATTGCTCGCTGCTGTGTGTTCCGGGCGGTTTCGGCAGCATCGCGGCGATGGAGAATGGCACCTACCTGTCGGAGCTGCGGCGGCTGGGCGCGCAGGCGCAGTTCGTCACCTCGGTGTGTACGGGCTCACTGCTGCTGGCGGCGGCGGGGCTGCTCGCGGGAAAACGGGCGGCCTGTCACTGGGCCTGGCGCGAGTCGCTGGCGGAATTCGGCGTGATCCCGGACCCGGCACGAATCGTGCGCGACGGCAATGTCATCACCGGCGGCGGCGTCACCGCGGGGATCGACATGGCATTATCGGTCATGGCGGACATCGCCGGCGCCGACTACGCGCAGGCCGTGCAGCTGGGAATCGAATACGCCCCGGAGCCGCCATTCGATAGCGGCAGGCCCGAGCGAGCCCGGCCCGAGATCCTCGCCGCCGCGCGCAAGAGGCTCGACGCGGTACGAACCGAGCGGGACGCGGCCGTCGGGCGAGCGGCTCGGGCCTTGGCCCACAGCGTATCCGCCCGCGGCGTTGACCCTTAGGCCTTACGCCGCCGACGGCGTAAGGCCGCTGAGCACTTGCAGAAAGCGCGCGCGCTCGATGTTGCCGCCGCTCAAGATCACCGCGACGTTCTTGTTCGCCATCCGATGCCGCTCTTGCAGCAGCGCGGCCAGCGGCGCGGCGCCGGCGCCTTCCGCAACCTGATGCGTGTCGTCGAAATAAATCCCCATGGCTTCGGCGATGGCGTTCTCCGAGACCTCGACGATGCGCGCCGCCCCGCGGCAGATGGCGCGGATCGCTTCCTCATTCGGTTCACGCGTCGCAATGCCATCGGCAAAGGTTTGCGCGGACGGTGCATTGACCACGCGCCCGGCGGCGAATGACAGCGCGGTGGCGGGCGCCTTGACCGCGCCCACGCCGATGATTTCGGTTTTCAGTCCCAGCAGGTCGCGCACCCCGATCAAGCCGCTGATTCCGGATCCCATGCCCACCCCGACGTACACGGCATCCAAGCCACCGACCGCGCGGAACAGCTCGAGGGCGTAGGTCGCCACACCGGTGACCAGGTCGCGATGAAAGGAGGGGACAAAGTGCAGCCGCTCGGCGGCCGACACCCGAAAGGCCTCATGCTTGGCCTCGTCGAAATCGCGGCCGAATTCGACCACCCTGGCGCCGAACGCGGCGATGGCGGAATTCTGATCGAGAGAATTGTTCTGCGGCACATAGATGGTTGCCGGAATACGGCTGCGCGCGGCGGCAAAGGCGATGGATTGACCATGATTGCCGCGAGTGGCGGTAATGACCCCCGGGATCTTCGGATCCGTTCGACGCAGCCGATCCAAGTACACGAGTCCGCCGCGGACTTTGAAAGCGCCGGTGGGCGTGTGATTTTCATGCTTTACCCACACGGTGCAGCCGGCGCGTACTTGTAATTTGGGCCACGCATATTGCGGGGTGGGCGGCAGAACCTCATGCACCAGCGCCGCGGCGTTTTCCAAGTCGGCCAGATCAAATGCGGATTCAGGAGAAGGCACGGGAGTACTCCGGTTCGAGGGTTTCATTATGCCTGTATGCGTGTTCCGAGCGATGCGCGAGCGCGGCTTCATGGCTGGCGGTCATTGACCCTACGCAGTAGCATCGCGGGATGCAAAGAACGGCCATGCCGCACGGCTCTCACAAATCGCCCCTCGTCGCGCTCGTGACTGGTGCCTCCCGCGGCATCGGCGCCGTCATCGCGACCCAGCTCGCCGAACGCGGCGTACGCATCGCCTTACATTATCGCGACAACCGGGAAGCTGCCGAGGCCGCCCTCGCGCGCCTTCCCGGCACCGGGCACGCGATCTTCTCCGCCGACCTTGCCGAGCCCGCTGCAACGACCCACCTATGGCGGCAAGTCATCAACCGCTTTGCCGTCGTCGACATCCTCATCAACAACGCCGGAGTCTACGTCACGCACCCGCCCTTGAGCACCGACTACGAATCCTGGCAATCCGCGTGGCAACTCACCATCGGCGCGAATTTGATCGGTCCCGCGAACCTCTCGTTCCTCGCGGCACAGAGCATGGCGAGCCGCGCCGCGCCGGTAGACGCCGAGTTCGGACGGGGTCGGATCGTCAATATCTCCTCGCGTGGCGCCTTTCGCGGCGAACCTGACTGCCCCGCCTATGGGGCGAGCAAGGCCGGCCTCAACGCACTGTCACAGTCGCTCGCCAAAGCTCTTGGCTCCCGCGCGATCTACGTGTATTGCCTGGCGCCCGGCTGGGTTGGGACTGAGATGGCGGCAAGTCACCTTACCGGCCCGAACGGTCCTGATATCCTGGCGCAGCACCCCCTCGGACGCGTGAACCGAACCGACGAGATTGCGAACGCCACCGTCTATTGCGCGCTGGATGCACCACCCGCCATGACCGGGAGCGTCATCGACGTCAACGGAGCCAGTTATCTGCGAACGTAGGACGATTACGACCCCGGAGACAGGATGTTCAATCGCTTAGGACTCGTTTTGATCATTGCGTTCGCAACCCAGGTTGCAGCCGCGACAATCCCGATCGACGTCTATGGTCGTCTCCCGTCAATCGAGGAAGCCGCGCTATCGCCGGATGGCACTAAGATCGCGTTTGTGAGAACGACGCAGGACTGGCGCTTGCTGGCTATCGTCGATATCAACGACGAGAAACTCGTTGGCGGACTGCGACTGGGCGACGCAAAGTTGCGGGCGATCGAATGGGCGGACGACACTCATTTGCTGCTGACGACGGCTTCCTCATCGATGCCCAGGGGGCTCTCCGGAGAGCGAACGGAATGGCATCGGATGTCGGTCTACAATCTCAAAACCCAGAAATTGAGTGGCCTACTCGATCATGTTCAGGGTGAGGCGACAACGATGAACGCTGTTTACGGGCCGCCGGTCGTGCAGCGCAGAGGCGGCGAGACCCTGCTTTTTGTCCATGGCATGTACGTCGCCGACACGACCGTATCGGCGCTGTTTCGCATCAACTTGAACACCAATATCGAAACTCTGATCAAGCAAGGCCATGACGAGACCCACGAGTGGGTGGTCGACGACTCCGGAGAAATTGTCGCTGAACAGGACTACATGGAAAGGGAACACCGATGGGCGATTCGGCTGTTCCGCGACGGCCGCTCGCAGCAAACGGCGTCCGGCATTGCGCCGATCGATGCGCCGGAAATTCTCGGACTGAGCGCCGCAGGAGACGCGGTTGTCGTTGCTTTGACCGAGACCGATGGGATCTCCTGGAAGCCACTATTGATCAAGGATGGCACGTGGGGTCCGGCGATCAGCGAAAACGAGGCCCTGAACGATCTAGTAATCAAGAATGGCAGCAGGAGAATCATCGGTACGGCCTACGTCGGCGACGATACGCGATATCACTTTGCGGATCCTGGGCTGCAGGAAGGCTGGGACTGGATCGTGCGGGCTTTCGGCTATCAGCGTGTCGAGTTCGTATCGGTGTCGGCCGATCTCACCAAGATCATCGTCCGGGTCATGGGATCCAAATCCGGCTATGCGTATTATTTGGCCGATGTCAAAGAGCACTTGACCCAGCGAATCGGCAAGATCTACGAGGGCGTGGTGCAGATAGCCGAAGTACGGCCTATCAAGTACGCCGCGGCAGACGGGATCGAAATCCCCGCCTATCTCACATTGCCGCCGGAGCGGCCCGCTAAAAATCTGCCGATCGTCGTACTTCCGCACGGCGGTCCACAGGCGCGCGATAGCCTTGGGTTCGACTGGTGGGCGCAGGCCCTCGCGGCTCAAGGGTACGCGGTATTGCAACCAAATTACCGCGGCTCGGATCTTAGTCAGAAATGGGTCAAATCGGGCTATGGCGAGTGGGGTCGAAAGATGCAGACCGACCTCTCCGACGGATTGCGCTATCTCGCTGCGCAGGGGATCGCCGATCCGAAGCGCGCGTGCATTGTGGGGGCGAGCTACGGAGGCTATGCGGCGCTTGCGGGGGTGGCCCTCCAGTCGGATGTCTATCGCTGCGCGGTTTCCGTTGCCGGCATATCGGATCCCGCCGACTTCATTCGCTGGGTCAAGCGCAAGGAGGCGTACGGCGACAACGTCGGACTGCGTTACTGGGAGCGATTTCTGGGCGTGGACGATCCGGGGGACAAGCGGCTCGACGCGATCTCTCCGCTGCGCCATGCCGATCAAGTCACGGCGCCGCTGCTGCTGATCCACGGGCGCGACGACGCCACCGTGCCCTATGATCAGAGCGCCGACATTGCCAAGGCGTTGAGACACACCGGCCGGCCGGTGCAATTGATCACCCTGGACAAGGAGGATCATTATCTCTCCCGGAGCGCGACTCGAATGCAGATGCTGCAGGCCACGGTCGAGTTTCTGAGACAGTACAACCCGCCCGACTGATGCAATTCGAATCCACCCGCCCTAACTGAGCAAGCCTCATGATCGACCAAGCCTGGGCAAACGAATTCGCCAAAGAATGGATCGACGCCTGGAACTCGCACGATCTGGACCGAATCCTATCGCACTACGTCCAGGACTTCGAAATGTCCTCGCCCCTCATCGTCGAGCGCAACATAGACCCCGGCGGCGTGCTTCGAGGGAAGGCGGCAATCCGGGAGTACTGGGCCAAAGGACTCGCCGCGGTGCCGCCCATTCAATTTGAACTCATTGACGTGCACGTCGGAGTCAGCTCGATAGGAATTCTCTACCGCAGCATCGGCCGCCGGCGCGTCATTGAATTGCTGATCTTCAATGACAAAAAAGAGGTGATTCGCGGCAGCGGCCTCTATGGTGGGCCTGCGTAATGTCTAAATGAAGCGCGACTCATTCGCGTACCATGATGTAGCGCGAATCCTTTCGCGACCAGGTCCCCTCCACTGGCGTCGCCTCGCAGGTGTAATCCGCCGCGACGTTCGCGGCTGCCACCTTGAGCGCATCCCTGCACTGCTCCAGGCTCGGATACGCGGCCACGGTCTGACTCCCGCCCGCGTGCAGCTGAGCCAACAGAATGAACAGCATGGACTTCATACGGTCACCTCCATTTCCTTGCCCCCGTGTTCGTCGGCGATTGGAGTTAACCGCTACAACGCCGCGTCTCCGGATGAACGATGGTCCTGCCCGGTTCAATTCGTGGCAACGCCGCACTTCCAAAAGCGCGTCGCGTATCGCAGGCTGCAGCACGCTATGTCAAATGCAGGACTCTCCTGTGCGGTCGATCACGACCGTCAGGTATGCGGATAGACGGCATTCTCTCAGAGTGCAATATAGAACGAAAAATTGATCACTTCGTGTGATCTAAAAGTTTACTGGGGTTCCTGAATTGACATAGACGCATACCTCGACTCCGCGCCCCTAGCGACTCTGCACTCCACGGAAACGTCCGATCCATTCACGCGCCACTTGCCTTTGACTTGAAGCGCGTTACCTTGATCTGAATATGACGCACTCCAATTGAATGGCGTAATTCCTCTCCCGATAAAGACAGCTTCCGACTGCGATTTGCACCAGTCGCGCAATTCACTGCCGGAGTTGATGGGTATGTCGTCGTGATCGATTGCGCTCGCTGTCACACTCATTGTCAACAGCACCGGAACCAAGGAATATTTCATGCTCGACCCGTCCGTAGCGTTTGTGCACTCGAATCCGAAGGTTGCTCCAACGTATAAACGCTGTTTTAAGTGACCGCCTTGGTGCAGCAGAAAATCCGCGCCAGCTTACCGCAAGGCGCGAACGGCCGCTTACATGCCGCGAATTTGACACCCTGACCGACCGCGGTTCGCCTCACGTCGCGCGAAGAGCATTTGCTGTCGGAATTGACATCCCGCGTCACCGATCGCATCGTCGAACGACCACGACAAAGCGCAAGGGTGACCTCAAACGGGGAGGCTGGACGCTTAAGGTCATCTACGAGCTGTCAGGCGAGTCTTCGAAATATTCGGGTCAGGGAGAAAAATCAGCCATTAGTTTCGCTTCCATCTAATAGTGTCACTGACAGAATTTTGGAGAACCCTATGCGATTCGCGGTCTCAGTGGTGGTAGGAATGTCGGCAATTCTATTTTCGTCATGCACCAAGACCGCAAATAAAGGGGCGGTGCCGGCGGATCAGATCGTCGCCCACATAGGGGAAGATGTTGTATCAAAGTCAGAATTCGAGAACGAACTGCATTTATCGAACATTCCGGTGGACCGTCAAACTGATCCGGCAGCCATGAAACGTGTCTTGGGCGATCTGGTGTTGCGCAAATATCTGGCTCAGAATGCACGGCGCTTACACCTAGATCAGAAACCGAGCTTGGTCATGAACATCAATCGTGCCCAGGAGCAAGTATTGGCAAGTGCAGTGATCGCGACAATGATCGCCGACAAACCTCTGCTAGAAGTCGACATCGCGAAGTATATTAAGGACAATCCCGCGCGCTTTGCGGAGCGGCAGTTGTTTATCTTGGAGCAGATTTCGCTCGAGGTAGGCGCCAACTCGCAAGTTTTCATCGACGCTAATAAGGCCGCCAAATCGCTCGACGAAATAGACGGCCGGCTTGCTCTATTTGGAGTACCTCACAGCCGCTCGGTCGTCATGGTTGGATCTGATGACATTCCGGACGAAATCAATGAGACTCTTCAGAGCCGCGGCGATGCAGAAGTGTTGTTTACTCGCTCCGGTAACAAGGCAACCTACATAAGCGCCCACAAGGCGCGATACCCGTTAGAAGGCGAAGCGGCGGCAGTTGTTGCCAGACAAGCGTTACGCAACGAGCGGATAAAGGCGGACCTGGTCACTGTGGCGGATGCCGCCGCCGGGGTGACCAAGTATGAGAGGCAGTACAACGCATTAATGAATGCCAAGGTTCCAGCCCCGATCAAATAGCGACAACGAATTGACTCCCCCGGAAACCTCATCACTTGAGAGGGTGGGACAATTGGAACATCGGAACCTATGAAAAACCCGGCGTGAGAGGCCGGGTTTCTCGACGCAAAGCAGACGCGAGCTTAAGCGGCGATGCGTTGCTGCTTGCGACCGCGCAGCACGGCCAGTCCGCCAACGAGCAGCGTCAAACCACTCGCGGCCGAGGTGGGATCGATTTCGGGGGCCTTGATGGCGCTTGTAATCATCACGTCAGCCAACTCGACAGCACCATTGCCGCTGCCAATCACCACCGGGGTGCCGGTCCCAGACCAGTCCCCGAGGATTGAACTCGTGGCGGGCGCAATCGTGCGAGTGAACGTCCAGTCGTACACGTCGCCGTCGAGGCTCTTAGCGACACCCGAGAACGTATTACCACCCGATAGGGTGCCTGCGAATAAAGTCGGGTTCGCGGCGATGCCAATATCCACCATCCCGCTCGAAGACAGCGAACCAAAGAGGGGGACGACTCCGCCGGTTCCGCAATTTGACCCGTACCCAACGCAGGTGACATCAAGCGTTCCTAGAAAATCAACGGGCGCATAGCTAGGCGTTGCGCTTGCGGCAATTGGCCCGAGCATACCCGCCGCGAGCAATCCAATAATTTTCCCCTTCATGGTCTTCCCCAGTCCAAGAACACGCATTTCGCCCTGTTTACCAGAAGTGCTGTGACAAAACCAGCTTTGTGACGTCGGTCGCAGCCGTGATTGGAATTATGTGACCATGTTCACAGACTGCATGCATTACGTTAAACGGCAGGCTGACCGGGTAATCTGATTTCTCAGGGTGTCGCATCAAGCGTCCCGGAGGGTTTGCACGCGGTAGCACCGACCACAGAAACGCTGAGCAGCAATATCGCTGCGAATCGATTTGAGTTGAGAATCTCGAGCATTGCCTGGTCGGCAGCTCGGTCTGTACGCTGGCACCCAATGGCGCCATCCGGTTCCTGAGAGCGACCAGCAGGAATCGGCTAGACTAAAGAACGGGCCGACGGTGTTATCGGCCGCGGAGGGAACCATGTCGGCGGCGCTGGTGATCGTCTATGCCTGCCTCGCGGCCGTCGAGGTCGCCGTTGTCGTCGCCTGGGTCGTCGCGACGCGCAAACACCGCTGGCCGGTCCGCCCGACCGGTGGCGATGTCGTGATCGGCGGCGTGACGAGCTTCCTCGACACGCTCGGCATCGGCAATTACGCGCAGATCACGGCGTTGTTCAAACTGCGCAGATACCCGCCGGACGAACTGATTCCGGGGACTCTGAACGTCGGCAATGCCGTGGGGATCCTCTTCAGCTCGGTGCTCTTCATCACGACGGTCCAGGTCGAGCCCATGCTCCTGATGGCGATGGTCATCAGCGCCGGAGCGGGCGCCTGGGTCGGCGCCGGAATCGTTAGCCGAATGCGTCGGCGCGTGATCCAGGTGTTCATGGGCGTGGCTTTGCTGCTCGCTGCCGGCTTCTTCACGATGACTAACCTCGGCATCATCCCGCCGACCGGTTCGGCGATGGGGCTCGCGGGCTGGCGGTTCGCCTTGGCAGTCGTGGCAAATTTCTTCCTCGGCGCGCTTATGTGCGTCGGCATCGGCAACTATGCGCCATCGATGGCGCTTCTCGCATTCCTCGGAATGCACCCCATCGCCGCCTACCCGATCATGATCGCCAGCGACGGCGTGTTGATCCCGGTGGCGAGTCTCGGCTTCCTGCGCTCCGGCCGCTTTGCGCCCGCGGTCGCGGTCGGGCTCACCCTCGGCGGAATCGTCGGCACGATCGCCGCTTTTCCGCTCGTTAGGATGCTCGGCGATCACCTCACGCTGATGCGCTGGGTCGTCACGGTCGTCATCGCGTATGCGGCCATCGCCATGCTCCGCTCCGCCCGGGCATCCCAACCCGACGCGCCGGTGCCGACCGTGCCCGAATAACGTTCCACCAACAGCGGCGGACTCGAACCGAGACCCTTGAATTCCTACAGCCTACGAGCCGGCCCAGCCCAGCCTCAATCTGTGACAAGATGGCCCCGGTGAATACCAACCCGCCACGGAAGCCATTCGCAATGATTCGCGAGTTCCACTTGGCGGACTGGTTTACCCTTGGCAACGCCATTTGCGGGACGGCGTCCGTGTTCTCGACCATCACTTACGTTCAAACTGAAGCCGACTCGCATATCTATTTTGCTTCCGCGCTCATCTTCTTAGCCCTGGTATTCGATGTACTCGATGGACGCATCGCCAGATGGCGCCAGACAGCATCGGCCATGGGCCGCGAGCTCGATTCGCTCGCTGACATGATTTCATTTGGAGTGGCTCCGGCGGTGATTGGCTACGCTTTAGGCATGCAAGGCTTATATGATCGCATCGTCCTCGTTTACTTTGTCGCCTGTGGAGTCTCGCGCCTCGCGCGTTACAACATCACCGCGGAAGCGCTCTCCGAAGGAACCGGAAAGGTGAAATATTTTGAAGGCACGCCCATACCCACGTCCTTCTTGCTGGTTTGCGTCCTCGTTTTTGCAACCTTCATTGGCGCGAGCGCCGAGCACCTCTGGCTTGGCGCGCTCACCCTTTCCGGACACGTATTTCACCCGTTGACCCTGTTATTTGCCCTGTCAGGCTCTTTGATGATCAGCAGAATTCATATACCAAAACTATGAAAGGCGGGTTGCTACCCGATAATTGCTGGAGATGCTGCAATCTGCGGCACGGCGTCAACTCAAACACCCACTCATCGGTTCGGTACCGAAGCCGCTGGATCATCGGCGACGAGTTCAACTTCGCCTTCGATTTCGACCGGTATGTTGAAGGGAAGCTCCGCAAGACCCACGGCACTACGGCAGTGCGCGCCAACCACGGGTCCGAACAGCTCCAATATGAGATCGGAAAATCCGTTTATCACGCTCGGCTGTTGGTTGAACCCCGGAGCTGAGTTGACCATTCCAAATACGCGAGACCATGCGGCAATGCGATCGAGGTTGCCCAGCGTGCGATGCAGGCTTCCAAGGATAGATAGGCCGGTCAATCGTGCGGCGGTGTAGCCTTGCTCCACCGTCAACTCGCGACCAAGCTTTCCCAGCGGCAAAGCAAATGGACCATCAGCACTTTGCGGTCCGTGGCCTGAGATGAGCGCTCTGCGTCCCACGACTCGTACAAACTGAAAGGGAAGAATGACGCCCGGCGGCGGTTGTGTCGGCGGTGGTAGCGCTAGCCCGAGGGCCCGCAGTTTATCTTCAATGCGAGACATGGGCATTTTCTCTCACAACATCGCTTTCAATTGACGCTGGTAGTCGGCTGCGTCGAAATGGCCAGATGACTCGGCTATCAGACCGTGGAGCCCGAATTGCCACTCCTCAAAACCGCTGACCCGGACAACACTGCCCGTGCCCTCCGGTCCCGTATTCGTTCCCGTCAACGTCCAGTGATACTCGGTTTTGGCGCCGGTCACAACAAGACGATCCATCTTGACCACGAGATCTGGAAAGGCCGTCATGAAGCCCTGCACGAATTGCAAATTGGTTCAATGTACTGGAATCCATTGCAGCCTTCTCCGACGCGCTGATACGCTGGCCCAATGCGACCCCTTCGGTATTCCATCAACGTCACATTGGACGGGTGCTGCGATCATGGTGCCATAGTCGCGGACGAAGAATTGCATCGTCATGCGGCTGAGAACCTCGCCCAGGCCGATGCCCTCCTGTTTGGCCGGGTGACTTACGAAATGATGGAGGCAGCGTTTCGGCCGCCGGCGGGGGCGGGACCGAGGCCTGATTGGATGGAGCCCTTCGCTCGAAGGATCGACGCGGCAAAGAAGTACGTCGTGTCGCGCACCTTGAACCGGGTCGATTGGAACGCGGAGCTCGTGCGCGGGGATCTGGGGAAGGCCGTTCAGCAGCTCAAGCGGGAATCGGGTAAGGGGCTGTTGGTGGGAGGCGTGAAGCTCCCGCTGGAGTTGGCGGAGCTGGGATTGATCGACGAATACGAATTCTTGGTACAGCCTAGACTGGCGGGTCACGGGCCGACGTTGTTCGCGGGGCTCTCGAAGCGCATCGACTTGAAGCTCGTGAGCCGGTTGGAGTTCGGCTCGGGGGTGGTGGCGATGCGGTATGCGCCTAGACGGTAGCCGTCGGGCTTGCAGGGGAAAACCAAATTGCCCGCCCGAGTCGACCCGGATTTGCTCACTGAGTTATGTTCCCGGTACGGTTAGGATGAAACGATGAACGAGAGCAAAACCGGCAAGCCCGGTCCCGTGCACAAAACTCCGACGGACTTGCGCATGGCGCTCAGCTCGGAAGCGAAGACGCAGGCGGCGTGGAAGGATCTGACGCCGTTGGCGCGGAACGAATGGATTTGTTGGGTCATGTCGGCCAAACAAGCAACAACGCGCAGTAGCCGAATCCAACGCGCGATCGAGGATCTTCAGGCGGGCAAACGCCGTCCTTGTTGTTGGCCTGGCTGTCCGCATCGCCGACCCAGCGCAAAAAAGTGGTTCGAAAGACGAGCGCGCTAACGGACGGAGCGCTCATTGCAGCTTATCCATTAGGCGATAGACAGCAAATAGGACTCCGAATCCGACAAGGATCGCCAACAACGCAACAAGCATTAGCATTGCCATCTCTACGCTGATTATTTTCGCTGCCAAAAGTAAGATAGTCGTGCCAACGAGACCAGCGAACGACGCAGCGATGCCGGCAACAACCTTTAGCGTCCTAGTCTTACGCATAGTTCATGCGGGCCCCCTCAATGATGCCTAACTAAACAGGTGAGTTGCCGAGACCCGGGCTCAGTACAACACCGACGGCAGCCACACGCCATCCGGCTCGTTGTAAAGCCCAAGCGTCATGAGAGTCATCGCCTGCGTGATGCGCAGCCCCGCTGCGAGACACCACCGTAGCAATTCACCGTTGCGCGTCGGGACTAAAAAGCCGGGACCTGGGAATGACGGCACGGCGCCGATAAGGGCCTTGAGGTCATCATTGGTTTCGCCCACCGCATGGCCAAAAAATGCCACCTGGGTGGCGTACCCCGTGACGCGCTCCGCACGCATCACGACGCGGGCTTCGCCCCTCGCTACCGCGCTCGCGAGTTCACCTCCTCGGTCATGCCCGTGCACTCGAAAGCACAGTCGATTGCAGGCGGCAGTATCGTCCTTGGATGCAACGCGTACGCCATAGCCTGGTAACCCCTTTCCAACCGCGGGCCCCTGAAGACAAACCAAATGCTCGCGCGCTTCGAATCCCAGTTTGAGATACAGGGCAAGGGACCGACAATGGTATCCGGCCTGGACCAAGCGGATCCCCGCGAAGCCACGCTGCTCCGATCGCCGCATGACCTCATCCATGAGCGCACGCCCGGCGCCGTCATTCTGTAGCGCCGGATCCACCGTGATCGGCCCCAATCCGCTGATTGGATTGCGCTCGTCGAGAAAGTTGCTGCCGACGATTTTTCCATCAATCTCGGCTACTGTGTCGAAAAACCCTGGGTCGCCGATCAGCGCCGCAATCACGCTCGCCGCGACCTCGGGAGTCGGAATGTCAGGCACGAAATTGTGCGCCTCAGCCACCACCTTGAACGCTCGGTAGCAAATGTCGCCAAGAACGGCTGCATCGGACGGATTTCCCCTGCGCAACGATAGAGTCACGTCGGCTCTCCCCTTGTTTTTTCTCAGATTACAGAGTCTAAGCCCGCGCCAACCTCATAGCTCCCCGCCCTGCGTCGGCAGAGTGAGCGTCACAACTCCGGCAAACTCAAGATACGCAATCACCGGCAACAGCAGCAACGAAATGAGCGCCGAGACTCGCACCAGTCGACCCAAGAACGCCCATCGACAATTCATCGCGCACTGGTAAGTGGCGACCGTGAGATACAAGCTCAAAACGAGACCCCCAACCAGGTAGACCCGCATGGCTACTTCATTGCCCGAATCCAGAAACAACTCGATGACGGCGTACAGAACCGAACCGACTACGCCATACAGCCAACAAACTCTGGATAACGAGGTCTTCCTTCGCAGCGGATCCATCAGAAATGTTCCCAAACTCATACGAACCTCTCACTGAAGCGCAGTAAGTCTTGCCCGTTCATTTCGGCCGTGCCTGCCTCGACCTCTGAGGTTTGTCCGTGATCTTCCCTGCCCTGCGCAGCTCCCTGATGCGGGCCTTGACGATCTTGCCGATGAGCGCGAGCGGAATGGGCTCGGACAGCGGAAACTGCAAATTGCCTTTCGGGCCCGCGTATCGGGCGACCAGTGGCTTTATTGCCTTGTCACGCACCGGGGGATAAAGGCCAATGTGATTCTTGAACGCTGCAAAGTAGACGAGCACTCCACCCAGAAAGAACGCCGGCATGCGATAGCTGATTCGCTCCTCGGAGCCGGGTGCGGCCTTGCGCACTGTAGTCCGTATCGCCTCCAAGATGGGACGTACCTTAAGCGGCGATGCTGCAATGTATGCGTCTACGGTTTGTGGAACCAACATGACTCGGCACCTTACCTCGGCGCCAAAGCCGGTAATTTAGCCACGACCTCCGCAGCGATCTTCGCCGGATCGGCCCCCGCGGCGGGATAGGATTTTGACCAGATCACCGAACCGTCCGCGATCGTCGCAATCTTGATCGTAAGTGCCTGGGCACTGCCGGCGGCATCCACCGTCCCGCACAGCACGTAAGTCGAATGATTCGCCCTTCCGCGCTCCAGCGCCGCGCCCAAATCGCGGGAGGGCAGCGGGTCCGTGGTCAAGCCCACCTGCCCCTGATGCGATTTGGAGACCATTCCATACGTCATGGCGAACACGGAGTCCGCGAGCTTCTCCGCCGCGGCATTGCCGGCGGGCGCCGTAAAGGGAATGGCCAACAGCGGGCTGCCGCCCGCCGCGCTCTCGGAATCGTCGGACAAATTCTTGGCGATTTCCGTACCGAGCTTGACGAGGTCGTTCTTGTTCAGGCTGCCCTGGTATTTCTCAGAAATCGCTTTGAGCTTCTCGACTTTTGCGGGCGCGACATCCGACGAGCGTTGATGTGTCCAGGATTCGCAGCGAGTGACGAGGACCATGGCGAGCCACGAGTACGCAATGATCCTCACCCAGCGGGGCAGCCGCTGGAAAAGCACCCACACGGAGCGGCATGCCCATGCGACCACCTCGACCCAAAACCGGATTCTTTGTCCGGGCTCCTCGCGGGGGAATTCCGGACTTTGAAGTGGCGCTCCGGCGCGCTTGGCCTTGGCCGGCCGGCTCGACGCTGCCCGCGCAGGTAGAGGTTCGTTGATATTGGAGGAGGCCACTCGGCGGCAGAGCGACTCCAAGGCGCGCGTCGGCCGCCCTCCCGGAACCTTGAGCCACTGCACGGAGAGAAATTTTTCGGGCACCCGCGCCACCGCCTGATCGGTGTCATCGATGACGATGGGCAGGAGGAACAGATGATCGTCGGCCATGTCGAGAGTCCTCTCGACCGCAAGCCGCCACTCCCGACGGAAGTATCCTTCGTGCCGGGCCTCGGTTTGAGCGGACACGAGCGGCATGAAATAATCGCATTCACGGATCTGACGCCGGATCTTTTGATCCCACGCCTCCCCGCCGCCCAATTCGCTTTCGTCGTGCCAGACTTCGAGCCCGAAGGCGGGGATCGCCTCCTTCAACAGTCGCGCGGCCTCGCGATCCTCGGACGCATAGCTGAGAAAGACTGTCGGGCGCGGGGGATGAGAATCTGCATCGTCGAGATCAGGCAACGTGAACACCCCTGCCGAGGCGGCGAGTAGTGCACGATAATACCCGACTCATTACCCCTTGGCCGCTCCGAAAGACACCGTATGCCCATCGTCATCGTTGATGCCGATTCATATGGCGTCCCACTGGCGGTGGCAGGAAAGCCGGTCGGTCCGCAGGCAGCTTTGCGGAAATCGGGCCAGCTCGCGCGCCTGCCGGGAATCTCGCCGCAGCAATAGCGGCCGGCGCGATTCGCGCCTACACATCCAGATTCGACACCTGCAGCGCGTTCTTCTCGATGAATTCGCGGCGCGGCTCCACCGCATCGCCCATGAGCGTCGTGAATATATCGTCCGCGGCCACCACATCCTCGATGCGCACTTGCAGGAGCCGCCGGGTTTCCGGATTGATGGTCGTCTCCCACAATTGATCGGCGTTCATTTCGCCCAGACCCTTGTAGCGCTGAATGGTTTGGCCTTTCTTGGCCTGTTCGAACAACCACGTCATGGCGAGCTTGAAACTGGCCACGTCCTGGCGCTCGTCGCCGCGCTGGATGAAGGCGCCCGGCCCGATCAGGTCGCTCAACGTGCCGGCAAGCTCCGCGATCCGCAAGTATTCCGCGGAGGCGAAGAATTCGCGGGGGATGTGCTTCTCCGAGGTCAGGCCATGTTCCAAACGCTGCAGATGGACGCGATGGCCGCCGGCGGCCATGGTCTCCACCGTGACGCGATAGCGCCGCGATACATCGTCGAGGGCGTTGAGCCGCTGCTCCAGATTGCGGCACCAATCCCGCAGCGTATCGATGCGGTCGAACGATTCCGTCCTCAGGGCGGGCACGTAGAGCAGCTGCTCGAGGAAGCGCTCGTCATAGCGCCGAGCCCAGCGACGCACGATGGCCTGCACCTCGACATATTTTCTCGCCAAGGACTCGAGACCCAACCCCGACAAGGGCGGTGCCTCCGCGTTGACATGCAGCGCCGCCCCATCGATGGCGGTGCTGAGCAACAAGGCATTCAACTCCAGATCATCCTTGACGTAAGTCTCTTGCTTGCCCTTCTTTACCTTATACAGCGGCGGTTGCGCGATGTAGACATGACCGCGCTCGATGAGCACAGGCATCTGGCGATAGAAGAACGTCAGCAACAGCGTGCGGATATGGCTCCCATCGACGTCAGCATCGCTCATTAAAATGATGCGGTGATACCGCAGCTTATCGATGTTGAAATCATCGCGCCCGATGCCGGTGCCCAAGGCCGTGATGAGCGTGCCGACTTCGGCGGACGCCAGCATCTTGTCGAAGCGCGCTTTCTCGACGTTCAAGATCTTGCCTTTGAGCGGCAGGATGGCTTGGGTGCGCCGGTCGCGGCCTTGCTTGGCCGAACCGCCGGCGGAATCGCCTTCCACCAGGAACATCTCCGAGAGCGCGGGATCCTTCTCCTGGCAGTCGGCCAGCTTGCCGGGCAGGCCGGCAATATCCAGCGCACCCTTACGCCGCGTCATTTCGCGCGCCTTGCGCGCCGCCTCGCGCGCATAAGCGGCCTCGAGGATTTTATTGACGATGGCGCGCGCTTCTTGTGGATGCTCCAGCAGGAATTCCTCCAAGCGTCCCGCCACCGCGGACTCGACCACTCCTTTGACTTCCGAGGACACCAATTTGTCCTTGGTCTGCGAGGAGAATTTCGGGTCCGGCAGCTTCACCGACAAAATCGCGGTCAGGCCCTCGCGCGAGTCATCGCCCGTGGTCTGGATTTTTTCCTTCTTGGCGGCGAGTTCTTTCTCGATGTAGTTATTGAGTGTGCGCGTCAATGCCGCGCGGTAACCCGCGAGATGCGTACCGCCGTCCTTTTGCGGAATGTTGTTCGTATAGCAATACATGCTTTCCTGATACGAATCGTTCCACTGCATGGCGACTTCCACTTGCGTGTTGCCGTCGCGGGTTTGGAACCACAGCACGGTGGGGTGTATCGGCGTCTTGCTGCGGTTCAGATGAGTGACGAAGGCCTTCAGGCCGCCTTCGTGCTGAAACACTTCGCTCTTCTCGTCGCGCTCGTCGATGAGCTCGATGCGCACGCCGGAATTGAGGAAGGACAGTTCGCGCAGGCGCTTCGCGAGCGTGTCGTAGTTGAATGTGATGTGAGTGAAAATTTGCGAACTCGGCTTGAAGCGCAGCGTCGTGCCTTTCTCATCGGTGTCGCCGATGGCGGCGAGCGGGGCCACCGGCTCGCCCAGCCGATATTCCTGACGATGCAGCTTGCCGTCGCGACGAATGAGCAATTCCAAATATTCCGACAGCGCATTGACCACGGAGATACCGACGCCGTGCAAGCCGCCGGAAACCTTGTAGGAGCTGTCGTCGAATTTGCCGCCGGAATGCAGCACCGTCATGATGACTTCCGCGGCGGAGATGCCCTCTTCGGCATGGATATCCACAGGAATTCCACGGCCGTTATCCGATACCGTCACCGATTCATCGGCGTGAATGGTGACCACCACGCGATCACAATGCCCGGCAAGCGCCTCGTCGATGGCGTTATCCACCGCCTCGAACACCATGTGATGCAGGCCGCTGCCGTCATCGGTGTCACCGATATACATGCCGGGCCGCTTGCGAACGGCGTCCAGACCTCGTAACACCTTGATTTTACTGGAATCGTAGACGTCGCTATCGGCCATGATGCATCCTGTTTGGAGACCCACCATTCTAACAGCATTTGGTGCTTTTAACGAATCCGCGGACCCGAGAAATGTCTATTAAATCATCCGGTTGCAAAGCACGGCGGCGGCCCGCGGCGGCGTTCCACGTGGAACCTCAGGATTACACCCGCTGGACGGTTCCGGCGGCGATTTGATACTGCAATCCGGGCGCACCAAACTCCGAGAACTCAGGATGCAGGGTGGTCACGATGAGCTGCACGGACTGAGAGGACACCTCCGCGATCAAACCGGTCAGCCGCTCGTTATCCAATTCCGCGGCAGGATCATCCAGCAGCAGGCTGGGCCGCACCGGCGAATCCTGAGGGAACAATTTCACCTGGGCCATGAGTAGCGCCGCCGCCAACAACTTCTGCTGTCCCCGCGAGATTCGATCCTTGACTGCCTCGTCATTAAGCCGAATTTGGAGTTCGGCGCGATGCGGACCCACTTGGGTGGCGGCGCTCTCCAAGTCGTGGGTCCAGCTTTGCAGCAGGGCCTCGGCCAAGCTAAGTTCGCGGTTCCAGCCCGTCCGGTAGCTGATGCTCAGATCCATCCCCAGCAGATTGCGCGTGATGACCATCGCGTGCTCCGCCAGCAGCTCGACGTAGCGGGACCGTGCCGCAGACAACGATTCACCGTAGCGCGCCAAGTCGCCATCCCACGCCGCCGTCACGGATCGTGGCTGGCGGGATTTCAAGGCCGCATTCCTTTGTTTCAGTGCCTGTTGGAAGCGTTGCCAGTCCTGCACGAATTGTGGTTCCACGTGGAACACCCCCCAATCCAGGAACCGCCGCCGCCGACTGGGGCCCTCCTCGATGAGTCGATGAATTTCCGGATCGATGATTTGTACCGGCAAGAATGGCGCGAGCTCAGCCAGAGAAGTGGCCTTGGCGCCCCCGAGCTTCGCACGAACCCCCGCGGGCGATCCTTCCACCCCCAGCGCCACCCGACGGCCGAAGGCGTCGACTTCGCCAAAGACGATGAATCGCTCGCTGCCGCGCCGAATCAAGTGCTCCAGACGCCGCGTCCGGAAGGACCTTCCGCGCCCGAGAACGTACAGGGCCTCCAACAGGCTGGTCTTGCCGGAGGCATTCGCCCCACTGATCAGGGTGAATCGCGGATCGAACTCAAGCGCTGCCGACTGCAAGCAGCGGAAATCCGTTACTTGCACCCGGCGAATGGACATGAACTCAAAGCCTCATGGGCATGACGACATAGCGGGCCGACGCGGTCCCGGGTGAGCGAATCAAGCAGCTGCTATTGCTGTCGGTCAGCCCGAGCTCCACTTCCTGACCGTCGATGGCGGCCAGGGCATCCAGCAAATAATTCACATTGAACCCGACCTCGAGGTCACCGCCGTCATAGCTCACCTCGATTTCTTCCTCGGCTTCCTCCTGCTCAGGATTGTGCGCCTGGACCGTCACCACGTTCTTTTTCACGGTGACGCGAATGCCGCGATATTTCTCATTGGAGAGAATGGCGGTGCGCTGCAACGCCTGCCGCAAAGCGTCCCGATCGGCCCGAATCGCGGCTGCCGGCGCGGCCGGAATGACCCGGGAATATTCCGGGAAACGGCCGTCAATGAGCTTTGAAGTGAAGCGAACGTCGCCGATCTGCGCACGAACATGATTGGTTCCGATCGCTAGATCAGCGACCCCCTCTTCCGTGAGCACGCGCTGCAATTCCAGGACTCCCTTGCGCGGCACGATGACTTGTTGCGAGGTCTTGGCCTTGGCGGCCAAGGCGGTTTCGCACAGCGCCAGGCGGTGTCCGTCGGTTGCCACCGCCCGCAGCACCAATCCGTCGATCTCCAGCAGCATGCCGTTCAAGTAGTAGCGCACGTCTTGCTGCGCCATGGAGAAATGCGTTTTCTCGAGCAAACGCAGCAATTCTTTGCGGGGCACCTGCACGGTTTGCTGCGAATTGATGTCCTCGATCACCGGAAACTCAGCGGCCGGCAGGGTCGACAGGCTGAAGCGGCTGCGCCCCGCCTTGATGACGACTTTCTCCCCTTCCACCGACAGCGACACCGCCAGCTTCTCCGGCAGCGCACGCAAAATATCCAGGAATTTACGGCCGGGCACGGTGATGTCGCCCGCCTCCTGAACGGCCACCTCGGTGGACGCCACCAATTCGACTTCCAGATCCGTGGCGGTAATCGACAATTGCCCCTGGCGTACACCAAGCAATACATTTGCCAGCACCGGCATGGTCTGGCGCCGTTCCACCACCCCGATTACCGCCTGTAATGGCGCCAACAACTTCTCGCGCTCAGCCGTCAATTTCATGGGGACACCCGTCTACCAATCTTAGATTTAGATTCTTAAGAAAGATTATTACTATGATTATGAAGCCGCCGGCTTTCCGGTATAATTCCTCAAACACTATAATAATCAGTACTTTACAAACACAATAACCGCACCGTACAACTGTACAATGACCGCCCGAAAACTGTCATCGACCTGTGGATATCTTTATCCACAGTCTCGTCCACAGCTTTTCCTATCCTATCCAGCCAGGGTTCTCAACAGGTTCATATAGTCCTCGCCGATGCGCCGCTCGGTCTCTCGCAGCTCCTTCACACGCCGGCACGCATGCAGCACCGTCGTATGATCTCGCCCGCCAAAAGCGTCTCCAATCTCCGGCAGGCTGTGATTGGTCAATTCCTTGGCCAGTGCCATCGCCACCTGGCGCGGCCGGGCGATTGAGCGGCTGCGCCGCTTGGACAGCAACTCCGCGATGCGGATTTTGTAGTATTCCGCCACCGTCTTTTGAATATTTTCGACGGTCACCAGCTTCTCCTGCAAAGCCAGCACGTCGCGCAGCGCCTCTTTCACCAGCTCCAGGGTGATGGGCCGGCCGGTGAATTCCGACGTTGCCACCACTCGGCGCAGCGCGCCTTCGAGTTCTCGCACATTCGAACGGATGCGTTTGGCAATGAAAAACGCCACTTCCTCAGGCAAATCGACCACCGCCGCCGCCGCCTTGCTCATCAGGATGGCGACGCAGGTTTCGAGCTCCGGCGGCTCGATCGCCACGGTCAAGCCCCAGCCGAAGCGCGACTTCAGGCGCTCCTCCAGCCCGTCGACCTCCTTCGGATACCGATCGCAGGTCAGGATCACCTGCTGCTGGCTCTCGAGCAGCGCATTGAAAGTGTGGAAGAATTCTTCTTGGGAGCGGTCCTTCCCGGCAAAAAACTGAATATCGTCGATCATCAGCGCATCGAGTGAGCGATACGCCGTCTTGAAGTCGTTGATGGTGTTGTGCTGCAGGGACTTGACCATGTCGCTCACGAACCGCTCGCTGTGCACGTACGCCAGCCGGGCCTCGGAATTGCGCTCCTTCAATTTGTTGGCCACGGCGTGCATGAGGTGCGTTTTACCCAAACCGACCCCACCGTAAATGAACAAGGGGTTGTAGGCCTTCCCGGGATTTCCGGCCACCTGGATCGCGGCCGCCTTGGCGAGCTGATTGCTCTTGCCCTCGACGAAGCTGTCGAAGGTAAACCCCAAATTGATCGGAGCGCCGAGCACCGAGGGCGCCGCCCGGCGCGCCTTGGCCGCGGCGCTTGGGGAGGGCTGCTGGCCGCCGCCCAACACCGCGACCGCGGCCTCGACGCCGGCGCGCGTGCCCACGTCCAGCACCAGTTCCGGGGGTGGATCATCGGCGAACGCCCGGATGAGCTCCTTGATCCGTGAGAGCGAGTTCTGGCCCAGCCATTCAATGACATAGCGGTTCGGCGCCAGAAGTTTGAGCTCGCCGTCGCGCTGAATCGCCTGCAGGGGCCGCACCCAGGTATTGAACTGCTGCTCCGGGAGTTCGCTCTCGAGCACTCGCAGACAGCGGTTCCATAGCGACTCCGGCAAGAGCGCTCTCCTACAACTTGGGACAACGGGGCAGAATAAACGAAAGGGCAGGGAGTCTAGCTCCAACTTGATGGGGCGTCTATTGACACATCCATGCTCGCTCAGTACCCTTGCCGCCTTTCGTAAATCTCCCAATTCGTTGATTTGGCCCGTGGTTTTTGTTCGAGTTGCGCTATGAAACGTACTTTCAATCCCAGTAATCTACATCGTGCCCGTACCCACGGCTTTCGCGCCCGCATGGCCACGAAGAGCGGGCGCCGCTTGCTGGCCCGCCGCCGCGCGAAGGGGCGCAAGCGCCTCTGCCCCTGATATTTTCGAAGACTGTCTAACGATCCCCCATTCTATCAAGAGGCTGACGTTCGAGCCGCGCAAGCGATTGCACCAGCCCGCTGAATTTCGCGACGTGAAGCGGCGCGGCAAAAAATTCGCCGACGCATTTTTTAGTTTGTCGGTCGTGGCCAATCATGAAACCTATCCGCGCTTGGGATTGAGCATTGCGACACGCACCTTCGGCACGGCAGTCGCGCGCAATCGCATCAAACGCCTCGCACGAGAGTCCTTTCGTTTGAACCAACACTCACTGCCGCCGGTCGATGTCACCGTCTCCGCGCGAGACGCGGCCCGTCAAGCCACCGCGGGCGATTTGCGCGCGAGCCTGGACAAGCACTGGAAGTCGATCGCGAAACAATGCTGACCTTGAGCAAACTCTTGATGTGGATCATTCGCGGCTACCAGCTGCTGCTCTCCCCGTTGCTGGGGCCGCGCTGCCGTTTCTATCCGAGCTGTTCCTGCTATGCGCACACCGCGATCGAGCGCCACGGAGCCTTGCGGGGGACCTACCTAAGCCTGCGCCGCGTGCTGCGCTGTCATCCCTTCAATGAGGGCGGCTACGATCCTGTGCCGGACAAGAGAATGATCAATGCCTAACACCCGCATTCTCCTTTGGGTCGCGCTCGCCGCCACCCTGTACCTGAACTACGAAGCCTGGATGCACGACTATCCGGCGGGCCGCGTTACCGCCGGCCAATCGGCCACCGGCACGACCGGTGCCGCCGACACCTTCGGGGACACCGTGCCGCAAGCGGCAAGCGCGCCGCCCACCCAAACTCCGGCGGCGCCACCCACGGCACCCGCGGCGCCAACCAGCACCGCCGCGGATCCCTTCGCCGCGCCGCCGGCCGGCCCAGGCGCCCCGGTCAGCCCCGCCGCTCCGGCCAGCGCCGCCGCCGCGCAGGATGCCGATGCGGCGCAGTCCGTGCACGTCACCACCGATGTGCTCGATGTCGAGATCAATTTAAAGGGCGGCGAACTCGATCAAGCGGATCTGTTGCAGTATCCGCTGCGCAAGGATGCGCCGCATATTCCTGTCAGGCTCTTGAGCCGCACGCCGCCGGAGTCGTTGTATCTCTTGCAGACCGGGCTCTTCGGCGCTGCCGGCGAAGCCGCCCCGACGCATCTGGCGGCCTTCAGCTCGGCTCAGAAATCCTTTGCGCTGGGCGCAAGCGCCAAAGAGCTGCGCGTGCCCCTGACGTGGACGGACGGCGCAGGGTTGACCGTGACCAAGACCTTCGTGTTCACGCGCGGTCTGTATGCCATCGACTTGATTTACGATGTTGAGAACAAGAGCGCGGCGCCGCGCAAGCTGGCGCCGTACTCGCAGCTGCGCCGGCATTGGGAACACCCCTCGCGCTCCTACTTCGACGTCGAGACTTATTCCTTCAAGGGACCGGCCGTCTTCGACGGCTCGAAATCCCATGACCTGAATGTCGAGAACGAGGGCGACAGCAAGTTCTCCGAGACCATCACCAATGGTTGGCTCGCCTCGCTCCAGCATCAATTCGTGTCGGCCATCGTGCCCACCGCCGATCAACCCTATAAGTACCAGCTGCAGGTTCGCGACAAGGAATACCTGCTGAGCGCCACCGGCCCGATGACGGATGTCGCCGCGGGCGGCACCGCGCAATTTCGCGAGAAGCTGTTCGTCGGACCCAAGCTGCAGGCACAGCTCGCCGCCACCGGCCCGCGCCTGGAGCGCACCGTCGACTTCGGCATCCTCACGGTGCTCGCGCAGCCCTTGTTCGTGGCGCTCAACTGGGTGCACGGACACGTCGGCAATTGGGGCTGGGCCATCATCCTCGTCACGGCGCTCATCAAATTGATTTTCTATCCCTTGAGCCAGGCCAGCGGCCGTTCCATGGCCAAAATGCGCACCGTGGCTCCCCGCATGAAGCAGATTCAGGAATCCTTCAAGGACGACCGCGAGAAATTGGGCCGCGCCATGATGGAGCTGTACAAGAAGGAAAAGATCAATCCCCTGGCCGGCTGTCTCCCCATGTTGGTGCAGATCCCGTTTTTCATCTCCTTCTACCGGGTGCTGCTCGAGAGCGTGGAGATGCGGCAGGCGCCCTTCCTGCTCTGGGTCAATGATCTGTCCTCGCGCGACCCCTTCTTCGTGCTGCCCCTGCTCATGGGCGCCGCGATGTATGCACAGTTCAAGCTGAATCCGGCGCCGCCCGATCCCATGCAGGCGAAGATCATGCAATTCATGCCGCTGGTCATGACCGGCATGATGGCCTGGTTCCCGTGCGGCCTGGTGCTTTACTGGCTGACCAATACGCTGCTGACCATCCTGCAGCAGTGGCGCATCAACCAAGTGGTCGAAATCGAGGCTGCCAAGCAGCGAAGTTAAGCTCCCCATGAGTTCGCCGGACACCATCGCCGCCGCCGCCAGCGCTCCAGGTCGCGGCGCGGTCGGCGTCATCCGCGTCTCGGGTCCTCTGGTGCCGCGGATTGCCACCGCTCTTCTCGGCAGGTTGCCCGCTCCGCGCCAGGCGCGGCTCGGGAGCTTTCTCGATGCGCAGGGCGCGGCGCTCGACGAGGGTCTCGCCCTGTATTTTCCCGCACCCGCCTCGTATACCGGCGAACACGTCCTGGAAATCCAGGGCCACGGCGGCACGCTCGTCATCGACCTGGTGCTGAAGCGCCTGCTCGAACTCGGCTGCCGCCTGGCGCGGCCCGGCGAGTTTACCGAACGCGCCTATTTGAACGGCAAGGTCGACATCGCACAGGCCGAAGCCATTGCCGATCTCATCGATGCGGGCACCGCAGCCGCCGCCCGGGCGGCCGTGCGCTCACTGCAGGGCGAGTTCTCCGCGCGCATCGCCGAATTGCAGTCGAGCATCACGGGCTTGCGGGTCTACGTCGAGGCCGCCATCGATTTTCCCGATGAAGAAATTGATTTTCTTTCGGGGGAGGCGCTGCGCCTGCGCCTCGGGGCGGTGTTCTTAGGCTTCGAGTCCATCACGGCGGCGGCGCGCCAGGGCGCGCTGCTTCGCGAAGGCCTGAACGTGGTGATCGCCGGCCTTCCCAACGCCGGAAAATCCACGCTCCTGAACAGCCTCGCGGGACAGGATGTCGCCATCGTGACCGATGTGCCGGGCACCACCCGCGACGTGCTGCGCTGTCAGGTGCATCTCGACGGATTGCCGGTGAACTTGATCGATACCGCCGGCCTGCGCGCCGCGGTCGATGTGGTCGAGGTCGAGGGCGTGCGGCGCGCGAGAAACGAAATCGCCCGCGCCGATCACGTGCTGTACATCGTCGACGCCACCGCCGCGGACGCCGGCACCGCGCAGGTCCTCGGCACCGCGCAGGTCCCCGGTACCGCGCAGACCCCTGGTGCCGCGCAGACCCCCGGCGTCGCATCCTGGGCGGCGCAGCTCCAGCAATTGCCGGCAGGCGTCGCGGTCACGGTGGTGTTCAACAAAATCGATGTCAACGGCGCGCCGGCGCGGCTCGACGGCTCCACCACCCCGGCGCGGATCTTCGTGAGCGCCCGCAGCGGCGCCGGGCTTGATCTGCTGCGCACCCACCTCAAGGCGAGCGCGGGATACCAGGAGTCTGCGTCCGGGGCGCTCGCCGCGCGGCGCCGGCATCTCGATGCGCTCCACCGTGCGCGGCAGCACGTCGAGCGCGCCGCCGACATATTGAGCACCTCCCGCGCAGTCGAATTGTTCGCGGAGGATTTGCGGCTCGCGCAGCGTGCCTTGGGCGAGATCACCGGTGAATTCACCAGCGAGGATTTGCTCGGCGAGATATTCGGCAGCTTTTGTGTAGGGAAATAGCGACGATGCGGCCCGCCGCCGAGGAGATCGGCGTTGTTTTCCGACGCTCTTGAGTGGCGTCCTAGAGCTGTTCCGTCATCTGATCACCCATGTCGGCCTCGGTCAACCGCGCCAGGCGAGCGCAGACACCGAGACCCGCCAGGATGGCGACGGTGGCAACCGTCGTGATCAGCGGAAAATGCCAGAACAGCCACACCATGGTGGCTGCGGATAGCGTCAATATAATCAAAAGCGCGGCCACATTCGTGTGCACGTGCGACGAGTCGGTCATGCCAGCTTCCCCCGATCGATGCCTAACTCAGTGTCACGTTATACAGGTTGCATTGCTAAACGACCATACAGTAAAGACCCCAAATGCTCTGCCGGTGTTTTGCTGATGTGCAGGAACACTATCCAAGCATGGTCTCGCGCCGCCAGTGCCGCGCCGTCAATACCATGAGCACGGCCGCCACCAGGAGCGATGACGCCGCCGAGACGCTCGCGTCGAGCACGCCGATGGGCTCGTCCTTGAGCATGCTGGTCATGAGCAGGTGCTGGCTCAAGGACGGGATGAACATCAAGGAACTCTGGGTCTTGAGCGAGTAAATGCCGGCAAAGGCGATGGGCAGAGTCGGGATCAACAGCACCGCCGTGAGGTAGGTCTGAGCCTCGCGGTAGCTGCGGGTGAAGGAGGCCACGAAGGTCATGAGGGCGGCCCCCAGAGGCACGAAGGGCAGGCAGATCGCGAACAAAATCAGCCCGGTGCCGGCCCCCAAATTCGCGCTCATGCCCAATCTTTCCAGAGGCACGAAACGAAACACGCACACGAAGGCCGTGAGGCTCAAGGCCAGCGAGATGCACATGTAGGCACAGGTCGCCAGGATCTTGCCGCCCACCAGGCTTGCACGCGCCACCGGCAGGCAGAGCAGCGACTCCAAGGAACCGCGCTCCCGCTCGCCCGCGGTGGAATCGATGGCGAGATACAGTCCCCCCATCAATACCGCGAACAGCACGAAATAGGTCATGAAGCCCAGCACCACGACGGCTCGGCCGGTCGGAGTGGCCACGTCGACTTCATTGACCGCCACCGGCACCGCAAGCAGCGGATTCACGCCCCGGATCTGCAGCCGCAGCTGCGCGATGTTGCTGCCATAGCTCGTGAGCAGCATCCTGGCGCGGTCCGCACTCTTGCGGGTTTGCGAATCCGCGCTGTCCGCCACCAGCAACACGGGCGCCGGAGCTGCCGCGCGGAACCGCGGGGCGTAGCTGTCCGGAATGATGAGCACGACTTTGGCACCGCCGCCGCGGACGGCGGCGCGCGCCTCGTTCTCCGACAGCTTCGCCATGGTCAGCTTGACGCCCTGCGCCTCCAAGTAGCGCGTGAGTCCCGGCGCATGCTCGCTGCCCGAAATGGTGAGCTTGAGCGCCTCGTCTGATTCGACGACGCTTTGATTGAGCATGCGCGACACCATGAAGCCGAACAGCAGTGGACCGAACAGAGGTCCAAACAGCAATGCCGAGACCAGCGTGCGCCGGTCGCGCAGGTTTTCGAGAAATTCTTTGCCGAAAACGATGCGGAGCGCGCGCATTCAGCTCACCCCTTCGGTGCCGCCCAGCACTTGCAGAAACGCCTCTTCCAGCGAAGCCGCGCCGCTCTGCTCGCGCAGCGACTGCATGGTCGCATCCGCCAGAACCCGGCCCCGGCCGATGATCACCACCCGATCGCAGAGAACGGCGACCTCTTGCATGACATGCGAGGAGAACAGCACGCAGCGGCCCAAGGCCTTCAAGCCGAGCAGCAGGTCGCGCAGATTGCGTATCGCCATCACATCGAGCCCGTTGGTCGGCTCGTCGAGCACGATATTGCCGGGGTCGTGAACCAATGCCCGGGCCAGGGCCACCTTGATGCGCTGTCCCTGCGAAAAGCCCTTGGCGCGGCGCTCCATGAAGTCCTCCATGCCGAGAATTCCCGCGAGCTCGGCGCTGCGCGACCGCAGGCGTTCGCGGCCGAGACCATGCAGCGAACCAAAATAGTGGATGTTCTCGCGCGCCGTTAGATTCCCGTACAGGCCCGCCGCGTGCGGCAGCACGCCGAGGTGCGCGCGCGCTTTCGACGTCTCGCCGCGGATGTCGATGCCGTCGATGCGCGCTTCGCCGCTGTCCGGCGTGAGCACGCCATACAGCATCCTGAGGCAGGTCGACTTGCCGGCGCCGTTGGCGCCCAGGATGCCGGTGATTTCGCCGTCGCGCGCCGTGAAGGAGACGTCCTGCACGGCCTCGACGGCGCCGAATCGCTTGCTCAAGTGCCGCGCTTCGATCACGGCGCCGGCCCCGTCATGCTGAGGAAGAAGGGCGCCGGGCTGTGGCGCGTAAGGCAACCGGCATCGAGCGCTGCGGGGGCCGCCGTGTCCAGGAACTCCGCCATCAACCTCGGGATACAGCCGGTGGCGACCTGACCGTGTCCTTCGCCGCGCAATATCAGGTGCCGATGACGCGACAGGCCCTGGGCGGCGCGTTCCGCATCACCGGGCGGTGTCACCGGATCGGCCTCACCGGATAACAGCAGCGTCGGGATATCGCTGCGCAATGGGCTGTGCAAATCGGCATCCACCGGCCCGCGCGGCCACAGCTTGCAAATCTCTTGCAAGGCGTCGAGCTGGTCCGCGCCCTGGTAGGTTCGAGCAACGGCTGCCCGGTCGATGCCCGCCGCCGCGAAAAACGGCACATCCTCGCTGCAAACCACGCTCATCTGCATGCCGGCCGCCAGCTGATCCCCCACTTGCCGCGCGGTCATGATGGTCTGCGCAGCCAGCGGCGCCAGAGCGCCTTGCGCTGCCCGATGGATGAGCGCGGGCAACAGAGAGGCCTGGGCGGCGCTGTAGGAAAGAAATCTCAAGGAGGCGTTCAGCATGCCGCGATTGAATTCGATCGGCAGCGGGGCGCCGGTGCTCGGATCATCCAGGCTGATCATGGACTTCTGCGGTCCGAATTGCCGGCGCAGGGCATCGAGCTCCGGCCGCAACTGCGGATAGGCGGCGGCGCAATCCGGAGCATGTTCGCAACGGGACACGATGAGATCCAAGGCGCGTTCTCCGTCGAGCGGGGTATCGGGGCCTATGGCCTGTTCCGGATAAGTCACTCCATCCAAGATCACCGCATGCACCGAGTTGGGATGACGGCGCATGTACAACTGCGCCACCCGCGTGCCGTAAGAGACTCCGTACAGATCGATGGCCGGAAACTTGAGCGCCTCGCGCACCGCCTCGAGGTCGGCGACCGCCGCGCTGCTGGTATAGAAGCGCACCTGGTCGCCGTACTTGCCCAGGCAAGCCCCGGTCGCCGCGCGCAGGGCAGGCAAGGCCTCGCTCTGCGACAGCCAATCATCCGGGTAGTCGCAGAATAGAGGCGAGGACTTTCCGGTGCCGCGCTGATCGATCACCACGATATCGTGATTGCGATTCGCTCGTGCGAACGCCCCGGCGTAGGCCACATACATGGCCTCGGCCGCTTGACCGGGACCGCCCGCCACGATGAACAGCGGCGCCGCCGCGGCGCGCCGATTGAGCGCGGGCACCACCGCAACGCTCAAATCGATGGCCGCGCCCCCTACCTGAGTTCGATCCAACGGAACTTTGAGCACGCCGCAGCGTGCCGCAATGGAGGTCAGCTGCAGCGGATGCTCGAGACGGCACTCGTGCAGCGCCAGCGCAGGCGCGGCGGCAGCCGGCGCCGCGACGCCCGGCGCCGCGACACCCGGCCGCAGCCACAGACATCCCAGGAACAGCAAAGCTGCCAACTCACGCTGCATGCGAATCTCCGATTTATCCGGATTGTAGGTGATTCGCTACCTCTCCCTGCCCGCGTCTTGGTAGATTTGCGGCCCAGTTCGTTTTCGGGGGGTGTGCCATGGCCGTGATTCGCGAAGCCGATGTGATTGCCAGCGTCGCCGACGCCTTGCAATACATTTCCTACTATCACACCCCGGATTTCATTCGCGCCATGGGCCGCGCCTATGACATGGAGCAGAGCCCCTCCGCGCGCGACGCGATCGCGCAGATCCTGACCAATTCGCGCATGTGCGCCGAAGGACACCGGCCCATATGCCAGGACACGGGCATCGTGGTGGTGTTCGTGAAGGTGGGCATGGGTGTGCGCTGGGAGGCGAGCCTCGATCTTCCATCGATGATCAACGAGGGCGTGCGGCGGGCCTACCTCGATCCCGGCAACAAGCTGCGCGCATCCATCGTCGCGGACCCCGCCTTCAAGCGATCCAATACCCGCGACAACACGCCGGCAGTCATTCACACCGAATTCGTCGCCGGCGAGCGCGTGGATATCACCGTCGCCGCGAAGGGCGGCGGATCCGAAAATAAGTCCATGTTCGCCATGTTGAATCCTTCGGATTCCGTGGCGGATTGGGTGCTCGAGATGGTGCCCCACATGGGCGCCGGCTGGTGCCCGCCCGGGATGCTGGGGGTGGGCATCGGCGGCAGCGCCGAAAAAGCCATGCTGCTGGCGAAGGAATCCCTGATGGAGCCCATCGACATCGGCGATCTGATCGCGCGCGGACCTAAGAACAAACTGGAAGAATTGCGCTTGGAAATATTTCAGCGAGTCAACGCGCTCGGGATCGGCGCGCAGGGTCTCGGCGGCCTGACCACCGTGCTCGACGTGAAAGTCTTGGACTACCCGACCCATGCGGCGTCATTGCCGGTGGCCGTGATTCCGAATTGTGCCGCCACCCGTCATATCCATTTCACCCTGGACGGGTCGGGCCCCGCCGTTCTCGAGCCGCCGAATTTGGATCTCTGGCCAAAGGTCAAGTGGGCCGCCGACGCGAGCGCACGGCGGGTGAATCTTGACGGTCTTGGCAAGACCGAGATCGCGAGCTGGAAACCCGGCGAGCGGCTGTTGCTGTCCGGCAAGCTCCTCACCGGACGCGATGCCGCGCACAAGCGCATCTGTGCCCTGCTCGATGCCGGCAAACCCCTGCCGGACGGTTTGGATTTCACCGGCCGGGTCATTTACTACGTCGGACCGGTCGATCCCGTCGGGACGGAAGTCGTGGGGCCGGCGGGTCCGACCACCGCGAATCGCATGGATCGGTTTACCGACGCCATGCTGGGCAAGTCCGGACTGCTCGCCATGGTCGGAAAGGCCGAGCGCGGTCCCGAAACGGTCGCGTCCATTGCGAAGCACCGTTCCGCCTATTTGATCGCCGTGGGCGGCGCCGCTTTTCTGGTGTCGAATGCCATCCGCAGCAGCCGCATCGTCGCCTTCCCCGACCTCGGCATGGAGGCGGTGTATGAATTCGAGGTGCGTGATATGCCGGTCACGGTCGCGGTGAGTTCGGACGGAGTGTCCGTGCACGACACCGGACCATCAGCCTGGGCGGGAAAATTCGCCGGAATTTCGGTCGCGGTGGAGTGATCTAGTACTTGACCGAACAACCGTAGGGTGTGGTCACCGCATGGGCGACCGGGCTGCCCTGCGCGACGGCCAGCATGGCTTCTTTGAGATAGGGCTCGGCGCGGGGGATATCGCTCACATCCGCGGTGGCGATGCTGTCGATGCCGCCCATGTACTGCAGCGCGCCATTCTTATCGATGACGAACATGTGCGGCGTGGTCTTCGCGCCATAAAGGCGGCCGATCGTCCCGGTCGGGTCGAGCAGCACCGCGGTGGGCACGGCGCTGCGCGAGCGAGTCAGAGCGTCGGCGCCGGGTCCTTTCACATAGCCCTGCTTGCCCGGCGCCGAAGAAATCACCGAGAGCCACACCACGCCATTTTTCTGCGCCAGCGCTTGCACGCTTTGCATATTGCCGCTGATGTAGTGCTTGCGCGTGTAGGGGCAGTCGGCATTGGTCCATTCCAGGACCACAGTTTTGCCTCGATACTGGCTCAAGGTGAGCGCCGTGCCCTTGCTGTCCGTGGCGGTGAAATCAGGCGCCGGCTGGCCGATTTGCAGTGCGGAGCAAAGTGCCGGGGCGGCCAGCCCAAAAACCATGACGGCAACGGCAAGCGGTCCTTTGAGCGCGGACGGGAAGTTGTTCAATTGCGAAGCTCCGAAGGTTACGTTTCCGCGGAAACGCCTAACTGTCCACTGGATGGTCATCCCGGCGTTTCCGCGGAAACGCCACACACGTCAACTTCCTTAGTCGCCGCAAAACGGCCGCGGGTTCCGCAACCTTAAAAAAAACCGCCGTACCTGGCACTTTGACAGGCACAGGCTTAGAGTACGCGCCTCGCGGAAACTTGAGTGGATTCAGCGTCATGCGTTTCGGCACGGAATACGGAGTGATCGTGATCGGCGGCGGCCATGCGGGCACCGAAGCCGCCCTGGCGGCTGCGCGCATGGGCCTGCGCACTCTCCTGCTTACGCACAACATCGAGACGCTGGGGCAGATGAGCTGCAATCCGGCGATCGGCGG
>DATFZF010000043.1:0-2191 GCA_035314705.1 Steroidobacteraceae bacterium | reverse complement strand
GCGACCGCGGCATGCAGCGATGCTTCGACCAGGTGGTTGCGCGGAATGTAGGCCGGGTTGACACCCTGCATTGCTTGACGCCGTGACTCCGGCGTCGTGGGCTCCTGCGAAAGACGCTCTCGCCACTGCGACGCCCACGCGTCGTAGGCGCCTGGATCGGTGAACTCTGCACGCACGCCGGCGTCCCCTTGAGGACCGGCGGCGGCGTCACAAAGCCGCCGGAACGTCAGAGCGAAATCGGCTGAATTCTCGGTCATCCGCCGCAGCAGGTCCTGCGCCAGCACGGCGTCCCCGTCCTGTGCTGTCGTGAGACCGATCTTGCGTCGGAGCCCCTGAAGATACGCGGCTTCGAAGCGAGGACCGAAGCCGGCTAGCGCCTCCTTCGCGAGTTCGATCGCCGCGTCGGTGTCTGCCGCCAACAAGGGCAGCAGGGTTTCGGCAAAGCGGGTGAGGTTCCAATGCGCAACAGCCGGCTGGTTCCCGTAAGCGTAGGAGCCAGCGTGGTCGATCGAGCTGAATACCGTCGCCGGATCATAGGCGTCGAGAAACGCGCACGGGCCATAATCGATCGTTTCGCCGGAGACGGTGGTGTTGTCGGTGTTCATCACACCGTGGATGAAGCCGATCAACAGCCACTGAGCGACAAGGTCGGCTTGGCGTGCAACCACGCTCCGGAGCAGCGCATCGTAGCGAGCGTCTCTTTCCCTCGCCTCCGGATCGTGGCGCGCAATCGTGTAATCGGCAAGCAGCCTCACCGCACCGACGTCACCGCGCGCAGCGAAATACTGAAAGGTGCCAACACGAATGTGGCTCGCCGCCACCCGGGTCAGGATGGCGCCAGGCAGGACCGTCTCGCGATAGACTGGCTCACCCGTCGTCACCACGGCAAGCGAGCGCGTCGTTGGCACGCCGAGGGACGCCATTGCCTCGCTGATAAGATACTCCCGCAACACCGGGCCAAGCGCCGCGCGTCCGTCGCCCTCGCGGGAATACGGTGTCGGGCCGCTGCCTTTGAGCTGAATGTCCCGGCGCGCGCCGTCGCGGTCCATCACCTCTCCCAGCAGGATGGCGCGTCCATCCCCGAGTTGCGGTACGAAATGGCCGAACTGGTGGCCGGCGTAGGCAAGGGCGATTGGTGTCGAACCTGGTGGGACGCAATTGCCGGCGAGAACTGCCACACCATCGGGCGCCATCAGGGCGTCAGGATCGATACCGAGCAGTCGGGCGAGGTCGGTGTTGATGCGCACAAGGGCAGGCGCCGCGACCGGCGTTGGATCCAACCGTGAATAGAAGCGCTCGGGCAGACCGGCGTAGCTGTTCTCGAAGTGAAAATGAAACGGCATGCGGGAACCTGGGGGAGCTGGCCCTTGAGATCGCGTTGTGAACCACGGAGGGCAAGGGGGAGCGAACCCCAGCTTCGGCCCGACGCCATGGCCCGCGGCGGCGGCTCGCGCCAACAACGAGAGCCTTCGCGTAGCTGCGGAGATGTCGCCGCAGGAGCGACCGACCACGCAATCGCCGAGAGGCTCGGCGGCGGGCTGCACCGCATGGCCGTATCCCGGCGTCGCCGTCTCCACGTGGCGAAGGCGCTACAGGACCAGCTCGCCCTGATAGACAAAGGCGCGACGCCCAGCCTGTGCGCACAGCGCCCATAAGGTCGGCCATGCCGGCGACGTGTTCGCGGGCGACTGCGCTCGCCTTTTCCATGGTGCCGGTGCTGGTGACGAACAGCGCAATGCCGCCCGGCCGCAGCCGGCTGATCGATCGGGTAATGAAGTAGTCGTGCAACCGCAAGCCCGCGCTGCGGTGCTTGGATCCGCACTCACGGGCTTGCCGGCCACGGCGAGGGCGTCGCAGAACCGGAAGGTTGGGTGGCCCGGGTTCCCCCACGGGCCAGCATCAGGGCGTCTTGCCGAGTCTCACGGGGGGTTCCGCGTTCAGGTGCCCAACCGCCGTCCACTGCTGGCAACTTTGAACACAGTTCCGGTCATCGCTCACCGTGACCTCTGCCGGCGAAGTTGCGTGGCTAGTACATCTCGCCGAAAGTGGTGACTCGGTTCGCGGCTGGGGCGAGTCGAAAATGCAACATACTGCCGAAATCGGCTCTCCTCCGGCCGTGGCAGGGGAGTCAGGCGTCGATTCGCTATGCGAATCCCCTCCTTGCCTCGAAAGGGAGGGAGAGCCATGCCGG
>DATFZF010000042.1:0-42468 GCA_035314705.1 Steroidobacteraceae bacterium | reverse complement strand
GCGGCTTGGGGAACGTTTTGCGCCTGGCATTCGGTGAGAAATACCACGCTGTGGTTTGATCGGCCCAGAAAGCGGCGCAGCGGATACACTCCGTTGACAATCCGGCGCTCCCATTCCTTCGTCCAGTCTTCGGCCATCGTCATCCAAAGATATCACCCAGAGGGGTGGCCGCGGAGGG
Organism: Steroidobacteraceae bacterium; assembly: GCA_035314705.1. Taxonomy (GTDB): domain Bacteria; phylum Pseudomonadota; class Gammaproteobacteria; order Steroidobacterales; family Steroidobacteraceae; genus Bog-1198. The sequence continues at coordinate 42,290 of DATFZF010000042.1, read as the reverse complement.
CAACCTATGGGGAATCAAGAAAAGCGTGCCTCGTTTTGGCATGTGCAGCTCAACAGCCGAGGGAAGCGTCCTATGCCGCGCGTCCTGGCTCCATCCGCATTGCGCTTCGCTAAGCGCGCCAGTGCACGGAGTCGGAGGCGCGATTGAGGTACGCTCGGTCCGATCGAATTGTCGCACTCGTGTGCGTAGGCAATAAGCCGCAAGCTGCGGTTAGGCGTGGCTCGCAAGCGCTCACGCCATCACTGGAGTTCTTATGTCAATTCTCGCATGGATCATCCTTGGACTCGTCGCCGGCTTCATTGCCAGCAAGATCGTCAATCGGCACGGGGAGGGCGTTATTCTCGACGTTCTTCTTGGGATCGTTGGTTCAGTCGTCGGCGGTTGGCTCTTCCACAGCTTCGGGAGGTCGGGGGTAACCGGACTCAATCTCGAGAGCTTGCTCGTCGCCACGATCGGTGCCGCCGTGGTTCTAGTCGTGTACCACATGCTGTTCCGCTCCTCGCGTTTTCGACGCATCTGAGGATAACAAGCATCGCAAGACGGTGGATCTCTTGCATGCGTCGATCATTGAGATGTTTCTTGGATGCCACGTGTCCGCCATTTCAAGCGAAGGGGTCGTTCATGCGCGGATTGGCGGCTATGCCTTCGACATTGCAAACCGGCCCGGCGCGGTTCATATTTGACCAACATAGATTTATTCGCGATAGCCTGTCGAACGCCAAGGATGCCGCTATGTTCGCGTCGCGCATCTCCAAACGACAATTGACGCCCGCTCGCTCGGGGGCCAAGACGCCGCGACACGAACGTGCCACGGACGAGACGGCGCGCTTCATCGGAGCGTCGACGGACGTCCCGGCCGCGACATCGAATTTCTGCAGGATATCCATCCACTCGGCGCGCCCTGGACGCCCCCTCGCCCAGCTGTCGTGGGCCGGCTCACCGCCGCCGGTCGCCGGGCAGTCGCTCCCCATGGGAAGGTTGCAGGATGCGAGCGAGCAGGAGGCGGATCGAGTTGCCAGCCGTGCGATGAGCATGACTCTGCCGAGGCTGGCCGCCGGGCGTGTAACGGAGCAGGCCACAGAAGCGCCGATCTTGCGAGCCAAGGGCGGCTCGGGTGGTGGCCCGCACGGCGGTGATGCACCGGGCATCGTGCATCAGGTGCTGCGTTCAGAGGGGCAGGCCCTGGATTCCGGCACGCGCTCATTCTTTGAGCCGCGCTTTGGCTTGGATTTTTCACACGTGCGCGTTCACACGGATCCAATGGCCGCGCAGTCGGCCCGCGCCGTCGGCGCGCGCGCCTATGCGGTGAACAATCGCATCGTCTTCGCCGCGGGGCAGTACCAGCCCAGCAGCGCATTGGGACGCGGCTTGCTGGCCCATGAGTTGGCCCACACGGCTATGTCAGCCGGCAAGTCGGTGTTGTGTCGCCAGCCGGATTCAACTGCGGCTCCAGTACGTCAGGATTTTGTCTTCCTCATGGGCGCCGATGCAAAGAAGGACCCGAATAAGTTCTATACGGTTGCCGAGAGATTTTATCGTGCCCATCTGCCCAAAGCCGTGTTCGTGAAGTCGCAGCGCTCACTCGATGGCTTGCTCAAGTTTCTGGCCGCTCATGTCGCAACGCCCGCCGCCAATATCTATATCGTCGCGCATGGCAACGAGGATGGCACGCTTGCCTTTGCGCTCGACGGGGCGGAAAAAGACCACCATCTGACGGTCAATCAACTTCGGGCCGCGCTCCATCCCAAGACTGGCGCGAGCTCATTGTCCTCGGTGTCCTCCGCAGTGGACGCGAATACGCGTATCCACATCAAGGGCTGCGACATCGGCCGTACGCGCGAGATGGTGGAACTGCTCGATGAAGCGTTCGGCGGCGCGGGTACGGTGACGGCACCGACCCACGAGCAGGACTTCTACACGGACCCGTACCTCGGTGCGAAGGCGCGCCAACAGGAACACGACACGCGAATAGCTGCGTTCAAGGAGCAGCTGCCGGCGGTACCGGACGTACCGCAGGCCGTTGACAAGAAGCTCACCGGAAAAGACAAGAAGGAGGCGCGAAGCCACCGGGCGCAATTGGTCAAGGAGCGGCAAGGGGTGATCAGCCGCCGTGCCCACGACGTTGCGGCTGAGGAGAAGCGCATCGTGCCGGAGCTGGATGCCGTAGCGGCCGCGGCGGGCACGGAGGAAGCTCTATCGGGACCGATGTTTCAGCGGCCCGGCACGACCCCGTTCACCGCCGAGGAACTGCAACCCAAGGTCGACCGTCTTTATGGGCATCTGGACAAAACCCGACGCGTTGCCATGGTAAGGGCCCTGGTGGCGAAGGATAAGCGGGCGCCGGCGATCGCCCAGAAGCAGGGCACGTACAAACAAATCGGCCAGCGCCTGGAGCGCCATGTCACGTTCACGCAACGGTTTGCGGAACCGGCGAATCTCAGTGAGGCGCGCATCCGCTTCCGGTCCGATATTCACAAGAATCACTTCACGCCAAAATCGATGACTGTGACACGCACCGGTGACACCACCGAATATGAGTTGACGGGCCGCTCCGCGCCACCGAAGCAGGCAGCGTTCGATTTCACCATGACTTTCACAGCAACGGAACCGGATCATCAGGATCTGATTCGGCAGGGTCGCGCGCTCGTGCAGAATCCGGACCGTTATGAATGGAAGGTCAAACGCAGCCATTCGGCCAATGGCTCTACGACGCTCTCGGTCGTGGGTGAGCGCACCATCGCCTACCTGCACCACGGAACGCTGAATGTCGGCAAACACGACTACTTCCTCAAAGACGAGAGCGACACGGACTTCTATGCGACGGCGGGCCCGCCGCCGCCCGTTCCGCCGCCGCGCGAACCGAGGCGTGGGCCGAACCCGTAACCGTCGCCAAGCGGGAAGCCGGGGTTTCGTTGGCTACGCGAATTATCAATAAATTATCCGCCAACGCAGCGTGCATCGCGCCATGGCGATCCGCAGCGCTCGGACGGTTAATCGCTTTCTGATGATTCTTTCTGCGACTCTCGAAACAACTCTCGTAGCATTGCACGCGCGCCTAATTCGCTGCGCAACATCCCTTCGTAGACGCCGTTTCGCGTCAGCGCCACGTACGGCGCCGTGGCTTCCAGGAACTTATCCAGCTGCTTGCGATTCGACCACGCTCGATCGACCGCATCGGTGTGCAGATAGGGCGTCAATAACTGTTGTAAACGGGATAGGGTCAATCGGTCTGGCGTTCCTTCAAGAGGCGTCAAGAGATCGAGCGTGATCTTGGCGAGCATGACGGAGTCATTGTCATCATAGCTATACTGACTTGCGGCAACTTGCGGGTGATAGAGGGTGGATTGAGGCGTCGTAAAAATCGGCTGACCCGCCGGCGGTGGGACGGGCGGCGGTAGATTGAACTGGGGCATCAGCAACTCGGACGGCCCGCCAAAGACGCTGAGTTGACGCGCGATCCGCACGGCCTTCTGAAAGAACGGACGATAGTCCGTGCGATCATTCAAAATGCCCGTCAGCACATCGCGGGGCGTCGCCCAGCCGACGTAGGTTCGCTCCTTGTTCTCCACCCGCGCGATGAAGACAATCGCTTTCAGGGAGGTAATCCCCTGAGCACCCGCGCACAAGGTCAGGAGTCGCGTTGTCCACCAGGACTCGCCGTCTCCCAGATTGAGGTAGACGATTTCCGAGGCCGTTGCCCTTCGTAGGGTGTCGAGCAGCTTCGTGCCGGCGCTATCATTGGCCTTGTCCTGTGCCGCGAGGATGTTATCCGACAGTGCCAGAGAGTTTCTACTTTGGAGGCCGCCTTCCGTGATTGTCTTGCCGAAGTCCACATTCAGCCATTTGCTGCCAATTTTGCCGCCGCGCATGGCAATAAAATCGAGCAACATGAGCGCCGTGGGGATGGCGCTTGCGGCCAGTGAAAAATACAGTAGTGTCGCCTCAGCTCCCGCCGCGGGCCAACTCAGAAAATGGGCGGTAAGATAGAAAACCAGCGCCGAGAGAATCCAAATGGCGGGCATGGCTCCCAGAGCGGGGCCAAGCCCGTAGGGCCACAGCCGATTGCTTTTCTTCAGCATGCTCCCTCCTCAGTGCAATGCGTTCAAAGCGGGCTCGAGCCATGCAAGCAGGGAGCGCCCGACAGAGGGAAACTGTGACGCCAACAGTGTCAGGAGAGGCAAGCCTCCGTACGACAAGGCACGCAGATAGAAACTCCAGTCTAGATGTCCTGCCACAGTTCCATTGAGTCTGCTCAAAATCGCGTCGCGGTCCATTTGTGCAAAACTGACGATGACCGCGGCGCCGAACACCACGAAAACAGCGGCGAGACTCCACACGCACTGCCGGGCAGCCAGAAAGGGATACGACCCAACGGCCAGTACGGCCCCGACAAAACCCACGCCGAGAAGGGCCACCAGGTTCTTGAGTTGCGCAGATTGGTAATGAATCAAGCCGACGAACCGCAGTGCGACGAACTCTTCGGCCAGCAACCGGCACTGGTAGGCGGGATCAGCCTCCTTCTTGGGCGCCGAATCATCGGGCCCATCCAGCGTGTCGGAGCCGCCGTCCCTGAGCCATCGATCCCGCAAATCGTGATCGAGAATGCGTTGAGTCGTGCGGCCAAAAATCCCTTGTAATTCGTGCACCGCCGCGGAGCGTTGGTTTTCATCAGCATCGTCCGTATCCAGGGCGACGACACGTTGAAATGCCAGAGTCATCTCCTCGCTGAGAGGGGGTCCAAGTACACCGAAGCCTCCGCGGGCGATCAGTGCCTGGAAGCATTCCACCGATCGGGCCGAAATTGCATACGCGCGCCTTTCCGCGTCCTCGTACCAGAGAGGTGACCAGGCATACGTATTGGGAAATCGGCTGAACGCCCAGCGCAGAGGAGTGCGCTCCAGGCCGCGCAAGATGCGTCTCAGCCGGTTCCAGATGTACAAATACCTGCCCCAAACCAGCACGATGATGAGGCAAACACAAAGCACCAACAGAATGACAAGAAAGTCGTAAATGCTGCCTTCTACGCTGCGCAGGGTTTCCCAGGGGCGCAGCACGAACACGATCACCGCGGCGAATCCTATGCTGACCGCCTTCGCAATCTGCGGGTTGAATACAACATCGTCGGTTGCGGCGCGCAAGTCGGTCAGGTAATTCCCGAGCCCGTGGCCCGCGGGCCCGAGCAGGTCCAGGGTCGTAATCTCCACCTGTTTACTCTCGGACAACCTGACCTTGCGGATGAATGTCCACGCCCACAGGTAGTACATGAGCAATAGCAATTCGATCGGCAAAAGAGGCGAGACTTCGTTGCTGAACGAAATCGCGCGCAGCGCAAAGAACATTCCGTCTCCGCCACGCCAGGAGTTGAGGTACGACCACAGCAGAACGGTCACGGCGTAGAAAATCCACGACGGCAAAAGGTACGTCGACGACACGGCCTTCAATACAGGCCGACCTGCGATCCAAACGGCGCAACCGGTCAGCGTCACACCGACTATGGCCGCGGAAAAATAGAAGAGCGGGAATAAGTAGGGGAACCACTCCGGATTGTGGAGCGCGATCCTGCCATGCAACGATAAACACAAAGCCGATATGGCGATCAACTCGAGCATGGCGCCCAGCGCCAGCGTTCCGCAAAACAGGTAGTACGTCTGGTGTTGAGCATGCGTGGAGTGCGCCGCCATGCTTCTGATATGAAATTGCCGGAACCAAGAATATTTGGCCTTCTTGGCGAAAACCAGGCCGCTCAGATGAATGCTCGCCCAAATGAGCAGGACAGCCTGCAGTAACAGCGAGGTGCCATCAGGAGGATCGAATGTCAGCCTGGCGTGAATGTCGGGTGCGAGCGCGCTTGCCGGCAGGGGGCTTGGCGCCGTTTGTTGATCGGGCGGCAGGTTTTTCTCCCGGCTCACCGGCCAGAACCCCGTTCGGCCCACCATCGTCAACCAGAGCGGCGGTCGATCGTTGTGTGCGCTGTCCGAAGGGTCGAATAGCGGGTCCGCGTACTCGCGTACAGCAGTGTACTTCTCTGGATCGAGTTGAAACAGGACGGCGTTGTATACGCCTTGCGTAATGCGGCTCGGAAAAACGTCGATAGAGGGCTGGCGTCCCGCGGGGTGCGTCCAATCGGCATTCCGCGCCAGCAACGGGTAGGTGGTCACCGTCAGGGTGCCGTCCAGCTCGCGGCCTTCGGCGCCCGCCTTGACCATCAACAAATCAGAATCAAGCACGAAGACCCGTGTGTTTGGCGCGGCAATCTTCAAGAATTTGCTGAGAAAAAGAATGTCGAAAATGTCCGTTGCGGCGATGCCGACGTACTTGATGTTTTCCTGGCGGATGATGTCGGAAATGGAAAGCAGCACCGCCTGCTGCGAAAGCGGTCCCTGTTGGCCGGAAAACGCCGGCACGCCATCCTCGTCTTTGGCGGCGTCTTTCCAGTTCCAGGAGATTTCATCCGAGGGAGCCGTTAAATATTGGGCCGGCGCCGTGGCCGCGACCGCGGAATTGTTTGCGCTGGCGTTCCGCAAGCGCGACAGCTCGCGTGGAAACTTGATGTAGCGCACTTTGGCAAATTTGTCGTTGGGTTTCTGTGCAAGATCCGTATTTCCGTAGCGCGTTTCGTCTTCTTGGAGAATCGCAACATTCCCGCCGGCCTTCGTCAGGCCTCGGCGGTGCAAGAACTCAAGCATGAATTCCTGGGCTTGCGAATCGTCATGCAGCGTTTGCTTGAATTTGAGATGGGCGTCCCGAAGCGCTTGGGCCTGCACGCGATTGGTCATGGTGCCGGAAACAAAGTCGAGCTGCGCGCCCCCCGGGGGCAGCGCCTTGGCGAGGGCGATCGCCGACGGAGTCGATCCGGAGAAGAACGGTCCGACCACATGCACGGCCGGTGCGCGAGATTGACTCAACACTCCGGCATAGCGGACCGCATTTTCAAACTGAATCCTGTTGATCCCGGAAGTCGGTGATTCGCTCACTAGGAATGCGTAGGTCACGCAAGAGTCACCTGATCCGGTGGCGGAACACGCTGGATCGTGCGCGCTGAAGATCATCACCCCCGGCTGTCCCGACCGGAAGCTGTTCAAAATCGCGGTGACACGAAAATCCTGCGCAGTATCGCCGGGTGGGGTCGTTCCCCCCGGAACCGGCCACGGCAGCCAGTATCGGTCGAGAAATAGACTGTGCTGCTGCGCCGCCGCCTCCAGCACTTCAATCGTTCGATCGAAGTACAGCGCAAGATGTGTCGTAACAGGATCGGGCACCATGACGACCAGAAAGTTGAGCGTGGGTGTCGTTTCCGTGGGCAGGCACCAATCCGCCGGCTCTCGGCCGAGTGTTTCGGGCGCATTGGAATTCAGGCGCACCGATTCGGAGCGATTGGGACTCGGCCGACCATGCGTCCCAAACCAAGCGCAGGACGCCGTCCAGGGGCCGGTGTCTCGATAGGGGATCAATGCATCGCATACGGCGCCGATGCCGCATGCCTCGGGATCCAGCGGGGCCCCTGCAGAGAGCTGTGGCGCTCGCGTTTGAGAATGCCCCGGTTGCGTGCCGGCGATCCGGGCCTGCGCCGTGGCGTCATTGGCAATTGGTGGATGCTGATTAATGGCGAAGACGCTGGCCAACACCGCTATCGTCGACAGTGCTTTTCGGTCCATGAAATACCCGTACGAAGTCTTCCGTTACTTACAAGGCCTGGCGATCGATACAAAGCCTGCTTGCGGGAGCGGGGAAAAGGCTCATTGACCATACGCCCGGACAAATGTTGGGGTCAAGCACAGGCAATGGGCGCGCCAGTCATCATATTGCACCGCAGCGCTTATTTTCTTTGCGCGCTGTCGGGGATTGGTCCAGGATTCCATTCATGGAGTAATACAAGGAAGTTTGCCCAGCCAACGTCACCCCCTCTGCAGATCGATGGGTTCGGCCCCGCGTCGATCGCCGGTCGTCAGAAGGGTTCGGTTACATGGTCGCGGCGTGCGTTGAACGATGAGGCGCGATCCATGAATGTCGTGAGTTGCGGAGTGGTGTCGATCGGCTCCCAGGCAGCGTTCGCCGGCCGGGTTTTCGATGAATTGCGCGCCCAAGGTCCATCGCAGTTGCGGCTCATATCGCAGCCGCAATCGGTCGAGTCGTCGGCCTGCGATTTGTTGGTGATTCCGGTGCACTGCGACAACTTCGACGCCGTGGCGGCCGAAATCGAGCGCCTCAAGACCGATTGTCCGGCCTGCAGCATCATCGTCGTGTGTGTCGATCTGCTGTCGGAAAATATCGCCGCGCTGCTCAGCGCGGGAGCGGTTGATTTTGTTTCCACTCCCTTTGCCGGCAAGGAGTTATGCACGCGAATCCAGCGCGCGGCCGGCCTGCTGCCGCATCCGCGGCTGGACGAATCGACGGCGCTATCGACCGCGCGGGCGCACGATCTGATCGGCTCCAGTCCGTGCTTCGTGAAGCAAGTGTCGGCATTGGCGACCATCGCCGGCTGCAACGCAGGCGTCTTGCTGCTCGGGGAAACAGGCACCGGCAAGGAAGTCTTTGCGCGGGCCATCCATTATCTCTCGAACCGCGCGTCGGGCCCGCGCGTCGCCGTCAACTGCGGTGCGATCCCGGTGGACTTGATGGAGAGCGAATTATTCGGGTGCACGCGAGGCGCGTTCACGTCGGCCTATGCGGCGCGCAGCGGCTTGGTGCGGGAGGCCGAAGGCGGCACGTTGTTTCTCGACGATATCGAATCCTTGCCCCTGAACGCCCAGGCCAAGCTGCTGCGCTTCCTGCAGGAAAAGGAATACCGGCCGGTGGGCGGTGCGGGCATCTGCCGCGCAGACGTCCGCGTGATCGCCGCAAGCAATCGCGACCTGGCCGACCTGACGCGGCGAGGCGATATTCGCCAAGACCTCTATTTTCGCCTCAACGTGCTCAGCATCACGCTGCCGGCGTTACGCGAGCGGCGCGAAGATATTCCCGCGCTAGCCAAGCACTTCGTCGAAAAATGCTGCCGGCAGCTCAATCGGCCGAACTTTGGCTTGACGCCCGATGCGCTCAAACGGCTGATGATCCACGATTGGCCGGGTAATGTTCGCGAACTGCATAACGTGATCGAGCGTGCCGTGCTCTTCAGCCGCGAGTCCTTGATCCGCGCGGCCGACCTGAATTTGCCGGACCCCGGCGGCGTCGAGGAGGCTGCGGAATCCTTCCGCGACGCGAAAGCGCGCACCGTCATTGCGTTCGAACGCAATTACATCGAGCGCCTGCTGAGCGCCAACTCCGGCAACGTAACCCGCGCCGCCGAGGCGGCGAAGAAGGACCGGCGCGCGTTTTTTGAATTGATGCGCAAGCATCGCATCACCCCCGAGCGCTTTCGCAGACAGTTCGGGGCGCAAGAGTCGATGCTGACGCCCCAGGATTGAGCGGCCGCAAGGCATATTCATGAATTCAATCGCGAATGCAGGATGGACGGCGGGCGCTCGATCGGAGACGGGCTACGTGCGCGGCTCCAACGAGGACCGTATGAGCTGCGTGCGCCTTCCTGAGGGGTTCGCTTACATTGTGTCGGACGGCATGGGAGGCCACAACGGCGGCGCCGAGGCGGCGGAACTCACGGTGCGCACACTCGAACAACATCTGGCGGCTCCCAAAGACGCGGCATCGATCGAGAAGACGATCCAAGAAGCGTTTGCCGCTGCCAATGCCAGGGTCTATGAAGCAGGACACTTGGGTAATCCACAAACCGACGGAATGGGTGCAACCGCCGTCGTGTGCGTCACCCGGCAAGCATCGGCGTTGATTGCGCATGTCGGAGACAGTAGAGCCTACCTTCACCGACGCGGGCGGCTGACTCGGTTGACCACTGACCACACTCGCGCACAGGGCATGGTGGATGCCGGCGTTTTGACCGCGGCCGAAGCCGAGAGCCATCCCGACGCCAGCATACTGGCGAGAGCCATCGGTCAGCTGTCGACGGTGGAGGTCGATTTGGGAACCTGGTTCAGACTCAAGTCCGGCGACGAGATCCTGCTGTGTTCCGATGGCTTGTCTGGAGAGGCGGAGGATCCTGAAATCTCGCAAGCCCTGCGCCCCGACGTGAGTCCGCAACGGCTCGCCGACCGATTGGTGGCGCTGGCGCTGCGCAAGGGGGGGCACGACAACGTCACCGTGCAGGTAATTCGGTATGGGAACCGCCGCGTGCCCGTCGATTGGAAACCCGTTCGATATCACGCCGCGACCCTGTCAATCCTGGTCCTTGGATGCGCCGCGGCGATCTATTGGATCGACTCTCGAATGCAAGCGCGCCTCTCGACACACGCACTGGCCATGCAAGCCGAGACGCGCGCACTTCGGGCCAGTGTGGAGGAGTGGAAGGGACTCTCGGAAAAGAACCTTGCGGCCCTCGACGAGCAAGTGGCGGCGCTGAATGCCATGGTGAAGGAGTTTGCGGCGAGTGCGGCGGCGCGCGCTGTCGAGCCGGCGCGGCCGATTGCGCGGCTCAGGCCGCGCGCCGGCGCGCCCCGCCACGCGCCAAGTGCCGTACCCTCGCCTCCGGTTCAACAGCCGCAGCCCGATCCGGTCACGCGGACAGAGACCGAAAAGCCGCAGGCCGCGACCACGGGAGAGAAGGATACGACATGATGGGAATGCATACCTTGTCACAGGAGGGAACGCGCCATGGAACCTAATCCGATCAAGAGAATCATCCAATGGCTGTTCCCATCGGCGGGGGAACAGTCCGCGAATGCCGGTGCGGGGCGTCGCTGCGAAGCCGGTCATGCCATGGATCCCTCATGGACGCGATGCCCGTACTGCGAAGCCTTGAAGAACGCACGCGACCAAAGTCCCCGTCCCAGAACCCGGCTGGATCATCCCGAGGACCCCGAGTCGCCGGAGCGCGCCGATGGCAGAAGACTCACGGGGGTGCTCGTGACTTTCAGCTGGCGCCGCGAGGGCGAGTTGTTCCCGCTGTTCGAGGGAAAGAACCTGATCGGATCGGGAGGCACCGCGGCGGATCGGCGGTGTGACGTGCGGATCACCAAGGATTCAACGCTGTCGCGGGAGCATGCGCTGATTCGGTGTCTGGGCGATGGGTACGAGATCTTCGATCAGAAGAGTGAGAACGGGACCTTCATGGACGATGAACCGGTTCCGGTTCACGGCATGCCGTTGCCGGACCGTTCGCGGATCAAGACGGGGGCAACCGTATGGACTTTCATTTCGATCAAGTCGCCGGCGCGTGAGAAGCGGACGCGGGGCGATGAAGGATTTCGCGCGGCCGACCGCGCCATCGATGAGGAGGAGTCGGCCGACCAGCCGATTGCCGAAGCGCAGCCTTCGCCGGAAACACCGCGTGCAAACCGGCGCCCAACCACTGTTCCCGATCTCGAAGAGAAACCGCGCGATCCCCGGCGTCCAACGACGTTTTTCAGGCCGGTCGACCCTGATGACGAACGCGAGTCAGGCGCGGCCGGGACTCCCGACCCATCGGACGTATCCTTGCGCCGCGGCGGTCCGCACGAGAGGACGCCCGCAAAACCCGAAGAGGAATCGTCGCGACGCACGCCCAAGGACAAAGCCAGCGAACCGGCCGAACCGGCCAAGCGCGGCAGGGACGATCGCACCAAGTTTTTCTAGTCCAGAACACCCTCAGGCTGCGAGGGAGAGAGGAGGGATAGGTGATGCCGCAAAAGCCAATAGGTATGCTGCTTCTCGCTTGTGCGATGACGGGGTGCGCAACTCAACAACAGACCAGCGCCTTGGAATGCGGCGCCGGCGGCGCGGTGGCGGCCATCCTGCTATGCAAACTGGCGGGCGGCAACGACAAAAGCTGCGCCGCAATTGCAGTCGGTGTGGGGGCGGCGGGCGGTGCGATCTGCTACTCCTATGCCAACAACATCCAAAAGCGCCGCAAGGAACTCGCCGCGCAGGGTGATACCCTCAGCGCTCATCTGAAGTATCTTCAGGGGGTTAATCACGATACTGAAGTGTTGAACACGCAATTGACGACCCAGGTCAATTCCGTCACGAAGAGCACCGACCAGGCGGTCGATTCCCTCGCCAAGGGACAAATGACGCAGGCGGATTTGACACACCAGCGGCAGGCCCTCGACAACCAGGTGAACGCTGCCCAGGCGCAGGTCAATGCAGTGTCACAGGAACTGCAGTCGGCGCGCCAGTATCGCGCCCAGCATGCCGCGACTCCCTCCCCCGACATGGACGCCGAGATCGCGCGGCTGCAGGATTTATTGAGTCAGGCGCAACGCAGCACCAGCGCACTGGCCGCGCAGCGGCAACGTATCTAAAAGGATGTCGACACGATGAGCGCCGGCGCGACAACGAGTCCTGTCTCAGGTTTCTGGATCCTGGCGAGTGCCGTCGTCGCGCTCAGCGGCTGTACGATTGCCGAGCTGCAGCGCGAAGAGAAGGCCGACGCAGAAAGTGTTCGTCAAAAGCAGGCCGCCGTGCAGGCCGAACAGGCGCGAAGCGACGCACTCGGTCAACAACAGCAGCAATTGAAGGCCGATTTGGCGCGGCGTCAAATGACTCTGGCCGAACTGAACGCCCGGGTGGAACAACTTCGGGCCGCGAACGACAGGGACTCCGCTGCCAATGCCGACGTGCGCCGCGAGCGCGACCATTTGATCGCGAAAATTCACGATAGCGGTGTTCAGCTGGTGGCCCTGCAGCAAGACCCCGACAATTCCTCCGCCCAAAAACAGGCGCGAATCGATTATCTGAAGCGCCAAATCCAAGATCAGCTGGATCTATTGTTGCATTGATGTTCATGCCCGGGCTCATCGGCCTCCTCGGCCTGGCCTTGCAAGCGCCGGGGACTGCGCGCGCGCCGCTGGATCCGGAGGCGATAGACAAGATGGAATCGGTCGGCTTGTTCTTCGCCCCAGGGGACGTCCATAATATTTCGACGATCGATTCGTTCAAGGCGTACCTGCTGGAGAGGGATCCGTACGCCGATTTCTTGACGCGCGACGAGTATTTGCAGTTCAAGCGCGCGCAAGGCGAGAGTTACGCCGGCATCGGTGTGGAATTGGAACGGGGCGGAGATGGGACCGTCTTGTGCTATCCCGACCCGGCGGGTCCGGCGGAGGCAGCCGGAGTCTCGCCTGGAGATACGCTGCTGGCGATCGACGGTCAGCCAACGCAGGGGCGTCCCTTGCCGTCGCTGCTCGCCCTGGCGGCGGGCGCCGCCGGATCGCCGCTGGTCATTGACGTCGCCGGCAAGGATAGGCGTGTGCGCCGACTTTCGATCCTGCGCACTGCTGCCATCGGCCCGAGCGTGACGGAGCGGCAATACGGCGAGCACTCCGTCGTCCGCATCGCCGCGTTCACACCGAACACCCGTCAGGAACTCGAATTCATTCTGTCGAGCAGGCAGATGCCGGAACCGTTGATTCTCGACCTCAGAGGCAACCGCGGCGGTGATCTGAATGCGGCGATCGATGCCGCCATGCTGTTTCTGAAGCGTGGCGAGACAGTGGTGTCGGTTCGTGGAAAAGCGGGTGTACGTCCCTACCTCAGTACGGTCGCAAGAGCGCCGTACCCCGGGACAGCCTTTCTGTGGCAGGACCCGGGCACGGCGAGTTCCGCGGAAGTATTCATTGCGGCGCTGACGGACAATGACCACGGCGTATCGATTGGAAAAAAAACCTTCGGCAAGGGGACCCGCCAGGATTTGATTGAACTCGGTTCCGGCGCCGTGCTCATTCTGACCACCGGTTATTTATTGACGCCCCGGGGCAGGGACATCGACGGACGTGGACTCGCGCCCGGCACTCTGCTATCCGGCGCCGGCACGGACAAACAATACCTCGACGCCGTGAGCCGATTGCTGCCCCGGAATCACTGAACCCAAGGACGCCCTTGTCACTCATCGGCCAGATCATTCACGGCAATATCCTGATCCGATCCTTGATCGGGGAAGGCGCCATGGGCGCCGTGTTTCTCGCCGAAAACATCGAGCTGCCCGACCGGAAGTACGCCGTCAAGGTGCTGTTGAACCCCATCACCAATTCCCCCATGTTCCAGGAACGCTTCGACGAGGAGGCACGCCATCAGGCTGCCCTTCACCATCCCAACATTGTTCGGGTGCACGACTACTTCAAGGAAGAAGGCCGCTACTTTCTGGTGATGGACTATGTCGATGGAGAGCCTCTGAGCAAAATCATCGAACGCGGAAAATTGGAGGAGAAGCGGGCGATCGGGATCATGGATGGAGTGCTCCGAGGCTTGAACTGCGCGAACGAACAGGGAATCGTCCACCGGGACGTCAAACCGTCCAACATTCTCGTCGACCAGGATGGTCAGGCTCGCCTGACGGATTTCGGTATTGCGATTCGCGCCGGCGAAATGCGGCTCACGGCCACCGGCATATCCGCCGTCGGCACCGCCGCGTACATGAGTCCCGAACAAATACGCACGCCCGGCGAGATCAATCATCTGGCGGACGTGTATTCGGCCGGAATCGTCTTGTTCGAAATGCTCACCGGCGACGTACCGTTCCATGGAGAAACGGACTTCGCCGTGCAGCAGCAACAGGTCAAGGCGCGTCCGCCGAATCCCCGAGCCAGCAACGGCGCCATCTCCGCGCGGGTGACACGGATCATCACGCTCGCGCTGGCCAAGGATCCCCGCGCCCGCATTCAAGGATGCGAGCAATTTCGTCGAATGCTCTCCGGAGAACTGGATCCGCCCTTTCCGTGGAAGCGGGTCATGCTCGGCGCCGCGGCCGTTTTGCTGAGCGCCGCGGTGGTGCTGACGGCCCCGCGGTGGCGGCGATGGTTGCACTCGCCGCCGACACTGACGCCGGTGAGGGTCGATTCGGGCCAAGTCCGCGAGGCCGCCGTGGCTGCGCTGCAAAGCATCGAACTTCTCTGTCGCGAACAAGGCGTGAAAGCAAAAAAGGAAGACGGCAAGAAGATTGCGGAGAGAATACCGGATAGCGTCAAGGCGGCCGAGTTCGAAACACAGATCCGCGAGACGCAATTGAATATCACGGATTTTGCGGAGCAGTATAAGCGCGGTCTCGCCAAGCTCGCGGAATTCGATGGCCCTGCCGTCACTTCCGCCTTCACGGCGGCCAAAGCGGATGCGCGCTGGACCTCGTACGTGCCGGTGGTCGAACGCGACGCGAAGCGCTTTCTTACGGCCCCGGCGGATATCGACGAGGCCCGCCTGACGCGGTCGTGCCCGCCCTAGGCGGCCACCGAATCCACGAAATATTCGACCCGGACATTTCCACGTCTCGGCTAGGTCAAATAAGTCCTAGGCTCATCGACACCGATTCCCAGCCGATAACGCCGCCGCGAAGCACACGCGTTTCGCGCCGCGGCGGACATCTATGTCCTGGCTATCCCCATCCCTTGCGCAGGGCAGACCAATGGTTTCAATACGTTATCGATCCAAAGTGCCCTGGCATCACTCTTGCTTCGCGAAACAAGGGAGACCCTCAATCCTATGCAGCCAGAGATCCACGTGATCGTCAAAGCGGTTATCGCCTACCTCATTGCCAATCCGCATGCCTGCGACAACGAAGAAGGCATCGATCGGTGGTGGCTGGCGGACCACGGCCAGAGTTCGCGCGATGTCTCGGCGGCGCTCGATTGGCTGGTCGTGAATGGATTTCTGCAGACAGTGACTGCCGCCGACGGTCGAACGCGATATCGGCGTCTCGCGACCGATGATTCCCTCAAAGCCACCCTCGAGGATTTTTCCGTGGAAACCAATCAAAGGAGTACGTGATATGCCTGCCGCGCTCAGTTACCCAGGAGTGTATATCGAGGAAATCCCGAGCGGCGTGAGAACCATCACGGGCGTACCCACCTCGATCACTGCGTTCATCGGCCGGGCGCAGATGGGACCGGTCAACGAGCCGACCTTGGTCGGCAGCTTCGCTGAGTTCGAAACCTTGTTCGGCGGCATGGCGATCGACTATCCGCTCTCGTACGCGCTCAGCGACTTCTATTCCAATGGCGGGAGCGAGGCTGTCATCGTACGTTTGGTCGGAGCTCCCGCGGCCGGCGGCACCGGTATCGCGCAGGTGGTGGTGGGGGGGCTCAAGCTCAATGCCAGCAGTGCGGGGTCGTGGGGCAGCTCGATCGGCGCCACGGTGGACGTCAACGATATCAGTGCGGATGTCGCGAGCCAGTACGGGTTGGCGGTGGGCGATCTATTTAATCTCAATACGTATCTTTCGATCGGCGGGGTGTGGGTGCTGCAGGAGCGAATTCTTAATCTGACGGTGAAGTACCCCGATGCGGGTGTCCCCGTCGCCGCCCGGTCCCGGCGCGCCGACAGAGTGCTGAAGCAGGCGTCGCAGTTGGTGGTGATTCCGCTGAAGGCCGACGGAACGCCGGACCTGCCGCCCAACCCACCAGCACCGACCCAGCCGGCACCCGCGGCAGCAGCACCGGTACCGGCAGCGGGAGGTGGAGCTGCGGCAGCGGGAGGTGGAGCCGCGGCAGCGGGTGGCGGAGCTGCGGCGGCGGGTGGTGGAGCCGCGGCGGCGGGAGGTGGAGCCGCGGCAGCGGGAGGTGGCGCGCCTGCAGCGGCCGCCGCGCCGGCGGGTCCGATCGTTCCGGTGCAGGCACAGGGAGGAGGCGAGGCGCCCAACTTGCAATTACTCGACTATGTGCCCGCGGACATCACGCAGAAAACCGGCATCTACGCGCTGTTGAAGGCGGACATATTCAACCTCCTGTGCATTCCGCCGGACATTCGTAGCGGTGATACCGATCCGACTGTGCTTTCCAAAGCGCTCAGCGACCTTTGCGTGCCGCGCCGCGCCATGCTGATCGTCGATTCACCCAGCGCCTGGAGCGCCAACAAGGCAACGGCCGCGAACACCGCCAAGGCGGGACTTGCCAATTTGAATCTGAGCGGCATCAACGCGCGCAACGCGGCCTTGTACTTTCCGCGCGTCGTCGAGGCCGATCCTCTGAGCCAAGGTCAGCCCAGTACATTCGCGCCGTGCGGAATCATCGCCGGCATCATGGCGCGCACCGATGCGCAGCGCGGCGTGTGGAAGGCACCGGCCGGACTCGATGCCAGCCTCAGCGGCATCCTCGGCTTCGATGTCGAACTCAAGGATGACGACAGCGGAACCTTGAATCCCGTCGGCATCAATTGCCTGCGCTCGTTCCCGCCGGTCAACGGCCGCGTGATCTGGGGCGCAAGGACCCTGCGTGGCGCCGATCAGCTGGCTGACGACTACAAATACGTTCCGGTTCGGCGGCTGGCCTTGTTCCTGGAGGAGAGCCTGTTCCGCGGCACCCAATGGGTGGTGTTCGAGCCGAATGACGAACCGCTGTGGGCGCAGATTCGGCTGAACGTGGGCGCCTTCATGCACGACCTGTTCGTACAGGGGGCCTTTCAGGGCAGCACGCCGCAGGCCGCGTATTTCGTCAAGTGTGATTCGGAATCGACGACGCAAACCGACATCAACCTGGGAGTCGTCAACATCGTGGTTGGATACGCCCCGCTGAAACCGGCGGAGTTCGTGGTGATCCAGATCCAGCAGATGGCAGGACAGATAGCGACCTAAACCGATCGAGGAGTATCTGTATGGCTCAGTTCACCGTCAACGCGACACGCTTCGATCCCTACAAGAACTTCAAGTTCAGGGTCAAATGGGATGGCAAGTACGTCGCGGGGATCAGCAAGGTTTCCGGATTGAAGCGAACCACGGAGGTGGTCAAGCACCGCGAGGGCGGCGATCCCAGCAGCAGCCGCAAGTCGCCCGGGCGCACGGAATACGACGCGATCACGTTGGAGCGCGGCGTCACTCACGACACCGACTTCGAAGCGTGGGCAACCAAGGTATGGGGAA
Source organism: Steroidobacteraceae bacterium (assembly GCA_035314705.1). Classification (GTDB taxonomy): domain Bacteria; phylum Pseudomonadota; class Gammaproteobacteria; order Steroidobacterales; family Steroidobacteraceae; genus Bog-1198. The sequence continues at coordinate 24,463 of DATFZF010000042.1, read as the reverse complement.
TCGGCGCGGGGCTGGGCTCCGAAGTGTCGCTGGCCGATTTTCGCAAGAACATACTCATCGAGATGTACAACGAGGCCGGCCAGCTCGCCATCACCTACAAGGTGTACCGGTGCTGGGTATCCGAGTACCAGTCACTCCCCGATCTGGATGCCAATGCCAACGCGGTTGCCATCCAGCACATCAAGCTCGAAAACGAAGGCTGGGAACGCGACACCTCGGTCACCGAACCCAAAGAGCCGACGATCTGATCGCCGCCCATGCAGCATGCCACGCCGGATGCACTGTTGCGCGCATGGGAACTGGGAATGGCCGATTCCCGGCCGAGCGCCCGATCCCGCGCACTCCTGGGTGCGGCGGGGGTGGCTGGCAGCCCGGACGAGTGGGGTGCGCTGAGCATCGGCCGGTGCGAGGGCTTGCTGCTGGACTTGCGTGAGCGGCTGTTCGGCTCACGATTTGAGGCCTGGGTCGCCTGCCCGCGGTGCGGCCAGGGACTGGAACTCGAATTCGACGCGACGGACTTAAAAGCCCCGCTCGTCGCCGGCGAGGGGCAGCCGCTCGCTGTGTGCGTCGGCGATTATTCGGTGACTTGCCAAGCGCCCTGCGTTGACGATCTCGCCGGCGTCGAGCGCCTGCCTTCCTCCGAGCAGCAGCGCGCCCACCTGCTGGGGCGTGTGGTGCTGGAGGCATCGCTCGGCGGACATCCTTGCGCCGCCGCGGATCTGCCGCAGGCTGTGGTCGACGAAATCGAACGCACGCTGGAAGAGCGCGATGCGCGGGTCCTGACCGGCCTCGGCGTGAACTGCGAGGCGTGCGGACATCGGTGGAGCGCACCCTTCGACATGGTCGCCTATCTGTGGACGGAGCTCGAACGCTGGGCGGTGCGGCTCCTATGGGAAGTCTCTGCGCTGGCGCAGGCCTACGGGTGGAGCGAAATCGATTTGATCACGATGACGCCTTGGCGCCGTCAGCGTTACCTGGAAATGCTGGGCACATGAGCGGCTATCTCACCAGACTGGTGGACCGAACTCTGTCGCGGCACGAATTCATCCGGCCGCGTCCCGTCGCTTTGTTCGGTGAACCCGTGGCGGGGCCCGAATGGCAGCTTCGCGATCCGACGCCTCGTGAAGTTGCGGCGCGGGGTCATGAAGAGGCGCCGCGAAACAAGGATGAGGTGCCGCGAGACGGCGACGGCCGGCCGCCGGAGCGCGAGACTGCCGCGCGAACGCGCGACGCGCTGACCGCAAGCGATGAGGGGCGCGCGGGCCGTGTGCTCGCGACCGCCCACATCGCCTCGGCGATGCACGGCCCGCAACCGCAGACCCAGTCGTTGCGCGCCGAGCCCGAGGACGGCCGCGCCGCTGCGCGCCCCGTGTCTTTGCAATTCCCCGAGCCCGACGCCGCACATCGGGATGAGCCTTCGCCCAGTCCGCGGCAGCCGACGGCGGCTCGCGTCGAACCGAACACCGCGGAGTTCGAGGTCGGCGAAGAACCACGGCGGGCGCCCGTGCGGCGCGAATCGCGCGCATCGATCGTGCCGGTGGATGCCGGTCCATTGCCCGCCGCTCGCCGCCGCCACGCGGCCGTGGACGCAGACAGTGTGATCGAGCGGGCGCCCCCGGGACAGGGAGAGTTGAGCCCGCCGCCGCAGACACGCGTGTCCGCGCCGGACGCGACGCACAAGACGCTGCAGGGCAGGCGGTCCGCCATGCCTGTCGATGCGCCAATCGAGCACGTCTCGGCACTGCCTGGCATTCTGAGTACCCGCGCAGTGACCACCGTGCCCGCGGGAAAACGCAGCCAACGGAGTATCGGACGCAGCGCCGAATCCTCGACCGTACACGTAACCATTGGAACGCTCGAAGTTCGAGCCAACACCCCTGCGGCCCAACCGCCGGCCAAGCCCCCAGCTGCCAAAGGCCCGCGCTTGGGTCTCGATCAGTATCTGCGACAGCGCCGCGACGGAGGGCGCGGATGAGCAATCCTCTGGCGATCGCGGCCGTGACGGCGACATTGCGCAACCTGCTGATGACGGGCATCAGCGCCGATCCTGACCTGGCCGATGTCACGGTGACCATGCAGCCGGTGGACCGGGCGCGCCAGGGCGGGGTGGTGACGAATCAGCTGAACGTGTTTCTGTACCACATCCTGCCGAGTGCGGCGTGGCGCAACATGGACATGCCGGGGCGCGTGCGCAACGGCGAGACGGGAGTGCCGCCCCTCGCGCTCAACTTGTACTACCTGCTCACGGCGTACGGCCGCAACGATGATCAGGTCGTGCCGTTCAGTCATCACTTGTTGGGGCGCGCGATGAGCGTGCTCGGGGACCACCCATTGCTTTTTGCGAGCGACATCAAGGCGGCGCTGCCCAACAACGATCTTTGGAATCAGGTGGAGCGCATCCGCTTCACGCTGCAACCCCTGCCCCAGGATGAATTGTCCAAGCTCTGGACGGGTTTCCAGACCGGATTTCGGCTCTCCATGGCCTACGAAGCCGCGGTGGTGCTGATCGACAGCAATGTCTCCGCGAAGACCCCTCTGCCGGTGCTGTCCCGTGGTACCGGCGACACTGGGGCCATCGTGCAGGCTTCGATGGCAGCTCCCTATCCGAATCTCACCGGCTTGATACTGCCGAACATGCAGACCAGCGTCGTGCCCGGCGACAGCGTCACCCTGCAGGGATCGCTTTTGGGCGGCGATCAAATCGCGGTGAATTTCGACAATCCCAACCTGGCACAGCCCATCGTGCTGCAAGTGCCGGCCCCGGCATCCGACACGGAAGTGCCGATTAAAATTCCCGATGTGCCCGCCACCTGGGTGGCCGGCTATTACACCGTCACCGTAACGGTCAGCCGGGCAGGACAACCCGATCGTACGACCAATGCCCTCTCGCTGGCGCTGGCGCCCGTCATCACGAGCAAGCTGCCGCTCGCGGTGAAGCAGGCCAAGGGGATCGCCACCATCGCACTGACTTCGAAACCCCAGTTGCGGCCGGGCCAGCGCGTTGCCTTGCTGTTGGGTGACCAAGAGATCGTGGCGCCCGACCGGGCGGCGCAGTCGAACCAAACCTCTTTCAGTGCGCCGGTTCCCGCAGGCACCGTGCTGCCGGCCTCGCGTCGAATTCGACTGCGCGTGGATGGAGTCGACAGTCCCATCATCGATTGGACCAAGACACCGCCGGCGTTCGACGCCACGCAGATGGTGACCATCTCATGAGCACGAACGATTGGGAATCCGCCAACTCCGAGTACCTGGCGCTGTCGCTGCAGTGGTTGCGACTCTGTCTGCGGCGGCGCGCGGCGTCCCCGGACGGCCCGGCCAACGCGGCTGGCGCGCCGGGGCTGGAGCGTGACATGGCCGCACTCGAACTTCGGCTGGAAGAGATTGCGGCCGCGATGGCTACGCCGCCGGCGTTGCTGTGGCTCGCGAGCCGACTCGGATTGAACCGTTTCGAACGGCAGCTTCTGCTGCTCTGTGCGTCGGTGGAATTCGACACAGGCATGGGTGCGCTGTGCGCCGCCGCGGCCGGCAGCATGGGCCAGCAGCAGCCCACGTTCGCCCTGGCGCTCTCGGTGTTCGAACATCCGGTCTGGGAGGCGTTGTCGCCGGCGCGGCCGCTACGCTATTGGCGTCTCATCGAGGTGGCGACGGCGGCTGCTCAGACGCTCACCGCAAGTCCGTTGCGCATCGATGAGCGGGTGGTGAATTTTCTCAAGGGACTGAACCACCTCGACGAGCGGCTCGCCGCGCTGTTTGCGCCGCTCGAGCCGGGCGATGATTCGCTGCCGCTCGCGGCCTCGCAGGAGTCGACGGCCGAGGCGATCGAACGGCTCTGGACATCGACCGCCGGTTATATGGCGCCGCCCATCGTACAACTGCTGGGGAGCGATTCGCTGAGCAAGCAGCTCATCGCGGCGCGAGCCTGCGCGGCGTTCAACTGGCAGACCATGCGCATCAACTGCGATCTGCTGCCGCAGCAGCCCGGCGACATCGAGGCCCTCGCCCGACTCTGGCGCCGCGAATGCATGCTCTCGCCGCTGGCTCTCTACTGCGATCTCGATGTGGGCGAATCCGCTGCCGCCGAGTCGCACATGCCGGCGGTTCGGCAGTTCCTGTCGAAAGTGGATGGCAGCATTCTGGTCGGCGCCCGCCATGCATTGTCTCGCCCTGGACGCGACCATGTGGTCTTCGATGTGAGCAAACCCACCGCGGAGGAACAATCCGCCGAGTGGGGCAAGGCTCTGCCGCAGCTTGATCCGGCGATTGCGGGGCAATTGTCGGGTCAGTTCAATCTGAACCAAGCGGAGATCCGCCGCATCGCGCTCGAATTCAACGCCGCCACCACCATCACCGCCGACGCGGATGCGGGCGATTTCCTGTGGAACGCGTGCCGGTTGAGTGTGCGGCCGCGATTGGACCAGCTGGCGCAGCGCCTGGATGCCAAGGCGACCTGGGATGACCTGGTCCTGCCGGCCGAAGAGACCGGCACACTACGCCAGATCACCGCACAGGTGATGCAGCGGGGCAAAGTCTACGGCGGCTGGGGTTTCGGACAGGCAATGAACCGAGGCCTCGGCATCAGCGCATTGTTCGCCGGCGACAGCGGCACCGGCAAGACGATGGCGGCGGAAGTCATTGCCAACGAACTCAAGCTCAATCTGTACCGGATCGATTTGTCGGCGGTGGTCAGCAAATACATCGGCGAAACGGAAAAGAACCTGTGCCGTCTCTTCGACGGCGCGGAGGACGGCGGCGTGATCCTGTTCTTCGACGAGGCCGACGCCTTGTTCGGCAAACGCAGCGAGGTCAAGGACAGTCACGATCGGTTCGCCAACATCGAGATCAACTATCTGTTGCAGCGAATCGAGTCCTATCGCGGCGTGGCGATTCTCGCGACCAACATGAAGGGTGCTCTCGATTCGGCCTTTCTGCGCCGCCTGCGCTTCAGCGTGCGGTTTCCGTTTCCGTCGAAGGCGGATCGAAGCCGCATCTGGCAGCGGGCCTTTCCCGCGCAGGCGCCGCTGCAGGATGTCGATTTTGAACACCTCGCACGCTTCAATATGACGGGCGGGGCGATTCACGGCGCCGCCCTGAATGCGGCCTTTCTCGCCGCGGCCGCGAATTCGCACATCACGATGAAAATCCTGATGAGCGCCGTGCGCAGCGAGTTTCTCAAGCTGGAGCGGCCCATCAATGAAAGCGACTTTCGCTGGTTGGAGTCGGCCATGGGAGCTGCATGAACGTCGTAATCCACATCGACCGGGTGATCTTCCGCGGACTCCCCCTCCCCGCGTCACAGTTGCCGGCCGTTCGCGCGGCGCTCGAGCGTGAGTTGCATGCCCTGTTTCGCACCGCCGGCGCCGGCGGGAACGTGCGCGCCGGCTCGACTGAAAGGCACCTGGCGAAGCCCTTCGAGTATCGAGCCGAGCAGGGTCCGGCTCGGCTCGGACGCCAGGCAGCGGGCGCGGTACATGCGGCCACCCGGGGCCGGGTCTCGCGATGAGCACTTTCCCGAATTCGCCGAAAATCCTGAAGGGCGGGATCGTGCTCATCGATCCCGACACCAGCGCTGTGCTGCGCACCATCGTGCTGCAGTACAACCCCGACGGCCTGACGCGCACCCTGCAGGCGCATGCCATCGGGCCCGAACCGGGCGACCGGCTCGAGGCGCTGCGGCTCAAGGGGCCGCCGGCCGAGACCATCAAGCTCGACGCGGAAATCGACGCCACGGATCAACTGGCGGAGACGCAGCCGAGCACGACGGTCACCCAATACGGCATTCATCCGCAGCTTGCGACACTGGAGACTCTGATTTATCCGACCAGCGCCCAACTGATCGCCATCGACCAGCAGTCCGCGATGGGGACGCTGGAGATTGCCCCCATGCAGGCGCCACTCGCCGTCTTTGTCTGGAGTCAGGTGCGCGTGCTGCCGGTGCGGCTCACGGATTTTTCGGTCACCGAGGAAGCCTTCGATACCAATCTCAATCCCATCCGGGCAAAGGTGTCTCTCAGCATGCGGGTGCTCACCATCGATGATTTGGGATTCCAGCATAAGGGCGGCAACTTGTTCCTGGCCTACCTGCAGCGCAAGGAACAATTGGTCGGGTTGGCCGGCGGCGGCTCGTTCAGCGCATTCGGAATTACCGGAATCCCATGAGCACAACACCCTTGCAACCCATCACCGGCACGGCGCCCTTGAGCGCCACGGCATTTCCCGCCACCAGCCGCTACAACGGCGTGCCCATCGTCACCCTGACAACCGCCGACGGTCGGGTGATTGCCTATTTACAGCGCCGCATTCTGCCGTCCCCGGACAATTTCGCGCTACTGCAGTTGTACACGGTGACGCAGGGCGAGCGCATGGACAACATTGCGGCGAAATTTCTCGGCGACCCCGAGCAGTACTGGCGGATCTGCGACGCGAATGGAGCGATGCGCCCCGAGGATCTGACGCAGCGGATCGGGGGGACGGTGCGCATCACGCTTCCGCAGGGCGTTCCCGGAGCCCCGAGTGCTTAAGGCGTTGAGCCTGACGGTGATGATCGGGCCGGCCGTGCTGATACCCGCGCCCAAGGTCGTGATCGACTCGCTCACGGGCGTGCAAGTCACGAACGGCAAACAGGGCAGCGGCTTCCAACTGACGTTCGCCGTCAGCAAGACTTCGCCGTTGCTGCAAATCATGCTCCCCGCCGGCTACTTCGATCCCATCGTCACGCGGGTGGCGATCATCGCGACCGTCGGCGGCATACCGAATGTGTTGATGGATGGCTTCGTGACCCGGCAGGAGATCACGCCCAGCAACGAACCCGGGCAATCGACACTCACCATCACCGGCGAGGATCTCAGCGTCGCCATGGGCCTGGTGCAAAAGACCGTTCCATATCCGGCGATGGGACTCACCGTCCAGGTGTATGCGCTGTTGGCGCCCTACGCGCTGCTGGGCATCGTCCCGATCGTCATTCCGCCATTCATTACTTCCGTGTCGGACCCCACCGAGCAGTGGGACACGCAGAGTTTGCAGACGGACCTTGACTACATCCGAAGCCTGGCAAGCAGCGTGGGATATACCTTCTACGTCGACCCCGGTCCCATTCCCGGCCAGAGCACCGCGTATTTCGGCCCGGACATTCACCTGCCCGTGCCGCAGCCGGCGCTGAGCATCGACATGGACGCCATGACGAACGTGGAGTCGCTGAGTTTTTCACTCGATGGAATGGCCAAAAAAATCACGCTGTTTACGATCATGGATCCCGAAACGGGACGCATCCCGATTCCGATTCCCGTGCCGAATCTCAATTTGTTCAAGCCGCCCCTGGGTGCGCGACCGACGCCGCCGGCGCGCATCGAATACTACAACGGCGGCGCCGCCCTTCAACCCGATCAGGCGGCAAGCGCCATCCTCGGCGCGCTGATGAACAACTCCGATGCCATTTCCGGAACCGGCACCCTCGATGTGCTGCGCTATGGTCAGGTGCTGCGGCCGCGGATGTTGGTCGGCGTGCGCGGCGCGAGCGTCGGCTACGACGGTCTGTACTACGTCGACAGCGTCACGCATTCGATCAAGCGCGGCGAATACAAGCAGAACTTTTCTCTGTCCCGCGATGGTCTGATTTCAAATACGCCGGTAGTGATGCCGTGACCGAGCGCAAGCGATATTACGGAAAATATCGCGGCACGGTCGCGGTGAATGTCGACCCCGAGCAACGCGGCCGGATACAAGTCACCGTGCCCGACGTCCTGTTCGAAATTCAATCGACGTGGGCCGAGGCATGCGTGCCATTGGCGGGCGCGACCGGCGTCGCAATGGGCGTGTACATGGTACCGCCCATCGGCGCCGCGGTCTGGGTCGAGTTCGAACACGGCGATCCCGATCTGCCGATCTGGGTGGGGTGCCGCTTCCCGAGTTCATCCGATGTGCCATCCGCGGCCTCCGATGGCGTGCCCGGCGATGCGAACATCGTCATCCAGTCGCTCGCCAAGCATCTCATCATGATCAGCGACCTGCCGGGCGAGGGCGGTATCACCCTGCAAAGTTCCAGCGGCGCGCAGATCATGGTCACCGACACCGGCATTACGCTCTCCAGCGGCGACGGGGGCACGACCATTGAAATGACGGATGCCAGCGTCGACATCAACTCCGGCACGCTCACGGTCATGGCATGAACATCGCCTATCCATTTCACTTCGATCAGCGCGGCAGGACCGCCACCGCCTCGGATGACGATCATATCCGGCAGATGATCGAGCAGCTGCTCTTCACCAATGCGGGAGAGCGCGTGAACCGCCCGGATTTCGGCAGTGGAATCTTGCAATTGGTGTTCGCGCCGACCAGCCCGGAGCTCGCGGCGGCCCTGCAGTTCACCATGCAAGCGGCGCTGCAGCGCTGGCTGGGCGACTTGATCCAGCTGCAGGCGCTCGAAGTCACCAGCGTCGACTCCACCTTGAACATTACCATCAACTATTTGCGGATCGCCACCAATCAGAGCGCGGTGCTGCAGATATCGAGGACCGTGTAGCACATGGACGCTGCGATGTTGATGAACTGCGGCAGCGACGGACGCATCGGGCGCGTGCGCGCCGGACCCCGCAATGGCATCGATTATCTCGAAGTCGAACGGAATCACCGCGTTCTGAATGTATATCTGTTTCACGAGGCGCCGCAACGAATCACCACCGCCAACGTGCGCATCAGCGGCGGCGTTCGCGCGCGTGACATCAAGGTGCTCGATCTGCGCATCGGCGAACCGGGCGGCGCCGTCGGCGACGCACGCCTCCAGGTCGTGGTGGATCGCCCGGGCGACTTGTCCACGTACCGCCTGAGTCTGGTCGAGACCGATCCGCAAGGCGTGAGCACCGGCCGTCCCATGGCGGAGTTCGATCCTTTCTACGCAGCGATGGACTTCGTGTTTCATGAGCGGCGCAGCACCAGTATCGATTGCAAGACCGCGCCCGTGGCCGCACCGATCGCGGTGAATGTCCCCGATATCAACTACCTCGCCAAGGACTACGCGAGCTTCCGGCAGCTGATTCTCGATCGCTTGGCACTCACCATGCCGCAGTGGACGGAGACTCACGTACCGGACATCGGCATCGCCTTGGTCGAGATCCTGGCGTACGTGGGCGACTACCTGAGCTACTACCAGGACGCGGTGGCCACCGAGGCCTATCTCAATACGGCACGCAAGCGCATCTCGGTGCGCCGGCATCTGCGATTGCTGGACTATCGAATGCACGACGGCTGCAATGGCAGAACCTGGGTCTGCCTGTCGCCGCCGGAGAATACCGCGCAGGCGACCTTCGATGCCGACTCCATCGTGTTCTTCGCCGCCGATGAGCCGCTGTCGAAGGCGTCGATCGCCAGTCTCGCCTCGGGGAAGCCGGCTCTCGCGTTGAACGGCCATGTGGATGTATTCGAACCCGTTCTGCCGGGCCCCATCCAGGTGATGGAGTCCCACGTGTTGATGAATTTTTATTGCTGGGGCAACGGCATTTGCCGGCTTCCCGCGGGCGCGACCCGGGCGACTCTACGCGATGCTTGGGATGGCGCAAACCCGCCCGAGCGTACGCTTAAACTGCAGGTGGGTGATTTCCTGTGTCTCGAGCAGTTCGCCTCAGCCGCGACGCCCCAATCCCTCGGTGTGGCGGCGAGTTGTCATGTGGTGCGCCTGACGCGTCTCGAGGCCGCGACCGACGCGCTTTTCGATCCGCCGGTCCCGGTCGTCAACATCGAGTGGGCGCAGGAGGATGCGCTGCCTTTTGCGATGCAGCTATCGCAGATCGGGCCAGATTGTGCGCTGATCGAGAACATGGCGGCGGCCTGCGGCAATGTATGTTTGGTCGATGAAGGCGTGCGCATCCTCGCTGAGGATCTGGGAGCGGTCCCCCCGCAAGTGGCCGGCACCTGCTGTGCGGGCATCGGCGTCGCCGTGTCGCTGCCGCCGAGTCCGGGCATTTTCCAAGTGGCCTTGAGTCAACCTGGGCTCATCTTCGCGCAATCGGTGGGCGACGCGGTGCCGGCATCCGGCCTGCTCGATCAGGACCCGGCATTGGCGCTGCCCTGGATACGTCTCACCAGCATTCCGGGCACGCCGGACGGCTCCGCCCCTTTGTTCGATTTCTCCGACTTGCAAGACTCCGACGCGCTGATCTCGCGCCTGCTGGCGCCGCCGGATGCCGCGAGCTGGTTTTTGCGATCAAAATTATCGCCCGATACCCGCGCGCAATTGGGTGCGCGTAAGCGCGCCGCGGCGCTGCCAGCGGCGCTGCGCGCCCAAATTGTCGCTGACTTGCGCGCGCTCGTGCGTGAATGGACGCCCAAGCTCGATCTCTTGGCCAGCCGCGCCGCGGATCTTCACTTCGTGGTCGAGCTCGACGACGGCGGATACGCCAACCTGCGATTCGGCGACGGCGTGATGGGACGCGCACCCGACGCCGGCGAGACCTTCATGGCCACTTATCGAATCGGCCTCGATACCGCGGGGCACGCCGGCGCCGATGCCATCACCTGCGCCGTCATGCGGCCTGGCCCGCCCGCCGCCGGCGAACCGGGAGTCCGCAATCCGGTGGCCGCGCAAGGCAGAGTGGCGCCGCAGTCGATTGACGAAGCGCGTTCCGTCGGGCCGGGATCCACCGCCGCCTTGGCGCGGGCGGTAACCGCCGACGACTACGCAGAACTCGCGGAACGCAATTCGAAGGTGCAGCGTGCGGCCGCCGTCCTGCTGTGGACCGGCAGCGGCTATGAAGCGCGGGTGGCCATTGACCCGCTGGGTCCGGAGGCCGTGGATAACCTCCTGCTGCAGGCGATCCGCGTCGAGCTCGAGCCGTTTCGCAGCATCGGACATGATCTGACCGTGGTGCCCGCCACCTATGTGCCGATCGATTTGCGTCTTCTCGTTCACGTACTCGCCGGACACTCGCGCGCGCACGTGCAGAGCGCGCTTCTCGATGCGTTCAGCAACCGCCTCTTGCCCGATGGCAGCAAGGGTTTTTTCCACCCCGACAACCTGTCCTTTGGCGACGATCTCGAGGCGGGGCACATCATGGCTGCGGCTCAAGCCCTGCCCGGCGTGCAAAGCGTGGAGGTGAAAAGACTCAAACGCCTGTTCGAGGACGCGGGCCAGCAGATGCAGGCGGATACCCTCACCATCGGTCCGATGGAAGTGGCGCGCCTCGATAACCTCGCGAGTCAGCCGGAAAACGGCCGGCTCGTCATCGACTTGCGAGGCGGACAATGAGCCGGCCCTGTGACTGCGAGGTCAGCAACGGCGGCGGCGGTCCTGTGATTGCCCCGGGGCAGAGCAGCTTCGCGTATCGGGCCGGCACCTATGAATCTTTTTTTGCCGAGATGCTGGCGCGACTCTCGAGCAGCCAGTATCTCGCGCTGTCCGGCCCCGCCGGCCTGAAGACCCGCGACGCCGACGATCCGGCCATTGCGCTGTGCGATGCCTGGGCGATCCTCGCGGATGTGCTGACGTTCTATCAGGAGCGCATCGCCAACGAGGGCTATCTGCGCACCGCCACCGAGCGCCGTTCCGTCATCGAATTGGGCCGTCTGGCCGGTTACTCGCTACGGCCGGGAGTTGCATCGAACGTCTACCTTGCCTACACCCTCGCCAAGGGCGCGCAGGCGACCATTGACGTCGGCCAGCGCGTACAGAGCGTGCCGCCGCCGGGCGATCTGCCGCAAACCTTCGAGACCGCGGAGCTGGTCGACACCAGTGACGCCTGGAACACCTTGCCGGTGCGATTGACCCGGCCGCAGCTCATCCTTCCCTCGACCACTTTGGTGTATGCGGATGGAATCACCACCAACCTGAAAAAAAATGATCCGGTGCTGCTGGTGCCGTCGTCGCAGCCGAAGCCGTTGCTCGGCCGCTTGTCCGACGTAACCGTACAGAACCCGGACAAGATCACACTGCTCAGTCTGCAGGCACCCGCGCAGCCCGGCTCCGCCGCGCCGGCGGCGGCCGCGCCGCCGCCGACAACCCAGCCTCTGGAGAATTCCATCGACCTGGTGGTGCCGCTCAGCCAGCCGCCGGCGATGCACGCATTGAACGCGCTGCGCCTGGATCGCAGCGTCGCCGCCACCCTGACGACCAATTCAGACTCCACGCTGTCGGTGCTCACGGCGATTACACCCGTGGTCGAGCAGGACTTCTACCTGGCGCTGGCGCACACCGAGGTGGCACCCCGGACGACCGGTGAAGTGCATGCGCTGCGCGTGCAGGCGGCTCCATTCGGGCACAACGCGCCCAAGAAGCTCATCTTCAACGACAAGGGCGCGATTGTCGGGCACGAAGAATGGCCGCTCGATGACAGCATGTCGATTCGCATCCGGATCGACACCCGGCTGGCGGAGGACGCCGCCGCGACCCGCCAATTGCGCATCGGCCGCCGCCTTTTTTCGGTGGGCCGCCGGCTGCCGGAGATCCTGGTCACGATGGAGATGGGATCCGTCAAGGCCAGTGCCGACATTGCCTCTCCGGTGTCGACGGACGAGGTGTCGCTCGGACCTTGGTCGGTCCAGGTCACGGCGGATGACAGTCCTTCGTGGGATTTCTCGTTCGGCCCCTCAGCCGTCGCTCGCGAGATCAAGGTGACCTTCGTCGAATCCGATCAGTCGATCTCCGTCAGCATCGACAATCAAGCCGCTCCCATCAGCGTGCCGCACGGTCAGTCGGTCACCGTGCCGGGGCACGGGACGCGGACCTTCGTGTCCTTCGTGGAGGCGATCGAGATTCACGACGAGCGTGCGCTTGCGCCCGAAGCGCTGAAGGTGATTCAGCTGGATGCGCTCTACGACCACATCATTCCCGGCAGCTATGTTGCCATCGAGCGGCCCGGCGCCAAGGTTTCTCCACTGATCGCGAAGGTGGTCAAAGCACGGCGAACGTCGGTGGCGCGCTACGGACTGACCGGGCGAGTCACCGAGTTGTTGCTCGACCAGCCCTGGCTCGATCCAACCAAGGATTTGCTGCTGTCCTCCGTACGCCGCGCCGTCGTGTCGGCGCAAAGCGAACTGCTGCCTCTGGCGGAAGAGCCCATCGTCGATGACGTACAGGGGCAACGCATTGAATTGGGAGCCTTGTATGGCGGGCTGAAGGCGGGCCGCTGGCTGATCGTCGAAGGCGAGCGCACCGACATACCGGGCACTCCGGGGGTAAACGCGGCGGAGTTGGTGATGCTGGCATCGGTCACGCAAGATGTGCTGTCGAGCGACGGCAGCACACCCCTGTCCGCGGCGGCGCCTGCCTCCGGCGGCACTCCGCCGCAGGCGCGGGCGGGTGAGAAGACCCACACCTTCCTGCAGCTCGCCGGCAATCTCGCCTACACCTACAAGCGGGATAACACGGTCATCTATGGCAACGTCACCCGGGCGACGAACGGGGAGACGCGAGTCGAGGTCCTCGGGAACGGCGATGCAACGGCATCGAACCAGAGTTTTATCCTGCACATTGCGCCGCTCACCTTTGTCACCGCCTCGACCTCCGCGGGCGTGCAAAGCACGCTGGTCGTCACCGTCAACGATGTAACGTGGACTCCGGTCGACAGCCTGGCGGCGGCGGGCCCGCTCGACCGGGTCTACGTGACCTCGGCCAGCGATGCCGGCGTCACCACGGTGGCCTTCGGCGATGGCGTGCACGGAGCACGGCTGCCCACCGGTTCGGCCAACGTCAAGGCCCAGTACCGCTCGGGCATCGGTACGGCCGGCAATGTCGGTGCCGGAGAAATCAGTTTGTTGGTGTCGCGGCCGTCGGGCGTGCAGGCCGTCGTGAATCCCTTGCCGGGCGCCGGGGGCGCGGACGCGGAGAGCCGCGATGAGGCCCGACGCAATGTGCCGGTCGGCGTGATGGCGCTCGACCGGCTGGTCTCCGCGGCCGACTACGCGGCGCTGGCACGCACCTTCGCGGGCGTTGCCAAGGCGAACGCGGTGCAGCTGCGGCGCAACGGGAAATCCCTCATCGGTCTGACCATCGCGGGTTCTGCGGATGCGCCCGTCCCGGATGGCTCTGACCTCATCGTGAATCTGACCTCGGCGCTGCAACAAGCAGGCGGCGCGCGGCGGCCGTTCGCGATCGAGCAGCGGGAACTGGTGCTGCTGGTGGCGGGCGTGACGCTAACGCCGAGTGCCAATGTGTTATGGGAGAATCTCGCCCCGCAGGTGCGCACCGCGCTGGTGGCAGCCTTCGGCTTCGATCAACGCGACCTCGGGCAGAGTGTCGCGCTCAGTGAGTTCCTGGGTGTCATACATGGGGTGCCGGGGGTTGCCGCGGCCACGGTCACGCAGTTTGATGGCATTTCGCGCACCGATGCGGACACGGCCACGTCCCTGCAGGCCAAATTGGCATCGCTTGCGACGGCGGTGACGCCCAATCAGACCGTCACCGCGTTGCCGGGGCGCGTGGATTCGAGCGGGGCATTCGTGCCGGCCCAGCTGGTGATCTTGAGTCCCGACATCGCCGATACCCTGATCCTGTCGCAGGCCACGTCATGACACCCGATCCGGATCGACTCTACAATTTGCTTCCCGTGTTTTACCGTCAGCGCGACGCCGAAAACGGCGCGCCGCTCCAGGCGCTGCTGGCGGTGATCACCGAGCAGGTCAACGCCGTCGACCAGGACATCGCGCAGCTCTACGCCAACTGGTTCATCGAGACCTGCCAGGACTGGGCGGTTCCCTACATCGGCGATTTGATCGGCTACCAGCCGCCGACGCCGGCCAGCCTGCCCGACACGCTGTCGAGTTCCGGCGCACGCGCCTTGGAAAGCATCCTGATTCCGCGCCGCGAGGTGGCGAACACCTTGACCTATCGTCAACGCAAGGGAACGTTGGCGATCTTGGAACAGATGGCCGGGGACCTCACGGGCTGGCCATGCCACGCAGTGGAGTGGGATCGCCAATTCGCGATCACTCAGGCGCTGAATCATCCGCGGCCCGACCGCGGGCGCTGGATGGAACTGCGCACGCGCGGACCCACCGATCGGCTGGGCAGCGCCTTTGATGCCGCCGGCCGTACCGTCGAGCTGCGGCGCGCCGACTTGCATGGCGCCGGACAATACGAAGTGCTGCCGGCGGTTCGCGCATTTGTTTGGCGGCTCCAGGTCTACGCCCTCGAGCGGGTTCCCGCCTTTTGTGTGCAGGAGGCAGGCGAGCAGTGCTTCACGTTCAGCGCCCTCGGCAACGATGTGCCGCTGTTCGCGCGCGGCGCTAACCGCGGGACCAGCGGCAAGAAGAGTGATGCGGCCTTTCCGGGAGCCATCAAGCGCGGCGAGTTTGTGCAAATTTACCCGCGCGCGCATCACCGGCAGCGAGCCCACCGGGGCCGCATGAAGGCATCCAGTCACTACTACGGTCTCGGCAAGAGCGTGGCCGTTTGGGTATCGAAATGGAACGGAGTGGATGAAAACATGCCGGTACCGGCCGAGCGCATCATTCCCGCGGACTTGAGCGCATGGAAGTATGAGCCGCCGCAGGGCCATATCGCGGTCGATCCTGAACTTGGGCGGCTCGCCTTTGCTCCCGGAGACACTCCGGCGGATGGGGTGTGGGTATCGTACTGCTACGGATTCAGCGCCAATTTGGGCGGCGGACCCTACCTGCGCCCGCTCGCCTATCCAGCCGGCACGCCCATCTATTTCGTGGGCAACGGCGCGCAATATGCCAGCATCAGCCTGGCGCTGAAGGCGTGGATGACCGACGCGCCACCGAGCGCCATCGTCGAGGTGGTCGACAGCGATGTGTACTCCGAACACTTGCGAATCAAACTGGCGCCGAATCAGAGCCTGGAGATTCGCGCGAGCAGCGGCGCGCGCCCGATCGTGAACATCATCGGCACGTCGACGAACCGGCCCGAATCCCTGACATTATCGGGAGAGGCCGGCAGCGTTTGCCGCCTCGATGGCATGGTCCTGTCGGGCCGCGCGCTGGAAGTCAAAGGCCCGATGGCGCAATTGACCTTGCGCGACTGCACGCTGGTGCCGGGCCGGGGCAGCGAGCCCAGTCTGATATTGCTGGATACGCCGGTGCGCATCTGTCTCATCCGGTCGATCCTGGGCGCCATTCGCGCGATTCGAAACGAGCCCGATATCGCACCCTCGCCATTGCTCATCGAGGGCAGCATCGTCGATGCGCCGGGAGCGGCGGCCGTCGCGCTCGGCGGCGACGATGAGCGCTTCGCCGCGGTCGTGGCGACGATCCGCCACAGCACCATTCTTGGAGCGACCCGCGTGCACGCGCTCGCGCTCGCAGAGAACAGCTTATTCACGGGTTCGGTTCGGGTCGCACGGCGACAGCAGGGCTGCGTGCGCTTCTGCTATGTGCCGTTCGACTCCCGCACGCCGAGCCGCTATCAGTGTGCGCCGGATCCGGAGGATACCGAGAGGTCCGAGGCGTTTGCCGATGCGCGCCGCCGGATCAAACCCGACTTCGTCAGCACGCGCTACGGCGATCCCGGCTATTGCCAACTTGCGCGATCCTGCGCGAAAGAAATCCGGCGCGGCGCGGAAGACCGCTCCGAGATGGGCGTGTTTCACGATCTGTTCGAGCCGCAGCGCCTCGATATGTTGGTGGCGGCGGTCTCGGATTTCGCCGGGGTCGGCACGCAAGCCGGCGTCGTTTTTGTCGATTGAATGCGATGCTGAGCTGAACAGGAGGTCCCATGAAAGGCGATTTCACCCGCGATTCCTTCTCGCCCAACCACGGCTATACGCGCGTGCTGGTGCAGCAGGGGCGCGTTCAGCTGGACGCGGATTGGAACGAACAGATATCCATCCTCTGGGACTATTTCCGGGCAACGGTGGTCGATCTCGTGGGTCCGCACGCCGGACCGCAACATCACTGCGGCTTCAGGATCTTGTGCCCCGGCGATCTGTCGCAAAACGAGCCGTCCGGGCTCGACGAAAAGGAGCGCAAGGAACTGAAGGAACTGCTCAAGAACGACGGGGATTTTCTCGTCGGTTCGGGCGTTTACTACGTCGACGGATTTCCGTGCCGCAACGATTATCCGCCCTTTACCTTTACCAATCAGCCCTATCTGCCCGGTTCGCCGCCGTTGAAGGCCAACAAACGCACCAACCTGATTTACCTCGACGTTTGGGAAAGACATCTCACCCAGATCGAGGAGCCGAGGATCGGCGAGGTGGCGCTGTCCGGAACGGATACCGCGACGCGCGCCAAGCTCATCTGGCAGGTGAAGACCCTGGAACTCGCGGAGAAACATAAGACTTGCGAGGCGCTGCATGAGAACTGGGAAGATTTGCTGTACGAATTTCGCAGCAAGCACCGCGCCTACCTGCGTGCCATGGCGAAGATGCCAGCCGGCGCGGACATGTCCGAGGCCTCGCTCAACGGTCCCGAGGCGCAATATCGCGGCACCGAGAATCGCCTGTATCGGGTGGAAATACACGACCCGGGGCCGCTGGGCGAGCGCCCAACGTTCAAGTGGTCGCGCGATAATGGCACGGTGATTTTTCCGATCGAGTCCATCGCCACTCCCTCGGGCAACGCGGTCGTGACCTTGGGCGATCCGCCCCGCGACAGCCGCGCGGATCTCGCCCCCGGTGATTGGGTGGAAATCATCGACGATACCTACACGCTGCAAAACCGCGCCGAGGCTCTGCTGCAGGTCGAAAACGTCGACGCGGGCGGCACTCTGGTGACGCTGAAAGGGGTGCCAAGCTCGACCGTGGGGCAAGATCCGAACCAGCATCCGCTGCTGCGGCGCTGGGATCAAAAAGCGGGAAATCCCCAGAAAGGCGGACTCGAGCTGAGCGGAGGAGCGGCGCTGATCCGCGAAGGGGTCGGCGATGCGGAATGGTTGATGCTCGAGGATGGCGTGCAGATACAATTCATGAAAACCGATCCGCCCAGCCATTTCTCCACCGGGGACTACTGGCTGATTCCGGCGCGGCCCGCGACCGGCGATGTCATCTGGCCGCAGATGAACGACAAGCCTGCCCCGTTGCGGCCGCATGGTCCACAACATCACTTCGCGCCCCTGGCGATCGTCGAATTCAACAAGGAGGGCCAGTTGAAGTTGCTCGGCGATTGCCGGCCGAAGATCAAGCGGGAGGTGTCATTCTAGGTGACGAAGCTCGGCAAGAATTTTGAGAGGACCCGACAATGCTTATGCCAAGGTTCGAAAGGACGCATTTGAGAAGCACGGGTGGAGCGGCCAAAAAATCGGAAACGTCGCCGACTCTTACTCCCAAGATTTTGGTCGGACGGAACGACCCTGTTGAGCGCGAAGCCGAACGCATCGCAGATAATGTCGCGCAGGATGCGCCCATTCACCGTCCAGACAGTTCGACCGTAAGTGACTCCCACATAACCCGGGCGCGGAGTCAGGGTGATTTCAGCGACCTGCTCACTGCGCGCAGCGACGCAACGGCTACTCCTGCAACTGATGGCGTTGCCATGAAGGTGCGGGCGGTTTTGCGCACTACCGGTCAGCCGCTGGACGAGGTGTCTCGAGCGAATTTCGAGCCTAGATTCGGTCGTGACTTCAGCGCAGTGCGTGTGCATACAGACACGCCGGCTGCCGAATCTGCCAAGGCCGTGAGCGCACTGGCTTATACGGTTGGCAATCATGTGGTCTTCGCGCAGCATCAATTTGCTCCTCAGTCCAACGGAGGGCGCCTGTTGGCACACGAACTGACCCATGTCGCGCAGCAAGGATTGAACCCGGCCGCGACCATGGGCGTTCTGCGTCGGACGCCCGACGAGAAGGCACCAGCCATGTCGGGCGCACGCAGCCAAGCACAATTACCTGCGCGCACGCAGACGACTCTGCATGACATTCAGAAACTCAAGGCCGAGCACCCGGGTCTTTCCGATCCAGTAGCCGACTATGCTGTTGTGCATGCGCCGCCAGGCGCAAGGGCCGATGTACGGGGGAAGGGGGGGGTGCCGGTTGCTGGCCAGGCCCCGAAGAGCGCCGACGTCGAGTTTCGAACCCAGACACCGGAGGGGCATGTCGTACTTCGCCGCGAAGTGAAAGTTTTGGAGGGTGGTCAGGCAAGTTTCAATGGGACCGTCAGCACGGCTGCGGATCAACTCCTTGCAGAAGGAGGCGGCGGCGAGATACTAATCCAGGTGCCATCGGGCAGCGACGCGCGCGGGCTGATTCAGAGATTCAAGTCAGCCGGTGGCTTGACGCGGGATGCTCAAGCGTTGCGGTTGGGTCGCTACCGCTCAATGAGGATAATCGTGCTCGAACCATCGGGCTCGGTGCTCGTCAACGAGCCGCTGGAGTTTCCACCGCTCCGCACTTTCCCAATTCGGCCGCCGGGCGGCGGCGGTCCGTCCGGTGGTGGAGGTGACAGCTCGGCAGGTGCGGTGAAAACGGCGAAGGCCTCAGTGCCCGCCAAGCCGGGTTCCCCTGCTGAGCCGTTGAGTGGAGTGCCGAAGACCAAGGGGCCGGGCGCTGCTCCATTGGAGGAGGAGCCGGCACTTGGCAGACCGGTTGCCGGCGGGGGAGGAAAAGCCGTCGCCAAGGGAGTCGGCAAGGCAGCGGTGATAGCGGCATTACAGATGGCACTCGGCTACGTCGTGAAGGAGGCGCAGCTGGCTGAATTGGAGGAAAACATCGCAAAGGCCAAGAGGTTTGCGCTTCCCGTCTTGGAAACCATGAAAGCGGAGAACCCTGATAATCAGGCATACCTCAGAATCACCATCCGATCGTCGTCTTTCCAGCAATACATTCCCTTGTATGGTTGGGTGCCGGCGGAGGACCGCATCGAGTTGTACAGTTTTCACGTAACGACGCAGCGAGTAGAAACCGTAGAAACAAAGACCGAGGACTATTCGTTCAATGTCCTCAGACCAGGCACGATTACCTACACGACTTACACGGAGCCGTTGGACTTGCCCGCCTCAGCGGAGTCGTTACGCGCCCATCCGGAATTGCGCGCAATTCTTGGACTGGCTCGAGCCGACGCGATTCGCCCGTGGATCGCCGCGCACGATGACGCAGTGGTCATGCTGATCGCGACCGATCAGAAGATAAGACTCAGCAACTTACTGCTCGACGGTTGGGTGCGGGATAGCGACGTCGATGCCATCGAAAAGATAGTGAAGAATGCCACGCCGAACGAGTTATCTGCATTGAAGGCTGCCATCGCGCCCCGCATCGGCAGCTTGTCCAGTATTGGACAAAGGACGCGCCTGCGATTAATTCTTGATTAGTCATGCATCGGAGGAAGCAACATGGGTATTCAGGTGGTAAACACTGCGCAGCTGACGTGCAGCTTCGGGATCGCGCCTTCAACACTCACTGTCCTTCCGGACAACCGGGTGCAATGCAATAACCAGCCGGCTGCCAACATTCTCGATAGTATTCCGATGACCAATATCATGTCTTTCGGCATGTGTTCGAGTCCGGCCAATCCATCGGTCGCGGCAGCGACGGCTGCCGCGCAAGGTGTGCTGACGCCCATGCCCTGCGTGCCGGCAACATCCGCTCCATGGACCCCAGGAGTTCCCAGCGTTTTGATCGCAGACATGGCGGCGGTCGATGATGAGAGCACCTGCATGTGCGACTACGGGGGTGAGATTTCCGTAGACTCTGCCGGACAGGAGCAAGTGACCGAGTCTTAACCAGAGTAGCTATTACGATGTCGCGCATGAAGGAAAAATCCATGCGGGAGATGCGACGAGGCGAATCGTGAGATCAAGAGCCTTCGCCAACTCACCCGATTGCACGCGCAAAAATTCGCGGCTTGCAGGGTCATCAGTGCGCGAACAGGCGTCAACCATGAGCGGTGGCTTCACCTCGGGTTTCATCAATGATATACACCACGACGGTCCAGCGGCCGTGCCGATCCGCACACCATCATTACCGCTACAACGCAAGCTCGCAATCGGAACGAGTTGCGATCCGTTGGAGGCGCAGGCGGATCTTGCCGCCGAAGCTGCAACCGGCCGAGTAGCCCATCGACCCCAGCCGCGGCAGCAAAGCTTCGCGACTCCGCAGTTGACCGAAGCCCCTCTGCTGGTCCATCAGGTGCTGCGCTCGTCCGGGCAGGAACTCCCAACGGACACACGCGGTTGGGCCGAGTCCGTCTTTCAGCGCGATTTTAGCCGAGTCCGTATTCACCACGGCGAGGAGGCGAAGGCGTCGGCGGCAAGCATCAACGCACGTGCCTATACAGTCGGCTCGCGCATTGTATTCGGCCATAACATCCCGTCGAGCGGCTCAGGCTATCGCAGCCTGCTTGCCCACGAACTCGCCCATGTTACCCAGCAGGGCGCAGCGCCCGTTTTGCAGGATGCGAGAGTCCGTGCCTCCGTTCCGGAGATCGCGCCACGTGTACAGCGAGAAGAGGAGGCGCCCACAGCGCCAAAGGATCTCGGCATTCTCTGGGAGACCGCTATTTCCGCCATGTCCGCTCCCGCAAAGCTATACGGAGATACTGTCTACAACGTTGTCCGCGCCACCTGGCATGGGTTCGTTTCGGCTATCAAAGACGGCGCCGGAGACGCGTACGAAAAGGTAAAAGCACACGCGCGCGAGTTTGCCACCTCGCCGTCGCAGATCCTGCTCTTCTTTCCCAAGTACTGGCTCGGTCTGCTGGAAGGTTTCGCCAGTCCGCTCATTGGGCTGTTCAATCTCGGTAAGTTCGTGTTGCAGATGTCGTACGTGGCTGGGGGCTTGCTCGCGACCACCTGGCTTAATCGGGAGAAACTGGCCAGAGACGCCGAGGCTCTTGGTGCGCGCATGGCAGCCATGGGAGGGAAGGCGGCTGACGCCGTGCAGGGCCTCTTCAGCAATCCCAAAGCCGCGCTCTCCGGTCTGGCATCAATCATTGAGAGGGCCAACCAGAAAATCATCGCAGGCGCAGAGGGCGCCGGCGAGGACATCGCCAAGAGTTTACTGAAATCTACCGATAAGCCGATTCCCGACCTTGCGAAGGCAGCCGGCGAGGCGATCGGCACTATCGTCGTGAACATCCTTCTTCTCATATTCTCCGATGGCATCGGAAATGCTATTTCTAAGATCGCCAGCATGCTTGGTGAACTTGCCTCCGGCCTATCCAAACTCGGCGAGGCCGCGAAGTTTCTAGGAGGTATTGCCGTTAAAGTGTTCGAAGTGCTCGGTACGGTCGGCAAGTGGATTACCGGTGTCGAAGAGTTCATCGCCAAAGCCGCCTCGACGATTCTTAAGCCACTTGAACCAGTTCTCAGGGAATTCGGCAATGTGATGGGTGACTTGAGAACATTTCTGAGGGACCTTCTCGGCGTAGCCGAAAAGGAGGCCGGTCAGGAGGCGGCCGCCGCGGGGAAAGTTCTCGGTGGCGATTCGCCCAAAATACCAGCCGAACCCCTTGCCCCTCCGACCAAGTCGGTAGCGTCGCCGCCAGCCGCGAATGAACTTGCGCCGCCGTCGCTTCATGAGCCTGCTCCCCATCCGGCCCAACCTTCCCTGGCGCGGGAAGCCCCGCCGCCCACCACTGCACAAGACCTTAAGGCCCCGACACCAGTCGTCGAGAAACCAGCCGCGCCTTCTCAAGCTACCAAGCCGGCACCCAAACCAAAGCCTGCCGCGGCCGCCGAGGCGCCAAAGCCCAAGCCAAAGAGCAAGCCTGCTCCAAGCGAGTCAAGGCAAAAGTACACCGAGTCCCTCGACAAGCGGATTGCCGAGAACCCAGACAGGCTCAATGAGGCGCGTGCAAAGACCGTCGAATACAAAGAGATGAGACAGGCTGCCGGGCGAAGCCAAAAGGGCGGCCCGATCAAAGGGATCTACAACGCGAAGGAGGATTTACACGTATTACTCAAGGCGCGTGCGCGACCAGGTACGACAGTTTATGAACAGGTCCGTCTCTTGGGGGTCGGAAATGCGGAAGGGGAGTTGACGAGCGCCATCTCCGGAGAAGGCCGCATATTGGATTTTCTGCAGGAAGATGGATCGAAGTTTGTCGGTGGCGAGATCAAGTCGGGAAGCGAAATCGTCAAGAGTGTCGAGGATCTAGGTGGTCCGGGAACCGCGGGCAAGTTCAAGCAGACTTCGAAGGTCGGCGGCCAGCTTTCGAAGGAGGCGAAAGTAATCGAACAGGCTCGGAAGAAAGGCGGGGTGCTCATATTCAGGGGCACAAATGTTGTTACGGGAGAGACAAGAACGATCGCGGTCAAAGTCGAGCAGTACACAGCTACTGTGGTTAGCTACGAGGACTATCTGCCGAATTGATAAACTAAGACCCACAATGGTGCGACATTCACGGCATCTTCCACGGCGCGAACGAGTTCGCCGAACGCTGCAGGATCGGCGTGAGCTCCGGGAAGTGGCGCGACAGCACCCGGAGATTGGCGATGCGCATTTTCGCACAGAGGCCGACGGCAGCTCAGCAGACAGCTCCTGCCAAGTCTGCGACAGCCCATCAGTCTCCGAAAGGGAGTCAGACCGTACAGCGGCTAACTGCCAAAGATCACTTTCGGAATCCTTCCGGATTTGACTTTAGTTATATCCCCACCGTCTCTTTGCAGTCTGGTATACGCAAGGCCGAAGGAAAGCCTGGCGGCGGGACCGAGAAAACCATTGATGGCGGCGCTTCGCCCAAAGGAGTGGATGCAGGCACGGTGACTGACGCCGGTCTCGGCGCTCTTGGGGGAACACCTCTGGGTGCCAAACCAGCCGCCGCTCCCGCCGGACCACTATGGAAGACAGGTTCTCATGTCGCGCCCACCTTCAAGGTGACCGAGACGGAGAAGCCTCGCTCGAACTCAGATCCCGCAACGACCGACGTTGACACACCGACATTCACCGGCGGCGTGGCGAAAGATGCTGCCACGAGCACATGGCGCTATCAACTCAAGTCGGTGAAGGGCACCGGCCGGATCAATTTTATCTACTACACCAAAGATCATTACCCCGCGCCGACGCCGAACAACGATTCCGGTGATCTGAGCAATGTCACCAAGGCCAATTGGAGCGACATTGTCAGCGACCTTGAAACCCACAAGAACGGCGTGGCTGGCAATTGGTCCGCCTATCGGCGCACGATTCTTCACGAACGTTACCATTGGAATACAGAGTGGCAGAACTCAGTCAAGGCGGAGCTCGTCAAGGCGGAGAACGGCCTCGAGCATGAGGGTGTCGGATTCGCCGCTGCACCGGACGCAGCTGCGGCGGAGAAGGCGCTCGCTCCCAAAGCAAAGAAGGTTCTCGACGATTCCATGACGGCGGCCAGGGCAGCCTACAACGCGCTCGGTGATTCCGCGGGCGATCCGCCCTACGTGGCGGGCTCGCGGGGTGCCGTCGATCTTGCTGCGAGGGTGAAGACCCACGCCACCAAGAAGAAGTGGTGAGGTGCAGCCGTACGCAACGTTGAGCGCTCGGCGGTCATCCAGCTGCCAGTCGAACGCATCATCGTCATTAGGGCATCTTCCACGGCGCGAACGCGTTCGCCGAACGCTGCAGGATCGGCGTGAGCTCCGGAAAGTGCCGCAACAGCACCGTGGTCATGTT
>DATFZF010000041.1:0-15624 GCA_035314705.1 Steroidobacteraceae bacterium | reverse complement strand
ATTATCTGCAAGATTTGGCGGTGCTCGAGATTCCGCGCCTGTTCTTCGAGTTCGGCGCCATGCGCGCCGCCGCGGCCCCGGTCGCCGCCCAGATGATGTCCATCACCCAGGCCCAAGAGGCGCAGATCAACGCGATTTCAGCGAACATTCGCTTCTTGATGGATAACGCGCATTGGAAGCTCGACTCACTGGGCGAGTGGGCCGCGCGCACGCAGGACGGCGTATTCGGCGCCCAGATGAAGCAGGCCGGCGATGCACTGCACGCGAGCGAAGACGCGTTCGATGCCTATGCACGCTGGGTCGCCGCAAACATCATGACGCGCCGGCCGGTCGGCGTCGCTTCTCAAGAAGTCATGGAACAAGGCACGGCGTTCGAAGCCAAGTTGACGGCGCTGCACGATCTTCTGATGGATCAAGTCCGCGCCCGATCGGCCAAGCGTCTTGCGGCCGAGCGGCTGGAGCGCAATCTCGCACTCGTCTTCGTTGCCGCCATGGTCGCCGCCGCAATTCTCCTGGCGGGTTACTTTACGCGCGGCCTGACGCGCTCGATGCGCCGCGCGGTCACGGCGTTCGCCGCCATCGAGGCGGGGAACTACGAAAACGAGATCACGGTGGACAGCGCGGACGAAGCCGGCCAGGTATTGCGTTCGCTCGATAAGATGCAAAACAGCCTGCGCATCCGCATCGAAGGCGATCGCAGCGCGCTTGCGGAAAACACCCGCGTCCGCCAGGCGCTCGACAACGCCGGCACGATCGTGATGGTCGTGGACGAAAAGCATACGATCGTGTACGCCAACGAGACGGCCAAGAGCACGTTCGCGCGCCTGCAGCGGGATATCCAACGCGAGCTGCCGCAGTTCTCCACCGCGCCCTTGGTCGGCGCGTCCATCGATATATTCAAGCCGGTGCCGTGTTTGGACAGGGCCGCGCTCGACTGCTTGCGTGTTTCCCAGAAACAGACGCTCACGCTCGGCGGCCACACCTTGGTGTTGGACGCCAGCCCCATCGCAGACCGGGCCGGCGCGCGTCTCGGCACCGTGCTCGAGTGGCGGGACCGCAGCAACGGGGTTGCCACGGAGAACGAAGTCAGGTCGGTGGTCGACGCGGCCCTGCGCGGCGATCTGCAGGTGCGCTTGCCGATCGACGCAAAGAGCGGTTTTCACCTCAATCTTGCGAACGGCCTGAACGAGCTGTTCGGCAACCTCTCGGCGGTGGTGAGCTCGATCAAACATGCGGTGGTCGAGATTCGTTCCGGCGCGGACGAAATTGCCAAGGGCAATGCGGAACTGTCGGCGCGCACCGAAGCCCAGTCCTCCGCGCTCGAGGAAACGGGCGCGGCTCTGGAAGAAATGACGGCCACGGTGCGGCAAAATGCGGAGAATGCCGGTCACGCGGACGAACTCGCGGCGACCGCACGCAAGCGCGCCGAAAGCGGCGGTGTCGTCGTCACTTCGGCGATTGCAGCCATGCACCAGATCAATGCCTCCAGCCGCAAGATCGCGGACATTATTGGCGTGATTGACGAGATCGCGTTCCAGACCAATTTGCTCGCATTGAACGCGGCCGTGGAGGCGGCCCGCGCCGGCGAACAGGGCCGTGGCTTCGCGGTCGTCGCCTCCGAGGTCCGCAACCTGGCGGGCCGATCGGCGCAAGCGGCGAAGGAGATCAAGGCTTTGATCAGCGACAGCGTGGTGAAGGTCGGCGAGGGCGCGAAGCTGGTCGATCAATCGGGCGAAATGCTGCAGGAGATCGTCGGCGCGGCGCAAAGCGTAAGCAAGATCGTGGCTGAAATCGCCGCCGCGACCCGCGAACAGAATGCCGGGATCGGCGAGGTCAACAATGCCATTGCGAAGATCGACGAGATGACCGGCCAGAATGCGGTTCTGGTTCAACAGGACGCCGCGGCCGCCAGCGCGCTTCTGACGCAAACCAATGCGCTGAGCGACGCCATGGACAAATACCAAATCGGCGACGTGCACCGGGCCGGCCCGGGACGGCCTGCGGCCGCCGCGCCGCAGGCGCGGCGTAAATCGGCTTAAGCTCCGTACAGCAACGACCGGGCCGCCAGCGCCATCACCTTCGCCGCGGCGACCATGTCTTCGATCACCACGTACTCGTCCGGCTGATGCGCCAGCGCGAGTATTCCCGGGCCGTAGGCGATGCAGTCGCGCAGTTTTCCGATCCGGTCGATGTGCTTCTGATCGTAAGTCCCGGGCGAGCAGATGAACTCAGGCTCGCGGCCGATGACTCGGCGCACCGCCGCGGCGGTGCTGCGCGCCACGGGGCCGTCCCGATCCGCCATGGTCGGCCGCACTTCGAAAATGTCCCGGATGCTGTAGCGAAAGCCGGCGCGGTCTGTGACGAGCTGCTCCAGGAGCTCGACCACCTCGCCCTTGACGCTCTCGATGCTCTCTTCGATCAACAGCCGGCGGTCGATGACCATGCGGCAGGATTCGGCCACGCACGGCGCGGGATATCCCGGCGCTTCCGCCTGTCCGCCGTGGATCGAGTTGATGTTCAGCGTCGAATGGCGCGCCCCTGAAGGCACGACAGGCATGGCCGTATGCCGCGCCGCGAGCTTGGGGTAGAGGTCGCGCTCGAAGCGATCCACGACGGCATGCATGTGGCGCACCGCGCAATCCCCCAGAAACGGCATCGAGCCGTGCGCCATCCGTCCATGGGTTTCTATTTCGGCCCACCACACGCCGCGATGTCCGATGCAGACTCGATCGACATTGAGCGGCTCGGGGATGATGACGTGATCGACGCGCGGCGGCGAGAACCAACCGCGCTCCGCCAGGTAATGCACTCCCCCATATCCGCCCGATTCTTCGTCGGCGGTGCCCGATATCTCCAGCGTTCCGGGCAGCCTTGCGTGGCAGTCGATCAAGGCTTCGACGGCGATGATGGACGCCGCGAGCCCGCCCTTCATGTCGCATGCGCCCCGGCCGTAGACCTTGCCGTCGATGACCGCGGCGCCGAAGGGGTCCTGCGTCCACCCGCCGCCGCTTTGTACGACATCGATATGGCTGTTGAAATGCACGCACGGTCCGGGTGCCGCGCCCTCGCGACGCGCAATCACGTTGATGCGCGGATAACGCTCGGTGTCGCCGGGCGCGCCCTCCGCACGCACATACTCGACGGCGAACCCGCGGGCGCGCATGCGCTCGCCGATGAATTGCGCGCACGGGCGATACGCCTCGCCCGGCGGATTCACGGTCGGAAAGCGAATCAACGCGCGCGTCAATGCGACCAGTTCCTCGCGCCGCTCATCGATGGTTTTGAACAAGTCTTCCGTTGAATCCATGGTCTCAGCTCCAATGCCTCGAGCGCGTGAGCGCCGCTCTGGCACTCGCCCGGCCTTGCAGTTCCCGCAGGCCGAGGCGCGCGTAAACCGCGGCGAGCGCCGTATTGACCGGCACGCCGCCGGGATCCGCCGTGCGCCGGATCTCCAGCATTTGCTGAGCTGCGGTCCAGCGGCCGCTTTTGACGGCCGTGTCGCACAAGATCTGTTCGAACAGATCGCGCTGCGCGTGGCTGCCGCCCGCCTCCGCCAGGCGCGGCATGCAGGGGACCAGATGCCGCCAGGCCTTGGCGTAATCGCCTCGAGCGTAGGCGCATATGCCCTCGCAGGCGGGCAGCGCGACTTCCCGCCAAACCTCGCCCGAGTCGGCGGGTGCCCTCTGCCCGTGCAGCCGCACGGTCTCAAGCAGAGCATCCGCCTCCGGCCGGCCGGCGCGCGCCAAACCGTACAGGTATTGCAGCGTCAAGAACGGCAGCACCGTATCGTGCGAGCGTGCGGCGAGATGCTGGCCGAGATCGTGCCAACGCGGCCCGACATCGACGCCGGCGATCTCCAGTCTGGCCAGCAGCGACACCGCGCCGATCTGATCCTGCGAGTAGTCCTTGGCGATGCCCCAGCAATGGCGGTCGTAGAGTTCCAAGACCTGCCCGTAGCGTCCCTGGCTGAGATAGAACAGGGCCAGGTGCCACCAAATGTGCGTGACCATGAACGAGTTCAAGTCAGTCCAGGTATCCGCCGCTTGCTCGAGAAACCGCGCTCCCGCGTCGATCCGCCCGCGCGTCAGGAACACGTGCGCGAGCGCGTGCTGCGCCCACGGCTCCTTGCGCCGCATCTCGAGTGCCGTCCGCGCCTCCGACTCCGCCTCGTCCAGCAAATGGCATTGTTCGTAGGCGAATGCCGCCATGCCGTGCATATAGGGGACATCGGCGTTCGCCGCCGCCACTTTCAGCGCCACGCGCAGCATTTCCGCAGAGTTGCCGCGATTGAATTCAAAATACTGGTGTGTCTTCACGATGGCGAGATCACGCGGATAGTCATCGGAGATGCGGTTGCAGATGCTCAAGGCCAGTGCCGCATCGTCATCGACCCAGGCTCGCAGCATCGCCGTGTTGAGCTGCTCGCGCCGCGTGGCCAGCGGCGCCGCACGTTCGGCGGCGGCCAGATACTTGGCGGCGCGGCGGACGCCCTCGGGTGCTTCGAGCAACATCCACAGCATTCCCGCATATACGTTGGCGAGGCACGCGCCGGGCTCGGCATCGGCGGCGGCAAGTATGCGTTCGGCCCGGATCTCATACGCCAGGTAGCCTTCAATGAAATCATCGATGGCGCACAGCGTGGCATCGCCGGGCGCAGCAACCGGATTGTTCAAATAATCGCGCTGCATGGATCGATGATACCGGAACAGGTAAACTCCAGGTCCTTCGGACCCATAAGGACGAACCCAATTGCGCAATCTGGTATTTCTCGTCTGCGCATGGTCGCAGGCGCTCGCAGCAGCCGCGCCGGCAGCCGCGCCGGCAGCCGATTCTCAGCATCTCCCCGCGGCCGACTATGCGGTGTCCAAGAGTTGGCCTCTGGGCGGGACCGGCGGGTGGGATTACCTGGCGTTGGAGCCGAGTGGAGCACGGCTGTTCGTCAGCCGCGGCGATCGCGTGGATGTCGTCGAAACCGTCAGCGGCAAATTGACGGGGACTGTGCCGAATACCGCGGGCATTCACGGCATCGCGTTCGCGCCGGCGCTCAAGCGCGGTTTCACCAGCAATGGACACAGCGACACGGTCTCGGTATTTGAAATCGACACCCTGCGCCCGATCAAAGAAGTACCGGTCTCCGGAAAGAAACCCGATGCCATCCTGTACGAGCCGCGGTACAGCCACGTCATTACCGCCAACGGCGAATCGGCCGATCTCACGGCGCTCGATCCGGCCACGTTGCAGATTGCGGGCAAGGTCCCGCTGCCGGGTCCGCCGGAATTCATGGCCACGGATGGCGCAGGCACGGTGTATGTCAACATCGAAACGGAGCCGGGCAAGCTCGTCGCCGTCGACGCGAAATCCCTGACCGTGAAGGCAACTTGGCCTCTGCCGGGCTGCAACAATCCCACCGGCCTTGCGCTCGACGCGGTTCATCACCGCCTGTTCTCCGTGTGTGCAAACCAGGTCATGGCGGTCACGGATGCCCTGTCGGGCAAGCAGGTTGCCCGGGTCGCCATCGGCCGGGGACCGGACGCGGCCGCGTTCGATCCCGATCGCGCTCTGGTTTTCAGTTCGAACGGCATGGACGGAACGCTGACGGTGACCCACGAAGAGTCGCCGGATGTATACAAGGTGATTGCGACCGTGAAGACTCAGGTCAGCGCACGCACCATGGCGCTCGATCCGGCCACCGGAAAGATTTATCTGGCCGCCGCGACGTTTGGAGCCGCGCCGCCGGCGACGGCGGATCGGCCGCATCCGCGCCCCAGCATCGTCCCGGATAGTTTCGTCATTTTGGTGGCGCAACCCAAATAGCGAGTTCCGGCGCATGAGCGAGGGCATTCACCTGGTTTGCGGGCATTGCGACTCGGTGGTGCGCTTGCCGGGCGATCGCCTGAATGATGCGCCGCGATGCCCCAAATGCCGCTTCCCCTTGTTCGAAGGAAAGCCGGTCGAACTGACCGAGTCCAATTTCGACCGGCATCTCATGAGGGGCGATCTGCCCCTCGTGGTGGACTTCTGGGCGCCCTGGTGCGGGCCGTGCATCGCCATGGCGCCTTATTTCGCGGCAACGGCCCGCCAACTCGAACCCAAATTGCGCTTCGCTAAATTGAACACCCAGGATGAGCCCGCCCCGGCGGGGCGCTTCAACATCCGCAGCATTCCGACGCTCATCGTTTTCCGCGCGGGCAAGGAAATCGCCCGCCAATCGGGGGCGATGGACGCGGGTACATTGGCCCGCTGGCTGAACTCCGTGGTCTAGGTCTTGCGGAACACCAGCACGAAGCGATCCGTCTTGCCGAGCATGGGGCCTTTGTAGCTCAATTGATCGCGCGCGTCGTCCGGCCGCCTCAGCAGGTCGCTCTTGGCGGCGACCTTGAGACCGCGCGACTCGAAGTCCCTGATCGCGTAGCTTTCTTCGATGCGATGCAGGGGAGTCGCCGCGGAATTGCCGCTTCCGGCCTTTGCCGAGTGATCCACGAGAACGAGAACTCCACCCGGCTTCAGGGCGCGCGCCAGTTGATCCAGCACGCCGCCGGTGCCGATCTTGGGCCAGACGCCTTCCGAATCCACCCAGTACAAGTCGTGATACACCTTGATCAGGAGTATCGCGTCCAGGCTCGCAGCCTTGAGGTTCATGTGATTGAGATCCAGAGTCTCGTGCTCGACATTGGCCAGGCGATTCGCCTGTAAGCGGGCTTGCAGCGGGCCTTCGCTCCAATGATCGAACGCGGCATTGTTGATCATGAAGACCTTGCCGGTCGGACCCACCACGTAACTGGCGAGTTCGCTGTAATAGCCGTCGCCCGCGAGCACGTCGGCGACCCGCATTCCAGGCCCTATGCCGGAGAGCCGCAGGATGTCGGCCGGGTGATCCAACGCATCGCGTTTCACATCCGCGGCGCTGCGCGACGGATTGGCGACGGCGGTATCGAATCGATCGGCCGCGTTGGCCTGGACGGTCGCCATGAACCACGCGGCGCACAGCAGCCGGGAACATAGCCGCGGAAACCCTCTTGAGTCGCCCCTCCGCAGTTCTTCCGTCATAGCAGATCTCCCGTAAGTTCGACGTTCGTGCCGCGGTCGCCGCCGGGTGTCTCGGGCTTGATCAGTAGCAGGGCGATCAAGGAAACGATTCCGGCCGCCGACAGGTAGTACCCCACCGAGGCGACACCGTAATGCAATGCCAGCGACGTCGCAATCGAGGGTGCGAGCGAAGCGCCCAATATTCCCGCAAGATTGAACGTGAGCGATGTGCCGGTATAGCGCACGGCGGTCGGAAACAGGGCGGCCAGCGCGCTGCCGAGCGGACCGTAGGTCAGACCGCTCAAGCCGAAGCCGAGCGCCAAGAATACCAGGACGCTCGCGCTCGCATGGGCGCCGAACAGCGGCTTGAAGGCGAAGCCGAAGGCAATGATCAAGAGCGTCGCGAGCATCAGCATCGCGCGCCCGCCGATGCGGTCGGCAATGATCGCCGAGACCGGTATGGTTGCGCCGAAGAACAGCACTCCGAGCATTTGTAGAATCAGGAACTGCTGCCGCCCAAATCCCAGCGAGCTGGTGGCCCAGCTAAGGGCAAACACCGTCATCAGATAGAACACCACGAAGGTGCATGTTGAGCCCAGCGTTCCCAGGACGAGCTGCCGGAGGTGTTTCGCGACAACCGCCGCAATGGGCACCCGGACTCGCTCGCCTTGCGCGATGCTGCGTTTGAACGCCGGCGTCTCGACGA
This sequence comes from Steroidobacteraceae bacterium, assembly GCA_035314705.1. Lineage (GTDB taxonomy): Bacteria > Pseudomonadota > Gammaproteobacteria > Steroidobacterales > Steroidobacteraceae > Bog-1198. Next base: position 7,892 of record DATFZF010000041.1, on the reverse strand, counting down.
GCTGCAGCCGGACATACAGGCCCACCAGCACCAGCACCGCGCTGGCCAAGAACGGGACCCGCCAGCCCCAGCTCAAAAATTGCACTTCGCTGAGTCCGTTGCTCAGAGCCAGGAACACGCCGGTCGAGCACAAGAAGCCGAGCGGCGCGCCGAGTTGCGGGAACATTCCGTACCAGGCATGCCGGCCCGGCGGCGCATTTTCCGTCGCGAGCAGTACGGCCCCGCCCCATTCGCCACCCAATCCCAGACCCTGCCCCAATCGGCACAGCGCCAGGAACCCGGCCGCCGGTACGCCGATGGATGCATAGGTCGGCAGCAAGCCGATGACCACGGTTGAAATTCCCATGGTCAGGAGGGCGGTGACCAGAGTGGCCTTGCGCCCGATCCGGTCGCCAAAATGCCCAAACAGCGCGGAGCCGATCGGGCGCGCGAAAAACGCCAACGCAAAGGTCGCCAATGACTGCAGCATCGCGCTGGCCGGATCGCCCTTGGGAAAAAACAGCTTGGGAAACACCAGCACGGCCGCCGTGGCGTAAATATAGAAATCGAAGAATTCGATGGTCGTGCCGATCAGGCTCGCGAACAGGATGCGGCGCGTCTGCTGCGCGCTTGGGAGTGGGTTCGAATCGGGCAATTCTAGAGGCTCCGGGTAACTCGTGTTGGGGCCTCGATATTACTACGGCGCGCGAAACGCGCCGGCCCCCGTCAATGGCCTCGTGATCGATTCGGAATCGACGGCGTCGGCCGGGAGGCCGGCGCGGGCCGATAGGTATGCGATTGACGCGGTACGTCCGGGCGGCGGCCGCCGCCGCGGTCATCACGATGATCGCCGCCCCGCCCGGGCCCCACCCGATACCCTGGACCCCAGCCGCCGTATTCATAGCCATAAGGCTCGTAGTAGCCCGCAGCGTAGCCCACCCCGACGGAACCATCGACACCCACGCCGGTCACTTCGCAGGCGCCGAGCAGCCCCAGCGCCAGGGCACCGAATGCGGCTGCCATCCATCGATTGCGCATGGCGTTCATTTCGGCTCCGCTTTGCTGTCGCTGTTGGTCCACTCCATCAGGCCGAACGGCGCCCCAGCCGGATCGGCGACCACCGCCGCATGACCGCCATGACGATCGAGGTGCGGCTCGACCAGCACGCGCCCACCGGACGCCTTGATCTTGGCCACGGTGGCGACGGTGTCTTCGACTCTGATGAAGTTGAGCCAATGGGGGTACCGGCGCGCCGAACCGCCGGGAAAGGCATTCGCGCTCGCCCGGGCAAACTCATCGCTCGACAGAATCAGGTGTTCCAGGCCGTCGTCGCTCGCCGGGTCGAACACGTCGTACGAAAATAGCTCTTGGTAGAACGCCGCCTCCGCCCCGGGATCTCGCGACAGCAGCGCGGTCCAGATCCACTCTCCGGGCGCAGCGAGGTAATCCGGCGCATCGCCGCTGCTCGACGCGAGAATTGCAAAAACAGCGCCTTCCGGATCGGAAAGCACCGCCTGACGGCCCCGCGACGGATAGCTCCGGGCACCGGAAACCACCTTGGCTCCATGTGCCCGCGCGACCCGCAAAGCGGCATCGACGTCGCGAACCGCGATGAAGGTCAGCCACGCGGGCTGGCGATGTTCGCCGGCCCCTATGGCCTTCTGGTAGAGCCCTCCCACCGGATGTCCATCGGCCAGCGCCACGGCATATTCGGAATCCCCCGTGTGCACGGTGAGAAACGTCCAGCCGAGCAGTGCGCCGTAGAATCTCTCGGCGGCGGCGATATCCGGCGTCACCAAGTCGGCCCACACCATCTTGCCGACATGATGTTCGGCGCTCGCCGGGGAGTTGATCGCCGGCAACTCGAAATGCGCCGCGCCCGCGGTCGAGGCGCATAGACTCAGCAGCATCGACAGCCCCAGCGGCAGGACGTGCTTGCGACGATCGATGCTGTTTGCCATATCGAGTATCCTTGTCAGCGCGTCATACGCGTTTTCGTCGTCTGGGGATACTGCGCGCAACCGACCCGAAGCTCTGTACGCGCAAGCACAGTGTTGCTGTCGGAAAGCGCCTACTCAAAAAACGCACAAGGGGACAGCCGGTGCAGATCAACTCAAGCGATTTCCGGGTGCGGGAGTCAACGCGAGTCGACCTCAAGAAATGGCCGACGCGCATCGCTCCCGTGTACAAGTCGAATCACCAGTATCAAGATCTTCTGGACAAGCACGTCAGGGCGCTCAGCGAGCAGCAAACGCTGCTCTACGCCTCCGACAGCTACGCCGTGCTGCTGATCTTCCAGGCCATGGATGCCGCCGGCAAGGACGGCGCGATCAAGCATGTCATGTCGGGGGTCAACCCGCAGGGTTGCCAGGTGTACAGCTTCAAACATCCCAGTCCGGCCGAACTCAAGCACGATTTCCTGTGGCGAACCACGCGCGACCTGCCGGAACGCGGCAGGATCGGCATATTCAATCGCTCCTACTACGAGGAGGTGCTGATCGCGCGCGTTCATCCGGAGATTCTGCGCGGCGAGGGTCTGCCGGACGGATTGCTCGAGGCAGAGTCGGTGTGGCGCAACCGGTACCGTTCCATCGTGAATTTGGAAAAACACCTGGATCGCAATGGCACGGTGATCGTCAAGTTCTTTCTGCACCTTTCCAAGGAGGAACAGCGCAAGCGATTCATCGAACGCATCGATCAGCCGGAGAAGAATTGGAAATTCAGCCAGGCGGACATCGAAGAGCGAAAATTCTGGAAAGACTACATGCTCGCGTATGAGAAAGCCCTGAGCGCCACCAGCACGGCGCGCGCCCCTTGGTACATCGTACCCAGCGACGACAAGCTCAACACCCGCCTGATCGTGTCGCGCATCGTGCTCGACACCGTCGAAGCGCTCAAGCTGAGGTACCCCAAAACCAGTGCCGAACGCCGCCGCGAATTACTGTCTCTGCGCAAGAAGCTGACGAAATAGGTTGGAGCACTTGAAGCTCACGCGTGGTCCGCGAAGAATGCGTGGCCCGTCCTTTGCCGCTTGGCGCGATACATGGCGGCATCGGCGCTTTTCAGGAGACTATCGGCGGCCGCAGCATCCGTGGGGAAGGTCGCAATGCCGATGCTCGGCCGGATCGAGACTTCAATGCCGTCGAACTTCATTGGCGCGCAGACGGAGCCGGACAATTTTTCGGCCAGACACCGCAAATGACCGCGGTTCTCCAATCCCGCCAGCAAACAGGCGAACTCGTCCCCGCCCATGCGGCTGACCATGTCCGCAGCGCGCACCGCGCGGGCAAGGCGCGCTCCGACGATTCTGAGGACTTGATCGCCGGCATCGTGCCCATGTGTGTCGTTGAGCGCTTTGAAACCATCGAGATCCAGATAGAACACGCTCAACACTTGGCGCGACTCCCTGGCGCCGTCGAGCGCGTGATCGAGCTGCTGGCGGAAGAAACTGCGGTTCGGCAGCGCGGTCAGACTGTCATGCAGACACTGATAGCGCGCGCTTTTCTCGTCGGCCAGCAGACGGGCGAGCTCGGCCCGCACCTGCTTGAGCACCGCCCGCGTATTCAATAATTCCAATTCGAGGCCGCGGTATCGATCCGCTTTCGGCAGCGGCTCCGCCGAGGCTTGCATGGAATACGCGTGTCTGGCTCGCTGCGAGGAAAATTGAGTGGCGATGTCGGGTCCCTCCCTTGCTGACTGCCTCTCCCCGCCTCTTGAATAGCGCAGCCGATGCGGCTGCGTCTGTGCACCACCAGACATAGGTGCCGCGGCGCAATATGTGCGACACCGCACATATTGCGCCGCGGGCGCGTGGTTGCGGCTACGATTCAATCAGCCCAGCGACGGCGGCCCCGCAACCGTGGTCAGTGTCGCGGTGGCCGCCAGGATCGATAGGCCCAACAGCAATTCCAGCCTGATGGATCGGCGCAGAATGCGCGACGCTCGGGGGTCGCCGTCCAACAGGCGCGGAGTCAACCACAGTTTATTGAATGCGGCTACGCAGAGCAGGCAACCGACGAAGGCCAGCTTGAACATCGCATAGCGGCCGTAGGTGCTGCTCCACAATTCCCGAAAGCCGCCGAGCAGCAGCCACAGCAAACTCAGGCCGGCGGCCATCAACCCCGCGACGACGAACAGCGCGGCCCTGCCGAAGCGGGCCGCGGCCGCGGCGACCGTCGAGACATCGGCATGGCGCGCGACTACACGCAAGGGCGCCAGGGCGCCGAACCAAAAGGCGACTCCGAGGAGATGAATGGCGAACAACCACACGGGTATGGCATCCGGGTTGAGCGAGCGTGCATGACCCGTCCACGCAAACGACGTCGCCGCCACCGCGGCGCCGAGCAGCGCCGGCCATGAGAGTCGGTACAACATCCCGAGCGTGGCGAGCAGCAGACCGGCGGCGCGAATCGCGTTGGCGCGGCCGGCACCCGTTTGCCAGACCATGCGTAGCAGCGGTCCGTCCAGCATGCCCGCTGCGCCGCCGCTCATGGAGCCCGCGGTCACCAGAATCTGCATCGCGCCGCCAAGCACGGCTAGCGCCGCGAGAGCCGGCACCATGCGCCGAATTGCGCGGATATCCGCGGCCGCGATCGTCGCGCCGCAAATCTTCAGAAAAAATACCGCTCCGGCGGCGCCGAGAGTGGCGGCATAGGTGATCGTCTTGGCCGCGATCAGCGCCGCATCCCATATACCGAGGGACACGGGCGTGTCAGCGCGCAGCCATGCGGGCCGTCGCCGGGCCCAAGATCGTGAACGAAAAGCTTCCCTTGGTCACATGGCCGTCGGCGGAAGAGAGGGCGCTCCACTGGACCTGGTAGATACCGACCGCCAGCGCCGGCAGCTTGACCGTAACCTCCGCCGCGGCCGGGGCGCCGCGGTCCAGCGTCACCGGAATGGCCTTGCCGCCGACTGAAAGGCTCAATTGCGCGAGCCGCACATCCTCGTTGAAACTCAAGCTCAGCGACTCCGGCGCAACCCGAAGCTGGGCATCGGCGGCAGGGATGGTGCTGCGCAACTTGGCATGCCCAAAGGCCGGGCCGGCCAGGATCACCCCGGTGACAGCGGCCAGTAACCAATGTTTAACCATGATCGATTGCTCCCAGGCACTTAAGGCACGTCCGCTCGATTCCAAGCCTATCTTAAGATGTGGGCCGGTCGCGTGTGTTATTGCGTGAGCGATGGTATGTTTTGGAGTGCTATGAGGCTCTACCCCGCATGTCGCGCCGTATTTGCGCTGTTGTTGGTCCTTCTGCTGCCGCTGCGCGGGCTCGAGGCGACGCCGGCCTGCGGCCACGGCCTTGAGTTCGATTCCGGCGCCGAAACCGCCCCTGCCTCGCGGGCGGCGCCGGTCCACTGCACCGGCGGCGCGGCCCTTCATCATCACGACTGTGGAAATTATTGCTGCGCCGCTGCGATCGCGCCGGCACCCGCCCAGTTCATCGCGCCGCTCCTGACACCGCCTGACCTTTCGCTCACCGTCATTGGCTCACCGCCCATGGTCCTTCTCGACCGTCTGGATCGACCCCCTCGTTTCATCCCGGCCTGATCGCAAGACGCGGCATGGGCCGCGCTCATTCGATATCCCTAACGAAGGAGGCCGCGGCCATCCTTCCCGGCCATGAGGGTGATATGAACATTTTAGCGACGCGCGCCATCGCGTTTCCATTGGCAGGCGTGGCGGCCGTTCTGGCCGCACTTACCTTGAGTGGCTGCGCCACCTTCTCGAAGGACGGCGGCTTTGACTCGGTCGCGGCGCAAACGCGTGCCTACCTGCACGAGGATGTGCACTGGCCGCGAACCCTGGAGGAGCAAGCCAAAGTCGACGCCCAAGTGGCGGAGCGGCTGGCCCATGGGCTGTCGGCCGAGGATGCCGTGCAGATCGCACTGCTCAACAGCCGCGGGCTGCGAGCGTGCTTCGAGGAACTGGGGGTTTCCGAAGCGGATCTGGTCCAGTCGGGCCGCCTGCCTAATCCCCAGTTCACACTGCGTCACGCCGGCGCGGCGGACCAATACGACGTCGAAGAAACCTTGAGCTTCAATGTGCTGTGGCTGATCACCGCCCCCTACGCCCGGAAAATCGAGAAGCACCGCTTCGCGCAGGCGCAGAGCGCCGCCGTCATCGCCGTGGTGCAAGTGGCCAACGACACGCGGCAGGCGTACTTCGCGGCGGTTGCGGCCCGCGAGTCGGTACGTTATCTCGAACAGGTGAAAAGCGCGGCCGTAGCCGGCGACGAGCTGGCGCGGCGCATGGTGGCTGCCGGCAATTGGAATCTTCTCGATCAAGCCCGTGAGCAGCGCTTCTATACCGATGCCGCGCAGCGGCTGACCCGCGCCAAGCTGGTGGCGGACGTCTCGCGGGAGCGATTGCGCCGCGCGATGGGCTTATCGGCGGAGCAGCCCGCCGTTCAGATCGCGGAGACGCTGCCTGAGCTGCCGGGAAGCATCGAGGATCTTCCCGATGTCGAGCAGGTCATTCTGCAGAACCGTATCGACCTGCGGCTGATGCGAATGCAGCTCGACGAACTCGCGCAGCGGCTCAGGCTGACCAAGGCGACCCGTTTCATCAATGTGCTCGACGCGGGGCCGGCCCGGGTTCGGCAGGGTGCGGCTTCGCAGCCCTACGAACGCGGCTATCAAGTCAGTCTGGAAATTCCGCTGTTCGACGGCGGAGGTACGCGCGAGCGGCGGGCACAAGCCCTTTATTCGCAGGCGGTCGACCGCTTCGCCCAGGCCGCCATCGACGCGCGCGCCCAGATTCGCGAGGCCTATGCAGCGTATCGCGCGGCCTTTGACATCGCGAAGCAACAGCGCGACGAAGTAGTGCCGGCCCGCAAGGCGGTGGCCGAGCAGAACCTGCTGCGCTACAACGCTTCACTCATCAGTATTTTCGATCTGCTGTCGGATGCGCGCGGCCAGATCGCGAGCATCGATGATTACATTCAGAGCGTCCGCGATTTCTGGATGGCGAAGTCGGAGCTCGACACGGCTCTACTCAGCATTTCCCCACCATTGTCGTAAGGAATCACCATGCTAACCCGAAGGCATTTCTTCAGCGGCGCCGGCCTTGCGGTGGCGGCCACCGCCGTCGGCAAGAGTGCGCTGGCGGCGCTCCCGGAAATCGTGTCCACCGGCTCGGCCGCCATGCAGCCGCCCTTGGCGCCGCCGAACGGCCGCCCCTATCATCCGGTCGCCACCTTGAACGGCTGGAGCCTGCCTTGGCGCATGCGCCGCGGCGTCAAGGAATTTCATCTGGTGGCGGAGCCGGTGGTTCGCGAAATCGCACCCGGCATGAAGGCGAATCTGTGGGGCTACAACGGACAATCGCCGGGCCCGACGATCGAAGTGGTCGAGGGCGACCGGGTCCGCATCTTCGTCACCAATCGCCTGCCCGAGCCCACCAGCATCCACTGGCATGGCCAGCGCCTGCCGAACGGCATGGACGGCGTGTCAGGCCTCAATCAGCCCTCGATCAAACCCGGACAAACCTTTGTCTACGAGTTCGCGGCGGAGCGCGCCGGCACCTTCATGTACCACCCGCACGCCGATGAAACCACGCAAATGGCGCTGGGCATGATGGGGTTTTGGGTAACGCATCCGCAGGACCCGGGGCTGATGCGCGTGGACCGCGACTACGTGTTCCTGCTGAACGCCTACGACATCAGTCCGGGCAGTTTCACGCCCAAGGTCAGCACCATGCTGGATTTCAACGTGTGGACCTTCAACAGCCGGGCGTTCCCCGGCACCGATCCGATGGTCGCCCGCGTGGGCGAGCGCGTGCGCATCCGCGTCGGCAATCTCACCATGACCAATCACCCCATCCATCTGCACGGCCATGAATTCGTCGTTGTGGGTACCGATGGCGGATGGACCCCGCCGAGTTCGCGCTGGCCCGAGGTGACGACGGACATTGC
>DATFZF010000040.1:0-61735 GCA_035314705.1 Steroidobacteraceae bacterium | reverse complement strand
ATCGCTGCCGAATGGCGCTTGCTTGTTGATGTGGTAATATTCGCGGCCCTTGCGCGCCCGTAGCTCAGTTGGATAGAGCGCCTGGCTACGAACCAGGAGGCCGGGAGTTCGAATCTCTCCGGGCGCACCATTGCTTTCCTTGCCCGAGAACCCTTTACGGGTTCCTACTGTTCGACGTTGCGAATTCGAACTCCCGGCAGACGACAAGGGAGTTCGACAACTTGGCCGTCAGGCCAAGTTGATCGCCCGAAGGGCGACCCCGAAGGGGTGAGCGCGCAGCGCGAATAATCTCTCCGGGCGCACCATTGCTTTCCTTGCCCGAATGGTTGGACGTTTGCGTGGTCGCATGACTGGGGCAAACACTGGCAGATTGCCAGCGAGTGGTTACGAATCACCAGCCGCTTTCCTCCGCGTCTCGCGTTGGGAGAACCCGTCGCGCAGACCGAATCGCAATTACAGCTGGTGGTTCGCTATCGATTTCATCTTGGGTGGTGAGTTGAGCCGACGCCGGTTAGCTGCCGTGCCCGCTCTGCAACGGATATTTCTTCAAGAGACGCGCACGCGTGGCGCCCACTTGAGATAACGGGTGACTCCGCAGACGCGCTACTTCAGCGGCCGAATAGTCCAGGAAGGTGCGCGGCAGCGGAAGGTCGCTCAAATTGTGCGCGAGCCAGTTCAGCAAGGCGGCGGTCTCGTCGTTCGACAGCGGCGACTGTGCGACACCCGGGACTCGTATCACAAACTCACGTCCCTCCCGCGATGTGGAAAATCGCACCAGAGAACTCCGCAGGGAAGGTACCCGACCTGCCTGCCCGGATCCGTCGGCCAGATGGCACCCCATGCATTGCAGCTGGTAATTTACCTGCGGCTCATAGGCCCGCAGGGGACTTGTTGGCGTCCATAACAATGAGATGGCTGCGAGCGCGCGGACGTAGCGCACGTCGAACTACTTGGCCGAACCTACGATTCGCGCGGTCGAACAATGATACGGAATGTTGGCTTTGGAGTCCCCGGAACACCAATTGTAATCATTGGACTTGCCGGGCTGGAAAAGGGGTGAATCGCCCTCGTTGCGATTGCACAAACATCGGCCGCAGGAACTCTTGCCGCAGCAATCGTTGTACGAGATGACATAGTCTTTGCCGTCACCCGGGTTGTGGCAGGTCCCGATCCACGTGACCGGCGACATGTCTGTGCCGGGCGGGCACGTGGACTGCGATCCGCCGCAACATCCGCACAGAAAACCATCGATCGCGCAATGCCGCCAGTATTCGCAGGATGATGGGTCGCCAGGATCCGCGTTGGATGTCGCCCCGGAGCGGTTCGTGTCCGCACCACGCGCAACTGGAAGCAACGGGATAGCAGCCGCGCCCAGCAGCAGCGACCCGAGGCTTGCGAGCACGTTGCGTCGCGATGTGCGTCGTGCAAGTGCACGAACCGAGTTCTCTGCAAACGCATCCATCCATTTCATCGGTCATTCCTCTTGGGACGAAACATGGGCCCGAGCGGCTAGGGTGTGACCATTATCGTGGGCGTCGTGCCGACGTGATCCACGGAGCGCAACAGCTTTCCCGAGAGTGCATCGTAGATGTCAAGATCGGTGCTCTCGATGAAAATGCTGTACAGCAGGGGCGTGGAATCGCTCGAAATTTGAATGGAGCCTGCCAGGTTTTTGAGCGCGATTTGCTTCACTTTCTGGCGGCTCGACACATCGAACACCCACACGTCTTTCCCCGGATCCTTGTGAGTCGCGATCGGCCCGCGGTGCATGATGGCGTACATCAGGGATTGTGAGGGAATTGCGGCAAGCTGTTGCAAGCCGCCGGGACGCCACCCGGCTTTGCGCTCCGCGTCGGACGTCATCCACCACGTGCTGCCGACGGTGGCATGGTTCGCATCCGCTTCAAGCGGAAATACGCGGCCTTCGAACGACACGAAATACCAGGTGCCACCAATACGAACGGGCTTTTCGGTAACCGGGTCGCCCGGGGCGTTGAGAAGCGGCTGGGTACGGTGTTGGCGCGACGCGCCGTGATCATCGAGTTCCACCAGCAAGAGCGAGCCATCGCCGCAAACGGAAAAGAAAGTCCGCGGCCCCGTGGGGTACACAAGCGCACATCCCGCGCTTTCCACTTCACGAACGAATTTCCGCGTCGTGGTGTCGATGACGGAGATGGTCTGAGCCGGGTTGAAGTTGTAGACCAAGAGAAAACGATCATCGTCCGTCAGCGCAGCGTTGGCGATCATCGGCATATTCGATGCGCGTTTCGGTGGGATCGGTATTTCCGCGATGACGCCGAGCGTGCCGCTATCGTACAGCGTGACGACGTCGGTGCGTTTGCCGCGTGTGCCGCGCGAAAAATAAGTTTCCGGGGAATAGATGATCTTGCCGTCCCGCGACAGGAGTACACGCGCAAAGCTGTACCCGGTGCTCAGCGTTCCCAAATAGCGGCCCGAGTCGCCGTCAATGAGATACGCCATTCCATCGGACATGTGCGGAAACACAAAGTCGTTTACCCAGACCCAGTGTTTTGAGGCAGGCACATTCAACGTTGCCACCTGTGGCGCGTTGGTGAGGTCTGCCGGAAGCTCGGCGCGCGCGTGCCCGACGAACAGCGCTGCAAGCATCAGGATCAGTGCTCCGGCGAGCGGCCGCCATATCGGCGGAGAAAATGGCCTGGAAAGGCCGATCGGGAACCGCAGAGATAGTTTCATGTTCAGTCCAATCATAGGGGCCACGGCAAACCCGCATTATCGTTAGCGTAATGCATCATTCAGGTCCGCGTCACCCCGCATCGCCTTATTGAGCCGAGGTACGCGGCGCTCACTTTCGGGTAGTATTCAAGTGTAAGTCGGTGCGGCTGCCGGCTGGGTGTTGCCAAAAAGCGAAGCTGCGGATACAAAGCTCAGGGATGAAATCATAGGTCGCGACGTTTAGCGTACGCGCTTGGGATTGGCCAGAACGTTCTTTGGGGGAGAAGACAATGCGGATATCGAAGGGCTGTCTTGCCTGGGTGAGCGGCGTGGCGTTGATGGGACCGCCGCAGGTTTTCGCTGCCGCCGCGGCCGCGCCGTCGGGTGAACTGGAAGAGATCACGGTGACCGCCGAAAAGCGCACCGAAAGCCAGCAAGACGTGCCGATGTCCATGACCACCTTCGGCGCCGTGGCGCTGCAGGAAAAGGCCATCGTCAACTTTTTCGATTACGCCACCAAGGTGCCGAATCTGGCTTTTGCACCCACCGGCGATGGCGTCGGCACCGCGCGCACGATCTCGATCCGCGGCGTCTCCGGCAACAACGTGACCAGCTTCTACATCGACGACACGCCGCTGCCGGACTCGATTGATCCGCGAATTCTGGATATCGACCATATCGAAGTGCTGCGCGGCCCGCAGGGCACCTTATATGGCGCGCGATCGATGGGCGGTCTGGTGCGCACCGTGACCAAGGAGCCGGAAATCAATGATTTCAGCGCCACGGTCCACGGCGGAGCTTCATACACCGATCGCACCTCCGAAGCAAACGGTACCACCGACTTGGTGGTCAATTTACCGCTGGTGCCGGACCACGCCGCGCTGCGGTTGAGCGGCTTTTACGATTCCGAGGCCGGCTACTTCAAGCGCAGCTACTGCACTGATCCGGCCGCGGCCATGGCCGGTACCTGCACGCCGCTGGCCGCCACCGGCATCACCACCGCCAAAGACATCGGCGCGATCGACACGTGGGGTTTCGCCGCGAGCCTCACGGTCAAGCCCACCGATTCCCTCACCATCACGCCGAAGTTCATGCTGCAACGAGCCGGCTATAACGGCTTTCCGATGTCGGACTACAACACCGATACGGCGAACGGCATAGGCTATCCCGTTCCCACGCCGCAAACCGGAGCACCCACACCGAGCCGGATGGTCCCGAACAACTTCACGCAGGCGCGTTGGTTCAACCTGCCGGAAGGCGGCTGGGACAATTTTGGACTGACCTCGCTCGTCGTGCACTGGAAGACTGGTGTGGGCGAACTGGTCTCCTCGAGTTCCTATTTCACTCGCAAGGTTGTCGAGACGGAGGACGAAACGGACTTCGTGTATGCGGCGATCACCGCCGGCGCCGGCGGCCAACCGCAACCGAGCAGCATCACTGAGGAAAAGGACTATCAGGAGTTCGTCCAGGAAGTGCGCTTCGTCTCCGCGCTGCAGGGGCCGGTGCAATTCGTGGTCGGCGGCTTCTACTCGGACACTCATGGCCGGCTGCCCTTCGCCGCCTACTATCCGCCGGCGACGGCCCCGAACCTCGATCTGACGCTGACCGGAGCACCGGGGGTTGAATTGACCCCGGGCTATCCGAACCTGATTTTCGCGCAGGACTTTCACACCGATATCAAGGAACCGGCGGCGTTCGGCGAGCTGTCCTACCAGCCGATCGCCGCCTTGAAGCTCACCGGCGGGCTGCGCTGGTACCAAGTGAAGAACTACTCGCAAGGGTATGAGCTGGGTCTTGCGACCGGCGGCGGACCGGCCGTGGTCAGCCCGCCCGAAACCACCACGGAAAGCGGCGTGAATCCAAAATTCGAGGCGGACTACCACTTGACGGCGGACCAGATGATCTACGCCAACGTAGCCAAGGGATACCGGCCGGGCGGCATCGTGCCCATCGTGCCGAGCGGCGAAGCGGGCACCGCGACCGACTGCACCGCGGCGTTGAAGGCGGTGGACCCCAACATCAGCATTGCGCAGACGCGCACCTTCCAGTCCGACTCGCTGTGGAACTACGAACTCGGTACCAAGACAGCGTGGCTCGATCACCGTCTGACGATCGATGCGGCCGGGTTTTACATCCGTTGGAAGAACATTCAGCAGGAAATCCTGCTCAACTGCGGCTTCCAATATACGGCCAACGCCGGTGCCGCGGTGAGTAAGGGCGGTGAACTCGAAGTGCGTGCGCGGCCCGTCAATCCCCTCGAGCTGTCGATGGGCTTGGGTTATCAGAATGCGAAGATCACGGAAGCCGGCATCGAGTCGCCGCAGACCGTCGGCTCGCCGATCTATCAAGTGCCGGATTGGACCGGCAACGGGGCGGCATCGTACACCGCTCAGCTGACGAGCTTCTGGAACTCGGTCAGCGGCGCCGACTTCTCCTATATCGGCAGGAGCTACAGCGGCAACAACAATCCGAGCGATCCGCGGCTGCGTCCCGCGTACCGGCTCATCAACGCGCGCTTCGCGCTCCAGCATGAGTCATTCGAGATGGCGCTGGTTGGCAAGAATCTTGGCAACGAAGTGGCTAATCTCGGCGATAGCCGGTCGATTGCCGCCGAGGTGCCGGGACGACCGCGGCTGTTCGTGAATCAGCCGCGCACCATCGGCATGGAATTTCGATACTCCTTCAAGTGACCAAATATGTTCGAATCCGCCAAGTAGTCGGCTTGACCGACTGCTGGGCGGAGGGCCTTATATAGCAAGACGGCAACTGGCCAAGGTCCGAACCGCCCGGATCTCGGACGGCGAACATTCGTTGGTACGCCTGTCAACCAAGAGTCTCGAAGTTCGTTGGAATGGATGTGGCGATCCGGATTATTGGCGATATGGCGGCACAGAATCATTCGACAGACGCGATCTCGGCGCCGGGCTCGCCCGGGCGCAAAATCAGCGTGTTGCTTATCGAAGATGATCCCAGCGTCGCGCGCTCCATCGCGCGCCTATTGCGCAGCAATGGTTACGAGGTAGTCAGCGCCGCGGCGCGCGACGAAGCGCTGCAACACGTCGAAGTGCATGGTTTGCGCCCGGACATGATATTGACCGACTTTCACCTTGCCGCCGGAATCTTTGGCGACGAGATCGTCGATGAAATCGCGGCGCGGCTGCGTTACCAGCCCCCCACGATCATGCTGACGAGCATTCCGGGTCTGTGCGTCGATAGGGTCAAATCGAGCGTCGACCGGATTCTGGCCAAGCCGGTGGATATTCATGTGCTGCTTGGTGAAATCGAAGATTTGCTGCGCAACCCGGCCTGATTCATTGCGTCCTTGATCGAGAGACCGTGCCTTCGGGTTCCGGTTCCGGGTCTGGGGTCGCGGCACAATGCGTACCCAAGGCGCGCAACGGAGCAGGTCATGACTCGAATCGTACGCTTCCATCAGACAGGCGGACCCGAGGTATTGCGCATCGAGGATCTGCCGGTTGGCCCGCCGGGACCCGGGGAGATTCGCATTCGCGTGGAGGCCATCGGCCTGAATCGGTCGGAGGCCATGTATCGAGCGGGCCTTTACCTGCGGACGCCCAAGCTTCCCTCGTTGATCGGTTATGAAGCCGCGGGGGTCGTGGAGGCGCTTGGTGACGGTGTGCAGGAGTTCGCCGCGGGAGAGCGCGTGTGCGTGCTTCCCTCCTTTGGACTCGGCGAGTACGGCGTGTACGCGGAGCAAGCCGTCGTCCCCGCGCGTAGCGTGATTGCGGCGCCCCCGGGTTTGACGCCTACGCAGGCCTCCTCCATCTGGATGCAGTATTTTACGGCCTACGCCATTATCGAGGTCGCCAAAGTCGGGATCGGCGATTATGTGCTGATACCCGCGGCCTCCAGCAGCGTTGGCATCGCCGCCATCCAGCTGGCCAACTGGGCGGGTGCCGTACCGATCGCGCTCACCCGGCACAGCGCCAAAGCCGCAGCGCTGCGCGGGCTGGGTGCGAAGCACGTGATCGCCACCACGGAATCCGACGTGGTCGCCGAGGTGATGCGCATCAGCGGCGGCAAAGGGGCGCGCGCGGCGTTCGATCCGGTTGGCGGTCCTTTCGTCGAGAATCTCGCGAATTCCCTTGCCGAGGAGGGCATTCTATTCGTCTATGGCGGATTGAGCGGCCAGCCGACACCCTTCCCTCATTGGCCCGCCGCATTGAAGGGCTTGAGCATTCGCGGCTGGGTCGCTGCCTCGATTTGGAACAAGCCCGAGCGCTTCGGGCGCGTCAAGGACGTCATCCTGCAGGGGCTCGCGGCGGGACACCTCACGCCGGTGATTGCCAAAACCTTTGCCCTCGATCAAATCGTCGAAGCGCACCGCTACCTCGAGTCCAACCAGCAGATCGGAAAAATCGTCGTGACGGTGTGACGGGGACCCCCCTTGTTTGCCTAAAGCAGCGAATCCTCGCCCTGAGCTAATTGTTTGCTGCGCGGATCCAGCCGGCCGCTTTCTCGGCGATCATCAGCGTCGGACTGTTGGTGTTGCCGCTGGTGATGGTGGGCATCGCGCCGGCATCGGCCACTCGCAGACCGATCACGTCGCGCACCCGGAGTTGAGAATCGAGCACGGCCATCGAGTCGCCGTTGCCGCCCATTTTGGTGGTGCCCACGGGGTGGAAAATGGTGGTTGCGATGTCTCCGGCTACCCGGGCAAGGTCCTCATCACTCTGGTACTGCAGGCCGGGCTTCCATTCCACGGGCCGATACTTCGCCAGCGCCGCCTGTGCTGCGATGCGGCGCGTGATTCGCAGTGAGTCGGCGGCCACCTTGCGATCCTCGGCGGTGCTCAGGTAGTTGGGAGCGATGGCCGGCGCGTCTTCGAAGCGGGGCGTCTTGATGCGCACGGTTCCGCGGCTGGTGGGGTTCAGGTTGCACACGCTCGCTGTGAATGCAGGAAATCCATGCAGCGGTTCGCCAAAAGCGTCGAGCGACAAGGGCTGCACATGGTATTCGAGGTTTGGCCATGCGTGTTCCGGCGAGCTGCGTGTGAAGGCGCCCATCTGCGAGGGGGCCATGCTCATGGGACCGGTTCGAGAGACCAGGTACTGCAATCCCATCCTGGCTTTTCCATACAGCGACGCGGCGAGCACGTTGAGCGTCGGCACGCCGGAGGTTTTGTACACCGAGCGGATTTGCAGGTGATCCTGAAGGTTCGCGCCGACTCCGGGTGCATCGACGATGATGTCGACGCCATGCCGACGCAATAAATCGGCCGGGCCGATGCCTGACAGCTGCAGAATTTGCGGTGAGCCGATGCTGCCGGCGCACAGAATCACTTCACGGGCGGCGTGCGCCGTGACCATCCCATGGCCGTCCCATACCTGCGCGCCGGTGCACCGCCGACTGCCGTCGAGCTGCGCTGCAATGATGACGCGCGTCACCTGAGCGTTGGTCCACAACTCGAAATTGGATCTTCCGTAACAGGTGGGGCGCAAGAAGGCCTTGGCGGTGTTCCAGCGCCAACCGCTCCTTTGATTGACTTCAAAGTAGGCCACGCCTTCGTTGTTGCCCCGATTGAAATCGCTGGTGGGCGGAATTCCGGCTTCCTGTGCGGCCTGCGCGAAAGCGTCGAGGATCTCCCACCGCAGCCGTTGCTTTTCGATCCGCCACTCACCGCCGGCCGCATGGTACTTGGCGAACTCGGCATCCTTGGCTTCGGTGCCGAGGTAATGATCCTCGTGCTTTTTGAAGTCCGGCAGCACATTGGCCCAAGTCCACGCATCGTCGCCGGTGAGTTGCGCCCAGTGATCATAGTCGCGAGCCTGGCCGCGCATATAGATCATGCCGTTGATGCTGGAGCAGCCGCCCAACGTCTTGCCACGCGGATAACGCAGCGAGCGGCCGTTGAGGCCGGCGTCAGGCTCGGTGTTGTACAGCCAGTCGGTGCGCGGATTTCCAATGCAGTAAAGATAGCCCACCGGGATGTGGATCCAGTGGTAGTTGTCCCGCGGTCCCGCCTCGATGAGCAGCACCCGGCGGTCCCTGTCGGCGCTCAGCCGGTTTGCGACCAGCGCTCCGGCCGTGCCTGCGCCGATGATGATGTAGTCGAACGTCGGCTCGCTCACGCACCCATCCTGGCGTTCAAGGCTGGCTCGCTGGACAAAATGTAGTGTACCGCGCGATGCGGAAAGAATGCGTGTTGGCGGATTCGGGGAGAACCGGCACGGGGCCGAAGCGGCACGGGGGGCGAACTGACTGCGGATCTTTCCCTGATCGCGCATTCAGTTCGCCCCTTCGGACCTACCCTACAGCGGCAGCGACTCTCACTACCTATATTCCCGCGCTCTTGACGGGCAAGAATAATATTAATTCCTCATCGATACGCCGATGTGGCGGCGGCGTTGCAGTTTGATAACTCGCACTCGCACTCGCACTCGCACTCGCACGCACTCGCACGCGCACGCGCACGCGCACGCGATCAGCGTCAGCGCGGCGCCAGCCAATTGGCAATGGCGGGCGGCACCTCGTGCTGCGCGCGCGCGCTGATGTACATGCCGATGTGTCCCAGGTCGAACTCGAGTGCCGTGTAATCGCCGCTTCCGACCAGCCGCTGCAGCACGAGGGAAGCCTCCGGCGGCACCAAATGATCGCGTTTACCGATCAAGTTCAATATGGGCAGCGTCAGGGTGCCGAGATCGACCTTGCGGCCTCGGATCTCGAGACGGTTTTGCGCCAATCGGTTCTCTTGATAGAACCAGACCACGAACTCGCGAAAGGCGCTTCCCGCCTGATCCGGGCTGTCGAAAATCCACTGCTCGACGCGCATGAAATTTTCGATGCGCGCCCGATCCTGGCTCCCTGCCAGCAGATCGACGTACTTTTGCTGCGTCAACCTAAAGGGCATCAACGATAAAAACAGCTGATTCAGCGTATCGCCCGAGACATTGCCATCGCCGACCAAGGCGGCGACATCAATTTTCCTGACCCACTTCGACAGCAGGTCCGCGGGAGTGTGGAAGTCGACCGGCGTGACCATGGTGATCAAGTTTCTTACGCGCCGCGGATGCAGCGCGGAAAAGCACAGACTGAGCACTCCGCCCTGGCAGACCCCGAGCATATTCAGGGCGTCCAGCCGATGCGCATTCACGATGTGTTCTACGCAGGCTGCCAGGTACCCGTCGATGTAATCTGCCAGCGCGGTGAACCGATCGGCTCCGTCCGGATAGCCCCAGTCGATGAGGTATACGTCGAGGCCCTGGGCTAACAGGCCGCGGATCAGCGAACGGTCCTCCTGCAAATCCATCATGTAGGGCCGATTCACGAGTGCGTAAACAATCAACAACGGTGCGGCTCCCGATGGCCTGGCGATCGGACGGTAACGGTGGAGTTTCACCTTGCCCGATTGCCACACCGCCTCCTTCTCGGAGCAACCCGGCGCGAGATCATTCGCCGCCGCGAGCGCCGCGTAAAGGTTCACGGTGGTCACGGCGTGATCTTGCGGCGCGTGGGGCGAGACTTGTTCGGCGTCGTCTTGTGGGCGGCCGCCTTGCGCGCGGCCGCCTTGCGCGCGGCTGTCTTAGGCGCGGTTGCTTCCGGCTTGCGCGCATCGCGCACGGCACGCAGTTCCTCCTCCAGGGACTTCACGCGCAGGTTGAGCGTATTGATTTCGCTGCGCGTCGGCAGGTCGAAGAGTTTCGCCGACTGTTCGACGGTCGCCTGCAGATCTCTGCGCCACTCGCTGCTGGCGTTCACATACTCGGCGAGCGTATTGCAGAATGACTCGCTGTGGGCGGCGCGAGCATACGCATCTTCAGCGCAGTCGATCCATGCGTCGTAGAGCTTGCGCTGCACCTCGGGGCCGGCTGCGGTGGGCGCAGCCGCCCCGAGGCGGGCGGTAAAGGCGGCGGCGGCATCCCGCAGAGCATCGGATCCGAAGCGTTGCAGCCGACGCTGCGCATCGTCGAGCCGTCGCCAGGCGTCGGCAATGCGCTGCCAGCGCTGTTGATGCTCGCGAGTCGCGCCCAGCGCCGGTGCGTTCGCGGCGAAAGCAGGCGCGGTGCCGGTGCTGCCGGCAGCGGAGCCGAACCCGGCGTTCCAGGGCAACTGAAAGTCGGCGAAAATTTCGCGTAGATGGTCGCCGAACGCGCGCGCCGCTTCGGCTGCCGCCGGCGGCGCATGGGATGCGGCGTCAAGATACACACGCGCAGCGGCGCCGAAGCGCTCGGCGATGACTGCAAAAGGGGCGGAAGGCGGGGCGTTGCCGTGGGCCGACCCCGGCTGAGACCCTTGCACTCCGGGGCTAAAAAGCGCGGCCATGGCCTGCCATTGCTGCCACGGATCAGATTGCATGGCGCGCCTCTCCGTATGCATTGCAACAGCCGTAGGCGCAGGCGCGATCGGGGGAGAAGAATTCAGAAAGTGAGGTATAACGCATTGTTTTTTCTGTCCCAAGCGCCATCATAAGGTTACGAAGCATAACACTTGTCCTGTCGGCAGTTGTGCAATGCGAGAAGATCGCCTAGGATGCCGGTGGGAGTTTCGATCGGACCATGCAACAAGAACGCCTCATTCGGAAATACGCGAATCGCCGCCTCTACGACACCGGGGCCAGCCGCCACGTAACACTCGAGGATCTGCGCCAGCTGATTGTGGCAGGCGAGAAGATCAAAGTGCTCGACGACAAGTCGGGTGAGGACCTGACGCGTTCGGTGTTGCTGCAAATCATCTCCGAGCAGGAGCAATTCGGTTCCCCCGTTTTGGGCTCGGAGCTGCTCGAAATGATCATCCGCTTCTATGGCCGTCCGGCGCAAGCGCTGCTCAGCCGCTACCTCGAGCAGGCCTTCACGGCGATGCTGCGGCAGCAGGAGACGATGCAGGTTGAAATGGTCAAGGCACTGCAGACACCGTTTGCGCCGTTGACCGATTTGGCACGCTCGAATATGGAGCTGTGGGAAAAAATGCAGGCCGCTACCCGCGACGCGTTCATGGGCAGCGCCGCATCCAAGACCGGCGCCGAGACCGACAGCAAGACACCCAACGACGACAAGAAAGGCAGTTAAGAGATTATGGACGTTCGCAACAAAACAGTGGTCGTGACCGGCGCCGGGCGCGGAATCGGTCGCGCAATAGCGCTAAGGCTCGCACGACGTGGGGCGGACATTGCGCTTTTCGATTTGAACGAGTCGGATCTGGACGAAACGCGGCAGCTGTGCACGGCCGAGTCGGTGCAGGCGCGCGGCTATCGCGTGAACGTCGCCGATGAAGGGGAGGTCTGCGCCGCCATGACGCGCGTCGCCTCCGACTTCGGCCGCATGGACGGGCTCGTGAACAACGCCGGTATCGTGCGCGACGGCCTGCTGGTGAAGGTGAAGGACGGCGCCGTGGTCGGGCGCATGACGATGGACCAATGGAACGCGGTGATCGGGGTGAACCTCAGCGGCGTATTTCTGTGCGCGCGCGAAGCCTCGGCGCACATGATCGGATTCGGCAACGGCGGGGTGATCGTCAATATTTCCAGCATTTCCCGCGTCGGCAATGCCGGGCAAAGCAATTACAGCGCGGCCAAAGCCGGCGTCGAATCGATGGGCGTGGTGTGGGCGAAGGAGCTCGCGCGCTACGGTATCCGGGTGGGCTCCGTCGCGCCCGGCTTCACCCATACGGAAATACTTGCCTCGATGCGTCCGGAGATACTGAACAAACTGACCGAGCCTGTGCCGTTAAAGCGTCTCGGACAGCCGGACGAAATCGCCCATGCCGTGCTGTTCATATTCGAAAACGACTTCTTCACCGGGCGCTGCCTGGAGTTGGATGGCGGCTTGCGCCTCTGAGCCCTGCGGCTCCGCGTCGATGCCAAGCGCGGCGCAGATGCGTCCACTTGCAAAGAGCACGCGGCCTACCGACGCCGACAGCAGATTATCGGTGGGGCTGGCGGGACTGTAAACGCCGCAATCCACGGGAGAGTGGGGCAAACCAAGCCGTGCCATCACCACGGCCTCGACCGCTTCGGCTTCGTACTCAAAGAGCGTGCAATCCATATCGCAGCGCGCATCTCGATGCGCCAGCCAATGCGCCAATTCGTGGAGCAGCGCGACGAGTTCCTGTTTTGGACTTAAGTCGGCGCGCAGCGTAATGCGGTCGCAGTAAACCCGGCCATGCACGTACTTCGGCAGGAGCGCGCGATGCACGCTCGCGCCGCTGCGCTCGACATAGGCCTCGAGGGCATGGATGCAGTTGGCGATCGATGTCATCCGCCACCCCTTTGTCTTTGCCTGCAAGAGTATGCGCTCCTGTCCCTGGCGGGTCGATCCGCTCGGATCGATTCTCTTGCAATGCACTTTTTACAATGCGAATTTATTCTCCAGGGGCAACATTGAGTGGCATCAATATCATTTGAAAACAATTAGTTACGCGGATTTATCACGCGGAATGAATTTTCCATAATTCTTCTTGCATTGCATACAAAATGCGTTATACTGGCTCCCGTACCCAAAAACCCCACGACCAGGAGCTACCATGAGCAACTTACCCTTTGATCCGACCAGCATTTTCGAGGCCTATCGCAATGCATTCGCCCCCGCGCTGAAGGCGCAGCAGGAGAGCGTCAAGGCAATCGAGCGTTTGGGCCGTTATCAGTACGCCGTTGCCGGCGACTATTTGGAATGGAGCCTGGCCCATGCCAGTGCGGCTGCCGGCGTGAAGACGCCCGCCGATCTGGTGACCAAGCAAGTCGAACTTGCCACGGCACTCAGCGAGAAGCTCCGCGTCCGTGCGCAAGAATTCGTGACCCTGGCGACCGAAGCTCAATCAAGCTTCACCCAGGTGGTCAGCGAAGCGACGGCCAAGGCGGCAGCCATGACCAAGGATGCGACCACGAAGGTCGCGGAGACGGCCAAGAAAGCGGCCTGATCCCGCAAACCGGCGGCGGCCTCGCCGCCGGGCTGCGATAGCTTTGACGACGATGGGCAGGGGCGCCGAACGGCGCCTCTGCCAAAAGCTGTATAGTTGTAACCCGTAATTTCCCCACTATTTACGAATACGCTGGACGGCAAAACGTGCAATCTTCGACTCCTCTCGATGCGAAAGGCTGGGAGCGCCTCATGCGCTCGCAGTTGGCGACGATGTCGGGAGGCCTGGCTCCGGACCCCTATGTGAATGCTTGGTGGGACTGGTACCTGAACCTCACCCGGCAGCCGCCCACTCAGCTGCAGATCGTCGAGGATGCCCTGGCCAAAGCGGCGGACAGCTGGAGCTTCGCGCTCAAGGCCGCCGCCGGCGAGCCGTTGCCACCGGCCGGGGGAGACGCGCGCTATGCGGGCGATCCGTGGGCGCAATGGCCCTTCAATGTGCTGGCGCACGGCTATCGTAACTATGCCGACTGGTGGCAGAAGGCGTGGTCCGGCGTCCCGGGCGTTGCGCCCGAGAATGAACGCACCCTGAAGTTCGTGGCCGACAACGCGCTGGAAGTCCTCTCCCCCGCGAACTATCTGGCCACCAATCCGGAATTGCTCGAGACCACCCGCGCCGAATCCGGCCAGAATCTGGTGCGCGGCTTCAGCAACTGGCTCGAGGACGTCGAACGCACCCTGGAAGGCAAGGGGCCGAGTGCGCTTCATGAGTTCGTCGTTGGGCGCAATATTGCCGCGACACCCGGCAAAGTCGTGATGCGCAACGATCTGGTCGAGCTGATTCAGTATTCGCCGATGACGGAAACGGTTTTTGCCGAGCCGGTACTGATCGTGCCTGCCTGGATCATGAAGTACTACATTCTCGACCTGTCGGCGCAGAACTCTCTGGTGCGATATTTGGTCTCGCAGGGCCATACCGTATTCATCGTGTCGTGGAAGAACCCCAATGCCAGCGATCGCGGCTTCGGCATGGACGACTATTTGAGGCTCGGCATCGAGGCGAGTGTCGAGGCCATTTCGAAGATCGTGCCGGGGCCGAAGATCCATTCCGTGGGTTATTGCATCGGCGGCACATTGCTGTCGATCGCCGCCGCAGCCTTCGCCACCCAGGGTGATGCGCGGCTGGCAAGCATGACGCTGTTGGCGGGACAGCAGGACTTCAGCGAGCCCGGAGAGCTGTCGGTGTTCATCAGTCCGAGCCAGCTCGATATGCTGGAGGCGGCGATGGCGCGCACCGGCGTACTCAAGAGCGAACAGATGGGCGGGGCCTTCGCGCTGCTGCGGGCGCGTGATCTGCTGTGGACCCCGGCCGTCAATTCGTATTTGCGCGGCAAACGGGAAACGCAGAATGATCTGATGGCCTGGAACGCCGACGGCACGCGCATGCCCTGCCGTATGCACGCCGAATATTTGCGCGGACTCTACCTCAACAACGCGCTGGCGCGCGGCGAATTCAAAGTCGAAGGCCGCGCCGTCGATCTTGCCGCCATCAAGATACCGATGTTCGTGGTCGGAACCGAGACCGATCACGTCGCACCGTGGCAGTCGGTTTATAAGGCGCGCGGCCTGACGCGCTCCGCTGACTACACCTTTCTGCTGACTTCGGGGGGCCACAATGCCGGCATCGTCAGCGGCCCCGTGCATCCAAGGCGGCGCCACCGCGTTCGCACCTGGCTGAATGCCAGCGAAAATCCATCGCCCGACGTGTGGTTCGAAACGACGCCGCCTGAAGCGGGCTCCTGGTGGCCTGTATGGCAGCATTGGCTTGCGCAGCATTCCACACAAGCCCAGGTGCCCCCACCGCCGCTCGGATCCGCCGCCGCCGGCTACCCGGCGATACTCGACGCGCCCGGCGAGTACGTGCTCCAAAAGTAGTCCGCCGCCCGCCCATCTTGCCAGCGGCGTGCCATAGGCGCGAAACTCGCGCTTGAGCGTAGAGTTCACGGGAATCGACAAGAACGATATCTACCATCAGCAAGGGGGGCGGATTTTATGGCGACTGCGAAAAGAATAGCGCTTGTCACCGGCGGCATGGGCGGCCTCGGCGAATCGATCTGTATGAAACTCGCCGCCCTCGGCGACACGGTCGCGACCACTTACTCTCTGTCCAGCGCCAAAGTTGAGCCATGGCTCGCGTCGATGAAGGAGCAGGGGTACCGCTTTTACGCCTATCCTTGCGACGTGGTCGACTGGGACTCTTGTCAGTCCTGCATCAGACGACTGACGGAAGAGCTCGGGCCGGTGGATGTGCTGGTGAATAACGCCGGCATCACCCGCGACATGACCTTCAAAAAGATGGACAAGGTCAACTGGGACGCGGTGATGCACACGAACCTCGACTCGTGCTTCAACATGACCAAACAAGTCTGCGACGGCATGATGGAGCGGGGTTGGGGGAGGGTCATCAATATTTCGTCGGTCAACGGCCAGAAGGGTGCGTTCGGACAGACCAATTATTCCGCCGCCAAGGCCGGCATGCACGGCTTCACCAAGGCCCTGGCTCTCGAAGTGGCGCGCAAGGGCGTCACGGTCAACACCATTTCACCCGGCTATATCGGCACAAAAATGGTGACGGCCATCCCCAAAGACGTGCTTGATTCGAAGATCATTCCTCAAATACCCATGGGGCGGCTCGGCAAGCCTGAGGAAGTGGCAGGACTCGTGGCCTATCTCGCGAGCGAGGAGGCGGCGTTCTTGACGGGCGCCAACATTGCGATCAATGGCGGCCAGCACATGCAGTAGCGGCCTTAGGTGGCTTTGAAGATCGCCTTGATCTTCACGGTGGTGGGGTCGAACACCGCAAGCAAGGGCCGCCCTCGTCCGGTCAGCACCATGGTAGTCGCGCCATCGGGGTCGAACCCCGCGGCGCGCATGCGCTCCTTGAGTATCTTTTTGTCGGGGCCAAAGAAGTACCCAACCGCGTCGACTTTCTTCAATTTCGTGCGCAGCTCCGGCAGACCCTCATCCCAGCGCTTGAAATATCGCGGCATCGCGATCACATCGTCGCCTCCCGCAATCGCCGATCCCACGATCTTTTCCCGCTCAGCGGAATCCTTGGGCAGCGGTGCCCAAATCCAGCGCGGCAGGCTGTACCAATGGGGCGCCAATTGCGGATTCGTCCGGCGGCCGAGATCCCATTCATCCGCATTGATATCGTATGCCTGCACCAGCTGCAGCACCGACTCGGAAAACGCGTAGTACAGCGGCCGCCCGCTCCACAGCGACACCGAACCGTAGATCAGCATGCCAAGCTGGACGGCAACGATCATCCCGATGTCGCGCTTGAGCTCGCGGCGCGGCTTGGCCGGGCGCGCAATGATGAGCGTGAGCAGGGGTCCGAGGACGACGTCGACACCGACCATGACCAGGACTACGTGCGCGACCTCGGTCAGGTGCCAGCCCGGCCAGCGATACCATCCAAAATAAAGCGTGCCGAGTATGAGCGACAGCGCACAGCTGCTCGCGAGCAGATGCAATCCGAAGGCTTTGAGTCTGAAGCGCATGGCCCGAACCTGGAAAATAGAACTGTACGGCCTGGGAAACCATTACTATTTTACGGTGCGCCCAATTTACCGGCAATCGGGGCGCGTGTGGCCGGCGACGGCGAATTCTGCAAAGGCCGTCACACCGGCCGGCGGGTCCCGGCCAGGCGCAATCCTTGGTTCATCGCGCGGGCGCAGTCGGCCGCGGGCATGGGCCGGGCCAACAGATAGCCCTGCATTTCATCGCAGGCATGCTCGCGCAAAAAATCCAGCTGCGCCTGCGTTTCGACCCCCTCGGCGACCACCTTGAGCTTCAAGCTGTGGGCGAGATTGATGATGGCCTTGGCAATCGTGGCATCGCCTTGATCGGTGGTGATGTGGCGGATGAACGCGCGGTCAATCTTGAGCGCATCGAGGGGAAATCGCTTGAGATAGGCAAGGCTCGAGTAACCGGTTCCAAAATCGTCGACCGAGAGCCGCACCCCGTATTTCTTCATATTGTCGAGAACCTGAACCGCATCCTCCGAGTCGCTCATCAGCACCGACTCGGTCAGTTCAAATTCCAGCAAGCTGGGATCGATTTGCGACGACTCCAGGATCTTGCCGATCGAAGAATCCAGATTGTTCTGATTGAACTGCCGTGCCGACAGGTTGACCGCGATCGGACAGGGCCGCAATCCCTCGATGCGCCACGCGCGGATTTGCCCGCATGCCTGCCGCACGACCCACTCGCCGACATCGTTGATGAGTCCGGTTTCCTCCAGAACGGGAATGAACTCATTGGGCAGCACGAGTCCGCGCTGTGGATGATTCCAGCGCAACAATGCCTCGAATCCGCTGATGAGACCGGTCCGTATGTCGGCTTTGGGCTGATAGTGAAGGACGAACTCCTGCCGCGCCAGCGCGCCGCGCAATTCGGTTTCGGTCTGCAGGCGCGCGGCCGCGCGTGCATTCATGTCGGGCAGATAGAACCGATAGGTGTTGCGGCCCGCCTGTTTCGCCCGATGCATCGCCATGTCGGCATTTTTCAGCAGCGTGTCAGGGTTCGATCCGTCGGCCGGGGAGATGCTGATGCCGAGGCTTGCCGATACGTAAACCTCGTGACCGTGCACGTGAAACGGTTTCGCAAGGCTCAAGATGACCCGCTCGGCGACCATCGAGGCATCCTCTGGCCTCGCCAGCTGATCGAGCACCAGCGCAAACTCGTCGCCGCTGAGGCGCGCCACCGTGTCGGCCGGGCGTAGACATTCCCGAAGGCGCAGCGCGACTTGCGTGAGCACCTCATCGCCGCCGCTGTGGCCCAACTTGTCATTGACCGATTTGAACCGATCGACATCGACGAACACGACGCCCACGGTGCGTCTCTCGCAATCCGTATGGCGCAGGGCCTGCAAGAGCCGATCCAGATACAGATTTCGGTTGGGCAATCCGGTGAGCGCATCGAATTGCGCCAGATAGGCCAGGCGATCCTGCGCAGATTTGCGGTCGATGGCCGCCGCAAGCGTATTCTTGATGCCCTGAAGAAAGTCGACGCTGTCCAGGCCATACGCACCCGGCATGCGCGAGTAAATTCCCAGCAGGCCATAGGGGCCGTTGGCTCCCCGCACCAGGACCTCGGCGCCGCTGCGAATCCCATGCGCTCTGAGCACGGGCGACGGGCTGCGCAGAGTTTCGGCCGTATAGTCCTCGATCAACACGCTGTCGCGGGCGCCGATCGAAAAGCGATCCTCGATTTCCACCGCCGCGTCGAAATCCACCTGATCGGCCCAAGCGCCCTGCCAGCCGAAGCCTGCCTTGAATTGCAACAGCGTTTCGTCGGGCGCCAACGCGAGATATCGGCAGTATTCGGGCTGCAGGCCTTTCTCGATCGTGGCAGCCGCCGCGGCGAGAAGTGCGTCGAATCCAGGGTTCTGCAGCGCGAATTGGCCGAGCGCCGCGATCAGGCTGTGCCGCGCCGCCTGCTTCAGAGTGGACTCGGCCGCGCGCACTTGCTCGGTGATGTCCGTGATGGTTCCGCCGATCCCGATCACTTTGCCCAGATCGTCCTGAACCGGAAACTTGCAGATGAGATTCGTGCGCCAACGAGCGCCGCTGAGACGCCGTTGTTTGAATTCCGTGGTCTTGCCCTGCGCCAGCACCGGCGCATCGTTCACTTGCAGGCTTCCGGCCAGATCAGCGGGAAAGATTTCGTCGTCGGTGCGTCCCAAAATAGCGTCGCGCGGCACGCCGAACTCGCGGACGAAATGCTCGTTGACTTGAAGATATCTGCCGGAGACGTCCTTGACGAACATGGCCGATTTGCCGTTCTTCAAGAACGCCTGCAGTTGCGCGTCGCTCGCCGCATCGTCAACGCCGTCCATGAGATCAGCCAACGGATCCGCGCGGTCCCAGATGAGCTTTCTTGGATTTTCAAGGCGCGAGCGAGTTTGCGAGCCCTTGGTTTTAGAAGACATGGCGGCCCGAGCGATCGCAGGTAATGGAAGTTCGAATTGTGTGATCCTTTCTCAACGTCGACGCCGGCCCGCGCTGCGACAGTAGGGAAAACCCCTATGCGGCCTTTCCCGTGTCCAATGGATAATTTATCGGAGTTTCGGCCGCAAACTAAAGGCGGGGATCCCTCAAATGCACGGCTCTTTGCGACATATTGTGCCGCCAAAAGACGCCCACGCTACGCTACGCCCACGCTACGCGGCGCCATGCCCGCACAGGAACGCCGCTCAGTCGACGGGCTTTCTCGCGTTCATGTACACGACTCGATCGGTGACCGGGTTCTTGCCGGATTCGACCGTGGGCCGGACCAGCTGTTCGAAGAATTGCCTGTCATCCGGCGTGAATTGTTCCGCAAGGATGGTTCGCAGGGAGGGTGCCCAAGGGTGCGGCGAGTTGCCGAGGAAGACCTCCCATGACGTGATGAGCGAGGGCGCCACGTCGATGTGAAGCTCCAAATGGATGTCGGCGAATCCGGCTTCACGCACGAAGTTCAGCAGGTCGCGCTCGGAATAATTGACGATGGGGCTCTTGGCGCAGGCCTCTTCGGTGTCCGGAAACTGCGCGGCCTTCCAACGATGCAGAAGCGTCAGAAAGCGGTCGCGGCGTGCGGGGTCCGGGTCCTCCACGCGTTTCCTCAAGGCCCTGGCGAAAAATGCGTCGTCCTGCAGAATGGGCTCGGCAATGGAGAGACGGCCGCCCGGCTTGAGCACGCGCAAGAATTCCCTGAATGCGGCTCTCTTGTCGGCAACGTAGGCGACGACCGCGCGCGCGCCCACGGCGTCCACGCTCGAATCGGCGACGCCGCTGAGCTTTTCGGCGGAACACTCCAGAAAGGTGCATTGGCCGCGGACGCCGCGCCGCTCGGCCTGCGCTTCGGCATGCCGCAGCATGGGCGCCGAAATATCGGTCAGCACGACCTGGATCGCCGCGCCCATCCGCTCGATGGCGCGGAACGCCAGCAGACCCTCTCCTGCGCCGACATCGACCAGGGTCATGCCAGGCGCCAGCCGCAGATCATCGAGCACGCGATCGGCGTACCGCGACACCACCGCTTGCACCACCGTTCCGTACGCGGGATCGTCCGCGTGGCGACGGTGCAGAAGCCAGTCGGACCACTCATCCATCATGAGTCGAGGCGGCCCTGCGGGCGCCACATGCGAAAGCCGCCGATGAAGGCGAAGTCGTTGCTGCCGAGGCGCGCATTTTTGGGCAAGCGCTTGAGCTTTCGCGCATTGCCGCCGCCGATGACCACGTAGTCGGCCTCCAGCACGGTGCTCAGTTGCTCGACGGTCTCGCTGACGGCCCGGCGCCATTTTTTCTCACCGAGCCGCCGCAGCCCGCGCTC
Source organism: Steroidobacteraceae bacterium (assembly GCA_035314705.1). Taxonomy (GTDB): domain Bacteria; phylum Pseudomonadota; class Gammaproteobacteria; order Steroidobacterales; family Steroidobacteraceae; genus Bog-1198. The sequence continues at coordinate 40,853 of DATFZF010000040.1, read as the reverse complement.
GCCGACGTACTCTTCGTAGCTGCGCCCCTTCTTGAAGCGCAGGTGCGCGAGTTCCATCGGCGCGACGATGCCGTCGACGATCATGGCTGATCCGAGGCCGGTTCCCAAGCCGAGGAACAGCATGCGCCCGCCTTCATAGCTGCCGATCGCCTGCATCGCGGCGTCATTGATGATGTGAGTCGGCCGGCCGAAGGCTTTGCGAAAATTGAATCCCACCCAGCCGCGGCCGAGATTGTGCGGCTCGGCAACCACCTTGCCGTGCAGCACCACGCCCGGATATCCGATGGACACCGCGTCGTAGGTCCAGTCTCCGGTGAGCTCGTGCACATGCGCGACCATTCGACGCGGCGTCAGATCGGGGCCCGATTCGAATTGGCGCATCTCGCGGCGGCCAAAGACGCGCATTTTCACATGGCTTCCGCCGACATCGATGGCGAGTACCCGCCGGTAGTGCTTTGGCTTCATTGGTGCAAACAATACCCCAATCCGGCGCCACGAGCAGCGCGGCCGCAGGGGTCCACAAAGGCGGGCCGCCTGCGCGGATGTTCAATATACTCGAGTCGATGTTCAAGGCAGTTCTGATCGAGCGCGACGATCGCCCGTATCGCGCGAGCTTCACGGCTCTCGAGGAAGAGCGGTTGCCGGCGGGTGATGTGACCGTGCGCGTCGACTATTCGACGCTCAATTACAAGGACGCGCTCGCGATCACCGGCCGTGCGCCCGTGGTGCGCCAATTTCCCATGGTTCCGGGAATCGATTTCGCCGGCCGCGTCGAGCAGTCCGCGGACCCGGCGTACCGAACCGGAGACCGGGTTTTGCTCAATGGTTGGGGCGTCGGGGAACATCACTGGGGCGGTCTTGCGCAGCTTGCCCGAGTGAAACAGGAATGGCTCGTGCCGCAGCCCACGGCGTTCACGGCGCGCCAGGCCATGGCGGTCGGCACCGCCGGATACACGGCAATGCTGTGCGTCATCGCGCTCGAACGGCATGGCGTTACACCGGACAGCGGCGAGATCCTGGTGACCGGAGCGGCGGGCGGGGTGGGCAGCGTCGCCGTCGCCGTTCTGGCCAAACTCAAATTTCGGGTGGCGGCCGTCACCGGCCGACCGGCGGAGAGCGATTTTCTGAAGCGTCTGGGTGCGGCCGAGGTCCTGGACCGGGCGCAGTTCGCGACTCCGGGCAAACCGCTGGGCAAGGAGCGCTGGGCGGGCGCAATCGATGTGGTTGGCAGCCACACGCTGGCCAATGTGTGCGCGTCCATGCGCTATCGGGGCGTCGTCGCGGCGTGCGGCCTCGCCGGCGGGCTGGATTTTCCGGCCACCGTGGCTCCTTTCATTTTGCGCGGCGTCACGCTGGCGGGGGTGGACAGCGTGATGTGTCCGCGCGCGGAACGTTTGGTCGCATGGCGCCGCCTGGGTCAAGACCTCGATCCCGATAAGCTCGAGTTTCTGACCGAGGAGATTGGTCTGTCGCAGGCCATCGACCGCGCCGCCGGGCTTCTGGAAGGGCGAATTCGCGGCCGCCTCGTCGTCGATACCCGCCGCTAGGAGTGGCCGGCGACTCGAGCGGGTTCTAAGGCGTGGAGCCCACCAGCATGATCCAGCCCAGGACCAGCAGGCCGAGAAATAGGGTTTCCGCCGCGATCAGCGCGATGGCGGTGGTGCCGACGGCCATCATCTCGCGCAAGCTGGTTTTCATGCCGAGAGCCGCCACAGAAATGACCAGCAGCCATTTCGATGCTTCCGTAAGGATCGACGCCACCGGTTTTGCGACCAGCGAAAATCCATTCAATGCGGCGAGGACGACGAACACAACGAGGAAGCCCGGCAGCAGCGCGACCTTTTTCTGCGCGGGTGCGCTCTTGTCGGCTCCTCGCGCCGCAACCAGCGTGATGACCAAGACCACCGGCAGGAGCATGGCGACCCGCATGAGCTTGACGATGGTCGCCGAGTCGCCGGCCTGCGGCGAGGAGGCGTAGCCGGCCGCAACCACCTGCGCGACATCGTGGATCGACCCGCCGAGAAACCGGCCGGTTTGCAGCGGACTCAGGCTCAGATGCGCGAGCAGGGCCGGATACATCACCATGGCAATGGTGCTGTAGGTGGTGATGCATGCAATCACCACCACGGTGTCGCGCTCGGAATCCTTGCGCGGCCAGGCCACGGCGATGGCCATTGCCGCCGAAGCGCCGCAAATTCCGACGGCACCTCCCGACAGGACGCCGTACCGGCCGTCGAGTTTCATCGCCCGGGCAAGCGCCCAGCCAAAACCGATGGTCAGGGGAACGGTCATGATGACCATGGCGGCGGTCGACCATCCCAGCTCGCCGATTTGTCCGAAGGTGATGCGCAGTCCGAGCAGGGCGACGCTGATTCGCAGCAACGTGCGCGCGGACACATTGATGCCGGGCGCATAGCGCGCCTCGACCGACAATTGATTCAAGGCCATGCCCAGCAACAGCGCGAAAATGACCGGCGGGGCGTGGTAGTGATCCGACAGGTAGGTTGCAGCCAGCGCCACGATGAAAGTGGAGGCGATTCCCGGCGCGATGCTGCGGCCGGCGGCCCGAAGGGTACTCGGTCGCCAGCGATCGATGAACGCGGAGAACTCCATCAGGCGGATCTTACCCGCCGCAGCGCATTGCGCCAGCCGGATACTTGAATCTCTCGATCGGAAGCTCCCAAAGCCGGCTCGAAGCGCGTCTCGGTCCGGCGCAACGCGGCGATCTCTTGCAGCGAGCCATACACTCCGCAGCCGAGCCCCGCCAGGCACGCGGCGCCGAACGCCGTGGACTCGGAGTTTCCCGGACGCCGCACGGTCACGCCGAGGATGTCCGCCAAGCGCTGCATGAACAAATCGTTCTGCGACATCCCGCCATCCACCTTGAGAGTCTCGGGCCGCATGCCGTCCGCGGCCATTGCCTCGAGCAGGTCGTACGTTTGATAGGCGACGCTATCCAGGGTTGCGCGTGCGATCTCCGCGCGCGACGTGGCGCGCGTCAAGCCCATGATCGCTGCGCGCGCGTCGGGGTCCCAATAAGGCGCGCCCAGACCGGTAAACGCCGGTACCATGTACACACCGCCGCTATGCGGCGCCGAGGCGGCGAGCGCCTCAATGTCCGACGCCTGCGCGATCAACCCGAGGCCATCACGCAGCCACTGAATGGCGGCGCCCGCCGACAGGATGGAGCCCTCCAGCGCGTAGGTGACTTCGCCGTTCAGTTGATAAGCAATGGTGCTGAGCAAGCGGTTCTTCGAAGGCACCAGCGTGCGCGCCGTGTTGAGCACCAGGAACGCGCCTGTGCCGTAGGTGCTCTTGACATCGCCCGCGGCAAAACACGCCTGACCGATGAGCGCCGCCTGCTGATCGCCGGCCACGCCGCAGATCGGCAAGGATCGCCCCAATACCGCCTGGTCCGTGACGCCAAATTCGCCGGCGCTGTCCCTGACCTCGGGCAAAACGCTCATGGGTACCGTGAACATGTCGCACAGCGACTCGTCCCAGCGGCCTTTGCCGATGTCATACAGTGCCGTGCGGCTCGCGTTCGTGGCGTCGGTCAGGTGCAGCTTGCCGCCGCTCAGGCGCCACATGAGAAAACTATCGATGGTGCCGAAGGCGATGTGGCCGGCCTTGGCGGCCGCGCGTGCACCCGGCACGCGGTCCAGAATCCAGGCGATTTTAGTTGCCGAAAAATAAGGATCCAGACGTAACCCCGTCTTGAGGTTGAGTTCCGTCTCGCCGTGATCGCGCGCCAATTGGCGGCATCGATCCGCAGTCCGGCGATCCTGCCAGACGATGGCGTTGTAGATGGGCGCTCCGCTGCGACGGTCCCAGAGAATCGTGGTCTCCCGCTGATTCGTGATGCCAATGGCGGCGACTTTTCGCTGCGCTTGATCGAAGCTCTGCAGCAGCCGGCGGCTGGTGGACAGGACCGTGGCCCAAATGACTTCGGCGTCATGCTCCACCCACCCGGGGCCGGGGTAGATTTGTTCGAAGCTCTGCTGCTCCACTCCCAGGACCTCGCCCGCCGCGGAAAAGCCGATGGCACGCGTGGAACTCGTTCCTTGGTCGATCGCGAGCAAAATGTCGTTGTTATTGATCATGGCTTTCGAGGCAGCTGTCGGAACGAGAGGATAGCAAAGTGTCCGGCGGCGTCCGCGGACACTGTCCGCGGACATATCAGGCGCTGCGGCGAAATTTAAATCTATAAAAAACAATTAGTTATGGAGTCGACAAGCTGGCACGCCGCTTGCTCTGATCCAGATTAAGAATCATTTCGGGGGCGCTCGCGTAAAAGAGATGTTTCGCCAATTTGCCGCACTGCTCGCCATGACGTCGGTAATCAGGATTGCCGGCGCCAACGATCTCAAAGACCTGTACGAGCTCGCGTTGACGCGCGATGCGTCGCTGCAGGCGGCGGCCTTTCAGCGCGATGCCGCGATCGAGGTGCGCCCGCAGGCGCGAAGCTTGTGGCTGCCGCAGGTGTCGGCTGCCGCGTCTGCGTCGCGCGAGCGCACGGGGTTCGATAGCGGATCATCCGCCGGCACGTCGTCGACGGATTGCGGGCTCGGCGTGGTCACGGGCACGCAGCACTGCTACGGAACCGTGCACGGCCTCGGGCTCAACCTGTCGCAGACGCTGTGGAGCTTCCAGGCGTTCAGCCAGCTCAAGGAGGCCAATTTTCAGGCGGCCGCCGCCCAGACGAGTTTCCGCAGCGCCGAGCAGAACCTGCTGCTGCGGGTCGCGCAGACCTATTTCGCGATTCTCTCGGCGTCCGATCAGCTCGCCACGAATCGCGCCGAGCGCAGCGCCTTCGGGACCTTGCTCAATCAAGCGAGAACTCGTGAGCAGACCGGCGTCGGTCCGCGAAGCGACGTCGAGCAGGCGCAGGCGTTCTACGACGCGACCGAACAAAGCGTCATCGATGCGGAGAACGCGCTCGACGATGCGAACCTGGCGCTCACCGAGATCGTCGGCCCGCATTCCGCCGCCATTGCGCCGCTGCGTCAGGACATCCCCTTGGTGTCGCCCGATCCCGCATCGGCCGACGAGTGGGTGACGTCCGCGCGCCGCGACAATTACGACGTGAGGACCGCGGAACTCAAAATGGAAGCGGCGCAGCGCGACGTGTCGGCACAGCGCGGCCGGGGGTTGCCCACCTTCTCGCTGACCGGCTCGAGTTCCAAGCTGACGCAGGATGAAGTGCTGGGCGGCAACCAGACGCTGGATACGGTGGGCGTTTCCTTCAGCTGGCCGCTGTTTCAGGGAGGCGCAATCGCATCCGCGGTGCGCCAATCGCGGGCCCTGTACCGCGAGGCGCAGGCCGTCTACGACTCGGCGCAGCGCGATGCCGAGAAGCTCGCACGAGCGGCCTACCGCGGCATCGTCAGCGGAGTTCAACGCATCGGCGCCGCGCGCCGCGCGGTCGACTCGGGGCACGGCGCGGTTGAGGCGAGCCGGCGGAATGTCGAATTCGGTACCGGCACCGAGTTTGACCTGCTCAACGCCCAAAACAACTACTACGTGGCCGTTCGCGCCTATAGCCAGTCGCGCTATGACTATTTGACCAATGTGCTGACGCTCAAGCTCGAGGCCGGCCGCTTGAGCGAAACTGATCTCATCGCCATCGATGATCTGCTCATCGAGGCCGGCTCATGAGCATGCGCTTATTACCCAAGGAACCCGTCATGCTGCGCGATACCACAGGACAGGACCGCGTGATCGAGCGCACGAGCTTTTGGAAGCGTCACCGAATGCTGCTGGTGCTCGGTGTTGCCGCCGCCGTGTGCCTCGGCGCGCTGCTGGCATTTTTGCTGCGCTATTCCGGAGCGGGCAGCTCGGTCGACCGATCGCGGATAGCGATCGCCACGGTCGAACGCGGCAGTTTCATCCGCGACATCGCCGCCGACGGGCAGGTGGTTGCGGCCGTGAGCCCGACGCTGTATGCCAATGCGCTCGGCACCGTCACTCTCAAAGTGCACGCCGGCGACGCCGTGACCAAGGGTCAGGTGCTGGCCGTCATGGACAGTCCCGACCTGACCGCGAAGCTGTCGCAGGAAGAGGCGACGGCGGTGGGGCTGCGCATCGATTGGCAGCGTGCGACGCTCGATGCGGAACAAAAGCTGCTGCAGCTCCGCGATGCGTTCAACCAGGCGCAAGTCGATCAGAAGACCGCGCAGCGCGAATTGGATCGCAGCCGCAAGGCGTACGAACTGGGCTCCTACACGGAATTGCAGGCGCTCAAGGCGCAGGACTCGCTCGAGAAGGCTCAGTTCGCGTTCGAGCAGGCGAAGGTGAATTACGAATCGCAGCCCAAGCAGAATCGATTCGAAATCGACAGCAAGAAGGCGCTGTACGATCGACAGCAATACCTGGTGACGGACCTCAAGCGCCAGGTCGACGGATTGAACGTGAAATCCCCGGTGGACGGCCAAGTAGGCCAGGTGCAGGTCGCCGACCGCGCCAGCGTCGCCAAGGACGCCCCCCTGCTCACCGTGGTCGACCTGTCGGCGCTCGAGGTCGAAATCAAGGTCACCGAGAGTTTGGCGCGCGATTTGCGCCCCGGCATGAGCGCGGAATTGGAGGGCGGCGGCCGGCACTGGCAGGGCAGCGTCAGCGGCGTGTCGCCCGAGGTGGTGGCCGGCCAGGTCACCGCGCGCCTGCGCTTCGGCGACGAAAAGCCCGCCGGGCTGCGTCAGAGTCAGCGTCTGTCGGTGCGCATCTTCATCGACAAGCGCGAGAACGTGCTGATGGTGGACCGCGGCTCCTTCGTGGATCAGGAGGGCGGCGGGTTTGCCTACATCGTCCACGGCAATGTCGCCGACCGCCGGCAGGTAGCGCTCGGCGCCGCGAGTCTCGCCAAGGTCGAAATTTTGGACGGCCTGGGCGTGGGCGACCAGATCGTCATCTCGGGCACCGATGCCTTCAACGGCGCGCAGCGCGTCATCCTGACCCATTGACCACCCAACAAACGCACGAGGCCACCATGCTTAGAATGTCCCAGTTGTCGAAAGCCTATCGGACCGAGGTCGTCGAGACCTTCGCGCTGCGCGATTTTTCGATTCACGTGCGCGAAGGCGAGTTCGTCGCTGTGACCGGGCCATCGGGATCGGGCAAGACCACCTTTCTCAGCATCGCCGGTCTGCTCGAGGAATTCAGCGGCGGCGAATATCAGCTCGACGGCGTCAACGTCCGCGGCTTGAACGACAATCAGCGCTCGCGGCTGCGCAATGAAAAGATCGGCTTCATCTTCCAGGCCTTCAACCTGATCGCCGACCTCAACGTGCAGGACAATATCGACGTGCCGCTGCGCTATCGGGGATTCGACGGCGCCGAGAGACGCCGCCGCATTGCCGAGTCGTTGGGCCGTGTGGGGTTGTCGGCGCGCGGCCGGCATTATCCGGCCGAGCTTTCCGGCGGCCAGCAGCAGCGAGTGGCCATAGCCCGGGCGCTCGCCGGTTCACCGCGACTGCTGCTGGCGGACGAACCCACCGGCAACCTGGATTCGCAAATGGCGCGCGGCGTCCTGGACCTGCTCGAGGAGCTGCATCGCGACGGCGCCACCATCGTCATGGTGACTCACGACCCGGAACTCGCCGTGCGCGCGCAGCGCGAGGTGCATATCGTCGACGGCCAAGTGGTCGATTTGGCGCCGCAGCCTCGCCTGGTCTCCTCCGCGGCGGCGCATCTTTAGGGGCAGGACATGTTCACCTATTATTTCAGCCTGGCGCTGCGCAGCTTGAGGCGCAATGTCGTGCTCACCGCGCTGATGATCGCCGCGATCGGCGTGGGAATCGGCGCCTCCATGACCACCCTGACGGTGTTTCGCGCGATGGCGGGCGACCCGATTCCCAACAAGTCGCGGCAGCTGTTCGCGGTGCAAATCGACAACTGGGGGCCGCGGCAGGGCGTGGTCATCGGCGACAAGGACAACTTGCAGGAACAGATCAGCTATCCCGACGCCATCGGTCTGATGAACGCGCGCGCGGCGCAGCGGCAATCGGCCATGTACGCCACGGGCTTCTCGCTGATTCCGCCGAATCCGGAGCTTCGCCCGTTTGTGGTACACGCGCGCGCGGCGTACGCGGATTTCTTCCCCATGTTCGAGGTGCCGTTTCGCTACGGCGGTTCTTGGACCGCGGCGGACGATGCCGGTCACGCGGATGTCGTCGTCATCGGCCGCGAATTGAACGACAAGGTCTTCGGCGGCGCGAATTCCGTCGGCAAGACGATGAATCTGGACGGCCACGACTATCGTGTGGTCGGCGTGCTGGACCGCTGGCAGCCGACGCCGAAATTCTATGACCTCAACAACAACAAGTACGGCAAATCCGAGGAAGCGTTCATCCCCTTCACCCGGGCCGTCGAACAGCAGTTGGGCTCATGGGGCAACAATAATTGCGGCGGCGATACCATCCCCGCACCGGGCTGGGAAGGCCGGCTGCATTCGGAATGCATCTGGATACAGTTCTGGGCGGAGCTGCCTGCGCCCGCGGACGCGGCGCGCTACCGCACCTTCCTGAACAACTACGCCGCGGAACAGCGGCGCCTGGGCCGGTTTCACTGGGCGCCCAATACCCGCATCCGCAATGCACGAGAATGGCTGGCGTATCGCCAAGCCGTCTCCACCGAAGTGCGCATCCTGGTGTTGGTGTCGTTCAGTTTTCTGCTGGTGTGCCTGTTGAATGCCATGGGGCTGATGCTGGCGAAAATCATGGGCCGTGCGGTGGACATCGGCGTGCGCCGGGCGCTCGGCGCCAGCCGGCGCGCAATTTTCAGCCAATGCTTGATCGAGGCGGGAGTGGTGGGCTTCGCGGGCGGTTTGCTGGGTCTTGGCCTCACGCTGCTGGGGCTTTCGGGACTGCGGTCGCTGCTGTCGGACGACGTCAATAGGCTGACCCATTTCAGCGCCATCGACGTCGCCATCGCGATTACGGTGTCGGTGGTGGCAACCACTCTGGCAGGTCTGTACCCGACCTGGCGAGCCGTGCAAGTGCAGCCCGCCTGGCAACTGAAGGCTCAATAGAGGAATCAACATGGAACTTCGTCCGATTCTCTCCGCCATGCGCCGCAATAAAGTCGGCGCCATCCTGATCGGCGTGCAAATGGCGATCACGCTGGCCATTCTGTGCAACGCGCTGTTCATCATCGAACAGCGCGTGGCCTTGAGCAAGCGTCCCACCGGCACCGACGAGGCCAATGTCTTTGTGATCGTCAATCAGTGGGTGGGTAATCCGCCGGATCTCGCGGCGAAGCAGCAGGGGGACCTGGCGGCGCTGCGCGCCCTGCCGGGCGTCGTCGATGCGGTCGCGAGCAATTCGTTTCCGCTGCACAACGGCGGCTCGACCGAGGGCATCAAGCTGACCCCGGATCAAAAAAACGAGTCGGCGCTGACCGCTTTGTATTTCTCGGACGAGCACGGCCTGAACGCGTTCGGGCTCAAGCTGGTCGCGGGCCGTAACTTCAATGCCGACGAAGTGACGGTCAAGATGGGCTACACGGATTTCGGGCCGCCGTCCACCATCATCATCACACGAACGCTGGCCGACAAGCTGTTTCCCGGCAAATCCGCGCTGGGACAGTCCGTCTACTTCGAAGGCCTGCCGAAACCAGTGCCCATCGTGGGAATCGTCGACAAGCTGCAAGTGCCCTGGACCCAGGCGGGCGGGTGGGGCAGCAAGTTCAACGACAATTCGACCATCATGCCGTTTCGCTTCGTCGAAACGTACACTGACTACATCGTGCGGGTGAAGCCCGGCCAGATCGCCGCCGTCATGAAGGCCGCGGAAAAGAGCCTCATCGACTTGGACCGGGCCCGAGTGCTGGAAAAGACTCAGACTCTGACCGAGGCCCGCGCCGAGGCCTATCAAGACGACCGCGGTTTGGCGATCATTCTCGGTGTGGTGTGCGCGGCGTTGGTCGCGGTCACCGCCTTCGGGATCGTGGGTCTGACCAGCTACTGGGTGGCGCAGCGACGCCGGCAGATCGGCATTCGCCGCGCCCTCGGCGCGACCCGACAAGCCATCATCCGCTACTTCCAAACGGAGAATTTCCTGATCGCCTCGGCCGGCGCCGCGCTCGGCGTCGCGATGGCGCTGGGATTGAATCTGTGGATGGTGACGACTTTCGAAATGGAGCGGCTGCACACGAGTTATGCCGTCATCGGCGCCCTCATCGTGCTGCTGCTGGGCCAGTTGGCGGTGCTGTGGCCGGCGCTGCGGGCCGCCTCGATTCCGCCCGCGCTCGCAACCCGAGCCGTGTAGATGTCGCGCCAACAGGCCAACATGTTCGCTTACTATTTTCGTCTCGGCCTGCGCAGCCTCAGGCGCAACATGGTGCTCACGGGCCTGATGGTTGCAGCCATCGCCGTGGGAATCGGCGCCTGCATGACCGCCGTCACGGTGTTTCGCGCCATGTCGGGTGACCCGATACCGCAGAAATCGAGGCAGCTATTCGCGCCGCAGATCGATAACTGGGGACCGGACAGCCATGCGGGGGGCTCCCCCGACCGCCTGGAGCCGCAACTCAGCTACATCGACGTCCTTGAATTGATGCGGGCACACGCCGCCAAACGCCAAGCCGGCATGTACGCATCTCTGCAGTCGTTGCGGCCGGCGGATCCGAAGCAAAAGCCCACCAAGGTATTCGTGCGGGCCACCTATACCGACTTCTTCCCGATGTTCGACGTGCCTTTCAAGTTTGGCGGTCCGTGGACCGCGTCGGATGATGAGTCGCGCGCCGCCGTCGTGGTGATCACCCGGGAGATGAACGACAAGCTGTTCGGCGGCGCCGACAGCGTCGGCAAGGCCATTCGCCTCGACAACGAGCCCTACACCGTCATCGGCGTGCTGGATGATTGGCGGCTGCTACCGCGTTTTTACGATCTGGCCATCCGCCCGTTCGGCGACGCGGATGCGATATTCCTGCCGTTCACGCGCGCCATCGACAAACACATGGTCAACACCGGCAGCACGCAATGCAACGGCGATGTCGACCCGGGCTGGGCGGGGCGCCTGAAATCCGACTGCATCTGGCTGCAATTCTGGGTGGAGCTGCCGACCGAAATCGAAGTCCAAAAATATCGGATCTTCCTCGACAACTACGCGGCCGAGCAGCAGCGCTCGGGCCGATTTCGCTGGCCGGCGCATACGCAATTGCGCGACGTGCGGCAATGGCTGCAATACAGGCACGTCGTGCCGAGTGAAGTACGCATTCTGATATTGGTGTCGTTCGGATTTCTGCTGGTCTGCCTGATGAATGCCATGGGTCTCATGCTGGCGAAAATCATGGGACGTGCGGGTGACATCGGCGTGCGGCGAGCTCTGGGAGCCAGCCGTGGAGCGATTTTCACGCAGTGCCTGATCGAGACGGGAGTGGTGGGGCTCGCCGGCGGACTATGCGGGCTCATCCTGACGGCATTGGGGTTGTGGGCCGCCCGCTCGCTGTTGGCCAAGGAATTCGTCGCGCTGGCACATCTCGACTGGGTGGATACCGGGATGGCCGTGCTGCTGGCCGTGGCGGCGACGGTACTCGCGGGGCTGTATCCCACCTGGCGGGCCGCACACGTGCAGCCCGCGTGGCAACTCAAGGCGCAGTAGGGGAACCATGGAAATACACCCGATTCTATCCGCCATGCGCCGTAACAAATTCGGCGCGTTGCTCATCGCCACGCAGATGGCGGTTACCCTGGCGTTTCTTGCCAATGCGCTGACGCTCATCGAACAGCGCCTGGCGTGGAGCAACAGGCCCTCGGGTATGGCCGAAGCCGACATTTTCGTCATGCAATCCGAGACCATTGATCATCCCGGCGATCTGGCGGCGCGCCAGGCGAGCGACATCGCCGCGCTGCGCGCGCTTCCCGGCGTGGCCGATGCCTACGCGACGAACATGTACCCGCTGGAGGGGGGTGGATGGATCGAGACCGTGAATCTGACCGCCGATCAAAAGACGCCTTCGGCGTTCAGCGCACACTACATGGGGGACGAACACGCCCTGGCCACGATGGGGCTCAAGCTGATCGCCGGCCGCAATTTCTCCGCCGATGAAATCGCGAATCGCACGGACAGCGAGCTGCCGCCGCCGAGCGGCTTCATCGTGACCAAAGCACTGGCGGATAAGCTCTTTCCGGACGGGAATGCCCTCGGCAAAGCCATTTTCATCGAGAATGACAAGCCCGTGCCCATCATCGGCATCGTCGAACGCCTGCAGGGGCCGCTGACCGCCGCCACCGGGTTGAGCAGCACCTTTGCCGAGAATTCCGTGTTGACACCTTACCGCCTGATCGGTGAAACAAACGTCTACACGGTGCGCGCGCAAGCAGGGCGGCGTGACGCAGTCATGAAAGCGGCGGAGGCCAAGCTCTTCGCAATGGACGACAATCGAATTCTCAAATCCAAATCCATGCAGCAAGTGCGCAGCGACGCCTATCGCGGCGATCACGGACTCATCGTGCTGATGAGTGCGATTTGCACCGCGTTGCTGGTCGTGACCGCATTTGGAATCACCGGCCTGACGAGCTACTGGGTTGCACAGCGCCGACAACAGATTGGCATTCGCCGGGCGCTCGGCGCCACCCGGCAGGCCATCGTGCGACATTTTCAAACAGAGAACTTCATTATCGCCGCCGCGGGTGCCGCGGCCGGCATCGCCTTCGCCGTCGCGTTGAATCTGTGGATGGTGCAGAGCTTCGAAATGGTGCGCATGGACAACAGCCGCGCCATCGTCGGCGCCGTCGTCATCCTGCTGCTCGGTCAGTTCGCGGTGCTATGGCCGGCGCTGCGGGCCGCCTCGATTCCTCCCGCCCTGGCGATCCGCGGCGGGTGATCCTAAAAACCCGTGCTGTGATTCCGCGCCGCAGCGGCTAACATGACACCATGCGCACCGTGCTCGTCATCGATGATAACCCGGCAGTGGCCCAGGCACTGTCGCTGCTGTTCGGTTTGCACGACATTCGAACGCTGACGGCGTTGACGCCGCAGAAGGGCCTTGCGACGTTGGCGCACGAGCGCGTCGATCTGGTCATCGCCGATATGAACTTCAGCGCCGACACGACGTCGGGCGAGGAGGGGACGGCGCTGTTTCGCGCCCTGCGGACGAATCTGCCCGATCTACCGGTGATTCTGCTGACCGCGTGGACCCATTTGGAGACGGCGGTGCAGCTCGTCAAGGCCGGCGCCGCGGACTACATCGGCAAGCCGTGGGACAACGACAAGCTGCTCGCGACGGTGGAGAACCTGCTGGAGTTGGCGGAAGCCACCGGCGAACGGCAACGGTTGCAGAACGAACAACGCCGCCGGCGCGAGCGCCTGGCGGAGCAATATGACTTGTGCGGCATCGTGTTCGCTTCCGATGAGATGGAGCGGGTGGTCGAGCTCGCCTGCCGCGTCGCGCGCGGCGATGTGCGCGTCCTGATCACCGGACCCAACGGCGCCGGCAAGGAGCGCATCGCGCAGATCGTACATGCGAACTCCTCGATTCGCAGCGGCCCCTTCGTTGCGGTCAACTGCGGCGCGATACCCGCGGACCTGATCGAGGCGGAATTGTTCGGCGCCGAAGCCGGCGCGTACACCGGGGCGGTCCGCGCGCGCACCGGCCGGTTCGAGATGGCCAACGGCGGGACGTTGTTCCTGGATGAAATCGGCGATCTGCCGCTCGCCGGTCAGGTGAAGCTGCTGCGGGTTCTCGAGACCGGACAATTCGAGATGTTGGGCTCGAGCAAAACGCGCAGCTCCCGGGTGCGGGTGCTCTGCGCCACCAACTCCGATCTTGCCGCGCTGATCCGCAACGGGCGGTTTCGCGAGGATCTGTACTACCGCCTCAATGTCATCGAGATCAACGTACCCTCGCTCACCGAAAGGCCCGCCGACATCTTGCCCCTGGCGCGGCATTTTCTGGGGACGACGCTCAAGTTGAGCGACGATGCGGCGGCGGCGCTCCTGGCGCACGACTGGCCGGGCAATGTGCGCGAGCTGCGCAATTCGATCGAGCGCGTCAAACTTCTCGCCCGTGAACAAATCGTGACCGCCGGCGACTTGAATTTGCCGGCTGCGCGGCCGACGGCAGAAGCCGAAACGGCGCGGCGCGACCCCGACCATCCCAGCCGCGAGGCGATCGAAGTCAGCTTGCGCGAGGCGGGCGGTAATATCAGCCGCGCGGCCGTGAGCCTCGGCCTGTCGCGCCAGGCGCTGTACCGGCGCATGGAAAGATTCAACCTGCGGCCGCCCGGCGGTTAGGAGTCCGGTCCGCCATGAAGGGGCGTCTTCGACCACGCGTGAGTTTGCAGGGCAAACTGGCATTGCTGCTGTTTGCAGTGGTCGCGGCGATCGCGGCGTGCGCGGTGGGGGCGGCGCGCGCTTTGGACAGCGGCATTCTGGCCTGGGTTTTGATCACGGGCGCCGCGGTGTTCCCCGTCATCTGGCTGGCGGCGCGGGTGATGAGCCCGGTCGCGCAATTGCTGCGCGCCCTGACCGCCACCGTGGCGAGCTACCGGGAAGGCGACTTCAGCGTGTCGCTGGCCATCGACCGCGACGATGAACTGGGCGAGCTGATGCAGGCGCACAATGAATTGGCGGCCGCTCTGCGCACGCAGCGTGCGCACCTGGTGCAGCGCGAATTGCTGCTCGATACCGTCATGCAAAATTCGCCGGTGGCGCTGGTGCTGGTCGATGCGCAAGAGCGCATCGCCTACGCGAACATCGCGGCCCGCCACATGTTGAGCGAAGGCCGCAGCCTCAACGGGCTGTACTTCGGCGCGGCGCTGACGCGTGCGCCGCCGGCGCTGCGCGGCGCCATTTCCGCGTCCGGGGACAGCTTGTTCTCCACCGAGATCGAGGGTCTGGAGGAGACGTTCCACCTGTCGCAGCGCGCCTTCGTCCTGCAAGGGCACACGTTCCGGTTGTATCTTCTCAAACGACTGACCCGGGAGCTGTCCCGCCAGGAAGTCTCCACCTGGAAGAAGCTCATCCGCGTCCTCAGCCACGAACTCAATAATTCGTTGGGGCCGCTGTCTTCGCTGGCGCACTCCGGTGCCGAGATCGCGCGGCGCGGGGATTATGCGACGCTGCCGGCTGTGTTTGCGGCCATCGCCGAACGCGCCGAGCACCTGCACCATTTCGTCAGCGGTTATGCCACCTTCGCCCGATTGCCGGCGCCCCGCCCGGAACGCGTCGATTGGGCCGGGTTCGTCGCCGACCTCGCCCGTCAACAGCCATTCACCCAGTCTTCGATCCTGCCCGCGACCCCGGGCTGGTTCGATCGCACGCAAATCGAACAGGCGCTCATCAATCTGCTGAAGAATGCCCATGAGGCCGGAGGCGCGGCGAGCGCGGTGGAGCTGTGCATCCTATGCGGCGGAACGGATCAGCGCATCGAAGTGCGCGATCGCGGCGCCGGTATGAGCCAGACCGTCCTCGCGCAGGCGCTGTTGCCCTTTTATTCGACCAAGCGCAGCGGCACTGGACTCGGACTCGCGCTCGCGCGGGAAATCGCCGAGGCGCACGGGGGGCGGATTCAGCTGTTCAACCGAGAGGGCGGAGGACTCAGCGTCATTTTGGATCTGCCCCTGGTGCCGCGCTGAGCGCCGCCGCCGACGCCGGCGCGGCCGTGACGCCGCCGCCCGGCGCTCAGTCGAAATCCGTGGCCAGCTCCGGGTGCTCGGCGTGATGAAACATCCGCTCGATCTGCGCGGCTGTGGTTCGCCCCAGCGACAGCGGCGGCAGAGCATTGCGCGCAAAGAACGCCACCTCGCTGGTCTCGTTGCTGGCGCGGGCGGCGCCTCCCGTGATTTCGCAGATGAAGAACATCTTGTAGATGGAGTCCAGATGGCGCGGCGGGTGGCCGCTCTTTTGATAATCGCGCACCGCCGCGAGCTTCAGCGCCCGGGCCTCGAACCCGGACTCCTCGGCGATTTCCCTCACCACGCATTCGGCGGCGGATTGGTTGACGTCGGCCCAACCGCCCGGCAGCGTCCAATGGCCATCGCTGATTTCGCGCACCAGAAGCACGCGGCCGTCGCGGAAGGCGGCGCCCCGGACATCGACTTTGGGCGTCGCATACCCCTGATCCTGCAGCAGGATGCCGAGGATCATGCCGTAGTCCGCTCCCGATCCCTGCGCCAGCATCGACGCCGCCAATTCACGCAGCCGCTCGTAGCGCTGCCGGTCGAACCGGTCATTGTTGAAGGTCAGGCCGGTCTGCGCGATGGCGCGCATTTCGCGCGCAATATGCAGCCATTGCGGGTCGTCCATCAGCGGGGTGCGAAAAACTCGGTGTAGTTCAAGATGCGGTCTTCGCTCAATTCCACGAGATCGACGAGTTCGGTGGGGACGGTGACGCCGGTGACTTTGGAGTAAATGTCGGTGCGCCAGTGCGCGGTGGCCCGCGGCCATTCGACAGTGAGCGACAGCAGCGTGTAGTTGCTGAGCCGGAACACTTTCACCATCATGGAGAGCCAGGGCCGAAACTCGGCGAGGCCGGCCGCCCGAATCGCGATCGGTTTGTCGGCGCTGGCGCCGACGATTTCAAATCGGCCTTGGTCCGCAAACAGCTGGCATAGGCCGGCGAGATCGCCGCCGATGCGCGCCGCATGCAGTTGTTTGATCATGCGTTCCGCAACCACGCGCTCCGCCACTGTGCTCGCTCCTTTCGTCAGGCCAACGCAGCTCGAATTTCACCGCCGATCTGTTCGAACGCGGTACGAGCATACGGAATCACGGCTCCCAGGCCGTAGAAAAGGTGAATCATACCCGGGTGGCAAGTGTAGGACACTTCACAGCGCGCGCGGGCGAGGCGCTCGAAATAATCCCGGCCCTCGTCGCGCAACGGATCGAATTCGGCGGTGTGAATCAGTGTGCGCGGCAAACCGGCAATATCGGCGGCACGCAGAGGAGAGATCCTGGGATCGGCCGGATCGGTGCCCGGCGGCGCATAGTGCAATAAGTCATGATCGAGCGTCGCCTGATCCACCAGGTATCCGCTCGCCAGGTCGCGGCGGGACTCGGTCCTGCGGCTGTAGTCGAGAATCGGGCAAATCAGCACCTGCAGCGCGAGGCGCGGGCCGCCGATCCGTGCGATCGCCTGGGCCGTTGCGGCCGCAAGCGTCGCGCCCGCCGAGTCGCCGCAAATACCGAGGCGCGCACCGTCAATCCGGAAGTGTGCGGCGTTGGCGCCGATGTGCGTGACGGCTGCCAAGGCGTCGTCAAGCGCGGCGGGAAACGGGTGTTCGGGAGCCAGGCGATATTCGACGGAGACCACGCGGCATCCGCCAAAGTGCGCGAGCGCCCGTGCGATGGAGTCGTGGGTCTCGACGCTGCCCGCTACCAAGCCCCCGCCGTGGAAATAGACAAGTCCCGCCGAAAGTTCGGTCTCGGGGCCCTGGGGTGTGGAGCTTTGGGGCGTGGCGCTTTGGGGGGTATAGATCCGAACTGCGAGCGTGCGGCCACCGGGTCCGGGCAGGGTGCGGTTCTCGATGCCGCCGACTGGCGCCGCGGGACCTGCCAGCCGCATGAGCTCCGCGAGGCCGAGACGGCGCTGCTCCACCGTGACCTCAAGGGCGTTCGGCGGGTTGCCCGCCGCCAGCACATCCAAAAACCGTTTGACGCGCGGGTCGAGCGGCACGGTTGGGCGTCCTCGACGTTACAGCGACAGCGCGGCCTTGGGTGCGGCCGGCCATTTTTGCAGGTCCAAGCCGTGATTCGCGAAGAGCGCGACCGTCAGCCGGTCGATTCCAAAGGCGACGCAGCTGGTATGCGCCAGTTCGCCCCTGTCGTCGTGAATGCCCCACACCTGGCCGAAGTGTTCACGGTGATAATTGAAACTCATGCAGGCGGTGGGCTGCGCTCCCGCGTAGTACGGAATCAACAGCTCGAATTTCAGCGCCTGCTGGCGTTGACTGACGGCCATGACCTGGCCGACCCGGCCAAAGAACGGATCGTTGGCCACATCGATGGTGAAGGGCAGGCTGAGGTCGGCCGCCAGCAGCGGCGCCCTGGCCATCCAGCGTTCGCGGAACTCCAGGATTTCCTGCGGCGAACCGATTCTCACGAATTCGCGCATCCGAAAGGACTGCAGACGATCCAGACTGCGCGACGGCTCATGTCTGAACACATCGGCTTCGATGTCGAATTGCAGTCCTCGCGCCGGCAGCCTTCCGCGGGCGGCCACGATGGGATACAGCGGATAGCATGCGGCGGGCGACAGTACGAGGTCCGAGGCGGTCACCGACGTGGTCCAGTCCCCGCCGTCGTCATGGCGGTCCACCGCCGATCGGATCGAAGCCTCGGAGCCATGCAGGGCGCACACACAACCCAGCAAATTGGGGAAGCTCTTGAGGTAGCCGGATTTCTCCAATTGCTTGCGGCTCATCACGGGCGGGAAGCGCATGATTTCCACCGCGGGATCGCGTTGCCCCGTGATGTAGTTTTCCAGGCGTTCGACCACGTGGGTATACAGCGCGGTGCGCGCGTACACACCATCGACGCCCATGGGGCGAAACAGACCTTCCGCGATGGCGTCAAGAGGATCGGCCACGGCCGTGGTGCCTGCGCTGCTGGCTGAGGACATAGGAGGTTCAACCACTGATTGAGGCCGGCAGGGGCGTCATCAGGGACGTCGTCGCCAGATTGCTGAGGATGCGGTCGTTGTTGATCATGAGCGGCGCGGACAGCACGTCGCGCAACAGCCGGCCGATGGTGAATTCGGTGTCATTGCGGTAGCCCGACAAGCCGCAGGCCCGCAGCGAACTCAAGACGGTGGCCACGGCGAGTTCCGACGCCTGGACCTTGGTCAGGGTGATCATGGCCTGGAACTCCAGCGACGAGATCGCCTTCTCGTCCGACATGATGGCTTCGTAGCTGCGCAGGTTCGCCGCCAGCGCGCCGCGCAGAGTGCGCAGCGAGGACACGGCCTGGGTGAAATGCGCGGCGCCCGGCGGCATTTGGCCATTCGCGCCGCGAACCGCGTGACGGATGAAGGCCTGGGCCCTGCCCGCGGCGGCCGCGGCGATCCCTGCCCACACCGAGCCCCATAACAGGTGGGCGAAGGGCACCATGGTTTGTGCGTGTATTCTCTCGTAGGGCTCGGGCATGATCTGCTCGGCGGCCGCACGCGCGCGGAGCGTAAAGCCCTCGCTATGCGTTCCGCGCATGCCGAGCGTGTCCCACACCTGCAGGCGCTCCAGCGTGTAATCCGGTTTCAGCAACACCAGCAGCACTTGATCGGAGCCCGCCGCGTCGGCCGCCCTCCGCGCCGTGGTCACGACACCATCCGCCTCGACCGCGTAGGAAATGACCGTGGCCTTGCGCTCCAGGGTGACTTGCCCGCCGTCGTGCTCGACGGCGGCCTCGCTGGAGCGAACGTTGCCGCCAGCCTGGCCTTCGGTGGTCGACGACGCCATGAGCAGCTGCTCCGCCGCGATGCGGCCGAGGATTCGATCGAGGGCGCCGCTGCCCTTGGAGTGACGCACGATGCACGCCATCTTGATCTGGTGCATGGCATAGATCAGCCCGGTGGACGAGCAGGCTTGGCCCAAGATGTAGCACACGTCGGCGATTTCCGCGATATTCGCGCCTTCACCGCCCAAGGCCGCGGGGACCTGAATCCCCAGAAGGCGATGTTTGCGGATTTCCGCAAAGGCTTCGCCGGGGAAACGCGCTTCGGCGTCGACCGCCGCGGCATTGGCCCTTGCGACGTCGGCCGCGGCGCGTGCCCGCGCCGTCAGATCGCTCTGGCGAACATTGACTATCCGGGCGGTACCCGTCATTCGTTGCGGTTCCATCGAAACTCCCCTAAAAAACCCTAAGGGATCGCGGCAATTCGCGGGCATTATGCGGAGTGTCCCGCGGGCGGACAACCGGTAGTTGCGCCCTATAGCGTGACTTGACCGCCAGATCGTGATTTAGCGACGCCCGCCTCAGCTTGCTTAAGGATATGTAAAACTTTAGGTTTATTGTGTGACGGGGTCAGCACTGTATCTTCGCGATCTCATTTTCAACGCCGTGCCACGCCGCACGGTATGATCGAGCCGCCTTGTATCTTAGGAGACATATCGAGTGGATGCGCGGACGATCGAGGGAGTGAGCGAGCAGCTCATCGCGCTCGTGAAACATCTGCTGGGGGCCCATGCGGTCCTCCCGGACCCATTTCCGGTCGAACAGCAATTGAGCGACTTGGGGATCAGTTCGCTGAAAATGGTGAATCTGATGCTGGCCGTGGAATTGGAATTCGATATCGCGATTCCACAGTCGGATATCACCCCCGAGAATTTCCATTCGGTGGCGGCAATCAAGGATTTGGTGGTGCGGACGCTCTCCCAGCGCAAGTCCGGCTAATCCCGCGCATTGAGCGCGGCCACCAGGGCATCGACATCATCGAGGGTGGTCTCGCCATTCGTGGCGCAGATACGCACCACATCGCGGCCCTCGAAGGTGGTCGGCGCGACCCACGCCCGGCCGGAGGCCACCACTCGGCGCACCAGCGCCCGAACGTCCCCCAATTCGGGCGGCGGCAGCGCGTCGAGCACCGCCAATGCGGAGTCGTTGGCGATGGTCCAGTCAAGGGCGACCAGCCGTTCCCGGACCCGCTCCACCACCTCTACGCCGCGATCCACGTGCGCGCCCAAACCTTCCCAGCCGGCGGCGGCCAGCGCCAGAAACAGACGCAACCCCATGAAACGACGCGACCATTGCACGCTGTTGATGTAGGGATCGACGTCCGAGACGCTCGACGGCATGAAGCTGGTCGAGGCATGAAACGCCTCCGACAGCAGTGGTCCGCGGCGCGTAATGAAAATGGCGCAGCCCATGGTCGTGGCCCACCACTTGTGGGCGTCGATGGTGATGGAGTCGGCGCGTTCGATTCCCGCGAGCACTTGACGCAGCCGGCTCGACGCCAGCGCCGCGCCGCCCCAGGCGGCATCGACGTGGTACCACACCTGCTCCTGCTGCGCGATGTCGGCGCAGGCGTGCAAGGGATCGATCATGCCGCCCCCGGTGGTGCCGGCCGTGGCCATCACCATCACCGGCACCGCGCCCTTGGCGCGGTCCTCGGCAATGGCGCGCCTCAGGGCCTGCGGATCCATGCGTCCGCGGCCGTCGGTATCGACCAGACGCAGCGCCGATCGGCCGACTCCGGCCTGATGCGCTGCTTTCAGCCAGGCAATGTGACAATCGCGCGACGCGTAGATCTTCACCGGACCTGCAAACGCGCGAGCACCGTCGGCTGCGAAACCGGGATGAGCGGCGGTCAGGGCGCAGAGCAGGGAGGTGTAGTTCGACTCCGAGCCGGCCGTGGCAAAATGCCCGGCCGCCGCATCGCCCAGGCCGGCGCGCCGCGCGACGGCGCGTATCACATGCCGTTCGAGTTCCACCGGCACGGGAGAGGAGGCCGAACTTGCCAACTGCGGATTGAACAGGCCCGCGATACGATCGGCGCACTGCGCCGGAAAATTGGGGCCGGGGTTGAACAGCCCGAAATAGCGCGGGTTCGACATTTGGACGATGCCCTGTTCCATGCACCCGATGGTCCAGCGCAGCAGTTCCTCGAGCGGTCGAGGCCGCTCGAAATCGCAGGCCGCGAGTTCAGCGCGAAACACGCTCATGTCGATGGTCGGGGTGACGGGGCCGGCCTGAATGCGCAGCAAGGCGCGCTGCAAGTCGCCGGAGAGCCAATCCTCCACGCGATTGCGGTCCGCAGCGTTCGGGAACAAAGCCGCAACGGCGGCGGGCAGTGGATTGCGGTTCATTTGCCCGAGGTGCCTAGCCAACGGCGATTTTGAGCGCCTGGTCGAGGTCGGCGAGGATGTCATCGATGTGCTCGATTCCCACGCTCAGGCGAATGCCGCCGGGAGCCACACCCGCCGCCAGCTGTTCAGCCGGCGACATCTGCCGGTGGGTCGTCGAAGCCGGATGGCAGGCGAGGGATTTCGCATCGCCCAGATTCACCAGGCGCTTGAAGAGTTTGAGCGCATTGTAGAAGCGCATGCCTGCGCTGAGGCCGCCGCGGATCTCGAAGGTCATGAGCGAGCAGGCCTTGCCGCCCAGGTACTTTTGCACCAGTGCGTGATACGGATTATCGGCAAAGCCGGCAAAGTTCACCGACTCGACGCGCGGATTGCCGCGCAGGAATTCGGCAACCCGGCGCGCGTTCTCGACGTGCCGCTCGACCCGCAGGGCAACCGTTTCGATGCCTTGCAGCAGCAGGAATGCGCTCATCGGCGCGAGCACCGCGCCGATGGTGCGCTGGTACACGCTGCGGCAGCGGCCGATGAAGGCGGCGCGGCCGAAATGTTCCGTGTATACGAGTCCGTGGTAGGACTCGTCGGGTTGGGTGAACTGGGGATAGCGGTCGGCATTGTCGAGCCACGAGAATGTGCCGCAGTCGACGACGATACCGCCCAGGGTGGTGCCGTGGCCGCCCATGAATTTCGTCAAGGAGTGAACGACGATGTCCGCCCCGTAGTCGACCGGCCGCACCAGAATCGGCGTCGCGACCGTGTTGTCGACGATGAGCGGCATGCGGTGCCGATGGGCGACGTGCGCGAGCGCTTCGAGGTCGCAGACGTTGCCGGCCGGATTGCCGACGGTTTCGCAAAAGATCGCGCGGGTATCGGCGTCGATCAGAGACTCGAGATCCGCGGCGCGGTCGGACTTGGCGAAGCGTACTTGCACGCCCATCTTCGGCAGAATATGACCGAACAGGGTATAGGTCGTGCCGTATAGCTGCGGCACCGAGACGATGTTGCGGCCCATTTCCGCTACGTTCACTGCCGCGTAATACAGCGCCGTCTGCCCTGAAGCCACGCTCAGCGAGCCGACGCCGCCTTCGAGTTCGGTGACCCGCTGTTCGAGAACATCCGTCGTCGGGTTGCTGATTCGCGAGTACCGGTAGCCCGGAACCTCGAGATTGAACAGTGCGGCGCCATGCTCGGCACTGTCGAAGGAGTAAGCGGCTGTCTGATAAATCGGGACGGCGACGGCCTTGGTCGTCGGGTCCGAGTCGAAACCGCCGTGAAGTGCGATCGTTTCCGGCTTCATTCCTGCGAAATTTAGTTGTTGAAAGTGCCGACAGTGTAACTCGAACGCCGCGGGTAGTCGTGGTACGGTTCGCAATTATGCCCGCAACACAACCGACGGCGGCGAATGCGAAATTCGCACGCGAGGCGTGGATCCGCGCCCTGCAGAAAACCGCGTCGATCGACCGGCTCGGGCTCACGCTGCCGGTGTTGATCGACCAATTGGCGCACCAATTCGACGCGGCGCCCGCGCTGGTGTCGACCGAAGCCACCTTGAGCTACCGTGATCTGGCGGCGCGCTGCAATCAGTATTCGCGCTGGGGGCTTGCGCAAGGATTGAAGCCGGGAGACACCGTCGGCCTGATGATGACGAATTGCGCCGAGTATCTGGCGATTTGGCTGGGCCTCACGCGGATCGGCGCCGTCGTCGCGCTCATCAACAACAATCTCGCCGGCGACGCCTTGAGCCACTCGATCAACATCGTCGCGCCGAAAGCTCTCATCGTCGGCGGCGACATCGCTTCGCGGCTGATCGAGGTTCGCGCGCGGCTGGCGAAGGACCTGTCTTGCCGCGTCTACGGCCCCGGCTGCCACGACATTGCGCCGCTGCCGCCGGAGCTCGTCCGGTTCTCGGGCGGTGCCTTGCCGGAACAGGAATGCGCGTTTCCGCCGATCGACGGCACCGCGCTGTATATCTACACGTCGGGCACCACCGGCATGCCCAAGGCCGCGAAGGTCAGTCATTACCGGATCATGCAATGGAGCCATTGGTTCGCGGGCTTGATGGACACCCAATCGAGCGACCGCATGTTCAACTGCTTGCCGCTCTACCACAGCGTGGGGGGCGTGGTGGCGACCGGCGCCACGCTGGTCGGCGGGGGCGCCGTGGTGATTCGTCCCCGGTTCTCCGCCTCGGACTTCTGGCGCGACGTGCGCGACGAACGCTGCACGCTGTTCCAGTACATCGGCGAATTGTGCCGCTACCTGCTCAACACGCCGCATCAGGACATTGAAACCGGGCATTCGCTGCGCATCGCCTGCGGCAACGGACTGCGGCCGGAGGTTTGGGAGCCTTTTCAGCAGCGCTTCAAAATTCCGCGAATTCTCGAGTACTACGCGTCGACCGAGGGCAATTTCTCGCTCTACAACTGCGAGGGGCGCCCCGGCGCCATCGGCAAGATACCGTCGTTTCTCGCGCATCGGCTGCCGGTAGCGCTGCTGCGATTCGACGTCGAACGCGGCGAGCCACGGCGGGGCGAGGATGGATTCTGCGAGCGGTGCCTGCCCGACGAAACCGGGGAAGCGGTCGGCTTGATTCCCGCCGCCGGCCAGGAACTCGCCGGCCGGTTCGAAGGCTACGCGGACCCGGCAGCGTCCGAGCGCAAGATTCTGCGCAATGTCTTCAAGGAAGGCGATGCCTGGTATCGCACGGGCGACCTGATGCGCCGTGACGAGAGCGGCTTTTATTACTTCGTGGACCGGGTCGGCGAAACCTACCGCTGGAAGGGCGAGAACGTCTCGACCGCCGAAGTGTTGACCGCGCTCACGGCGAGCCGCGGTGTCCTCGATGGAGTGGTCTACGGCGTCACGGTACCCGGTGCCGACGGCCGTGCCGGAACCGCCGCGCTGGTGGTCGACGCGGAGTTCGATCTCGCCGGCTTCCGCGCGGACGCCGCGCGGCGCCTGCCGGCATACGCACGGCCGGTGTTCCTGCGGCTGCTGCAGAAGATCGAGTCCACCGGCACGTTCAAGCCGCGCAAGCAGGACCTGGTGCAGGCCGGGTTCGATCCCGCGCGCACCGAGGATAGGCTGTATTTCGACGACCCGCGGGCCCAAGCCTATGTGCCGCTGGACACGGCGCTGTATGCGGCAATCTGCGCGGGCGGCGTGCGGTTTTAGCCGTTGGGGCGCACCAGCTTGCCGGCCGCCGTGAATTCCAGCGCGGGCACGAAGCGCAGGGTCGCCGGCACCTTGTGGGCCGCGAGCGCGCGGCGGCAGGCGTCGAGCAGCTCGCGCTTGACGAGATCCGGTGCGTCCGCCGCGGCCGTGCTCGTCGGATTTGCCAGAACCACATCGGCGGCCACGACAGCGCCGGTGATGGGATTGCGCCGCGCCCGCACCAGGGACATGCGCACTCGCGGATCGGCGTTCAGCACCGCTTCGATCTCTTCCGGATAGACCTTAAGGCCGCCGACGTTGATGACGCCGCCGATGCGGCCCCGGAAATAAAAGCGCCCGTCCACCAGGTCGACCATGTCGCCGGTATCGACATAGCCGTCTTCGCTCGCCAGCGCGCTCGCCGCGGCGCCCAGGTAGCGGGCGGCGGTGCGGCTCGAGCGGATGCGCAGGGTGTGATCCACGACCTTCAATTCGATCCCGCCCGGCGGATGGTCGAGGAACGCCCGCGGAAATCCGGCGAGCCCGTCATTTACCTCGAAAGCAACGCCCGCCTCGGTGGAGGCGAAGGCGTGAGCGATGCGCGCTTCCGTGTACACCGCGCGAAGATTGTCCAAAACCGCCTGATCCGCCACTTCACCCGAGAGTCTGACGTAGCGCGGATGCAGGATCGCAGCCCCGCCGCTCATGAGCGCGCTGCGCCAATGGGACGGCGTGCCGGAGATGTGGGTGACGCCGGCCGCGGCGGCGCGTTCGAGAAATTCGAGCATCGGCTCGCCAGCGCTCGACAGTACCAGGGGCGAGCCCGCCAGTACGGCGCGCAAGTAGATCTGCAGGCCGCCGTAGCGGCGAATGTCGTAGAAGGTGCTCCAAACCGTTTGCGGACCGCTCGACGCCTGGGTCGGCAGGGCGCCGCCGAGACTTTGCAGGGTATGCGCGACGAGCTTCGGCGTACCCGTGGTCCCGGAAGTCAACAGGATCCATTCCGTCGCTTCGCTGGCCCGGCGCGTTATGCGTTCGGGACCGGGCCGGGGTTCCAACCGGACGCACCTCAGAGAATCGGGCGCGGGTTTGGTCGATTGCGGATCGCAGACGATGGCGTCGGCCTGCGCCGTCGCCGCGACGCCGGCAAGCTGCTCCGGGGTGAGATCGGGAGTGCACAGAACCATACGCCGCGCGACGCCGTCGAGTTCCAGCAGCGCGAGCGCGGTCGGCAGCTGCTCGTGCGTTGCCACCAGCACGGAGCGGCCGCGAAGCGATTCGAGCGCGGATCCGAACGTCGATCCCACGCCCAAGTCCGCCACGGCAACCGAGGCGCCGCGGCCGCGAAATTCGCCGCTGAGCGCGGCGCCGGATGCCGCGATCGAACTCCAGAGACTGCTCACGTTATGCTCAATGCGTTGGCCGCCGGGATTTGAATCAGCAGGGAGGTGCCGACCGAGCCCGAACTTCTGACGTCCAGCCGGCCGCCGAGCGCGCGGACACGATGGCGCATGGATGCCAAACCGTGCGAGCCGGCGGCGTTGAGCCGGCCGCCGGGGATGCCCTTCCCGTCATCGGAAATCTGCATGACGATCGAGTCCCCGTCCAGGCGCAGCGTGATGTCCATGGATTTGGCCGCCGAATGCTTCAGGATATTCGTGAAGGCCTCTTGCGCAATCCGGAACAGGGCGATGGCGGCCTCGGAGGTGAATGTCGGTTCCTCATCCGGATACGACTCGATGCATTTGAGGCCCGCGCTGCCGCAGCTTTCCTTTAGCTGCCAGCGCAGCGCGGCGAACAATCCCACGTTGTCGAGCAGCGTCGGGCGCAGCTCCTCGATGATGCGCCGCTTGAGGTCGACGCCGGCGGCGAGGTTTTTCTGCACGCGCTGCAGGCGCAGATTGATGTCGGGATCGCCGCCGGCGAGGTGCTGCTCGGCCCACGAAATATCCATGCGCGCGCCCACCAGCAGGCCGCCGAGCTCGTCGTGCAATTCGCGCGCGAGTTTGACCTTCTCGCGCTCCGCCACGTTTTGCAGATGGGTCGACAGCTCGACCAGCTCACGATTGCGCTCCTCCGCCTCGCGTTCGAGCTGCAGCTTCTGATCGCGCAGCTCCGCGGTCTGCAGCGTGCGGCGGCGCATGTCCATGTAGACGAGACGCGCAGCGACGCCCACCAGCAGCAAATTGAAAATCGTCCCCGCGGCCGTGATCCAGCGGCTGAGCCTCAAGGATCCGGACCAGTTCAGCGCTGCCTCGCCGTGCTCCAGCGATTCCCGTTCGCGCAACTGCCCGAGCAATTCGTTGATGGCATCTCCCGTATCCGAGCCGACGCTGGTTTTCACGAGCGCGACCGCCGCGGCGGTCCCTTGGGTCTTCTGAATCGCGGCGGTGGTCGCAAGATCCGCGAGCCGCTTGCCGATCAACACGTGCAGCGAGCGCACATCGGCGAGGCTCGAGCCGGATCCCGCGTAGGCCACGCGCAGGCGCTCCAGGCGGGGCTCGACCTCCGCGACCGACGTCTCGTAGGCGGCGGCGAATTTCCGGTCGCCGGTCAGCAGGAAGCTGCGCAAGGCGCCGACCGACCGGGACAGGGAATTCTGCAATTGATCGATGACTTGTTCGCGGGTGGCGGACCGTTGCAGTCGCTCGCTGGCTTCTTGCAGCCGTTCCTGTCCGGCGCCCGTCAAAAAAAACAGCACGGCCAGGAAGGCAATGATCAGGAACGGCGGTACCGCGACGTACCAGCGACCGAGCCCGTCAAGCGCTTCCCCTAAGATGTTGACGCGATCCCACACGCTGCGCCACTGTACGCGAATTTGCTGGAAACGCGAAAATCGCCGTTGTGCGTCAGTAGACGCCCAGGCTCACCGTGTCGGTCAAGTCCTCCGCCGGAAAATCGACCGGGACCGCGATCACCGGAACCCGTTCCCTGCCTTCGAGCCAGGTTTCGAATGCCGCGAGCGGCATGGGTTTGGCGTACAGATATCCCTGTGCGACGTCGCAGCCGAAATCGCGCAAGCGAGCGGCCGACTCTTCGGTCTCGATGCCTTCGGCGACCACCTTGAGTCCCAGGCCGTGGCCCATGTCGATGGCCGATCGCACCACGGACGCGAACTCGGGATCGGACTCCAGGCCTTGAACGAAACTGCGGTCGATCTTGACCTCGTGAACCGGCATTCGGGCCAGATGGCTGAGCGATGAATACCCGGTGCCGAAGTCGTCGATGGACAGACTCACGCCCAGCGCCGCGACGGCGTCGAGCACGCGCACTGCCCGCGTGGGATCTTCGATGAAGCCGCTTTCGGTGAGTTCCAGCGTCAACAGGGGGGGTGGCAGCTGGTGCCGCGTCAGCATGCCGGCGACGCGCGAGTCGAGCCGCACGTCGCCGACGTCCTCGACGCTGATGTTCACCGCCAACCCCAAGGGCTTGCCGGCGCGCTGCCACTCGGCCCCTTGAGCGATGGCGTGATCCAGCGTCCAACGCGTCAGTCTGCGTATGAACCCGGTCTGTTCCGCGAACGGGATGAAGTCCGCTGGGCCCAAAAGTCCTCGCGTCGGATGCTGCCAGCGCAGCAGGACCTCGGCGCCGGCCACGCGGCCGGTTTTGAGTTCGATTTTCGGCTGGAAGTACAGGCGCAGCTCGTCGTGCTCGACCGCGTGGCGCAGCTCGCCCAGCAGCGACAGCTGATCGCGAGCCGCGGGTTTGAGAGCCTCCTCGTAGATTGCGAGGGCGCGCTTCTCGCGGCGGGCGTGTTCGAGCGCCAAATCGGCGCAGCGCATCAGCTCATCGGCGGTGGCGGCAGCGTCGGCGGCCAGAGTCAGCCCCAGGGTCGCCGTGATGTCGATGGGCTGCGCCTCGACGAATACGGGCTCGGCCAGCGCCATGACCAGCGAGGTGCCCCAGGCTTGAAGTCCCGCGGCGTCACGCAATCGGGCGAAGGCCGCGAACTGATCGGCGGCGAGCCGCGCCACCGCGCCTTCCACGGACGGCACCGCCGCCAGGCGCGCCGCCATCTTGGTGAGCACGGCGTCGCCCACCGAATAGCCCAGATGTTCATTGATGCGCCGAAAACGGTCCAAATTGATGACGGCAACCGCGATGGGCGCGCCCCGCGGTCCTGCCAGCGCCTGACTCAAGGCCGCCCCGAAAGCGGTGCGATTCATCAGACCGGTGAGCGAATCCTCATATGCCAGGCGCCGAATGGATTGATCGCGGGAATGGACCGCCGTTTGCATGAGTTGCAGGCCCTCGGCCAGCACGCCCAGCTCGTCGCCGCGCTGAACGCTCAGCGCCACGTCGTAGGTGCCCGCGCGCATCTGATCGACGGCTTGGGTGAGGTCCTGCAGCGGCCTCGTGATGTTGCGCGCGAGCCAGAATGCGGCCGCTGCGGAAGCGATCAGGCTCACCGCGGCGATCAAGAACAACACCTTGGTCAGGCGTTCGAACGGTGCGCGCGCGTCCGCCAGCGAAATCGACAGAATGGCGACAACTTCGGCGTTGCCCCACTTGGACATCTCGATGCGCCGCGCGACGACGTCGGATTGGCGCGCCGCGCCGGCCGGCACCGTGCTCACGACATCCGTCCAATGGCCGCCGGAATTCACCGCCAGCGTCACCGCCAACCCGGTGATGTCAGCCAGTTCGTGCGCCGCCTTGTCGTCGAGTTCGAATCCCATCGCGATCCACGCCACCGGCAGGGGGCTGCGCACCGGTACGGTCACGAGCTGGTAAATGCGGCCATTGTCGACCATCAGGCTGGTCGAGCCGTCGCCGGCCAAGCTGCCCTTTTGCTCGGGCGAGAGGGAAAACGGCGCGCCGTCCGTCACATGCAGACCAGAGGCCGCGATGACCTCGCCGTCGAGCGTTGTCAGCACCACCATGGCCGCGCCGATGCGCTTGCCGCTATTCTCGAGGACGGAGACCAGCGTGTCGGTGTCGCGCGTCGAAACGGCCTCGCGGAATCCGTAGTCGGCCGCGACCGCCTGCGCCGCTTGAGTCAGCTGGCGGCGATTGCTTTCCAGGAGACGCGAGAACACCGAGGTGCCGACATTCAGCTGCCGCTGGACCTCGCGTTCGGCGTTGCTGTGATTCGTCGCCGATACTGCGCCGAGCGCCGCCGCCAGCACCGCCGCCAGCAGCAGGATGAACGTCACCGCAATTCGGGTGCGCAGTGCCACGAGGTTACTCCGGCCACGCCGCGGGCGCGGCGGATGCGGGGTCCAGATCCAGACTAACGGGAATGGAGAGCGGCGCCGCGGCCACCGTAACTTCCCGCGCCGGAATGGCGGCAACCGCATTCGGGTTCCAGGCGCGCAGCCGGTAGCGCCCCGGCGGCAGGTTCAGGCTGACGGCTCCTGAATCCGTGGTCTTCGCAAAATAGGGCGAGTCCACCACGCCGACGAACGCCACCATGCTGTCGTGAATGTTGCAGCCCAAGACCACGAGTCCCGGTTGATCGAAAATGACCGGCGTCTTCGGCGAGCCGGCATACAGCTTCAGGTCGAATGTCTTGGTCCGCGAGAAGGAATAGACCTGATGCCGGATGCGGTCGCTGTTGGGAAATGTGATCGTGGTGCCGGTGCGCACGACGCTGACGCGCGGCACGAATTTCTTGTTGACCTGATCGATGATGGCCTCGTTGCGGCTCGCCGGGGGCGCGGCGTCCAGCGGATCGAATACGATCACCGTATCCTCCGCTGCGGTTCCCGCTCGCGTCGTCGCATTGACCGTCACCGTGCCGGCGAACGCCGCCGATGCGCACAGCACCGCGAGCAAGGCTGCCGCAGGCCGCGGGTGGCGGTGCAACTTGGTCATTGGGCCGCGGCGCGCGCAGGCTCGACCACATCGCGCTTCATGGGCGCAAGCAGCCGCAGCAGTTCGTTGATAGCCCCTTGACTCACCCTCCGCGCTTTCAGCACGTCGCGTAAGTCGGCGACCATTCCGTAAAATTCGGCCTCCGAAATGTGATGACCGGCATGCACTTCTTTCATGGAGTCGCCCGAGTAGCGGCAGGGGCCCCCCGACAGATCGCAGATCTGCTCGGCGAGCAGCTGCTTGATACGGCCCAGATTGGAGTCTTTGAAGCTTCTGCCCAGCGTCGGATCGGCGCTCACCCGATCGACGAGCGCATCGGCGATCGCGGCGACTCCGATCTGGCCGCCCAGACGATCGTACAGGCGCGCCGGTGCGGCCGCGCTCGCGGCTGCGCCCACGAGCAGCAGGAGCGAAGAAGCCAGCACCCTGTATGCGACGGCGGTCATAGGCAACCCAATAAATGCCCAGGTTAAACGGACCAGCAGCCTTAGGCTGTGCGCTTGGACACAATATTCCGCAGCGGGCCACCCTAACCTGGCAGCCCGTGAAAATGCGCATTCGATACGCCGGCGCCCGCAGCGTCGACGCCGCCAAAGCCAGCCTCCGCGCCCTCGCCGCGATGGCCGCGTTGGCGCTGTCCCTGCCGGCCATCGCCGGAGACAGGCTGGAGTGGACCGGCGGCGTGACTCAAGTCGAGGGCGCTGCCGGCGGCGGCCTCGTTCCCTGGGCCCTCATCGGCGGGTTGGGTACCGATGCGGAGGTCGGCGCCTCCGCGTATGTGACCTATGTCTCGACGCAGGACTTTGCCCTGCGCACGGCCGGCGCAAGCGTCGATGTGGACGAGCGGGTGGAGATTTCCGCTGCACGCCAGCGATTCGATGCCGGCTCGGTAGTTCCGGGACTCACCCTGGGACAGGACATCGTCGGTCTCAAAATCCGGTTGGCGGGAGATGCCGTATTCGATCCGGACAAATGGCTGCCGCAGATTGCATTGGGAGCGCAATGGAAGCGCACCCTGGACTTCGACGGGATCCCGCGGGCCGTGGGCGCCGCACGCGGCGAGGACGTCGACTGGTACCTCTCGGCCACCAAAGTGTATTTTGCCGCGCTCGGCGGCCGCAATGTCATCATCGACGCGACGCTGCGGCGGACCCGGGCGAATCAATTCGGACTGCTCGGGTTCGGCGGCGACGGCAGCGGATATAGCATGACGCCGGAGGCTTCGGCCGCGGTCTGGCTGACCGACGACGTCTTGCTGGGGGCGGAGTATCGCGACAAGCCGAATAACTTGAGCGCGTTGCGCGAAGGGGCCGCCGCGGACGCATTTCTCGCCTGGGCTCCGGTGAAGAACCTCACGTTCACCGCCGCCTGGGCCGACCTTGGGCCCATTGCCGGCAAGCCGCCGCAGCGGGGCGCCTACATTTCGGTGTGGCTGGGTTATTGATGGGAAGCCGATTAGTATACGCGGCCTTATGCCCATCGTTCGGCTCGATAAAGTCTCCTTAAGCTTCGGCCTCAAACCCCTGTTGGACGGCGTGGTCCTGCAGATCCGCAAGGGAGAACGCGTTTGCCTGCTCGGGCGCAACGGCGAGGGGAAGTCCTCGCTGCTGCAGCTGATCACCCGTCGCATCGTTCCCGACAGCGGCGAGGTTTGGGTGCGCCCCGGCGCGCGAGTCGCAAGCCTGGCCCAGGAGGTATCTCCGGCGAGCGATGCAACCGTTCGCGACATGGTCATGAGCGGTTTCGAATCCGCCGCGGCCGATCCCGCCGCCGCTCACGGCGACTGGCAGGCCGAGCTGCAGGCCGACCAGGTCATCTCGCGCCTCGAGCTCGATCGGGACGCGCCGATGAGCGCCTTGTCGGGCGGCTGGCGGCGGCGGGTGATGCTGGGCCGCGCATTGGTGGCCATGCCGGACCTCTTGTTGCTGGACGAGCCGACCAATCATTTGGATATCGATGCGATCACCTGGCTCGAGGACATGATGCTCGATTTCGGCGGCGCGCTGCTGTTCATCAGTCATGATCGCTCCTTCGTGCGCCGATTGGCGACGCGCATCGTGGAACTCGACCGCGGTCAGCTGCGCGTATGGCCGGGCAGCTATGACGACTACGTCGTGCAGAAGCGAGCTGCCCTCGAAGTCGAGGCCAAGCATGCCGCTCTGTTCGACAAGAAGCTGGCCCAGGAAGAGGTCTGGATTCGTCAGGGAGTGGAGGCGCGGCGCACCAGGAACGAGGGCAGGGTGCGCGCGCTCGAGGCGCTGCGCATCCAGCGCAGCGAACGGCGAGAACGCATCGGGCAGGTCGAGATTCGGGCGCAGGACGCCGCGCCGTCGGGCAAGCTGGTGTTCGACGCGGCTCATGTCACCCAGACTTTCGGCGGCTCGCCGATCATCGCGGATTTTTCGGCGCGGATCATGCGCGGCGACCGCATCGGCATCATCGGCCCGAACGGCTGCGGCAAAACGACGCTGATCAAGTTGTTGGTGGGCGAATTGGAGCCCACCGCGGGGACGATACGCCGCGGCACGCAGCTGCTGCCCGCCTACTTCGACCAGCAGCGCGAACAGCTGAATGCCGCGGCCTCCATCATGGACAACGTCACCGGCGGCAGCGGCGAGATGGTCACGATCGACGGTCAAGCGCGGCACGTCTCGGGCTATTTGCGCGATTTTCTGTTTCCGCCGGAGCGCCTGCATGCGCCGGTCAGCATGCTCTCGGGCGGTGAACGCAACCGCCTTCTGCTCGCGCGCCTATTCGCGCGGCCGAGCAATCTCTTGGTGATGGACGAACCGACCAATGATCTGGATGTGGAAACTCTGGAATTATTGGAAGAGATGGTGGCAAATTATGCGGGGACCCTGCTCCTCGTCAGCCACGACCGGGCGTTTCTCGACAATGTCGTCACCAGCACGCTGGTGTTCGAGGGCCAAGGCAGGGTCAATGAGTACGTGGGCGGGTACAGCGATTGGCTGCGTCAGCGCAAGGTCGGCGGCGCCGTCCCCGCGCGGACGCCGGCCGCTGCGCCCGTGCGCGCCACGCCCAAGGCGCGGCGCCTGTCCTACAAGGAGCAGCGGGAACTCGCGGCCCTGCCCGAAAAAATTCAGCGTCTCGAAGCCGAGCAGCTCGAGCTGCAGGCGGCGATCGCGGATCCGGATCTATTTCAGGGCGGCCGCGAGCGCGGCACACTCGCCCTGCAGCGCCTGGAGTCACTGGCCGTGGAACTCGAGAACGCGTACGCGCGTTGGGACGCGCTGGAGTCCTGAGGCAGTCGCAGCGCCGCGCCGGCGCAGCGCGTGATCATCAGCGCCGCCGTCCCCGGCCGAGCAGATCGCTGGGATTGGGCAGCGCGGCGCCGGCGGCATCGGGAATGACCAGAGAGGTGGCCTGTTCCCGGCGCAGCTCCTGCAATTCACGCATGGTTTCACGCACCGCCTGTTCCGCGGCCGTGCCGAATTTTTCGATGGCCGCATCCAGCGAGGCGGCATCGAGTTCGAAGCTGATCGGGACGGCACCCATCGGGGTCATGACCTGCGCCTGTCCGACGAACAGCACCGCACGCGCCAAATCCGCGGAACCGTCCGCGGCCACGGGCGTCAAGCGGCGGATCGTGCCCACCTTGCGATCGGTAAACGTTTCTTCGCGATAGAGCTGCTTCGCGTCCATGGTTGCCTGGCGGGCGTCGGTGGTGGAACTCATGTATGGGCTACCCCTTGTGATCGTTGCGGAGACAAAGGCCAACCCTAGCAGTTTGCAGCGTCGTCCGGGAGGCCCTGATACGATACTGGCTTGGCACACACGGTCACAGCTCGCAAGGTCCCCGCGTGGACCACCCTCCTTGGCATTGCTCTGTTCGGGGTGGCGCTGTTTGCGCTGCATCGGCTGCTCGGCCAATACCATTGGCGGGACATCCTGCGCCACGTCCATGCCATTCCAGCGGTGAAATTGCTGCTGGCTGCGCTGTTTACGGTGGCGGGATACGGCTGTCTGACCTTGTACGATGCGATGGCCGTGCGCTTTGCCGGTGCGCGCGTGCCCTATGCGCGAATTGCCTTGATATCGTTCATGGGCTACGCCATCGGCCACAACGTGGGCTTCAACACGTTGAGCGGCGGGGCGATTCGCTACCGGGCCTATACCGCCCTCGGCCTCGGCGCCAAACAAATCGCCACCATCATCGCGTTCGGCACCGTCACATTTCTGTTGGGCGCCGGTTTTCTTCTGGGACTGTCGCTGCTCACGCAGGCGGGCATGTCGGGGTCGGCGCTGCACATGCACGCGCCGCTGGCGATGCTCGCCGGCGCCGTGCTGCTCACGGCAATCGCGGCGTATCTGTGGCTGGTATGCACGCGGCACGAACCCTTGAGGTTCCGCCGCATGGTCATTCCGGTGCCGAAACCTCGCGTTGCGTTCGCGCAGGTCGCCGTCGCCTGCGCCGACTTGCTGTGCGCCGCCAGCGTCCTGTATGTCTTGTTGCCGCCGGAGGCCGCCGTCAGTTTCGCCGCGTTTGCCGGCATTTATCTGATCTCCATTGCCGCGGGCGTGATCAGCAATGTACCCGGCGGCATCGGCGTATTCGAATTCGTTCTGATTTTACTGCTGCCGTCCGTGCCGAAGGATCGCCTGCTGGGCGCTTTGGTGGCCTATCGCGCCATCTATTATTTTGCACCCTTCGTCCTGGCGCTCGGCCTGCTGGGTGCACACGAGTTATGGGCGCACCGCGGACCCGCGGTGCGCTTGGCGCGGCTCGGCCGCACCTTCCTGATAGCCGTCACTCCGCAGGCCATCGCCATTGCGGTGTTCCTGGCGGGCGCCGTGCTGCTGTTCTCGGGCGCGACGCCGGGTTTGGGCAGCCGACTGGAACTGCTGCGCGATTTCGTCCCGCTCCCCATTCTCGAGTTGTCGCATTTGCTCGGCAGCGCCGTGGGCGTGGGGCTCTTGGTGATTGCCCACGGCCTGTACCGGCGGCTCGACGCGGCGTGGTGGTTGACGGTTTGGCTGCTGTGCGCCGGAATCCTGCTGTCCCTGCTCAAGGGCTTCGATTACGAAGAAGCGACGGTGCTCGCGGTCGTGGTGGTGCTCATGGTGGCGGCGCGCGGCCGTTTTCGGCGGCGGGCGTCGTTGATCGACCAGCATTACTCCGGCCCCTGGATCGCCGCGCTGCTTCTGGTCCTCGTCACGGTCCCCTGGCTGGTGATTTTCGCCTACCGGCACGTCCCCTACGGCAAAGACCTGTGGTGGCAATTCGCGTTCCATGCCTCGGCGCCGCGCAGCCTGCGCGCCTCGCTGCTCGCGGCGGTGATTGCCGCGGCCTACGGCTTGTGGCGCTTGCTGCGGCCGGCGCCCCCGCCGCTGTCGCCGCCGAGCGAAGCGGATCTGCAGCAGGCGGCGGCTTTGATCGCCCAAGTCGACGACACCGCCGCCAATCTTGCGCTGCTCGGCGACAAGAACCTATTGTTCAATCGCGAGCGCACCGCCTTCATCATGTACCAGGTCTCCGGCAACAGCTGGGTGGCAATGGGCGACCCGGTCGGGTCCCCCGAGGCGGGCGAGCAGTTGGCGTGGGAGTTCCTGGAAAATTGCGATGTCATGGCGGTCTCGCCGGTGTTCTATCAGGTCAAGCCGCAAAATCTCCCTCTGTACATTGATCTGGGGTTGAACTTGAGCAAACTCGGCGAGGAGGCGCGTGTGGAGCTCGACACATTTTCGCTGGACGGCGCCGCGCGAGCGGACTTGCGCCAGGCGCATCGGCGCGCCAGCCGCGACGGCGCGCAGTTCGAAGTGGTGGCGCGCGCGGACGTCGGCGCCATTTTGCCGGAGCTGCGCGCGGTATCCGACGCCTGGCTCGCGGAAAAGAACACGTCCGAGAAGCGTTTCTCCCTGGGTTTTTTCGATGAGCGGTACCTGATGAATTTCGATTGCGGCGTGGCGCGGCGCGGCGGAGCCATCGTCGCCTTCGTCAATCTATGGCGCGGCGGCGCGACGGAATTGTCGGTGGATCTCATGCGCTACAACGGCGCGGCGCCGAAGGGCGTCATCGATTATCTGTTGATCGAGTGCATGCTGTGGGGCCGGCGCGAGGGTTATCGCTGGTTCAATTTGGGCATGGCGCCCCTGTCGGGGCTGGAAGAGCACGCGCTCGCGCCGACTTGGCACAAGCTCGGCCGCATGGTGCAGCGCTACGGCGAGATGTTCTATCACTTCGAGGGCCTGCGAAAATATAAGGAAAAATTCCTGCCGGTTTGGCGGCCGAGATATCTCGCGGCGCCGGACGGACTGGCCATGGCCGGCGCATTGCTCGACGTCACCGCCCTCATTTCCGGCGGCGTCGGCAAAGTGCTCAGAAAATAAATGTTGAGAATCGCAGCAGCGTTCGCCGCAATCGCAGGGTGCGCGGCGGCGGCCGTGGCGCCGACCGCAGCGCCGGCCGCAGCGCCGGCCGTGGCCGTGGCGCCGGCCGCGGCGGATGGGTTCACGTATGGGCGCTTCGGCACGATCAGCATCTATCGGGACAGCGCGGCGCCCCGCGACGTCGTGCTGTTCTTGTCGGGCGATGGCGGCTGGAATCTGGGCGTGATTTCCATGGCGCAGCGGCTCGCCCGCCAGGGTGCGGTGGTGGCCGGTGTGGATATCCGCCACTATCTCGCGCAATTGGAACAATCGTCCGACGCCTGCGTATCGCCCGCGGCCGATTTGCGCACGTTGAGCAATTATCTGCAGACGAAGCTGGGCTTGAAGCCCGCCGTGCTGCCGACTCTCGTCGGTTATTCCTCCGGCGCCACGCTGGTGTACGCGGCGCTGGTCGAGGCGCCGGAGGGATCATTCAAGGGGGCGCTGTCCATCGGCTTTTGTCCCGACCTTGATCTCGAGAAGCCGCTGTGCAAGGGGTCGGGAATCGAGGCGACGCCGCGGCGCAATGCGAAAGGCGTTCCGACGGGCGTCGATCTGCTGGCCGCGAAAAAACTTTCCGGCAAATGGATCTCGCTGCAGGGAGAGCTCGACCAGGTGTGCCCGGCGCGCGCCACGCAGGACTTCATCGCGACGGTGCCCGGCGGCGAGATCGTGCTATTGCCGAAAGTCGGCCACGGCTACTCGGTGGAGAGAAACTGGGTGCCGCAGTACGAAGCAGCCTATGGGCGGATCACCGCGCCGCCGGCGCAGGTCACGGCGCCGCCGCGGGTCATCGCGCCGCCGCGGGTCATGGCGCCGCCGCAGCACTGAGCCGAGTGCCCCCGCCGCCGACCAATTCCACTTCGATCCGGTGCGCCACTTCGCGCATCTTCGGCAGGAATTGTTCGACCGCGGTGCGCAGCGGCACCGCCGTGGCGGCATAGCGAACGGTGACGGTGGCCAGGACTCGATCCTTGCCGTGCACCGGGATGGCGAGACTGGTCTCCTCCGACACGCGCCGGGCACGATGCGCCATGCCGAAACCTTGCGCGCGAGTCTCGTTGAGCAGGCGATCGACCTCGGCGCGGCTGCGCGCCGGCCGATCTTCCGGCAGCGATGAGCGCGACAAGAGCTCGAGCAGTGCATCGCGCTGGTGACCTTCGCAGAACGCCAGGTAGGCGCGCCCCGCCGCCGAGCCCAGCATGGAGACGCGCACACCGGCTCGATAGTGTTCCAGCGCGAGAGGGCTCTGGCGGTCGGTGGTCTCGCGGATCATCATGGTTGCGCCCGACGGGGTTGCCATCGCCACCGGCCACACGATTTGCGCGCCAAGCGCCGCGAGATGCGGTTTGGCGATGTGCGCGGCCATGGCTTCATCGTCAAAGCCGTCCGATAGCGCGCGCACCATGATGGTCGGCCAATAGCAATCATCGTGCGGGTCGCGATCGACATAGCCCGCCAGGCGCAGCGTTTCCAAGATCCTGTACGTGGTGGTGCGCGGCAGCCGCACGGCGTTGGCGAGCGTGTTGATGGCGGCCCGATCCAGGCGATTGAGTTCGGTCAGTACCTCGAGTCCGCGATTCAGGGCGCGGATCGGGCGGGTCGATTCGCGTCCGCCGTCGGTGGATTCGGGGAATGAGCCGACTTTCGCGTGCATGGTCGCTTTCCTTTGGAGGGTTTTGCTCCACAAAAACATGTACATATCCGTCGGCGAGCGGCTCCCCGGGAAGGGATCCACTCTCGATATATAGGTACCCAACGGATCGAATCTGGTTGCCTGCGCGCGGCAAGCCGCACGCGCAAAGGCATTCAGCTACAATTTGCGACCGATTTTTGCTGAAAACCAAGGAATCAGGCTTACCATGTCGGAAATACCCAGCGCGGCGCAGGCCGCCCCCATCGCGGCCGAGGCGGTCATCATCGGCGCAGGCCCCGTGGGACTGTTTCAAATCTTCGAACTCGGCCTGCTCGGAATTAGCGCACACATCGTCGATTCGTTGGCGCAGGCCGGGGGGCAATGTACCGAG
This sequence comes from Steroidobacteraceae bacterium, assembly GCA_035314705.1. Classification (GTDB taxonomy): domain Bacteria; phylum Pseudomonadota; class Gammaproteobacteria; order Steroidobacterales; family Steroidobacteraceae; genus Bog-1198. Next base: position 1,739 of record DATFZF010000040.1, on the reverse strand, counting down.
CTTTATCCGGACAAGCCGATCTACGACATTCCCGCGCTGCCCATTTGCGGCGCTCAGGAGTTGATCGACCGCCTGTTGGAGCAGGCAAAGCCCTTCCACGCCACCTTTCATCTCGGACAAGAAGTCACCGAGGTGCGGGTCCTGGAGGACGGCAAGTTCCACGTCGCCACCTCCACCGGTACCCGTTTCGTCGCCGCTACGGTGGTGATCGCGGGAGGAGTCGGCTCTTTCCAGCCGCGGCACTTGGCGCTGCCCGGCGTCGAGGAGTTCGAGGGCAGGAACGTGCACTATCGCGTCAAGTCGGCCGCGGACTTTCACGGGCGCGACCTCGTGATCTGCGGCGGCGGGGATTCGGCGCTGGACTGGACAGTGGCGCTCTGCGGCAAGGCGCGCTCGCTGACGCTGCTGCATCGCCGTGCGGAATTTCGCGCGGCTCCCGCAACCGTGGCGCGCATGCGCGAATTGGTGAGCGCCGGCAAGATGCAGGTGCTGGAGGGCAACGCCGCCGCGTTGCGCAAGGACAACGACAAACTCGCGGGTCTCGATGTGCGCACGGCCGACGGCCGGGATCTTCAACTCTCCGCCGAGCACATACTCGCGTTCTACGGACTGCATCCGAAGCTCGGCCCCATCGCCGAATGGGGAATGGAGCTGGAAAAGCGGGCGCTCAAAGTGGATACCGAGAAATTCCAGACCAGTATCCCCGGAATCTTCGCCATCGGCGACATCAATACCTATCCGGGAAAGAAGAAGCTCATCTTGAGCGGTTTTCACGAGGCCGCACTCGCCGCATTCGCCATACAACATCACCTGTTTCCCGCGAAGCGGCAGTTTTTGCAGTACACCACCACCAGTCCCATCATGCAGAAACGCCTGGGCGTGGCCGCGGCCGACACCGGCCACGCCGATTCGATTTGAGGCGCGGAATGAATCAACTGCTCGACGATTTGATCAAGGTGATGACCCTCGAACGGCTGGAGATGAACCTGTTCCGCGGCGAGAGCCGGGACATCGGCAGCCCGCAAGTGTTCGGCGGCCAGGTGCTGGGTCAGGCTCTGGCGGCGGCGACCGCCACGGCGGAGGATCGCGTGGTGCACTCGCTGCATGCGTATTTTCTGCGCCGCGGGGACTTCAATTCCCCGATCGTTTACGAGGTCGACCGCGCAATGGACGGCAAGCATTTCTCCTCCAGGCGCGTCGTCGCCATTCAACACGGCCGTCAGATCTTCAATATGTCGGCCTCGTTCCAAGCGGCCGAATCCGGTCTCGAACATCAGATCTCGATTCCGGATGTGCCGCCGCCGGAGTCGCTGCCGGATATGGAATCGCACTACCGCAACGCGGCGGACAAACTGCACCCGGCCGCCCGGCGGATCCTCGAACAAAAGCGTCCCTTCGAGTTTCGCCCGGTGGAGGCGCCCGATCATCTGCGGCAGGAGAAGTCAGCGCCCCACAAGTGCATTTGGTTTCGCGCCGTGGACGCGCTGCCCGACGACGAGGCTCTGCACCGCAACCTGCTCGCCTACGTGTCCGATTTTCACCTGCTCAGCACCGCGTTGAAGCCGCACGGCATATCCATGATCAATCCGAAGCTGGTGATTGCCAGCATCGATCACGCGATGTGGTTTCATCGCAGCGTGCGCGTCGACGACTGGCTTCTGTATGCGATCGACAGCCCGAGCGCCTCGGGCGCCCGCGGCTTCACGCGCGGCAGCGTGTTCGCGCGCGACGGACGGCTG
>DATFZF010000039.1:0-6510 GCA_035314705.1 Steroidobacteraceae bacterium | reverse complement strand
GATACGATGCTGTCGGTCGGAAAATATACATGGCGCAGCATATCGCCGGGCTCGTACACCACCTCGCCGAGCGGCATCGACACCAGTTGCAAATGCGGAAAAATGCGTTCGCGCTCGGCTGGATGCAGCGCAGCGAGCAAGAGATTCTGCTGCGGATCGAAAGGTTCTCGCATTGCAATGCCATCCCGGGCAATCTGACCTGTGCGGTGCGATGGCCAATTATAATTCAGTGCGTCGCACCAATGCGCGTCATCGCGAGACCATGAGACCTATGGCCCATGGTTAACGCGCCCGGCAGTGGCTAACCTGGCTCGAAATCGCCCTCGATGACGTAACGGGCATGCCCCTACTGTTTACTTCCTTCCATCGGTCGATGGCCCCGCTGGCCGCTGTCACGGCCCTGGCGCTAGGTACTGTTGACGCCGCTGTTGCACAGTCGATGGAACCCCTGTCCTACACCAACTCTCCGATCGGCCTCAATTTTCTCATCGCGGGCTACGCCTATCAGACGGGCAGCGTACTGGTCGACCCTTCCTTGCCTTTGAAGAACGTACACGCCACGGTCGACAGCGCCATCCTCGCCTACAGCCGCGTCATTGACTGCTGGGGTCAGTCTGGGAGTGTCGCTGTGGTGGTGCCCTATGCTTGGTTGTCGGCGAGCGGGGATGTATTTGCACAATCCAGAAACGTCGATCGCACGGGGCTGAGCGATCTCGCCCTGCGCCTCTCCGTCAACCTTTATGGGGCTGCGGCGCTCTCTTTGGAACAATTTGCCGGCTACCATCAAGATGTCATCGTCGGCGTGTCGCTTGTCGTGACCGCGCCTTCCGGGCAGTACATCCCCTCGAAGCTGGTGAACATCGGCACGAACCGTTGGTCTGCCAAGCCCGAGCTCGGCCTCTCCAAGAAGGTGGGGCTGTGGACCTTCGAGGCCGCGGCCGGCGTGACCTTCTTCAGCGACAATGATGAGTTTTTCGGCAACAACGTGCATCGCCAGGATCCGCTGTTCGCCGTGCAAGGACACGTGATTTACAACTTCAATCGCAAGCTGTGGGCGTCGCTTGACGGCACCTATTACACGGGCGGGCGCACGTCGCTGAACGGCAACTTGGACAACGACCTGCAGCGCGACTCGCGTTCCGGAGCAACGCTCGCCTATTCCCTCGCACGGCACAACTCGATCAAGTTGTACTTCAGCTCCGGGGTGACCGCACGCGCCGGATCTGACTTCAAAATATATGGCATTGCATGGCAGTACCGCTGGGGAGCGGGACTCTGACACTCGATTCGGCGGGGCGGTCGATCTAGTCGCGCACCCGGAACCATCCGCTGATGCTCAGGCGGTCGCGCTGCGTCGGCAGCACCGCATGCTCGCGGCCCGGTGTCAGAAAGCACGCCAGGCGGCCCGCGATCGGCTCGATATCCCGATGGCCGCCGCCGTCGAAGATGCGCAGCGCCCCGCCCGCCTCATGGCTCCACTCCTCGTTCAAATACAGCGCCAGAGACACCTGACGCTGCGCGCGCCCCTGCGGCTGATCGACATGCCGTGCGTACCCGGCGCCGGGCGGATACCACGCGTAATGCAGCTCGAGTTCGAACAGCCCCAGCAAACAATCGCGATTCAGCTCCAAGCGCAAGCACTCGAGCTTCTCGAGCAGGCTCTGCTCCGCCGGCTGCAGCGGCGTGCTGATCCAGCACGTGGAATCGCCGCGAATCTCCTCGCGGCGCTGCACGCTTCGCTCGCCGCCGATGCGCGCCGCCGCAAAGTCGCCGCGCTCGCTGCGCAAGCGCGCACATTCGATCAGAGCACGGATCTCATGGGGTGCCAGGAATTGATCCCGAACCAAAATGCCGTCGGGGTCGAAGCGGACTTCAACGCTCACGACGCTTGCGGCCCACGGCTTTCTTTCCCACGGCACGGCGCGGCACGCGGCCGGCGGGTTTGCGCGGTTTCTTGGCCGGTTCCAGCATGCTGCCGCGGCAATTCCCGGCTCCGCAGCGGCACGCGTAGATTTCATCGACATTGGGAGCGTCGTCGCTGTCACGCTGGATCTGATAGTCGTAGGCCAGCTCTTCGCCGGGCTGTATGGTGCGAATTGCTTCGATGAAGACGCGTCGGTCCCTGGTGGTGCTTTCGCAGTTCGGGTCGCAGCCATGGTTGATGTATCGCGCCTCATTGCCGTTCACGCCCGCGTCGATCACGGTCTTTGCGTCGACGGTGAACAAAAAGGTGTGATTGTCGTTCGGATCCTTGTTCTCGTACCGCGCGTCCGCCCGGGCATGGCTCACGCGATCGCCCAAGTACTCGATGACGGTGGTGCCCTTGCGGATGCGGCGCGCGGCGAACACGCCGAAGCCGTGAATGGGGGAGTGCCGCACTTCGAACAAGGGAGTGCGGCGGCGAACGGTTTTTTTCATACGGCGATAGGGGCCTTGATGGCGGCATGAGAGCGGTAATTGAGGATTTCGAAATCCTCGAACTCGTAGTCGAACAAACTGGGCGGCTTGCGCCGAATTCCCAAGCAAGGCAGCGCATACGGCGTTCGCCCCAGCTGCAGATCGGCCTGTTCCAGATGGTTCAGGTACAGATGGCAATCCCCGCCGCTCCAGATGAATTCGCCCACGTCGAGATCGCATTGCTGCGCCAGCATGTGCGTCAACAAGGCGTAGGAGGCGATATTGAAGGGCACCCCGAGCAGAGCGTCCGCGCTGCGCTGGTACAGTTGACAGGACAATCGTTTCCCGGCGACGTAGAACTGGAACAGGACGTGGCAGGGCAGCAGCGCCATCTGATCCAATTCCCCGACATTCCACGCGCTCACGAGGATGCGCCTCGAATCCGGATTGCTTCTGAGTTGCTCCACGACCCGCGACAGCTGATCGATGCTGCGGCCATCGGCGGCCGGCCAGCTGCGCCACTGCTTGCCGTACACCGGCCCCAGATTCCCGTCCTCATCCGCCCATTCATCCCAGATGCTGACGCCGTGATCGCGCAGATACTTGACGTTGGTACCCCCGTTGATGAACCACAGGAGCTCGTAGATGATGGAGCGCAAGTGCAGTTTCTTGGTGGTCACCAGCGGAAACCCGGCGGCGAGGTCGAAGCGCATTTGATAGCCGAACACGCTCAAGGTGCCGGTACCGGTGCGATCGTCCTTGGCGAAGCCGTGCTGCCTGATATGGCGCAGAAAATCCAGATACTGCCGCATCAGGCCTTCACCGCACTCAAATTGCCGCTCGCCGCGCCGCGCCGATAGGCATACAGCATGATCCCGGCGCCGATGAGAATCATGGGCGTTGTCAGCAGCATGCCCATGGTCAGCCATTCTCCGGCGAGGTATCCGATATTCGCATCGGGCAGGCGTACCCACTCGACGGTAAACCGTGCGCACCCATAGACGAACAAAAACAGACCGGTCGGCGCCAATCGAGGCCGCGGCTTGGAGGTAAACCACCACAGTAGGGTGAACAGCATCAGGCCTTCGAGGCTCGCCTCGTACAGCTGCGAGGGGTGGCGGCCAATCAGCACACCGTCCGCATTCGGCACTCCGAAGGCCCAAGGCAGATCCGTGGGCTTGCCCCACAGTTCGCCATTGATGAAATTTCCGAGCCGGCCGAACAACAGACCGATGCCGGGCAGCGGAGCGACGAAATCGAGCACATCGGGAATTCGCTTGCCCTTGACCCGCGCAAACACCACCGCCGCCGCCAGCACCCCGAGCATGCCGCCGTGAAACGACATGCCGCCGTCCCAGATGTGAAACACATTGAGCCAATTCTCCGCAATCACGTCGCGGCCGTAGAAAATGCACCAGCCGATCCGGCCGCCGACGATGACGCCGATCGCGCAGTAAAAAATGAGATCGTCGATATCCAGGGGAACCCAGGTCGATCCGGGCCGCCGTGAGCGATACCGCGCCAGCCACCAAGCGGCGACGAAGCCGATGAGGTACATGATTCCGTACCAATGCACCCGCAAGGGTCCAAAACCGAAAATCGGTCCGATCGAGATGGCGATGGGGTTGATATGCGGATAGGTCAACATGCGCGCTACTTTAATCCGACATTGACCCGGCAGAAATAGGCCTTCAAGTAACGCGTCTCGGGAATGGCGGGATGCACCGGGTGATCCGGCGCCTGACCGCCCATTTCGAGGATCTGCACATGTTTGTCCGCCGCGCGCGCCGCTTTGGCGATGGTCTCCTGCAAGTCCTCGGGGCTGACGTGGTGCGAGCATGAGCACGACACCAGAATGCCGTCATCGGATATCACCCGCATGGCCAGCTGGTTCAGACGCTTGTAGGCGGCGAGCGCCTTGGGGAGATCCTTTTTGCGCTTGGCAAACGCCGGCGGATCGATGACGACCAGATCGAATCGAGCGCGTTTCTTCGTCAAATCCTCCAGTACATCGAAGGCATCGCCCTTGACCGCGACGATGTTTGCCCGGTTGCGCTCGGCATTGCTCACGGCCAATTCGAGCGCGGCCGCGGAGCTGTCGACGCACACGACCTCGCCCGCGCCGCCGCGCGCGGCACGCACGCCCCAGGCGCCGACGTAGCTGAATACGTCCAACATTCGCGCGCCCTTGGCCACGTATTTCGAGAGTGCCCGGCGGTTGGCCGCCTGATCGAAGAACCATCCGGTTTTTTGTCCCTCGGCCAGCGGCGCTTGAAATTCCAGATCATCCTCCACCACCAGCCCCAAGTCGTCGAATCGGCCTTTCGCGGCCTCCACATAGCTCGGCAGGCCCTCCATCTCGCGCGTGGAGCCGTCGTTCTTGAATAGCAGGGCCTCGCTGTGCAGAACCTGGACCAACGCCTCCTGAATCTGCGCCTTCAGCCTCTCCATCCCCGCTGTCCCGATCTGTATGACGCAGGCGGAACCGAAGCGGTCCACCACCAAGCCCGGCAACCCGTCGGACTCGCCGTACACCAAGCGATAATAAGGCTTGGAATACAAACGCTCGCGCATCCGCAGCGCCGCCCGGATGCGCGTGGCCAGCCAAGCCGTGTTGGGAAGCTGCCACGTTTCGAGCATGCGCGCGCTGATCAGCGACTGCGGGTTGACATAGGCAAGTCCCAATGCCCGATCGTTGTGCGCCAGCACGCGCACCAACTCGCCGGCCTCGAACTTCGTCAGGGGCGTTTGCTGAGTATCGACCTCGTTGCTGAAGATCCATAAATGTCCCGCGTTCAGCCGCCGGTCTTCGTTACGTTTCAAGCGCAGGGCCGGCAATTCTGCCGCGGTACCGGAGTCAGACATGGGAAGTACTTCAGATATAGTGTGCTGCATTCTAACCGACGCGGACTGCCAAGATGCATCGCAATCGCCTGGCCGCAGAGACCAGCCCCTATTTGCTGCAGCATGCCGATAATCCCGTGGACTGGTATCCCTGGGGCGAGCAGGCCCTGCATGCGGCCAAGCTGGAAAACAAGCCCATTTTATTGTCCATCGGCTATTCGGCCTGCCACTGGTGCCATGTCATGGCGCACGAATCCTTCGAGGATCCCGCCACGGCCGCGTTGATGAATCAGTGGTTCGTCAACATCAAGGTGGATCGGGAGGAGCGGCCGGACCTCGACAAGATCTACCAGGTGGCGCAGCAATTGATCACTCATGGCTCCGGCGGCTGGCCGCTGACCATGTTCCTGACGCCGGAACAAACGCCCTTTTTTGGCGGCACCTACTTTCCCAAGGAACCCCGCTATGGAATGCCTGCGTTCGGCGACCTTCTGCGCCGCGTGGCCGAGTACTACCGCGACCATGGAGCGGAGATCGCCCGGCAGGACGAGCATCTCAAACTTGCGTTCGCGGCGCTAGCGCCCGAGCCGGCGGCCGACGGCGTGGCGCTCGACGCATCGCCGCTCCGTGAGGCTCGCTTGAGTCTGGAGCGGACCTTCGACTCAACCTACGGCGGCTTCAGCCAAGCCCCCAAATTCCCTCATCCGGGCAGCATCGAACGCTGCCTGCGGCATTGGCATGCCACATCGACTGGGACCAACCCGGATCTCAAAGCGCTGAACATGGCGAGCCTCACCTTGACGCGGATGGCGGAAGGCGGCATCTACGATCAACTGGGCGGCGGATTCTCGCGCTATTCGGTCGATGGTCAATGGATGATTCCGCACTTCGAAAAGATGCTGTATGACAATGGCCAGCTGTTGTGCGAATACTCACGCGCGGCCCAGACCACCAACGAAGAGATCTTCCGGCGGATAGCCGGCGAAACCGCCGATTGGGTGCTGCGCGACATGCGCTCGCCCCAGGGCGGTTTCTACTCCAGTCTCGACGCGGATTCCGAAGGTCACGAGGGAAAGTTCTACGTTTGGACGCCCCCCGAGATGCAAACGCACTTGAATCCCCGGGAATTCGCTGCATTCTCGCGCCGCTTCGGCTTGGATCGGGAGGCGAATTTCGGCGGCGAATGGCACTTGCACATTCGGGAATCGATCGACGCCATAGTTGCGGCGCTCGGCGAGGCAGTGTCCGGCGGGGCGGCGCCCGGCGAAT
>DATFZF010000038.1:0-46136 GCA_035314705.1 Steroidobacteraceae bacterium | reverse complement strand
CCTCTTTGGCGATCTTGCCCGAAATGGTGTCATCGACGATGCGCAGCAGCAGATCGCTCAGGGCGGAGGGGTTCACTCGCGCGGCTGCAATTTCCACGCCGTCGCGATTCAGCGCACTCGACAGTTCCCCCATGACCCAATTGGCGGCGAGCTTCGCCTGCGCCGCGCCCAGCTTCGCAACCACCGCCTCGAAATACGCTCCGAGCTCGCGGCTCGCGCAGAGGACGCCGGCGTCGTAGGCGGACAGCGCGAAATCCCGCGCGAAGCGCGCCGCCTTGTCGTCCGGCAGTTCCGGCAGCGTCGCGCGTACGGCGTCGATGAATGACTCGTCGATCTTCACCGGCAACAGATCCGGATCCGGGAAATAGCGGTAGTCGTTGGCCTCCTCCTTGGAGCGCATCGAACGAGTCTCGTCCCTGTCCGAATCGTACAGTCGCGTCTCCTGCACCACGGTGCCGCCGCTTTCGAGCAGCTCGATCTGCCGCGCGACTTCGTATTGAATTGCCTTTTCGACGAATCGAAAGGAATTCAAATTCTTGATCTCGGCGCGGGTGCCGAATTTTTCGCGGCCCCGGGGGCGCACCGACACGTTCGCGTCGCAGCGAAACGATCCCTCCTGCATGTTGCCGTCGCAGATCTCGAGGTAGCGCACCAGGGTGTGGATCTTCTTCATGTACGCCACCGCCTCCTTGCCAGAGCGCATGTCGGGCTCGGAGACGATTTCGAGCAGCGGCGTGCCGGCGCGATTCAAGTCGATGCCGGTGGCGTGGGCGAGGCCCTCATGCAGCGATTTCCCGGCATCCTCCTCCAGATGCGCGCGGGTGATGCCGATGCTCTTGATCGCGCCGTCTTCGAGCATGATGTCGAGCCTGCCCTGCTTGACCACGGGCAGCTCGTACTGGCTGATTTGATAGCCTTTGGGCAAATCGGGATAAAAGTAGTTCTTGCGCGCGAACACCGAATGGCGCGCCACCGTGGCACCGATACTCAAGCCGAATTTGACCGCCATTCGCACCGCTTCCGCATTCAGCACCGGCAGCACCCCGGGATAGGCCAGATCGACCAAGCTGGCCTGCGTGTTGGGGGGTGCGCCATACGCTGTTGCCGCCCCCGAGAAGATCTTCGACTTGGTGGCGAGCTGCGCGTGTATTTCCAGCCCGATGACAACTTCCCAGTCGGTCATTACTCGAACCCGCGCGGCGAACGAGTGTGCCACTCGGTCGCCTGTTGGAACCGATGCGCCGCATTCAGGAGTTTGCTTTCCGAGAAATGCGGTCCAATCAACTGCAAACCCATGGGCAACCCCTCGACGAACCCGCACGGCACCGACAACCCGGGCAGCCCCGCCAGATTGGCGCCGATGGTATAGATGTCGTTCAGGTACATGGTGACCGGGTCGTCGACCTTCGCGCCGATGGAAAAGGCGGGTGTCGGCGTCGTGGGTCCGATGACCAGGTCGACTTGCGCGAATGCGGCGCGAAAATCGTCGGTGATCAGGCGGCGCACTTTCTGCGCCTTCAAATAGTAGGCATCGAAATACCCGGCCGACAGCACGTAGGTCCCGGTCATGATGCGGCGCTTGACCTCGGCGCCGAAGCCCTCGCCTCGCGAGCGCTTGTAGAGGTCCAATAAATCCGTGGGGTTCGCGCAGCGATACCCGTAGCGCACGCCGTCGAAGCGCGAAAGATTGGAGGAGCACTCGGCCGGCGCGACCACATAATACGTGGGCACCGAAAGAGGCAGGTGCGGCAGGCTGACTTCCACCGTTTCAGCCCCGAGGCTTCGATAGACCTTCAACGCATCGTGTATCAGCGCCGCGTTGCGCGCCTCCAAGCCCTCGAAAAACTCGCGCAGCAGCCCGATCTTCAGGCCCGCCAGCGGCGCTTCCAAGGCGGCCTCATAATCGGGGACGGGGGCATCGATGCTGGTGGAATCCTTCGGATCGAAGCCGGCCATGGCTTGTAGGACAATCGCAGCGTCCGCGGCGCTGCCGGCAATCACGCCCGCTTGGTCGAGGCTCGACGCGAAGGCGATCATGCCGTAGCGCGACACGCGCCCATAAGTGGGTTTGACGCCGGTCACACCCGTCAATGCGGCGGGCTGACGGATGGAGCCACCCGTATCGGTGCCGGTGGCGAAAGGGGCCAGACGCGCCGCCGCCGCCGCCGCCGACCCGCCGGACGATCCGCCGGGGACCTTGCTGGTATCCCAGGGATTCTTGACCGGTCCGTAAAAGCTCGTTTCGTTGGAGGAGCCCATGGCGAACTCGTCCATATTGGCCTTGCCCAGCATGACGGCGCCGGCCGCCTTGAGCCGCGTCACCACCGTCGCATCGTAGGGCGCGATGAAGTTGTCCAGCATGCGCGAACCGCAGCTGGTGCGCACCCCATCCGTGCAGAAAATGTCTTTATGAATGAGGGGGATGCCGAGCAGCCGCCCGCTCTCACCCGCGCGCCGTCGGGCATCGGCGGACTTCGCCTCGGCCAGCGCTTGCTCGGCCGTGAGGGTGATCAGGGCGTTCAAGGCCGGATTGAGGCGCTCGATTCGGGCCAAGAAATGCCGGGTGAGCTCGACGCTCGAAATCTCCCCTGAACTTAAGCGCCGGCCCAGCTCGCCGATGGATAGGTTGTGCAACATCGTCGCCTAAGAATAGCAGGCCTCACCGGTCAGGCGGGCCCTACTCGATCACTCGCGGCACCACGTACAAGCCGGCTTGCACGGCCGGTGCATTGGCCTGGTACTTCTCGCGGCTGTCCGTCTCCGTCACCAGGTCCGCGCGCAGGCGCTGATGCTGCCCATCGAGCGGATGGGCCATGGGCTCGACGGCGCCGGTCTGCACGCGCGACAAGTCATCGACGAAATTGACGATGCTGGAGAGGCTGGTGACGTAGACCGGCATCTCTTGTTCAGTGATATTCAGGCGCGCGAGGTGCGCGATCTTTTCGACGTCTTGACGGGTCAGGCTCATGGGATGACGAAACTGCGCAGCAACTCACGCAAAATAAGCCGGATCATGATACACGTTGCCTTGCTGAATGTCGTCTCGGTTGTTACATTAGCGCAACTTTTTTTACTCCCTTTCCCAAGCAAAATACCCCATGTTCAAACGCCTTAGAGGTTATTTCTCCAATGACCTCTCAATCGATCTTGGTACCGCCAACACGCTGATTTACGTTCGCGAGCGCGGCATTGTTCTCAACGAGCCGTCGGTCGTCGCGGTGCAGGATGAACCCACCCGAGGCGGCAAGATCATTGTCGCGGTCGGGGTAGAGGCCAAAAACATGCTGGGGCGTACCCCGGGCCATATCACGGCGGTTCGCCCGATGAAGGACGGCGTGATTGCGGATTTCACCTACACGGAAAAAATGCTGCAGTACTTCATCAAGAAGGTTCACGGCAACCGGTTCTTGAGCCCGAGCCCGCGGGTGCTGGTGTGCGTGCCCTTCGGCTCGACCCAGGTGGAACGGCGCGCCATCAAGGAATCAGCCGAGGGGGCCGGTGCGCGCAGCGTGGATATCGTCCCCGAACCCATGGCCGCGGCCGTCGGCGCGGGACTTCCGGTCCAGGAGGCGCGCGGCTCGATGGTGCTCGACATCGGCGGCGGCACCTCGGAAGTCGCGGTCATTTCACTGAACGGCATCGTCTACGCGGCGAGCGTGCGCATCGGCGGCGACAAATTCGACGAAGCCATCACCAACTATGTACGCCGCAACTACGGCATCCTGATCGGCGAGGCCACGGCCGAACGCATCAAGCTGGAAATCGGTTCGGCCTATCCGGGCCAGACCGTGCGGGAGATCTCCGTCAAGGGCCGCAATCTCTCGGAAGGCGTGCCGCGCAGCTTCACGCTGAACTCGAATGAGATATTGGAGGCGCTGCAGGAGCCTCTGCAAGGCATCGTGGGCGCGGTCAAACAAGCGCTCGAACAGACGCCGCCCGAACTCGGCGCCGACGTCGCCGAGCGCGGCATCGTGCTCACCGGCGGCGGCGCCCTGCTGCGCGATGTCGACAAGCTGCTCATGGAAGAAACCGGCCTGCCCGTGGTGGTTGCGGACGATCCCTTGACCTGCGTTGCGCGCGGCGGCGGTCGGATCCTCGAACTCACCGAGGAACACGGGCCGGGCATATTCGGACTGGAGTAATGCAAGCGACCAGGGAAGCCCGGCTCACGCGGAATGCTTAAGAGAGGCTCGTAGCCCATGGTCGCCTTTCGTCACGCCGACACTTCCGGTCGAACGACGGGACTTCTGCTCCGATGCGTGCTGTATTCCCTCCTGGCCCTAGGGCTCATCATCGTCGATAAACGCTACGATCATCTCGGCAGGATCCGCCGGGTGCTCTCGGTCGTGGCCTATCCGGTGCAAATCGCCGTCGCCAGTCCGTTCGAGGGTTGGGACTGGTTTCGCGAGAGTGTGACGACCCGGGACGCCCTGCGCGCCGACAAGGCCAAGCTCGAGTCGGAGCTGCGTCTGGCGCAATTCCGCCTGCAGCGCTATGAAGCGCTGGAGGCAGAGAGCCAGCGCTTGCGTGCGCTGCGCGACAGCACCGTGGGAGTCACGGACCGGTTCGTCATCGGCAATGTGATGAATGTGGATTTGGACGCCTTTCGCGAGCGCGTGCTGGTCGACAAGGGCGCGCAGGACGGCGTCTTCGTCGGCCAGGCCGTACTCGACTCGGGCGGGGTCTTCGGACAAGTCGCGCGCGTCGGACAGCTCACTTCCGATGTCATCCTGCTCAGCGATGCAACCCATGCGATCCCGGTGCAGATCAATCGCAACGGACTGCGCACCGTGGCCGTCGGCACGGGCGACATGGGCCGGCTCAAGCTGCCGTATCTTCCGACCAGCGCCGATGTGGTTTCCGGCGACTTGCTGGTGACCTCCGGCCTCGGCGGTGTATTTCCGGCCGGCTACCCGGTGGGCACCGTGGCTGAGGTCAAGCGCGATCCCACGGCTTCCCTCGCCGATGTCGATGTGAAGCCGGCTGCCGCGCTCGATCGCTCGCGCGAGCTCATGTTCGTCTGGTTGAAAGCGGCGCAGGCCGCGCGCGCCGCGGCGCCTCCGTCCCCGAACCCGGCCCTGAATCCGGCCGCACGCGCCGCGTCGGCGCCGGCCCCGGGAGCCGATGCGGCGCGCCCGCCCCCGCCGCCCGCGGGAGCGAACGACGAATGATGCGCGACACTCGCATCCGCCGATTACCCATGGCGCTGTCCTCGCTCGTGGCCTTGGCGCTGGCGGTGCTGCCGCTGCCGTCGATTCTGGAAGCGTTTCGCCCGGACTTCTTGGTCTTGGTGGTCCTGTACTGGTCCATCGAGGCGCCCCGGGCCGGGGGACTCACGCTGGCATTCATGGCCGGCCTTGCGCTCGATGTGATCCAGGGCGTGGTGCTCGGACAACACGCGCTCGCGCTCACCTTGATCGCCGGTTGGGCCACGCACCTGCGGCTGCGCCTGCGAGTTTTCTCCATGCTGTCGCAGTGCCTGACCATATTCGCATTCTTGACGGGCTATCAGTTCGTGCTGTTCTGGGTCGATGGCGCCACCGGCAATCCCGTCACCACCTTCGGCCGCTGGATCGCGCCCGTCATCGGCGCCTTGCTGTGGCCGCTGATGGCCGGCACCTTGAGCCGTCTTCATGAACGCTGAAATCGTTTAGGAGCAGCCAGCTTGGTTCGCCGCGTCCGCATCAAAGACCACTGGGGTGAGCAGCGCATCTTCTGGATTCGCAGCGTCATCGCCGTCGTCCTGGTGAGCTTGCTGCTGTTGACCGTCGCGGCGCGGCTCTTCTATCTGCAGGTGCTCCGGCACGACTACTATGCGGAACTCTCCGAGGGCAACCGGGTGCGCACCGACCCGATCCCGCCCAGCCGCGGCCTCATCTTCGATCGGCACGGCGTGGTGCTGGCGGAAAATAAGCCGGCGTTCCAAATCGAATTGGTGCGCGAACAAGTCGGCGGCCCGGCCGAGCTCGAGGCCACCTTGGCGCGTCTGGTCGCCATCGGCCTGCTCGATGCCGAGGACACCAACAGCGTCAAGCGCACCATCCTGTCGCACCATGTGTACGAGAGCGTGCCCATCAAGCTGCAGCTCAACGACGAAGAAATGGCGCGCTTCGCCGTGCATCGATACGAATTCACGGGGGTGGATATCCGAACCCGGCTGTCGCGCCACTATCCCTTCGGTCCGATCGCCGTGCACGCGCTGGGCTATGTCGCCGCGATCAGCGAGCAAGATCTCAAGCACATCGATTCGGCGGCCTATGCGGGCACCACGCTGATCGGCAAATTGGGCGTCGAAGGCGCCTACGAGAACCTGCTGCACGGAACTCCGGGGTACCGCGAGGTGTTGGTCAATGCGGCGGGCCGCCCGGTGGAACGCCAGGGCGCCTACACGCCCAAGCTCAATGTACGCCAGCCGGTCGCCGGAGCGGACTTGATCCTCTCCATCGACATGCGGGTGCAGCGCGCCGCGGAGGATGCCCTGATAGGCAAACGGGGCGCGGCCATCGCCATCGACCCGCATACCGGCGACGTCCTCGCGCTGGTCAGCACGCCGGGATTCGATCCCAACGCCTTCGCGCGCGGCCTCACCACCAAGCAATACGACGCACTGCAAAACGACATCGACAAACCCCTGATCAACCGCGCCCTGCGCGGCGCCTACCCGCCCGGCTCGACCGTCAAGCCATTTTATGCCATGGCCGCCTTGAAATACGGCGTCATGACGCCCGAACAAACCCTGTTTTGTCCCGGGCATTTCAGCCTGCCCGGCAGCAGGAATGTATTCCGCGACTGGAAGCCCAAGGGTCACGGGCTGGTATCGATGCGCCACGCCATCATGCAATCCTGCGATGTGTACTTCTATACGGTCGCGAGCAAGCTCGGCATCGATCGCATGCATGACTTCATGAGCATATTCGGCTTCGGTGATCTCACGGGAATCGACATTCCGGGCGAGAAGCCCGGACTCATGCCCTCGACCGATTGGAAACGCCATGCCTACAAGCGCGCCGCCGAGCAGGTGTGGTTCCCGGGCGAAACCATCAGCGTCGGGATCGGTCAGGGCTACATGCTGGCCACGCCCATGCAGCTCGCCCATGCCGTCTCCGCCATAGCCTCGCGCGGCGCAATCTTCAAGCCGCGGCTGGTATCGGCCGTGCGTCCCGCCGGATCGAGCACCCTCAACACGCGGCCGGTGGAGCCGGAACCGTCGCTTAACTCAGTGACCCCCGATCAATGGGAAGTGATCGTGGAGGGCATGGAATTGGCGACCGGACCCGGGGGCACCGCCTCGGTGGCGACCGCGGGAACGCCCTACAAGATCGCCGGCAAGACGGGGTCCGCCCAGGTCTTCACCATCGCTCAGGGCGAGAAGTATCATGAAAAGGATCTGGCCGAGCGCCTGCTCGATCACGCATTGTTCATATCCTTCGCTCCCGCCGATGATCCGAAACTCGCGGTGGCCGTATTTGTCGAAAACGGCAAGCATGGAGGCAGCACCGCGGCGCCCATTGCGCGCAAGATGTTCGACGCCTATCTGCTGCCCGACAAGCCGCCGGCCGCGGATAAAGTTCCGGCGCTGGGAAAAGTTTTATGATTTTGGATGAGTTCTCCCCGTCTCGCACCCGCCGCACCTTCACCGCCGGCGGCCGCACCTTGCGGGCCTTGGGGTTGGACGGCCCGCTGACCGGGGTCCTGGCCATCATCGTATGCTTCGGCATTTTGGTGGTGTACAGCGCGTCCGGCCAAAACCTGAAAATGGTCGAGCATCATCTGATGAATATCGCCATCGCGGTCACGGCCATGGTGACCCTCGCGAAGTTCGCGACTCCCCGTTACCTGCGCCTGTTTGCGCCCATCGCCTATGTCCTCGGCGTTTTGCTGCTGATCGTGGTCGACGTGACCGGCCATGTCGGCAAGGGTGCGCAGCGCTGGCTGGACATCGGTTTCATGCGCTTCCAGCCTTCCGAGATCATGAAGCTGGCCGTCCCCATGATATGCGCCTGGTACATGCATGAGCGCCCATTGCCGCCGACCTTCAGAGACCTCGTGGTGATGGGCATCATGATCGCCATTCCCACAGCAATGATCGCCAAGCAGCCGGATCTGGGCACGGCGCTGTTGATCGCGGCCTCCGGCCTCATCGTGATGCTGCTCGCCGGGATGCAGTTGCGGATCATCGTGGTCGCCATACCCCTGGTGGGAGGCGCCGCCATGGCGGCCTGGCATTTCATTCACGACTACCAGCGCCAACGCATCCTGACGTTTCTGAATCCGGAGAACGACCCGCTCGGCGCCGGCTACCACATCATCCAGTCGCAGATCGCCATCGGTCACGGCGGTCTGTTCGGCAGGGGCTATATGAACGGCAGCCAGGCGCAGCTCGAATTCCTGCCGGAACGTTCGACCGACTTCATCTTCGCCGTCATCGGCGAGGAGTTCGGGCTGTTGCCCTGTCTCGTGCTCCTGGTTCTCTATGGAGTCGTGATCGGCCGCGCGCTCTATCTTGCGATGCAGGGCCAGGACACCTTTGCGCGCTTGACGGGCGGCGCCATCGCGCTCAGCTTCTTCGTCTATGTGTTCGTCAATTCCGGGATGGTGAGCGGCATACTACCCGTGGTCGGCGTGCCGCTGCCCATGATCAGTTACGGCGGCACATCGATGGTTACGCTGTTGGCCGGCTTCGGCATCTTGATGTCGCTGCATTCGCACCGCAAGCTGATTGGATCTTAAGGCGGTGCGCGCTCATCCCGGCTCGACCTGTCTGATCCTGGCCGCAGTCCTGTTCGCGGCCGCGCAGCCCGCGTCCGCGATCGACATCAGGCGCGCCGAGGTCAAGGAATTCATCGCGCACATGGCCGACACCACGCCGTTCAAGAAGAGCGAGCTGCGCAAGCTGCTGAAGGCCGCCCAAAGCCAACCCGCCATCATCGACGCCATGGAGCGGCCGGCTGAACGGGCCAAGCCCTGGTTCGAGTATCGTCCGATCTTCGTCACCGAGAGGCGCATCCGCGAGGGCACGGATTTCTGGATCGCGCATCGCCAGGCGCTGGATCAAGCCAGCGTACGCAGCGGGGTGGCGCCGGAATACCTGGCGGCCATCCTCGGCGTCGAGACTTACTATGGCCGTCTCACCGGCACTTACCGCGTGCTCGACGCGCTCGCCACGCTGGCTTTCGACTACCCCGCCCGGGCGAAATTCTTTCGCGACGAACTCGAGCAGTTCCTGTTGCTGTCGCGCGACTCGGGTTTCGATCCCTTGAGCGTGAAAGGCTCGTATGCCGGCGCCATGGGAGCGCCGCAGTTCATGCCGTCGAACTACCGGCGCTATGCCGTCGATGCGGATGCGGACGGCCATATCAACCTGTGGACCAATTGGCCGGACGTCTGTGCGAGCGTCGGCAATTACTTGAAGGAACACGGCTGGAATGCCGGCGAGCCGGTATTGAGCGAGGCCAGCGTGGCCCCCGACAAGGCGCCGGATCTGGATGGCCGCAAACTGGCGTTGTCCGAAACCGTGGGGTCGCTGCGCACGAAGGGCGTGAGTTTTGACAGCGAGCTGCCGGAGGATGCACCCGCTCTCTTGATTGCCGCCGACGAGAGCGACGGGGTGCACTGGCGCGTCGGCTATAACAATTTCTATGTGATCACCCGCTACAACCACAGCGCCCTGTATGCCATGGCGGTCTATGAACTCGCGGCGGCGGTCAAACAGCGGATCTTGCTGATCGACGCGCCGAATTTCGCGCCGGGACCCGTGGTGCCGGCCGACGCGCCACCGGCCGCCGCGGCCGGCGGCACGCTGCCGCAACCGGCTCTGCGACAGTGAATGTCCGCCGCGCACTCGCCGCCCTGCTTGGGTTCATGGTCGTGGCCGGACTCGCTGCCTGCCTCGGGACTCGGCCGCCGCCGGTGCCGCCCGCGGCGAGCCCCGCCCAGCCGCCGGTCTCAGTAACGCCCCCGCCGCCCAGCGACGCCGTTCCCGATGCCGTTCCGCGTCTCGAACCGCGGGCGCGCAACGGCAATCCGCCTTTCTACGATGTGTACGGCAAGCGCTACTTCGTCCTGTCCTCGAGCACGGGCTACTGGGAGCGCGGCGTCGCGTCCTGGTATGGGCCCGGCTTCCACAAGGTGCGAACCTCGACCGGCGAACCCTACGACATGTACGGCATGACGGGCGCCCATAAGACGCTGCCCCTGCCCGCCTACGTTCGCGTCACCAATCTGCAGAACGGCCGCAGCGTCGTGGTCCGCATCAACGATCGCGGTCCCTTCGTCGACAATCGAATCATCGATCTGTCGTATACCGCGGCGGCACGGCTCGACATGCTGCGCAACGGTACCGCCATGGTCGAAGTGCGCGCCATCGATCCGGCGGATGCGCCTGCCCCGGCCGCGCCTACCCCCACCGCACGCCTCGCCACCGCACCCGCCGCCACCGCACCCGCCGCCACCGCGCCCGCCGCCACCGCGCCCGCGCCCGCGCCGACAACCGGCGCCGTCGTCCCGCTTTTCGTGCAGGCCGGCGCGTTCGCGGACCCCGCGAACGCGGAGCGCCTGGCGGAAAAATTACGCGGCGGCAGCTACGGCAAGGTCTTCGTGCGCGATGATCGGATCGCGGGCCGCAGAATGTACCGAGTACGCATCGGACCGGTGCCGGACGTCGCGGAGTTCGACCGCGTGGTCGCCGCGCTGGAGCGCGCCGGCATCAACGATGCGCATCTCGCCCTCGATTAGCGCTCGCGCAAATCGCCGTGCGACAATCCTTCCCATCGATCAGCTTCATTTCAAGGTAATTCATCCACCATGCTCCGTTCCCTTCTCGTCTGCCTGTCTCTGACCGCCTTTGCAACCGTGCAGTGTTTCGCCGATACGCCCGCCCCGGCCGCCCCGCCAGCACCGCCGATGGGCATTCCCACCGCGCCGCAGCTCGATGCGCGCTCGTACATCCTCGTCGACTACCGCACGGATAAAATTCTCGCCGCCAAGGACGCGGTGGCACGGGTGGAACCCGCGAGCCTCACCAAGCTCATGACGGCCTACATCGTGTTTCAAGAGCTGGCGGCGGGCAAGCTCAAGCTGGACGAGCAGGTGACGGTGAGCGAGCACGCCTGGCGCTCGGAGGGCTCGCGCACCTTCATCGAATTGGGCAAACCGGTCTCGGTGCAGGATCTGATCTTGGGAATGATCGTGCAATCGGGCAATGATGCCACCATTGCCCTGGCCGAGCGCATCGCCGGAACCGAGGAAACGTTCGCGCAGATGATGAACGCGAACGCGCAGCGCCTGAAAATGGTGGGCAGTCATTTCGAGAACAGCTCGGGACTGCCCTCGCCGCAGCACTACACCACCGCGCGCGATCTATCGCTGCTGGCCAACGCCATGATTCGCGAGTATCCGCAGTACTACAAATGGTTCTCGGTGCGCGAATTCGAACACAACGGCATCAAGCAGCAAAACCGCAACGGCCTGTTGGAAAAAGACCCCACGGTCGACGGCTTGAAAACCGGCCACACCGATTCGGCGGGATTTTGCCTGGTGACCTCCGCTTTGCGCGATGGTATGCGGCTGGTATCGGTGGTCATGGGTTCGACGAGCATGAAGGCGCGCGAAAACGCGAGCGCCGCTCTTCTTAATTACGGCTTTACATTCTACGACACCAAATTGGCGGTCAAGGGCGGCGCGGTGCTCGCGACCGCGCGGGTGTGGAAGGGGGCGAGGCCCGGCGTCGATCTGGGCATCAAGGACGATCTCTATCTCACCTTGCCCCGCGGCGCCGCCGACTCCGTCAAGACGGCTACCGACTTGGTGCCGCGTCTGATCGCGCCGCTTGGCCCGGATGCGAATGTCGGCAGCTTGCGTGTATTTGCCGGCGGTCAGACGCTGGCCACGATGCCCTTGCACCCGCTGCAGGATGTGCCCGCCGGCGGCTGGTGGCGCCGCCTGATCGACACCATCCGCCTGTGGTTCGCCTGAAATGCCGCCGCTGCCCATTTGCTACCTGAACGGCGCTTACCAGCCCTTGGCGCAGGCGCGCGTGTCCCCGCTCGATCGCGCATTCTTGTTCGGCGATGCGGTCTACGAGGTAATTCCGGTGTATGCCTCGCGTCCGTTTCGTCTGCGTGAACATTTGGAGCGGCTCGATCGCAGTCTGGCCGGGATCCGCATGCCGCCGCCCCTGCCGCATGCCGGCTGGGCGCAACTCTGCCAGGAACTGATTTCCCGAAATTCCGCCCACGATGCCTATCTGTATCTTCAGGTCAGCCGCGGCGCCGAACTCGGCCGCAATCATGCGTGGCCGGAAGATCTTGAGCCCACGTTGTTCGCCTATGTCACCGCCTTGGAACCCGTGTCGCCCTCCGTCCTGGAACAGGGTGTTTCGGCGGTGACGGCGGCGGACACGCGGTGGGCGCGGCGCGACATCAAGTCCACCGCCCTGCTCGCCAACATCCTGCTCAAGAAACTCTCGGCCGATGCCGGCGCCTTTGAAACCATCCTTCTGGAGAACGGTGAACTCACCGAAGGATCGTCGACGACGGTTCACGTGGTGAAGGACGGCGTCATTCACACGCCGCCCAATGGGCATCATATTCTTCCCGGTACGACTCGCGACGTGGTCACCGAACTCGCGGAGCGCTTGGGCGCGCGCCACGAGAGCGGCCGCGTGACCGAAGCGCACTTACGGGCCGCGGACGAGATCTGGCTGGCATTTGCCACACGCGGCGTGCTGCCGGTCACGATGCTCGACGGCGTTGCGGTCGGCAGCGGCAAGCCCGGTCCTCTGTTCAAGCGCATGATCGCCGCCTTTGCCGGCTACACGCGCGAACTTGCCGGCACGCCCCCGTTGTGAGCCAGACCACGCTGCAGGAATTTCCCAGCGATTTTCCCATCAAGGTGATGGGCCGTCGCGACAGCGATCTGCGCGCGCTCACCCAAGGGATCATCGAGCGCCATGCAGGGCCCCTGGCCGAGTCGAGGATACGCACGCGCACCAGCGGGGACGGCAACTTCCTGGCATTGACCTACCTGGTGCACGCGACCAGCCGCGACCAGCTGGACGCGATCTACCGCGAATTGACGGCCTGTAAATCGGTGTTGATGGCGCTGTAATCGGGGGCGAATTTGAGCTGCCGCAACAAATGCGGCGTCAACCCCAAGGCCGCGGTCTCGAGGGCCGCGGCACCGCCGCCGGCGAATCGCGCGACGTGATCCGCGAGCCGCGTTACGCCAAGCCCGCGCTGCCCGCAGACATTGATGCGCTCGAATGGCGCCAGATCGAGGCAGACGTTGAGCGCCAATCCGTGATAACTCGCGCCGCGGCGAATCCGCAGGCCGACGCTGGCGAGTTTGGCGCCCGCGACATAGACCCCCGGCGCCTTGCGCGAGCCCTGCGCCGTCACGCCCAGCTCGGCAACATAGGAAATCACGGCATCCTCGAGCGCCACCACCAATTCGCGCACACCCAACGGGCGGCGCCGCAAATCGATGAGGG
This sequence comes from Steroidobacteraceae bacterium, assembly GCA_035314705.1. Lineage (GTDB taxonomy): Bacteria > Pseudomonadota > Gammaproteobacteria > Steroidobacterales > Steroidobacteraceae > Bog-1198. The sequence continues at coordinate 32,647 of DATFZF010000038.1, read as the reverse complement.
GATAGACCACCAGCTGCCCGGGACCGTGGTAGGTCACCTGGCCGCCGCGGTCGATTTGCACCACGGGGATGTCCCCGGCCGACAGCACATGCTCGCGGCTCGCATTGAGTCCCAGGGTAAACACCGGTGGATGCTCGACGAACCAGATTTCATCGGGAGTCGAACTCTCTCGTTCGTCGGTGAAGCGCTGCATCGCCCGCCACGTCGGCTCGTACGCGGCCATCCCCAAATGGCGGATCCGCGGCGTGTCGCTCACGAGCGTGCGCCGGCCAGCGCCGCGTTGTTGAGGCCGGCATTGTTGCGTGCCAATGCCTGTTCGGCGCGATAGCTCGAGCGCACCAAGGGGCCGGACACGCACTCCAGAAATCCCAATGCCAGCGCCCATTCACGAAACTCGTCGAACTCGCCCGGAGTCACAAACCTCGCGACGCTCAAATGATGCGGCGTGGGCCGCAAATACTGGCCGAGGGTCAGAATATCGACCGCCGCAGCGCGCAGGTCCGTCATGGTCTCGCGAATTTCCGTCGCGGTTTCGCCCAGCCCCAGCATCAAGCTCGTTTTGGTCAGCACGGAAGGCCGATACGCCTTCGCCGCGCGCAGCACGCCCAGGGTCTGCTCATAGCCGGCGCGCGCGTCGCGCACGGGATGAGTCAAACGGCGCACCGTCTCCACGTTCTGCGCGAACACATCCAAGCCTGAATCCAGGACGGTTTGCACGTCGCGCAGCACCCCTTGGAAATCAGGGGTCAGCGCCTCGACGGCGGTGCCGGGGTTGCGCCGTTTGATCGCGCGAATCGCGGCCGCATAATGCGCCGCGCCGCCGTCCGCGAGGTCGTCGCGGTCGACCGAGGTGAGCACCACATACTTGAGGCCCATCAACTCGACGGATCGCGCAACGTTCTCCGGCTCCTCCGCATCCAGCCAGCCGCGGGGATTGCCGGTGTCCACCGCGCAAAATCGGCAGGCGCGCGTGCACACGGCACCCATCAGCATGATGGTTGCCGTGCCCGCGTTCCAGCATTCGCCGATGTTGGGGCATTTAGCCTCTTCGCACACCGTGCTCAGGCGATGCTCCCGCACGATCTGCTTCACCGCGGCGAACTCTCGTCCCAGCCCTAAGGGCGCGCGCAGCCAGGTGGGTAGGCGCTGCCCCGGGCGCGGCGCAGCGGCGCCCGGCGGTGCGCCGGTCGTGGCGCCGCTCGTGGCGCCGTGCACTGCAGTCCTGGCCTTGACTCCGTCCTTGATCGCGGTAAAGCCGTGGGCGGTCGTGTATTTCTCGCCGCTGCGGGCGGGCGCCTGTTCCTGCTGTATGGGTATGCCTTTGAATTTCGACATGCCCGCAATTGTACCCCAGCCAGGTGTTCCGAGCCTTTGCTAGGCGTTCAGCGCCTGCAGCCGCTCCGGCGTGCCCACATCCTCCCAACCGCCCGTGTACAGCTCGGCGGAGCAGCGCTTCGCCGCCATCGAACGCAGCAGCAAGGGCTTCAAGGGTTGCACGCCGTCGCTGCAGCCGTCGAAAAACGTGGATCGATACACCGCGATGCCTGAAAAGGTATATCGCGCGGCGGCTGCCGACTGCGCCAGTCCCTGCTCCAACCCAAAATCCCCCGCCGGGTGCTGGGGAGGGTTCCGCACCAGCACCAAATGCGCATCGCGTCCCGCGGCCACGCCCAGGCTCTCGAGCGGGAAATCAGTCAAGATGTCCCCGTTGACCACCGCAAAGGGCCCGGGCGCAAGCTGCGGCAATGCGCGAATGATGCCGCCGGCCGTTTCGAGTGCCTGCGGCTGCTCGTCGCTGTAAGTGATGGCCGCGCCGTAGCGCGCGCCGTCGCCCAGATACTCGCGAATCTGCGAGCCCAGCCACGCGAGATTGATCACGATGCGGGGCATGCCGGCGCGCGCCAGTCCGATGACATGCCGCTCGATCAGCGGCTGGCCTCGCACCTTGAGCAAGGGCTTCGGGATCGTGTCGGTCATCGGCCGCAGGCGTTCACCGCGCCCCGCCGCAAGGATCATGGCGGCGCGCGGGCGTTCGGGCATTGCGCTCATGCGAGGATGCGCTCTTGCGCTTTCTGAAACGCAGGGTAGATGCGCGCGACGGCGAACTCGGCGAACCGCGCCGACTCTGGGTAATCCGCGGCCGCGTCGCGCGTGTAGTCGAGGACCCGTGGCAAATCCTTGAGGTATTGCGCTTTTCCGTCGCGGTAGTACAGGCGCGCGAAAATCCCCAACACTTTGATGTGCCGCTGCAGACCGGCGAGGTCGAACCAGCGGATGAACTCGTTTTCGGTCGCCGCCAGCGGGAAGCCTGCGGCGAGCAGCCGCTCGCGGTGCTGCAAAGCCCAGGTGCGTACGCGCGGCGCCGGCCACGCGACATAGCAGTCCTTGAGCAGGGATACCAGGTCGTAGGTCACCGGACCCCACACCGCGTCCTGGAAATCCAAGATGCCGGGATTGTTGTCGGTGGTCACCAGGAGATTGCGCGAATGATAATCGCGATGCACGAAGACGGCGGGCTGCGCCAAGGCGGCTTGCGCCAGCGACTCGAACAGCCGGTCCAGCATGGCGCCTTCGGCGGCCGAGACGTCGAGCCCCAGATGGCCGCGCAGGAACCACTCCGGCATGAGCTGCATTTCCCGCATCAGCAAGGCGTGGGTGTAGCGCGGCAAATCGCGCGACATCGCGGAATCGGCCGTTTGCATGGTGGTCAAGGCCGCGAGCGCGTCGGGATAGAGCTGGGCCGCCGCCTCGATGCTGCCGAGCTCGTCGAGGTACTGCCGCTGGCCTAAGTCCGAGAGCAGCAAAAAGCCGCGCGCCGGATCTTGCGCCAGCACCACGGGCGCGTTCAGCCCGATCCCGAGCAACTTCCTCGCCACGCTCACGAAGGGCGCGACACTTTCCTTCTCGGGCGGCGCGTCCATCACGATGTAGCTGTCCTCACCGCGGGTCAGCCGAAAATAGCGGCGAAAACTCGCATCGACGGACGCGGCGGCGATGCGGCTGCCGGCGAATCCCAGATCGTCGAACACCCAGCGGGTCAACTCCGCCAGGCGGGAATCGCTTGCATCCGGTAGACCCATGCTTGACCATTCACAAACCGCAAATGCGGCGGCCACTAGTATACCGACTAAGGCGAAGCATTTTGTCCATGGCCTTTTCCGTTCGAGCCGCATACATTGTCCTCTGCCTCGCGGGCGCGACCGCGGTCCGCGCCGGCGACATGTGCCCCGCTCCGCCGAAGTACCAGATCCCCATCGCCTCCGATATCGCGGCGGACGATCATCGCATTCACATCGACAGCGACGACGCCGTGCTCGACGCCAACAGCAGTGCGGTGCTGAACGGCCGCGTCAAGGTGCGCCAGGACGCCCGCAGCGTGACCTCGGACTCGGTCACCTACAACGACAAGACGGGCCGGATATCGGTCAAGGGGGGCGTGGATTTCGAGGACCCGAAATTGCGGGTGCGCAGCGACACCGGCCGCTATGACATCGACGGCACCGCGAATTTCGACCAGGCGAACTTCCAACTCATGGACCGCAATGGACGCGGCTTTGCGCAGGACATCGACGTTCTCGCCGACGGGAAAGTGTCCCTCGCGCACGTGCGCTACACCAGTTGTCCGGTCGGCAATGAGGATTGGATGCTGCAGGCCTCCTCCCTCACCATCGACTCCAAGGCCCAACAGGGCGTCGCGCACAATGTGACCATGCGCTTCAAGCAGGTGCCGATTTTCTACACCCCCTACATTTCGTTTCCCGTGGGCGACGAACGCAAGAGCGGTCTGTTGTTCCCGAACTTCGGCCATTCCGGCAGCAATGGATTCGAGCTGCAGGTCCCCTACTATTTCAATCTGGCCCCCAACTACGACCTCACGATGACGCCGGGTCTCTTGACGGCGCGCGGCGTGCAGCTGGCCGGACAGTTTCGCTACCTCACCGCGAATTCCCACGGCGAGCTCGACACCACCTTTCTGCCGAACGACAAGCAGGAACACGACAATCGCAGCTACCTGCGCTTCACCGACATCACGGACTTGAAACGCGGGTTTCGCTTCGATGCCGACATCGCCAATGTGAGCGACAGCCAGTACTTCGAGGACTTCGCCGTGGGTTCAGACCAGACCAGCGTGACCTTTCTGGAGCGCCGGGCCGATGTGCTTTATTACGACGATGTGTGGCGGGTGCGCGGCCAGCTGCAGAACTTCCAGACCATCGATATCGGCGTGCTCACGACCTGCCTCGCCGGCACGGTGCCCACCCCGCCCGCGACGTCCTGCGATCAGCGGCCCTACTCGCGCGTGCCCCGCATCGAAGCGAACGCCTTGTGGCCGGTTCCGGAAACGCATTTCGAACTTGCATTGGACAGCGAGGCCGTCAATTTCCTGCGCGAAATCGGACCCACGGGAGTGAGGCTCAACGTGTCCCCCGAAATCCGCTGGTCGAGCCGCGGACCCGGCTATTTCTTTGAGCCGGCGGTCGGCTATGACTTTACCCAATACGACTTGAAGAATCCCGCGGTCGGCACGCCGGACACGCCGACTCGGGCTCTGCCCTATGCGCGGGTGGATGCGGGATTGGTGTTCGAGCGCGACGCGGGTTCGCAGGGACAACGCACCCAGACCCTCGAGCCGCGCATGGTCTACAGCTATGTGCCCTACCGCAATCAGGACGACCTGCCGATCTTCGATACCGGGTTGCCCGACCTGAACCTGACCGAGCTGTTTCGCACCAATCGGTACGTGGGCGGGGATCGCATCGGCGACGCGAACCAGTTGGCGCTTGCCCTGACCACCCGGCTCTTCGACCACGTATCGGGTGCCCAGTATCTATCGGCAACCATCGGCCAGATCCGCTATTTTTCGATTCCGCAGGTGGGGCTGCCCCTGCAGCCCGGCACGACCTCCTCGGGACTGACTTTGGTGACCATACCCGGGGTCAATCCGCTGGCCCTGCCCGGACAAGCCCTGGTGAACTCCCGCGGTCAAATCCTCATGACCCAGCCGGGACAATATGTCTCAGGGCTGCCCTTGCAGGCCTTCGCGGCCGCCGCGCCCGGGCAGACGACTCAGACCTTCCCCGCCTCGGACCTCGTGGCCGACGTGGCCCTGACCGCCTACAAGCATTTCAGCTTGAATTTCGATTACCTCTGGAACCCGTACACCTCGCAAACCGATAAAAGCGAGGTTTCGGTTCAGTACCGCCCGGATCCCACCCGGGTCGTGAATTTGGGCTACCGCTTTCAGCAAAACATCTTGAATCAGCAGGTCATCCTGAAGCAGTGGGACGGGTCGTTTGCCTGGCCCATCGCCGCCCACTGGAACACCGTTGGACGCTGGGTCTATTCCCTGCAGGACCGGCAAACCATCGAACAAATGGCGGGATTTGAGTACAAGAGCTGCTGTTGGAAGATTCAGGTGGTGCAGCGCCGCTATGTCCGGGTCACCAACGGCACTGCGGGACTAGACACCTCGATTGCATTACAATTGGAACTCACGGGCCTAAGTTCGGTCGGAAAACCAGCGAATACCTTCTTGGAACGGGAAATTCGCGGATACTCGACCCGCGACCCGAATGCCCAAAACGAAGCCCCTTAAGTCCAGGACGTTCGATTCATGCGTAAATTTAGCTTTTATTGGCTGACTGCGGCCGCGGCAGTCCTCGTATCTTCGGCGTGCCAGGCGCAGACGCGCGACATCGGCGTGCACGGCGAATTACTCGACCGCATCGCGGCCATCGTCAACGACGGCCTGGTCTTGAAAAGCGAGCTGGACGCGCAGATGGACGCGGTGAGCAAGCGGCTGCAGGAACAGAAGGTCGAACTGCCCTCGCAGAGCGTGCTCAAGCAGCAGGTCCTCGATCGATTGATACTGCAGGAAATTCAGGCACAGCATGCCAAACGGGTGGGCTTGACCATCTCCGACGAGCAATTGAACAGCGCTCTGCAGGAAATTGCGGGCCGCAACAAGATTCCCTTCGATCAGCTGCCGACGGCGCTCGCGGCGCAGGGGGTCGACTACAAGCAGTACCGCGAAGCCATGCGCAAGGAATTGACCTTGAACACGCTGCGCCAGCGCGATGTGATTGCGCACATCAATGTCTCGCCGCGCGAACTTGAGCAGTTCCTCACGCGCCAACAGACCTCGGCCGCCAACGATGAGTTCAACGTCTCGCACATATTGCTGTCGCTGCCCGAAGCCGCCACGCCGCAACAGCTCGAGGAGATCACCAAGAAGGCCCATGATCTGGCCGCGCGCGCCTCGAAGGGCGAGGATTTCGGTCAGCTCGCGATCGCCAATTCCAACAGCCAGACGGCCTTGGACGGCGGCCAGATCGGCTGGCGCAAGGGCGCTCAGCTGCCCGAATTCATTTTGGCGCTGGTCATCAAAATGAAGCCGGGCGACGTGAGCGAGCCGGTGCGCACCCCGAGCGGCTTTCATATCGTCAAGCTGAACGAGCGGCGCAGCGGCGAGGCGCAGGTCATCGTCAACCAAATACATGTCCGGCACATTCTGATGAAGCCGAACGAGCTGGACGACGACGAGACCGTGCGCCAGAAATTGAGCAAACTGCGCGACCGCATCTTGAAGGGCGAGGATTTCGCCGGCATCGCATCGACCACCTCCGCGGACCCCGGCTCGGCGCCGGACGGCGGCGATTTGGGTTGGAGCGGACCGGGCACTTTTGTGCCGGAATTCGACAAGGCCATCGCCGACCTGAAGGTCAACGAGATCAGCGAGCCGTTCAAGAGCCGATACGGCTGGCATATCGTGCAGATGCTCGGCACCCGCACTTACGACAGCACCGACGACGTGCGCCGCCAGCGTGCGTTCGCCGCTATTCGCGAGAGCAAGGCGGACGAGGAAACCGAGTTGTGGCTGCGGCGGTTGCGCGACGAGGCCTTTGTCGAGGTGAAGATGTAATGTGCGGCGCGCCGCGTCGTTAGCTTCGCGCTCGTGTACACACCGCGGATCGTCATCACGTCGGGTGAACCCGCAGGGATAGGGCCGGATGCCTGCGTCGCCCTGGCGCAAATGCCCTGGGAAGCCGACATCGTGGTGGCCGCCGATGAAGCACTGCTGGCGGCCACGGCCGGCGCCTTAGGGTTGCCGCTGGCGATCGAGCGCTATGACTCCACCAGAGCGGCCGCCGCGCATCGTCCCGGCACGCTCAAGGTCTTGCATATCCCGACGGCGCGGCCGGTCATCGCGGGTCGACCGGATCCGCGCAACGCCGCCTACGTGATCGCCATGCTGGACCGGGCTTGCAGCGGCTGCATGAACGGCGAGTTTGCGGCCATGGTGACCGCACCGGTGCAAAAGAGCACCTTGATGGATGCCGGCTACGCATTTACCGGCCACACCGAATATCTCGCGCAGCGAACTCGCGCCGCGCTCCCCGTCATGTTGCTGATCAGCGAGCAGTTGCGGGTGGCGCTGGCGACGACCCACTTGGCGCTCGCGGACGTGCCGCAGGCCATCACCAAGGAGCGGCTGCGCAGCACCATCCAGATCGTCAACATGGATTTGGGGCGCCACTTCTCCTTGGCCAGACCGCGAATTGCCGTGCTCGGCCTCAATCCCCACGCGGGCGAGTCCGGCCATTTGGGGCGCGAGGAAATCGACGTGATCGAGCCCGTGATCCGCGAACTTCAGGCCGAGGGTTTGAACATTCAAGGACCCGTGCCCGCCGACACGGCATTCACGCCGCGATTCCTGCAAACCGCGGATGTCATCGTCGCGATGTACCACGACCAAGGCCTGCCCGTGATCAAGCACGTGGGATTTGGCCATGCCGTGAACGTGACCTTGGGACTGCCGATACTGCGCACCAGCGTCGACCATGGAACTGCGTTGAGTTTGGCCCGAACCGGCGCAGCCGACGCCGGCAGCCTGCGGGCGGCCGTGAAGTTGGCGGTCGATTTGGCGGGCCATGCAGGTTCGTAAGCGATTCGGCCAGCACTTCTTGCACGATCCCGGAGTCATCCGCCGGATCATCGATGCGGTGGCGCCCCAAGCCTGCGAGCGCATCGTCGAAGTGGGTCCCGGACGCGGCGCGTTGACCTGGGGACTGCTCGAGCGTGCCAAGCACTTGGACGTGATCGAGATCGATCGCGATCTGGCCCGGACGCTCGAGTCCGATCCACGGGCGAAGCACGGGCTTGTCGTGCACGTCGAGAACGTGCTCGACACCGATTTCATCCGTTTGCGCGGCGCGGGCGCGCCCCTGCGTGTCGTCGGCAATCTGCCCTACAACATCTCGACGCCCCTGTTGTTTCACCTGCTGACGCAGCGTGCCGCCATCTCGGATATGTTTTTCATGCTGCAAAAGGAGGTCGTGGATCGAATGGCCGCGCAGCCAGGATCCAAGGACTACGGGCGATTGACGGTGATGCTCGCGGCCGTCTCCGAGGTGCAGGGTCTGTTCGATGTCGGTCCCGGCGCGTTTCAACCGCGCCCCAAGGTGTGGTCCGCCATCGTGCACGTGCGGCCGGCCAAAAGCCCGCGCTTCGACATCGGCGGCGAGGGCGCGCTGCGCACCGTGGTATCCGCGGCCTTCTCGCACCGGCGCAAGACCTTGCGCAACTCCCTCAAGGGCCTGCTCACTTCGCAGGACATCGAATCCTGCGGTATCGATCCGCAGCTGCGCCCGGAAACGCTCGCGCCGGCGCAATTCGGTCTGCTCGCCGCCCATTACTCTCGATTGGTCGGCTATACTTGAGCTCGCATGGCCGGATACAAGAAGCTGTTGGTGCTGCTGGATCTGTCGCAAGGCAGCGAACAGGTTGCTCTTGCCGGACGGGATCTGGCGGCGTATTCGAATGCGGCGATGGTGGTGCTGCACGTCGTGGAATTTGTGCCGGTCGAACCCTTGGGTGAATCACTGATGCCGACGGCGCAAATCGAGAACGAATTGATCAAACGAGCGCGCGAGTCCCTGAGCGAACTCGTCCAGCGGCTGGGGCTCACCCAGGCGACCGGGCGAGTCGAGGCCGGCAATACCAAGGCGGAGATCCTTCGCGTGGCGGACGAAGAACGGGCGGACTTGATCGTCCTCGGCAGCCGTGAGCGTCACGGCCTCGCCATCCTGGTGAATTTTACCGAAGACACCGTCCTGCACGCCGCGCACTGCGACGTGTTGGCGGTGCGCTTGAAGTAATGCGATGCAGGGTATGACATCCGAGCCGGCGAACCCAAGAATTCGTGTTGAGGTCGAGACTTCCTACATCGAGGAGCAGTCCGATCCGCGCGACAAGCGCTTTGTCTTCTCGTATACCATCACCATACGCAACGAAGGCCAGGTGCCGGCGCGGCTGCTCACACGTCACTGGATCATCACGGACGCGAACGGCAACGTGAAGGAGACGCGCGGCGACGGCGTGGTCGGCGAGCAGCCCTATCTCAAACCGGGCCAGGGTTTTCGCTACTCGAGCGGCGCGGTCATCGAAACCCCGGTCGGCACCATGCAGGGCAGCTATCAGATGGTGGCCGATGACGGCCAACAATTCGATGCGCCGATTGCTCCTTTCAGGCTGGCGATGCCTGGGGTGCTGCACTAGGGGCCTATGGCGCTGTACGCAATCGGCGACGTGCAAGGTTGTGACCATGAACTCGGCTCTTTGCTCGGCGCCTTGCGATTTTCGGCGGATCGCGATCGGCTCTGGTTCGTCGGCGATTTGGTCAACCGCGGCCCTGATTCGCTCGCCGTGCTGCGCAGAGTGCGCGCCATGGGCGATGCCGCGACGGTCACGCTCGGGAATCACGATCTGCACCTGTTGGCGGTGGCCTTTGGAGCCGCGCAGCTCCGCAGCGACGATACGCTCGAGCAGATCCTGGCTGCCCCCGATCGCGATGCCCTGCTCAACTGGCTGACGGAACGCCCGCTCTTCCACGAAGATCGCCCGCTGAATGTATGCCTATTGCACGCCGGCTTGGCGCCGCAATGGGATTTGAAGATGGCGCGCCAATGCGCCCGCGAGTTCGAGGGCGCCCTGCGGCGCAACCCTGAGAAGTTATTCGACCGGCTTTACGGCGATCAGCCGGACCGCTGGGACGATGTCGGCGATGCTGCGGAACGCCTGCGATTCATCGCCAATTGCTTCACGCGTCTACGCTACGTCGACGCGGACGGCCGGCTGGTGCTGCGCGTCAAGGGATCCCCGAAAAAACTGCAATCCCAATCGCTGCTCCCCTGGTTCGAGGTGCCCAAGGCGCGCTGGCGCGGCCCGCGGATCGTGTTCGGTCACTGGTCGACCTTGGGTTATTTCAGCAATGCCGATGTCACCGGCCTCGACACGGGCTGCGTCTGGGGAGGCACCTTGACCGCGCTGCGCTTGGACGAGCCCGATGCGAAGCCCGTCCAAGTGCCCTGCGCGGCGTATAAGCCCTACTAGGCGGCGCGCGCCCCGTACTAGGCTGCGCACCCCGTACTAGGCTGCGCACGCCATGTCAGGCCGCGCTAGCCAAGCTAGCGGGGCGGCAAGGCCCGCAGAACCTCGCCCCGAACCAAGTACCGGCCGCCGCTCTCCTGAAACGGCACGCAGGTGATGTCCTGTGTCAGTCCACGGGTGACGAGCTTCGGCAGAATCTGGTGCGTGAACTCCTCCACCAGTTCGCAGTCGGCGATGCCCATGTTGCGAAACGCATTGCTGGTGATGGTAAACGGTTCGAAGCGCGCCGCCACCAATCTTGAGTCCGCCGCGCGCTGCGGCCTCGGCTTCGAGGCGGGCAGCGCCGGTGTGGACACCACGATGTTCAAGCTGGGTCCTGGGGAGGCGAGCCGCACCTGCGCCGCGGGCCCCTCGCAGCCCAGCGCCGTGATCTCCAAGTCCCGCCGCGCCCCCAAATCGATCAGCATGGCGCGCACCTTGTCGCGCAGGCCGTCGCAGGTATAGCGCGAGGTGCGGCCCATGTAGAGCAGGCTCAAATGCTGCTCCTTCCACACCGCCGATATTACATCGCCCGTACCGGCCCACCCGGCCGATGCCGCCAACATCAGTCCCACCCCAAGCATTCGCACAGGCCGCATGACAATCCTCCGTCCGTTTGGACTTGCCGATGGCGGCGAAGTTTCACGCTGCCGCTATAATGCGGTGATGCAAATCGCCCCGCCCTTCAATCTGCACCGATGGATCGATCAGAACCGCGAGCGGCTCAAGCCGCCGGTGGGCAACAAATTGCTGTTTCAGGACAGCGCATTCATCGTCATGGCCGTCGGCGGTCCCAATTCCCGCAAAGATTTTCATCATGACCCGAGCGAGGAATTTTTCTTCCAGGTGGAGGGGGATATGCTGCTCAAGACGGTGCAGGACGGCCGCGTGACCGACATACCCATCCGTCAGGGCGAGGTCTTTCTGCTGCCGCCCGAAGTGCCCCATTCGCCGCAGCGTCCCGCAGGCAGCGTCGGGATCGTGGTCGAACGGCGCCGCAATGCCGCTGAGCTCGACGGCTTCTCCTGGTATTGCGAACGCTGCGGACATTGCCTGTACTTGGAGCGCGTCGCGGTGCGCAACATCGAGACGCAGTTGCCCGAAATATTTTCGCGCTTTTTCTCGAGCCTCGCGCATCGCACCTGCAGTGTCTGCGGCGCGGTCATGCAGGCCCCGAGCCCATGACGCACGGCGCAACGCCTGCCGAAACGCCTGGCGCCACGCCTGCCGCGTCGACTGGCGCGACGACTGGCGCGGCGTCGGACGCGGCGAGCGCGCTCGAGCGCGACGCGCGCGATCCGCTGGCGTGCTTCGCAGCGGAATTTCATCATCCTTTCGACAGCAGCGGGCGGCGAGTGGTGTACCTGTGCGGCCATTCACTGGGGCTCCAGCCCAAATCAGCGGCGCAATATGTCGAACAGGAGTTGCAGGACTGGCGGCGGCTGGGAGTTCTCGGCCATCACGCGGCGGAGCGCCCCTGGATCCCTTATCACGAACAGGCGACGGCGCCGCTCGCCGCCTTGGTCGGCGCTCTCGATAGCGAAGTCGTCGCCATGAATTCGCTGACCGTGAATCTGCATTTGATGCTGGTGAGTTTTTTTCGCCCAGCTGGCGAGCGCAATCGGGTGCTCATCGAGAAATCGGCGTTCCCCTCCGATCGCCATGCGGTCGTATCGCAGCTGGCCTTTCACGGTCTGACTGCGGCGGAGCATCTGCTCGAGATGGAGCCGCGTCCCGGCGAGCGAACCCTGCGGACCGAGGATGTGATTCGGCGCATCGAGCAGGAAGGCACCCGGCTCGCCCTGGTGCTGCTGCCCGGCGTTCAATATCTCACCGGGCAATCCTTGGACTTGGGACCGATGATCAGCGCGGCACGCCGCGCCGGCGCGGCGGCGGGCCTGGACCTTGCCCACGCCATCGGCAACACGCCGTTGAGCTTGCACGAGTGGAATGCCGATTTCGCGGTATGGTGCAGCTACAAGTATCTCAATGCCGGTCCCGGCGCCATCGGCGGGTGCTTCGTGCACGAGCGCCATGCGCGCAGCGTCGATCTGCCGCGGTTTGCCGGCTGGTGGGGACACGATCCGAAGACGCGGTTTCACATGGGACCCGAATTCACCCCGATCCCGGGTGCGCAGGGCTGGCAGATCAGCAATCCTCCCGTGCTGTCCACGGCGCCGCTGCTGGCATCGCTGGAGATTTTTCAGCGTGCCGGCTTAGGTAGGCTGCGCGAGAAGTCGATTGCGTTGACTGGATTCCTGCAGGGTCTGATCGAGACGCGGTTGCCGGACCTCATCGACATCATTACACCTGGCGCGGCGTCCGAGCGCGGTTGTCAGCTGAGCCTGCGGATCGCGCGATCGCCCGCCGCCGCCAAGCGCTGCCATGATCTGCTGACGGCGGCCGGGGTGGCGGCCGATTGGCGGGAGCCCGACGTGCTGCGCTTGGCGCCCGTGCCTCTCTACAACTCGTACAGCGACGTGTTTGCCGCGGTAGACGCACTATCGCGCGCCGTGCGCCAGTGAGCGCAGAGCGTCCCATCGTTCGCATTATCGGCGCAGGTCCCACCGGGGCGCTGCTCGCCATCCTTCTGCAGCGCCGCGGTCACGCGGTGGAATTGTACGAGAGCCGCGCCGATCCGCGAGAGGCTCGCGGCGAATCCGGCCGCTCCATCAACCTGGCCTTGGCGGATCGCGGCATTCACGCGCTGCAAATGGCCGGCGTTTTCCAGCATCTGGGAGCAGCGCTGCTGCCGATGCGCGGGCGGCTCATTCACCATCCCGAGGGCGGCACTTCGCTGCAGCCCTATGGGCAGCGGCCCAACGAAGTCATCTACTCGATCTCGCGGCTGCGGCTCAACCAGATCCTGCTCGACGTTGCCGCCCGGCAGCCCGGCGTCACCGTTCACTTCGAGCATAAATTCGAGACGGCGGAATTCGAGCAGGGGACGGCGCTCATCCGCGACCTGCGCCGCGACCGTCTGATCAGCGTGCCCATGCAGCCGCTGCTGGCCGCCGATGGGGCCGGCTCAGCCATGCGCCGCCGCTTGAGCTCGCTGAATTTGATCGACGCGCAGGAAATCGACCTCGAGCATGGTTATAAGGAGCTATCCATACCGGCCGACGCCGCGGGGCGCCACCCCATGGCGGCTGATGCGCTGCACATCTGGCCGCGCGGCAACTACATGTTGATCGCACTGCCGAACCAGGACGGCAGCTTCACCGCCACCCTGTTCATGCCCAAGCACGGTGCGGTCAGCTTCGAGAGCCTGACCGACGAGAGCGCCGTCGGACGATTCTTCGCGCGGAGCTTTCCGGACGTCCGAGCCTTGATGCCGAACTGCACCGCGGAGTTCATGGAGCACCCCGTGGGATTTCTCGGCACGGTGTCGGCGCAACCCTGGACCCACCGAGGCATGACCGCGTTGGTCGGGGACTCGGCGCACGCCGTCGTGCCGTTTCACGGTCAGGGAATGAATTGCTGCTTCGAGGATTGCGTGGAATTCGACGCCTGCTTACTCGAGCATGCATCATGGGAGAGCGTGTTCGCGCGGTTCGGCGCGCTGCGCAAGCCCCAAACGGACGCCATTGCCGCCATGTCGCTCGACAATTATCTGGAAATGCGCGAGCGCGTCGCGCACCCCAAATTTCAGTTGCAGCAGGCTCTGTCGCTCGAGCTCGAGCGGCGCTTCCCGCAGCGCTTCATTCCGCGTTACTCGATGGTGATGTTCCATCACGAGATTCCCTACCGTACGGCGCTCGCGCGCGGCGCCGTGCAGGCGCAGCTGCTGACGGAATTGACGGAGGGCGCGGTCACGAATCTCGCGGACGTCGACTTCGCCCGCGCGGATCGTGAGATCAGCTCGAGGCTCGCGCCCCTTTAAATGCGGATGCCGGTCTCCGCTCGCTCGAGTGTGATGAAACTGTAGGCGTACGCATTCTTGTCGTCCGCTTCGTGGCGTTCGCGCGAAGACGTGTCCCACTCCGCGCCCCGCCAGCCAGTGAATACCGTGTCGCCGTCCTCGATTCGAGCATGGATCAGGGTCAGATGGATGCGGCTGGCCAGCGGCAGGCATTGCCGGTAAATTTCCGCCCCGCCGATCACCATGAGCGCGGAGCCGTCGCCGGCCGCGAGTTGTGCATCCTCGAGCGTCTTCACGACAATGCAGTCCTGCGGTGAAAACGCGTCCGAACGGCTGAGCACGATATTCGTTCGACCCGGCAGCGCCTTGCCGATGGACTCATAGGTCTTGCGCCCCATCAGCACCGGCTTGGCCAAAGTCAGGGATTTGAAATGCCGCAAATCCGCCGGCAGATGCCACGGCAGCCGATTGCCGCGGCCGATGACATCGTTCTCCGCCACGGCAACCACCAATTCGAGGCCGGCTGCGCCGGCAGCCGCCGCTTTTTTTGCTGCGAATTCCATGGCGGATTTATACGCCGGCGGCGTGCAACTCGCCAGCCGGCGCCGCGGCGCCGGCGGATCTGCGTCGACCCTCCTTATGATTGGGAGTCGCGGGTCGGGTGAAAAGCGACGACGGTGCCGTGCGAATCCGTGGAGCAGCTCGCGTGTGCAATCGACAACCCGGTCTTCAGATCGTTGGCATGCAAATCAAAGGTGTATTCGCGAGTGAAATACTCGAGCATCGATCCCGCGGTTTGACTGCCGCGATAGGCGACTTTGTAGGCAGGCGCCGCCGCGCCCGGTGATGCGAGGCTCGACGCGAAGGCGCGCGCACAGGCATCCAGGGCGGCCTTCTCGGGCGATGCGTTGGAAATTGCGGGAGCGCCTGCGGCGATCGCCGCGATGATGAGACTGATTTTTCGAAGGTTCATGGTGGTATTCCTCGATGGCAAAAAAATACCAACGCCCCATGTAGACCCTAGACAGCGCTCAAGGATGCGACAAGCGAAAAATTTTTCCTGCCGGTTCGATTTCTCTCATCTGTATGCGGCCGCCGTCATGTATGCGGCCGCCGGCGTCAGGCAACGCGGCACTCGCTCAAGATCCACTGCATCAGTTCCTGCAGATCTTCGCGCGCATGGTCGGCAGGTCGGTGCAACAAGACGTAGTTCTCATTCGTGGTCAATTCCGCATCGAATAATTTAACCAATCCGCCGGCAACGAATCGATCGGCGCTCAAGCGCGCCGGGACCAGCGCCACACCCACACCCTGTTCGGCGGCGAGCACCACGGCGGACATCGTGTCGAGTCGCACCAGGCGATTGGGCTTGATGGTTTCGATGCCCAGGCCCGCCGCCCATCGCTCCCACGCATCGCGCCGCTCCTCGTGCACCAGCAGGGTCTTGCCATTGAGATCGGCATACGAATCGATGGGATTTTCCAGCAGGAACGCCGGCGAGCAGGCCGCGATGAAGCTCTGCGCAAACAGCTCGTGCACGGTCAATCCTTCCCAGGGACCGGATCCCACCACGATGGAGAGATCCGCCTCGGGGGGATGTGTTTTCGGCGCCGAGAACGTCGTCTCGATGCGAATATCGGTCTCTTCGCGCGCCTGCGAAAATGACGCCAGACGCGGTAGCAGCAGCTCATTGGCGAAGAACGGCGGCACGTTGAGGCGGATGATGGAGCGTCCATAGCGGACTTGAAGCTGCTCCGTGACCGACTCGAGCTTCGCAAAAATATCGTTGATGTGTTCGAGGTAGTGGGCGCCGGCGTCGGTCAAGGTGAGCGTGCGCACGCCGCGCTCGAACAGCGCCACGCCAAGTTGCTCCTCGAGCGCCTTGATCTGATGGCTCACCGCGGAAGGCGTGACGAATAATTCCTCGGCGGCGGCTTTGAAGCTTTGCAGCCTGGCCGCGACCTGAAAGGTCTTTAGAAATTTGAGCGACGGCAGGCGCATAGGGTCAACCAATACTTTAAGTAAGGCGTAATTTTCGTTGGGACGCCCTCACGGCACACTCCCGCTATCATACACTAGGTTATGGAAGCAACATTCGTGCCAAACACGCGAATGACGCTATTTCCCGGAATCTGCGCGGCCAGAACCGCCCCGCCGCCATGTTCGCGGGCACCGGGGGGGCCGCACCGCACGATAGTAGCGCAGGCTTTGTTACGGAATGAACGGCACCCGTCGATCAATTGGCGGGCGGGGCTATTTCCGCCAGGCGCTTCAGGTAGGCTTCCGCGTGCTTGGCGTTGCCGGCAGCCCGGGCGTACGCCGCCAATGCTGACAGAATCTCAGGATTGCGAGGGAACCTCGTGAGCGCCCGCTCCAACACCACCATTCCCTGTAGGCCCCGGCCGCTGTCGTGCAGTGCCACTCCGTACAC
Organism: Steroidobacteraceae bacterium; assembly: GCA_035314705.1. Taxonomy (GTDB): domain Bacteria; phylum Pseudomonadota; class Gammaproteobacteria; order Steroidobacterales; family Steroidobacteraceae; genus Bog-1198. The sequence continues at coordinate 15,926 of DATFZF010000038.1, read as the reverse complement.
ATAGGCATAGCGCGGATTGTTCGGGTCGGCGCGCGCCGCGCCCGCCAGCAGCGGTAAGGCGTCCGCCACGTGTCCTTGCCGCACCCGCAGCAGACCGAGCGCGTGTTCGAGATCGGCGTTGCGGGGGGATTGCTCCAATCCGCGCACCAGCAATGTCTCGGCGTCCGCCTCGCGGTGGTAGGCCCGATACAGATCCGCGAGATTGACGTAGGCCGGCACGAAATCCGGCTGAAGCGCGAGCGCCGCGCGGTACTCGGTTTCGGATTGCACCGGATCATGGCGTTCCCCGTAAAACAATCCGAGGTTCACACGCGCTTCCGGGCGATCGGCATTGGCGCGCTGCGAGGCAATGTATTCCGCGAACACATTGTCGAGGCGTGCGCGCAACGTGGCGTCGCCGCCTTGTTCCGGCATGACGGCCAGCACGCGCGCCGCCTTGATCCGCACGATCGCGGACGGATCGTCGATCAATCCAAGCCCCAACCGTATGCGTTCTTGCGGCGGAGCGCCGAGCAGAATGTCCAGCGCCGCGCCGCGCACCACCGCATCAGGATCTGCCAAACCAGCCTCGAGCGCCGGCAGGACGGCGGCATCCAAATAGGGACGCAAATCTGCCAGGGCGGTTGCACGCACGATCGCCGGTTCCGCTGCGTCTTTCGCCAGCGCCGTCAGCTCCGCGGCCGCGCCAGGGGATCCGATGCGGCCATCGTGCAAGGTCGCTCCGAAAGACTGGAAGCCCTTGCGCTCCGGTCCGAAGGCATGCTCGATGACCGCGGCCGCCCAGGATGCCTTGCGCTCCTTATGGCAATCGGTGCAGGCGTTGGGGGTGTCCAACTTCGCGCTCAGGTCCGGCCGCGGTATGCGAATCGAATGATCGTGGCGCGCATCGATCAGCATGTAATTGCGCGTCGGCATGTGGCACGCCGCGCATTGCGCGCCGATTGAACCCGGCGCATGCAGGCTATGCGCCTGCACATCGTATTTTGCCGCCGAGTGGCATTGCGCGCACACGGCGTTGCCGGGCGCGCGCAGCTTCGCCGAATGCGGATCGTGGCAGTCCGCGCAGGTGACCCCGTGTGCGTGCATCCGGCTCTGCAGAAACGAACCCGTGTCGTACACCTCGTCGTGTTGCTGGCCGTCGGCAAAGTACAGATGTTCGCTGAGCAGGGCGATCTCGTGAGTATCGAAAAATCGGCCGTCATGATCCATCCCCTTCGCAAATGACGCGCGGCGCGAGTGGCATTGCGCGCAAGCGGTGAGCTCGCGCTCGGATTTCAGCGGCGTGCTGCGAACCGCGTTGCCGGTTGCGGCCACCGCTGTCCACGTCACTCCGCGCCTTTCATCGAGCGCGACGACGAGTCCATGATCCGCGAGATTCTCGCTGCCCGACGCGTGCTTGCCCCAAGCGATGTGATTCGATCCCGGCCCGTGGCAGGCTTCGCAGGCCACATTGATCTCCTTGAAGGTGGTCGCATAGGTGTTGTCGGCGGCGTCGTAATTGCGGTCCAGTTTGGTGGTGTGGCAGTCGGCGCACATCCAATTCCAGTTCTGATTCAACCGCGTCCAGTGCAGCGGATCCTTGTAGGTGATGTGGTCGTTGGGGTAGAGGTGATACCAGCGCCCGCCTCCCTGATCCTTGGGCCGCGAATCCCAGGCGATCGACAGCGCCTGCATGCGTCCGCCCGGAAACGCCACCAGATATTGCTGCAGGGGATACAGTCCGAAGGTGTAGAGGATTTCGAAGTCGTTGAGCTTGCCGTCCGCGCCGTCGGTAGTTACGAAGAGCTTGCCGTCGCGGCGGAAGAAAGTCGACACGATGCCATCGTAGGTGAGTCGGGCATTGTCGAAATCTCCGAGCACGGTCTCCCGGGTCGCATGCTGCATCGCCTTGGCGTGATGCGAGTCAGCCCACGCGGCGCTCTCGGCGGCGTGGCAGCTTGCGCAAGCCTGGGCACCGACGAAAGTCGGTTTTGCCGCCTGCCGCGCGGACGGCGCGCCGATCGACGGAGTGGTCGGAGGCCGTGCGCTCGTCCACACGATGTAGGTGATTGCGGCCAGCACCATCGCTGCCGCGGCGGCGCCCAATGCGCCCCACCGGAGACGGCGCTTCGCGGACAGCGCTGCCGGCGGCGTCGGCGATGTTGCGGCGGTCGGTTTGCGAGGTTTTCTGCGGTTGCGGTTGCGCTTGTTCTTGCTCATGCGATTCTGGGATCCCACACTGAGCGAATCGATGCCTAACGCCCGCCGGAGCCGCCATGATGAAGCACATCATGGCACAAAAAACCCACGCCGGACGCCGCCCCGCGTGGGTACAGTTCGTCAATCGCGGCTATTTCCCGTTGCCTGACGCGCCTCTTGAAATCGCCTCGAGAAATTGACTGACGTAGTCCTCCAGTTGAGTGGCGACGCGGCCAGATGCGTCCGCACGTATGCCGCGATCCATGCCGTCGCAATCAGTGTGTTCTCCAACTTTGCGCGGCGACCATTGGACCTAGGCCACATGGACGGTCCGCAACGCACTGACTAATGTCTCGGTACCATCAGGCCTGCACCCAAATGCATCTGACCTATTGGGAGTGAGTCACCGATGATGAAGCATGCGCGGGTCGGTTTAATTCTTTCGGCCTGTGCGATGTTTGCCGCTGCGCAAGCGCAGACGCCTGCGCCGAATCCGCCGCTTCCCCCCATGGATCAATTGCTGGCACCGGTGGCGCTCTACCCCGACGCGCTGCTCGCGCAGGTGTTGACCTGCGCCACCAGCCCAGGGCAGGTGACGGAAATGAACACCTGGCTGCAGCAGAACAAACAACTGCAGGGCACGGAGCTGCAGGATGCCGCTCAACAGCGCGGCTACGACGCGAGCTTTGTGGCCCTGGCGCTGTTCCCGGATGTCATGAATCAGCTCGCCAGCCAGATCGGCTGGACTACCGAACTCGGCACGGCATTCTTGAGCGATCCCAAAGGTGTGATGGATTCGGTGCAGAGACTGCGCGCGCAAGCGCAGGCCGCAGGCAACCTAAAGAGCACGCCGCAACAGGTGGTCAACACCGAAAAACAGAACGGGCAGCAGATCATCGTGATTCAACCCGCCAATCCGCAAGTGGTCTACGTGCCGGTGTACAACCCCACGGTGGTGTATTGGCCGCCGCCACCCGGGGCGGTGGTTTTCGCATTCGGTCTCGGCATCGCCATCGGCGCCGCGATGAGCAACAACGCCTACTACGCTCCCTATGGCTGGGGCGCCTGGGGCATGGGTTGGCACACCCATACGGTGGTGGTCCGTGGCGGCGTATGGGTGGTGCCGCCCTACGCCCGCTATCCCTATGTTCGGCCCATCCCGATGCCTTACGGCGGCTATCGGCCGCGACCCTATGTCTACGCGCCCACCACGGTCAACATCAACAGAATCACCGTGAACAATCCTGGTTACGCGGGCGGTGCAACACCACGGCCGAAGCCCTACGCGCCGGTGCAACGGCCCACCACGCTCCCGGCCCCACCTTCCTCCGGTGGCCGACCCACCACCATGCCCGCCCAGCGCCCGGCGACCGCCGGAAGTGTTCCCACGACGCGGCCTGCGCAACCCGCGGCGGGCCCCAATTCTCCCGCGCGGCCCGCGACAGGAGCGGATACTCGCCCTGCCTCTCCAGGTACCCGCCCTGCCTCGCAGCCGGGGAACCCCGGAATCGCGGACTATGGCTCACGCGGCTACAACGCTCCGTCCAGTGTCAGGCCGACCGAGCGGGCGCAGACGAATTCCAGCGCGTTCACGGGCTACCAGAGCGGCGGTGCGGAGCGGGCCGCCAGCCAACGCGGACAGGGCAGCGTGTCGCGCGGCAAATCCCGCCCTTCCGGCTCGCGATAGGGAATGCGCAACATGAATCCTAATTCAATCAGGCGCGGTCTCGCGGTTGTCGCGCTCCTCTGCTGCGGGCATTCCGTCCTGGCGCTGGATACCCAACAGAAAACCTTCGCCACTCCGGAAGATGCTGTCGTCGCGCTGGTGGACGCGGACAAGGCCGGGGACGCCAAGCAGCTTCACGCCATCTTTGGGCCCCTTGCAGACAAGGTCATGGTGTCGGGCGACCCCGTCATGGATCAGAGGAGCCGCGAGGTGTTTCTCGTCGCCTACGCGGAGCGCGCAGCCCTGATGACCGTCAGCCCGACACGCGAGATTCTCTACATCGGCAACGAAGACTGGCCATTCCCGATTCCATTGCTCAAGGAAGGCCAGGAGTGGCGCTTCGACACGGCCACGGGCGCTCAGGAGATTTTATTTCGTCGTATCGGGCGCAATGAGCTGACCACCATTCAGTTCTGTCAGGCCTACATCGACGCGCAACAGGACTATGCCGGCAAGGCTCATGACGGCAAGCCGGCCGGCGTGTATTCGCAAAAACTTGCCAGCACGCCGGGTAAGCAGGACGGTCTTTACTGGAAGTCCGAGGACCCCGAGCAGTTGAGCCCGCTGGGCGAGTTCGCCGCACAAGCTGCGTCCGAAGGCTATCGCCGCAGCGAGGGGCAGCCCACGCCGTACCACGGCTACTTCTTCCGCATCCTGACCGGCGAAGGCGCCTCCGCCAAGGGTGCCGCCCGCAGCTATGTCGTCAACGGCGAGATGCGCGATGGCTTCGCGCTGATTGCCTACCCGGCCGTGTATGGCAGCAGCGGCGTGATGAGCTTCATCGTGAATCAGGACGGCGTCGTTTATCAAAAGGATCTCGGCCCGGAGACCACGAAAATCGCAGGCGATATCAGCCAATTCAACGCGGATTCGAGCTGGCAAAAGGCCGAATAGCAGACCCCGCATGGCCAGTCCGGCATTTGCTCCAGATATCCTGCCAGCCGACGCACCCCCGGGCTTTCACCTGCTGGTGAAGCCCAGCGGTTCAACCTGCAATATCGACTGCACCTATTGCTTTTTTCTGTCCAAGGACGCGCTCTACCCCAACGAAAAGCACCGGATGTCTGCCGATACGCTCGAGGCCTACATCCGTCAGCTGCTGGAATCGCACCGCTCGCCCCAGGTCACGGTGGCGTGGCAGGGCGGAGAACCCACGCTGATGAAGCTCGAGTTCTTCAGGCACTCCGTCGCCCTCGTCGAAAAATACCGCCGCCCGGACCAGACGGTACAGCACACCTTCCAGACCAACGGCATTCTCTTGGATGATGACTGGTGCGTCTTCTTCAAAGAGCACAACTTTCTGGTGGGCTTGAGCGTCGACGGGCCGCGCGAACTGCACGATACGTATCGGGTTGATCGCCGTAAACAGGGTACCTTCGACCGGGTCATGCAGGGATGGCGGCAGCTTCGCCGGTACGAGGTGGATTTCAACATCCTCTGCACGGTCAACGCAGCCAACGAGAAACACGGACGCCGAGTCTACAGATTTTTCCGCGACGAGCTGGGCGCCAAGTGGGTGCAGTTCATCCCCATCGTCGAGCGGGCGACCGAGGAGACGCTGCCCATCGCCAACAAGGGCTGGAGCGTTGAGGCCGGGGGCAAGCGCCTGCTGTACACGCAGACCGGCAACCTGGTCACCGAGCGAACGGTGGGCGCCCTGCAATACGGCCGCTTTCTGGTCGATGTCTTCGAGGAGTGGGTGCGCCACGATGTGGGCGAGGTCTACGTCCAGCTTTTCGACGTGACCCTGGAGGCGTTTTTCGGCCGTCATCTGCTGTGCATTCACGCGCCCACCTGCGGCTACGGGCCCGCGCTCGAGTACAACGGCGATCTGTATTCCTGCGATCATTTCGTCGAGCCGCGCTTCAAGCTGGGCAATATCCACCAGACGCACATGCTCAAGCTCGTCGCCTCACCCGAGCAGCGCAAATTTGGCGACGACAAGCGCGATACTCTGACCGCCCAGTGTCAGAGCTGCAAGGTCCGGCACTGGTGCAACGGCGGCTGTCCCAAGGACCGCTTCGCTGTGTCGCGCGACGGTGAACCCGGTCACAATTATCTTTGTGCCGGGCTTGAACATTTCTTTGTGCATGCCTTCCCCATCTTCAAGTCCATGGCCCTATTGATCCGGCAGCGCCGCGCACCCGCCGAGATGATGGCTGCGATTGCTGCCGATGATGCACGGCGCGGACCCTATCAGCCCTGCCCTTGCGGCAGCGGCGAAAAATTCCGTTTCTGCCACGGCGAACGCGCTGCGCCTGATCGACCGACCGCGAAAGCTTCAGCGTCGATCGAATGAACGAATTTACAGACCATCCCGCTCTGCTGTTTGCGCTTTCATTCTCGACGCTGTGGCTGGCAACGCGTCTCGGTGCGTCCATTCTCAGGAGAAAGGTCAAACTGGGCAAAGAGGTCCGCGAAGACTTCGGCACCATCCTCGCGACCACCTTGACCTTGAGCGGCCTCATCATTGGATTCACATTTTCGATGGCAATTGGACGATACGAGCAGCGCAAGAACTTCGAAGAAGCGGAGACCAACGCCATCGGCACCGAATACCTGCGGGCGGACCTCATGCCCGAACCCGGTGCTGCCAAGGTGCGCTCTCTGCTGAAGCTTTACCTCGATGCGCGAGTGTCGTTCTATACCGCGCGCGACCCGGACCAGGTGCGTCAGATCAGCACCCGTACCGCAGAGTTGCAACGGGAGCTGTGGGCCGCAGTCATCGGCGCGACCGCGACACAGCCGACCGCCATCGGCGGCTTGGGTCTTGCCGGCATGAACGACGTCCTGAATTCGCAGGGCTACACGCAAGCAGCCTGGTGGAACCGAATCCCGGCGGCCGCCTGGATTCTGATGGCCACGATCTCCGCCATTTCCCAGGTACTAGTGGGCTTCGGCGCGCAGAATACCAAGGCGGAAAGCATTCTGCTCATGGTGCTGCCGCTGGTCGTGTCGGTGTCTTTTCTGCTGATCGCCGACATTGACAGCCCCCGAGCCGGTGTCATCCGCGTCAAGCCGCAAAACCTTACGAGCCTCGTTGAATCGCTGCGAGAGCCGTGAGAAAACTCACTTGCAAACCTGGAGAAATGCCATGACCATGCGTCTGAATTCCTGGATCGTCGTGTTTTCGCTGTGTTCCCTGGTTCTTTTGTCGATTGCGCTGCTTCGCCCGAACGGCGCACAGGCTCAGGGTCAGTTTCCCATCATGGACAGGATCGCCGATAAGATCGTGAACAAATACCAGAACTCGAGCTGCGAACAGTTATGGGAGAAAAAAGAACAACACGTCCCGCCGAGCGCGGAGGAACAGCGCGCCGTCGGAATTCTTCGCAACGATCCACAAATGCGCGCTGCATTCATCAATCGGATTGCGCCGCCCATCGCCAACAAGATGTTCGATTGCGGGATGATTCCCTGAACAAAGGCAGCTAGCGCCCCATCTGAGCCAGGGCGGCCCGCAGCGGGGCGCTGGAGACCTGCATCCACCCGCCGTAGGGTTGGCTCATGCCCATGATGAGAAAGATCGCGCCTGCGACCGACACCGAGCCCACGAAAAGAGCCGCGACGACAGTCGCGTTGAAGCGTGCGAAAAGTCCGAAGCCGAAGAACAGGATGCTCAGCCACGACATGAGCACGACGAGAAAGGGCCAGGACAGCCCGCTTTGCGCCTGCTCGACCAGAAGTCGCCGGGTCTCTCCGACGCTGGCGAGCAGCTGCAGGGCGCGGCTCTGACCTTGCCGTTGTTGATCGGTCTTCGGCGATAGATCTCCGATGCCGTCGACCAGCCGCTCGGCCTCCTGTTGAGCCGACAGCGGAGCGTATTCCGCTCCTCCGGCGCCGACCGCCGGCCAGATCCGCGCGATGTCGGCGGCGACCAGCCGCCGCAGCTCAGTGCGCTCGCGCGTCGCATCCTGCCCAAAATGCGCGAGAATGCGGTCGATTTCATAGATATGCACGCTGAGCTGCTGCAGCTCGGCCTGCTGTGCGTCGTACGCGGTGTGCGTGGAGGAAATTAGCAGGCCGAGCACGAGTGCCGTGAGCGTGGCGACGAGGCCCAACACCAGCTTCACCACGTCCCTGGAGTCACTCTCCGCATGGTGCGCCGGCAATCGTCGCCCAATGAATATCGCGACGAGCGCCGCACCGAAGGTGCAGGCAAATACCAGCAGGCCGACCTTCGTAAAGTTCAATTTAGTGGCACGACGCGCGGCCCCACCTCAATGCGGCGCGCCCTTGCTTGCTTCACGGGCTTGACGTGCCTTCGGGTCGAGGCAGTCTATTTGCTGGGCTGCGGGCACATGGGCATTGTCCAGCCTGCAGCGAAGGCGTGATGCAAAACTCTTGATGTCCGCGTCGAAGTCCTTGAAGTCCATGCGCTTGCCGTTGTTCCCGCGCAGCGCGACGAACTCCGCGAGAACCTCGGTCGACGAACTGTCCGCAGCCTGCCCCTGGATTGCCGCGCCCATCACGTCGTATTTCTCCATCAGGTCCTGGAATGCTTTGACGCCGGCGTTGATGATGAAGCCGGCGGGTGTATAGGCCAACAGGCGGCGCTTCTTTTTCTTGAGGCTGAGATCGGTCACGGCCATTTTGATATAGAGTACAGCCGGCCCCGGAGCATCCACCACGCCGTATCCGCCGGCTTTTAACGCGTCACCCACATCGGTGCGCACGAGCGTCGCGATCGCTTCGAGATCCGTCGGCTTGGCACCCTTGTAATCGGAACTCGCGCTGATCAGCACCTCGGGCTCATCGACCATGATCGAATTGTATTTGGCAAGCCGGTCGAGTGCGCCGGGCAACAAATAGACGAGGTCCGTGCCCATATTGTTGGGCAGTGGCGTGCCGACGAGTTTGCTGTAGTCGGTCAGGAACGTCTGGTCGTAATCCGGAGCGGCCCCGGCCCAGTCGGCGAGGCCGCAGGCGAGAATCGCTCCGGCTGCGCCGAGCATGATGCGAAATGTACTCATGGAATGGCCTCCGCCAACGTGAACCACGATCAACGATCTAGCGTACCCGACAGCCGGATCCAGACCCATTGGACCTAATACCAAGTCAACGACCGCAGCGGCGTTCGCGCCGCGATGAACGCTATCTGCCTTCGGCGGCGAAGCAGCCATCCGACCCGTCGGCGCAGATCACCACCATCGTCTCGCGCTTGCCGCAGCCCGCGACGCCGATCGTGAATTGAGCGCGCTGAGGTCCCTGGAATCGGGGCCCGACGTTCGGCGGTTGAATCGTCTCACTCGACAGCACAGAGCCGGTCGCTTCCGGACAACTCATCTCGAATCTCGCGCGTTTTAGGGCGAAATCCAGCGCCATGGGCTGCTTGGTGGTGGTGAGCGGCGTCGAGTTGCATCCCGAAATGGCCGCCAACGCCGCAATCGGAAAAATAAGGCGTAGTCGAGTATTCATGTGTGCACTGCCACGGTTGGTTTATTGGAGAAACTGTCATGACGACCTTAGCCAAGAGAACTCGAAAACGTCTATGCGACCAAAGTCACCTGGCAGCGCGGATCCTTGAATCAAGGGTCACCCGTGCTACGCCATGCGCAGCAACACGGCAAGGAATGCGAACAGTCCAATCAATAGCAGAGCCAAGACGACCGCCATGAGCGGCGTCTGGGAGATCACAGGTTCCATGGGTCTTGCATGCAATCCGGCGATGGGCCCGAACGCACTGCTCCACAGGTATTTCACGCCGCTCCGGTACTGCCATGCCGAAATGAGCAGCGCCAGGATACCCGTACCGATCAGCGCCAATCCGAGAGTGCGCGGCGCCTGAGGCCGTACCGCCGGTGCAACGCCTTCCATTCCCTGCAGCCTTTGAAAGAATTGAACGATGGTGAACCCGAATCCTATCAACGCCACGGATGTTCGCACCCATGCCATGAGAGTACGTTCAAGCGCCATGCGGGTGCGAATCCAGGCAAAGTGGCTGTCCGAAGTGACGCGCACCTCGAAGCGCGCAGCCGGATCTTCGATCGTGTTCATCAATCGTCTCCCACGCGCTTATTACTCGCGTCCGGGCCGCGTCGCTGCCAGGGCCAGCGCCCGTCTATTTCAACGACGATCGACCAGCTGAGGAAGGTGCGCACCATGACGAGCATCCCCAACGCTTCAAAATTCACCAAAGTTGGACCCAAGGCGGCCGTGCGGACCACATCGGCCGCAATCAGGATTTCCAGGCCGAGCAGCATCGCGCGTCCCAGCGCTGCGCGAAAACTGACATAGTGCTCGAGTGTGAACTCTCGCCGTAGCACCGAGCGTACCAGCCAGTCGATGGTGGCGGCAACGATGTAGCCGAGTATGAGTACGACCGCAATCGCTTCGATTATGTCGGCGCCGATTCCAACCCATTGCAAATAAACCGCTTCCGCCTCCGTGCCGTGCATGATCTATCCTTTGCGCTGCCGCTTGCGCCATAAGACGTAAGGCGCCGACGCGATTGCGCCTACCAGCAGGTACAGCAGCAGCGCCGGCGCGACCAGCTTCTGGCCCGGGAAATTCCCTGTGGCGATCACCAACGCAACCCCCGGGTGCCGAGTCGCCGTGGCGAGCGCCAGTACGGTACGATCGTTGGGGTCTGGTCCTCCGAGCACGTGTCCCACCGCCAGACCTACCACGCTAAACGCGATAATGGCGAACAGCGTGCCATCGCCGATCAATGAGATCATGGCCGGCCACATCGTGATGAGCAGGGGCACCGCGGCGGCGATGAGCAGCCAAATGCCAGCCTTGCCGGCCACGGGACTTGCCCGCGCCGCGAAGGCCGGCAACCGGCTGCGTATCACCAATGCCAGCACGAACGGCAGAAGAACCGTCATTCCGACCATGCGCCCGATCGCCGCCGGAGCGATGCTCGCCTCCCGCGAAAACACGAGGCCGAGCACGATGACCGTCAGTGGGGCAAGCACAATGGTCAACAATGCCGAAGCGCCCAGCAGGCCGTAGACATATTCTTGGTGACCCACGATCTTGAGCTGTTTCAGCGGCAGAAACGGCGGCACGGGCGACACCGAGAGCGCCACCAGGGCAATGGCGACTGCCGGGTGAAGTGCGAACGCCGCGGCCAATACCGAGGCGAACAGCGGTAGCAGCACGTTCATCGCGAACAACGATCGCCCCAGCTGCCATGGCTTGCGGAACAGTGATGTTGCGTCGCGCCACGTCGCCAGCAGAGCGAAACTGACGACGATGAGCATGATGCTGAGCAGAATGGCTATTCTGATCAGCTGTGTGACACTCATGAGGATCGGCGCAATGGCGTGCGCAATTGCGCTAATGCCGCGGGCGCAGATCGCGAAACAACGCGGCCATCCCGAGAAATAGCGAGCTGACCATGAGGAAGACGACTCCAACCATGCCGAGCAGAAAAACCGGTTTGTAGGCGCGAGACCCGGGCATGTGCCGCGCCGCTGAGCTTTGTTCGATGTTCATGGCCGAGAACCGATTTGGCGCTCACCGAGCTGGGTATTCTGCATCCTCGTTAATACCCACATGCGCGACCATTGGACCATGGTCCAACCGCTGCGCCGCACGCTGCGCGATCCCTCAGCTCGTCTTCCGATAACCCGTGTTTTGCACGGTGACGGTCAGGTTTTTGGCTTGGGCGTTAAGCGCGATATCCGAGGTGTACACGGTGCCGTCGTTGAGCTGACTCATGTGGGCATCCAGCGTGACGCTGTCAGCGGCGTCGTCGAGGTAGGTGGCCACCGTGACCCGCGCGATGACATTATTCGCGAGATCGATCTCTACCCCTAAGTTGTCACCCGGCTTCTGGTAGTCGCGGAAATTGATTCGCGCGCGCTTGCCGGGCTGCAGCACGTCGATACTTACCTTGCCGGCATCCTTCGCCGCTTGAATCCGGGCCGGGTCCGGTGGAACGTACGATTTCACCAGGCTCACCGCGCTCTGCATGTAGTCCGTCAGCTCCGCCTTCTTGTTGGCGATGATCCTGCCGCGCAGGCCGCGCTTCGCCTCGGGCGGCGGCGATGCATCAATCAAGACCTTTTGCAGCGCGCCGTCGGCACCATAATAACAACGCTGTTGCTTGCGTGATTTCTCCTCGCCCTTGAGGCTGACGACCGTGGTCTCGATCCACTCGTACTGCCTTAAGGCAACCTGGCTGGCGGCCAGCGTCACTTTGAGTGCGGCCACGCGTTCTGGGACGGAAGGCGGCAGGGTTTGCCCGAATGCTATACGGCTGCCGGCGACGAGCACCGTGGCGATGACCGCGGTGAGCACGCCGATTCCGATTGTCTTTAACACCACGAGAACTTCCCCCCGCAAATGCTCAATTCTCGCAGCGTGCTTCGATCCTGCAATAGGACTTTGATCCCATCAACCGGACGCACCGACCGCGCTTTCCACCGCTTGCAGCAAGGCGCGAATGTCCAGCGGTTTGCACAGATAGGCGGCGGCTCCTTCGCGCATGCACTCCTCGCGCACGCTGGGCGCGTCGTGCGCGGTAATGATTACGATGGGAAATTGCGCCCCGGCCAACCTGAGCGCTCTTTGGACCTCAATGCCTGAAAGGCCCGGCATTTGCAGGTCAAGAACCAGACAGTCGGGCCGATCGAAGTGCCAGGAATTCAAAAATTCGTGGCCGGAGGCAAACCCGTTAGCCGCAAATCCTGCCGCCCGCAGTACCCGGACCACGGCTTTTCGAACCGATTCTTCGTCGTCGACTACGGCAATCATGGGCCTTCCACCATGCAGTGAAATTCCCTTCTACGCCCATTGCAGCGATTTGAATGTTGGACATTAGGCCTGCCTCCAGTTCAGGGCTTCCGTGCCGGCACCCAGCGCGGGTTCGATCGCCACGCCGACGCGAGCGCCAAGTTGCACGAGCTCGGCGACGGAACGGGCGCCCATCTTGGACATGACCCGCGCGCGGTGCACTTTGACCGTCTTCTCGCCGGTCCCTAATCCGGCGGCGATCTGTTTGTTGAGGCGGCCCCGAATTACAAAAGTCATCACCTGCCGCTCACGCGGCGTCAGCGTCTCGAGGCGCTCCTGGATCCTGGCACGAATTGCCTGGCCCACACGGTGTTCCGCGTCGCGCCGCAGCGCCAGCTCGACCGCCGCGAACAGCCGCTCATCGTCGATCGGCTTCGTCAAGAAGTCGACCGCTCCCTCCTTCATGGCATTCACGCTCGATTCGATGTCGCCCATGCCGGTCAAGAACACGATGGGCCGGGCGCAAGGCGAATCGACGAGCGCGCGCTGCAGCTCGAGCCCGCTCAAGCCCGGCATACAAATGTCGAGCAGCAAACAGCCGGGCGCCTCGGCGTCCTGTTCTTCCAGGAAGCGCTCCGCCGATTCGAATGAGCGCACTTGGTAGCCACCGGCCGACAATACGCGCGCTAGCGCCATGCGAACCTGACGGACATCATCAACTATGAACACAGTTGGCACTGCGGCGTTCATGGTATTCCTCCCTTGTCACTACGGGTAATGTGAAGTGAAATGCCGCCCCGCGGTCTGATCTATTCGTGGCCCACAGCCGCCCCCCGTGTGCGCTGATGATCGACTGACTGATGGCGAGTCCCAGCCCCATCCCCCCCGCCTTCGTGGTGAAGAATGGCTCGAACACGCGCTCGAGCCGATCGCCGTCGATGCCGCCGCCGCAATCGAGAACTGAAGTACGAACCGACTCTTGGTCGGGGGCGAGGCTGATGACGATCTCCACACGCCGATCACGCGCGCTATTCCCGCTCATCGACTCGCAGGCATTCAGGACCAGATTCAGCAAAACCTGCTGCAGTTCGACGCGGTCGCCCTGTACTCCCGGCATGTCCGCCTCGATCCTCGTACTGACTTGGACGTTGCGCTCCATCAGGGTACCGCGCGCGAGCGACAGCACGTCGCGCAAGAGTTCCTCGATATCGACCCGCGCAAATTGCGTCTCGCCGCGCATCAGCAGCGCGCGTAGCCGCTGGATCACCTGCCCGGCATGTTTGTCGTCGCTGACGATCTCGCGAAGTATCTCGCTCAGTTCCTGCACGTCGAGATGTTCCTTGGCGACCAGCAGTTGCGCGGCTTGGGCATTGCACAATATCGCCGTCAGCGGTTGCTGCAGCTCGTGCGCCAGCGCGCCGGAGAGTTCGCCGAGTAGAGCCACTCGTGTTAGATGCGTCAGCTTCTCCTGCAGTTTGAGCAATTCCGTCGCCGCGCGTTTGCGTTGACTGTCATCGACGACATAGCCGGCCGCTCTAAGGACCGCCCCCTTGGGATTGCGATGCACGCAAGCCTTTGCAGTGATCCAGCGGATTTCACCGCCCGTCCCCACCACCCGCAGTTCCCTCTCCAGCGTTTCGCTCGGGCCGGCAGTCACGCTGATCGTCCGCAAGACGCCCGCACGATCGTCCGGGTGAATCGCACCGAGCAGCGTCCCACGCAGCAAAGTGCCGTCCGCGGCGAGACCGAGAATGCCGCGCGCCTGCGTGCTGGCCCAGACTCGATCAGTTGCCGCATCCCAGCTCCAAAATCCGAGGCTGCTTATCGACGACAGTAGCGCGAGGCGCTCCTGATTGTCAGCGAATAATTTTTCGGCACTAAACCGCCGGCGCCGCTGACCGAAGGTAAAGGCGACGAGAGCGAACTGAAGCGCGACCGCGACGAGCACGATCGCGACGCCGCCGGCGAAGGTATGAGGCAGAAGCATGTCCATAGCTAGATTCGTTGCCCGCCGGGCAGTGGCTCGCACCAAAACGTCGTCGCTGACCGCACGAGTACACCGACACTTAGTAAGTCATCCATGAAATCCCCAGCAACGGCGACCGCAAGGGATAGCGCAATCATGCCGTTCCTGTAAGCCCGAGCGCATTACTTATTGCGATCAGACAATCGTACTTTAGCACGTGCAGTTCTGTGCGTTATCGCACACAGTGCCCCCAAGCAGGGTGGAAGCCGGTTTTTGCGGATGCGTTGCATGCGTTTAGGTCACCCGGCGTGTTCACACGCACAATTTGCGTAGATATATGAGCACTCGCGTCCGTTTGCGGCATCTCCGCTCGCACCGTCGCAATCAAGCATCCCGACGCGCAGCGAGTTGCGCCGCGGCGACCAAAGTCGATCTCGCGTACACCGAAGCGGTCGCGGTGGAGGTCGCGCCGGCGTCATGACCTCGGCATGGGACTTTGGTCGCATAGAAGCCTGCGTCCGTCGTGACTAACCTAACCGCGAGAAATTCAGGAGGATTCCGTTATGTTCAGAGCAAAATGGTTGCTCGCCGCGCTTGCGCTGCCGCTGTCGATCAATGCGGCACTCGCCGCGAAAGCCGTCGATCCCGAAAAGCTTCCTCAAGTTGCATGCTCCGACCTCAAATTCGGTGCTGCATTCCTGGCGAAGTACCCGAAGGCGCCGGGCGCGTGCCAGGATGCGCGCGTGTACAACGGCCAGCGCTACGCGAAATTTGTGGCCAAGGTGTACATCTCCGATCCCGCGTTCATGACCGTGGAGATGTTGGACGCCGCCGGTGCGACGGTGACGACCTTCAGCTTCAAGCCGGGCCCCAACCAAGGCGTGCACGTGAACGGCAAGCTGAGAAAATTCCACGACATGGCGGTCGGGGAAAAGTTGACCATTTGGGTATCCGAGAAGCGCATGGAGGCCAAGGAATTGCCCGGTTCGACGGCTAAATCCTGGGCAGTACTCCCACCTACCTGAGTTCAATCCGGGCTATCCGGCGATGAATGCGCCGGATAGCCGCTACTGAACGGCCTCTCTCTTCGCAGCGGCCGTCGCGGGTTCGCGCGGCAATGTACGATGCCGTACATTACGTAGTGCGTTGATTTATAATCCCGGTTTACAAGGCCAGATTGTCCGGGATGGCATTCGCAATGCGGGAACCTTTCGATCCGCAGCAGAATCACTTGCTCGCTGCGCTGCATCCAGCCGAGCGCGAACGCATTTTTCCGCATTTGCAACTGGTGTCGATGCCGCTCGGCGAGGTGGTGTACGAGCCCGGCGATATGCTGCGCCATGTATATTTTCCGACCGACAGCATCGTATC
>DATFZF010000037.1:0-3063 GCA_035314705.1 Steroidobacteraceae bacterium | reverse complement strand
GAAGGAAGCAGGAGCAGGCAGCATGGGTCCAAGGCAGCGGCGTGGTTCGGCGGCAAAACCGTACGTCAAAATGAACATCGTCGCGCGCACATTTACTCCCACGGCCAACCGGCGGCTCAATGAGCTGATCGGCTTCCTGGTCTTCGTCTTCGCGGTCCTCCTTGTCCTCGCACTGGTTTCCTACTCGCCACTCGATCCCTCGCTGAACACCGCCGCCAATCCGCCCGCCGGACGCCCGGCGCACAACTGGATCGGAGTCGTCGGCGCTATCGTCAGCGACCTTGCGCTGCAAATCTTCGGCGTCGCGGTTTTCCTGATACCGGTATTTCTGGTGCTCTACTCGCTGCGCTGGTTCCGCTCGCGGCCCATCAATTCGCCTTACGCCAAGACGCTGGGCGCGATGGCGCTGCTCACCTTCCTCGCCGGATTTTTCGGCCTGCTGCCGCTGCACCTTCGCTGGATGGGAGTCATCCCGCCCGAAGGTCTGCTGGGCCGCATCGTCGCCGACGCGCTCATTCACTATTTCAACGTTGTTGGCGCTTATCTGATTTGCCTGGCCGTCATCGCTGTCGCGCTGTATCTCTCGACGGCGTTTTCCTTCGGCGCCATCCAGATCTGGTCGCAGACGCGCTTCGCGTTCGTCTATGCCGCGCTCGACCGCTTGACCGACTGGCGAGCCGAACGCGCTCGTAAGAAGGCGGCCAAGGAGCTCGAGAAGAAGCGCGCCGCTGCTACCAACGCCAAGCCGGTGGTGACGGCGCAACTCGTGCCGCGACGCGCCCCAGAAGAAGCGCCTGCGCAGCCAGCGGGTGTTGTTGCTCCTCTGCCGCCAGCGGGACGTCCCGTGAAGAGCGGCATCGAGCGCACCTTCGAGGGCGATCCCGAACCCGCCGCCGCGCCCCAGGCGCCACACGAGCACGCCAGCCCCGAGCCCATCCCCGCTAGCGAAGACATCGCCGTCGGCACACGCGCCGACATCGCGCATCATGGCAAGACCACCATGCCTCGCCTCGCGGGCAGTTACAAGCTGCCTTCCACCGCGCTGCTGCATCGCGCCGACGAGCACAGCGTCATCAACGAACTCGAGCTCAAGAACCTCGCCCAGGTGCTGGCGGAAAAGTGCGGCGAGTTCGACGTCCGTGGACAGGTCGTACAAATCAATCCCGGCCCCGTGGTCACCACCTTCGAGTTCAAGCCCGAAGCCGGCATCAAGTACAGCCGCATCACCAGCCTCTGTGACGACCTTTGCCTGGCGCTGCGCGCGGAAAGCATCCTCATCGAGCGCATGAGCGGCAAATCCACCGTCGGCATCCAGGTGCCGAATCACGAACGCGAAACCATCTGGCTGCGCGAAGTGGTCGAGTCGCAGGAGTTCCTCAGCACCAAATCCAAGGTCACGCTGGCCATGGGTAAGGACATCAACGGCCGCATCGTGACCGCCGACCTGAACACGATGCCACACCTGCTCATCGCCGGCTCCACCGGCTCCGGCAAGAGCGTCGCCATCAACGCCTTCATCATGTCCATCCTCTACAAGGCCACGCCAGAAGAGGTCCGGCTCATCCTTGTGGACCCCAAGCGGCTGGAGCTGGGCAACTATGAAGGCGTGCCCCACCTGCACACGCCCATCATCACCGAGCCCAAGCTGGCGTCGAACGCGCTACGCAACGCGGTGCGCGAAATGGAGCGCCGCCTGAAAGTGCTGGCCGAGAAAGGCGTGCGCAACATCGACCAGTACAATCGCCTGTTCGACAACAACACCCCAACCCTCTTCGACGACGGCAGCGAAGCGCGGCCACTGCCCTTTATCGTCATCATCATCGACGAGCTCGCCGACCTGATGATGCTCGACGGGCAGAACGTGGAAGCTTCCATCACGCGTCTGGCACAGATGGCGCGCGCTGTCGGCATCCATCTCATCCTGGCCACGCAGCGGCCTTCGGTGGACGTCATCACCGGCCTCATCAAAGCCAACTTTCCGGCGCGCATGTCGTTCCGGGTGGCCACCAAAATCGACTCGCGCACCATTCTCGACGCCAACGGCGCCGAGGCGCTGCTCGGCCGCGGCGACATGCTCTACCTGCCCAACGGCTCGGCGCGCGTGCATCGCGTACACGCTCCGCTGGTCACCGAGAAGGAGATTGCGGCGGTGGTCGAGTTCTGGCGCGCCCAGGCCGAGGCGCAGTATGAGGAGAAATTCCTCGAAGCTCCGCGCGAGGATGCCGACTCCGAAGGCGGAGGCTCGGGAGTGGAAGGCGCCGCCGACGATGACAACGACGAGCTTTTCCAGGATGCGGTCCGCATCGTACTGGAATACGGCAAGGCCTCAACCTCGCTGCTGCAGCGGCGGCTGCGCATCGGCTACGGCCGCGCCGCCCACCTCATTGACCTGATGGAGCGCGACGGCATCGTGGGCGCCGCCGACGGCCCCAAACCCCGCGAAGTGCTGAAGCGTCCCGACTGGCTGAGCGAAGTAGAGGACGCGCTGCGGTAGAGGAAAGCGGCAGATAGTTCAGCTCTTACCGAGCCTGCTTGAATACACAATCCTGACCAAAGTCGGCCCTTGATGTGAGGCAACTCATGACACCGGCTATAGGTCTTTAGTAAGCGAGATAGATAATTCTGTAGTAAACAATTGAGAATTATATGGTAAACAATTGCGGGAGCCTCCACCCCCTCTCGAATTGTCATCCCTCCCTCTCGAATTGTCATCCCGGTCTCTCGAATTGTCATCCCGACCGAGGACTTCAGTCCGAGCGGAGGGACCTGCTTTTCGCGTCGTATGCGGAAATGGTATTGCCTGCCCTAACCCGAGCCCGGAGGGCGGCTCAGTCTAGCCCAGCGTGGAGCGAAGCGGAACGCTGGGTGCGCATTTATTTGAGATGATGAGCCCCGTAGGGGCGGCACAGGTTCTTCTTGTGACGCCGGCTGAAGATCACCCCAACCAGCGCAAAAGCGGCGCTGCTTGGGGACCCCGATCGCCGGCTCGGGATTTCATACAACAGCCTACCCAGCATTCCGCGCCCAACCACCCCAACGAGCACAACACCGGTGCTCGTTGGG
>DATFZF010000036.1:0-42945 GCA_035314705.1 Steroidobacteraceae bacterium | reverse complement strand
TGGTCCCCGTCATGGTCACGGCGTAGACGAAGCCCTCTGCCTCCCGGCACAACATCGCCAGCCGCGGGGGCGGCGTCACCGGCGTGACCATCTGCACCAACGCCAGGCCCTCGGCGTCGAGCGCCTGCTTGATATCGGCGGATTCCTCGAAGGGCAGGTCCGGAACGATGAATCCGGCCACCCCCGCCGCGGCCGCCGCCCGCGGCAGGGCATCCAGACCATACTGAAGCAGGGGGTTCAAGTAGCTCATCAAGAGAATGGGCGCGGCATGCCGCGGATTCACGGAGCCGAGTTCCTCGAGAATCCACGGCAGCGTCACCCCTCCGCCAAGCGCGGCGAAACTCGCCCGCTGGACGGTGGTGCCGTCGGCCATCGGATCGGTGAAGGGCACGCCGATTTCGACCACGTCGCAGGCGCCGGCGACGGCGCTCAAATTGTCCTTGAATGTCCGTCGTGAGGGGAATCCGGCCGTCAAAAACCCCACCAGCGCCGGCTTAGCCGTAGTGGCCGCCGCTCGAATGGCTGCGCTGATGGTGTCGCGCGCCGCCACGATCAGCTTGAGCCCCGCGCGGCGAGGTCCTTCAACAGCGTGCGCTGCAGAATGGGCATGTCCTTGTCGCCGCGGCCCGAGCAGCCGATCAGAATTCGCGCGCCGGGGTGCTGCCGGGCGTAGCGCCGCGCACCGAAAAATGCGTGGGCGCTCTCGATGGCCGGGAGAATGCCTTCGAACTTGGCGCATTCCGCGAGCGCATCCAGGGCCTCTTCGTCGGTCGCCGACTCGTAGGCAACGCGCCCGGTTTTCATCAAGTAGGCGTGCTCCGGGCCGACGCCGGAATAATCGAGACCGGCGGACACCGAATGAGTTTCCCGCACCTGGCCGAAGGCGTCCTGCAGTATCAGCGTATAGCTGCCCTGCAGAACTCCCGGAGTTCCGTAAGTCAGGGAGGCCGCGTTGTCGCCGAGGCCCGCGCCGCGGCCGCCGGCTTCCACGCCGATCAGCTGCACGCCGGCGTCGCCCAGGAAGGGATGGAACAAGCCGATGGCATTCGAGCCGCCGCCCACGCAAGCCAGCGCCGCATCCGGCAAGCCGCCCGCCTGCTCCAGCATCTGGGCGCGCGCCTCGCGGCCGATCACCGCCTGCAGCTCGCGCACCAGGTAGGGATACGGGTGCGGACCCACGGCCGACCCCAGACAGTAATAGGTGCCGTTCGGATCGGACACCCAATCGCGCAGCGCCTCGTCGATGGCCGCGCGCAAGGTCGCATCGCCGCCGGTCACCGGTACCACGGTGGCGCCCAAGAGCTGCATGCGTCCGACATTGGGGGATTGACGTTCCACATCGACGGCACCCATGTAAACCACGCAGGGCACCCCGAGCCGGGCAGCCGCGGCCGCGCTCGCGACGCCATGCTGGCCCGCGCCGGTTTCCGCAATGATGCGCTTGGCGCCCAAACGCTTCGCCAGCAGGGTTTGGCCCACCGCGTTGTTGATCTTGTGCGCGCCGGTATGCGCCAGATCTTCGCGTTTGAGCCAGACATCGGCTCCCCACCGCTTGCTCAAACTCGGCGCGTGCGACAGGGCGGTGGGCCGGCCCACCCAGGTCTTGAGCTCGTGCTTGAACTCGGTTTGAAAATCGGCGTTGTGCAAGTACCGGTCGACGCCCTCCTGCAGCCGATCGAGTGCGGGAACCAGGGTCTCCGGGACGTAACGGCCGCCGAAGGCGCCGAAGCGTCCGCGGGAGTCGGGAAGGTCGGCCGTTGCCGCACCGGGGCGCAGCAGTGAATTCATGCGTCATTCTCCAGGCCGGCCGCGGCCGCTCGCGCGGCGCGGACGAATTCGTGAATCTTCGCCGGGTCTTTGACGCCCGGCTCGTCCTCGACCCCGCTGCTCACGTCCACGCCGAACGGGCGCACCGCGCGGATGGCTTCGGCCACGTTCTGCGCGGACAGGCCGCCGGCGAGAATCACCTCGGTCTGCCGCGCCAGCTCCGCCGCCCGGCCCCAATCGGCCAGCTCACCGATGCCGCTCGAAGGGCCTTCGAACAGCATGCGGGCGGGCAGCGGGTTCGGAGTTTTTCGGCCGAATCGCACCACCGGGAGCACCTTGATATGCGCCGGAATCTTCAACTCGCGCAAATCCTCGACATCCGTTTGAAAGTAATCCGGTTTGAGAATCCGGCAGATTTCGTCGACCTTCATTTGCAGCGGATGCTGTGCGACCGCGATGCGCAACATCCCGGGCGGCGCCAGCGCGGCCAGTTGCGCCGCTTGGCCCGGCGTCACCTGTCGCGGACTGGGTGCAAAAACGAAACCGATCGCATCGACATGGGCCTCCGCGGCCGCAGCGACCGCGTCCGCACCGGTGATGCCGCAGATCTTGATCCACATCGGCCTAAGTGTAGCCATTTAAGCCTGCACTGTCCGAGTCGCGGCGAAAATTTCGCGCAAGCGCTGCGCGGGATCCTCGAGCGCCATCAGCGCGGTGCCGATCAGCGCCGCTCCATAGCCCAGCTCGAGCACGCGCCGCGCATCGGCGGCGGAGGCGACGCCGCTCTCGGCGACCGCCGGCCATCCTGCCGGCAACAGCGGCGCAAGCGCCGCGAACCGTTCCGGCATGATCTTCAAGGTCTGCAAATCACGGCAGTTGACGCCGATCAAGATGAACTCCTCGCGGCCCTCGCGCGCGGCCTTGAGCTCGCTCGCCACTTCCAGATCGATCCGGTCGAACGCTTCCAGCAGCACGAACATGCCATGCTCGGCCGCGGCGTCCAACAGCTCCACGATGCGTGGGCGAGGCAGCATGCGCAGAATGACCAGCACGCCGCCCGCGCCCGCGGCGCGCGCTTCCAGCACCTGGTAGGGATCGACCAGAAAATCCTTGCGCATCGCCGGCACGCGCAAGGGCGCGAGCGCGGCCGCCGCCCGGCGCAAATGCTCGAGCGATCCGTCGAAGCGGCTGGGCTCGGTCAGAACCGACACGGCCGCGGCGCCGCCGCGCGCATAAGATTCGACGCGCCCCAGCCAGTCTTGGGCCTCATCGCCCAGGGCTCCGGCGGCCGGGGAACGCAGCTTGAGTTCCGCGATCACATCGAACCCCGAGCCCGACAAGCGCAGCGGCGCACCGGGCGGCGCCTCGCGCGCGCGGCGTTCCAAGGCGGCGGCGGATTCGTGGCGCCGCGCCTCGGCCGCGCGGGCCGCGCTCGAGCGCGCCATCTCGATGAGGAAATCGCTCATGATGGGCTGGCGCTCATGGCGTGCCGCCGCTCGCGGCGTTCTGCGGATCGCGAAGCTCGGCCGCGAACTGCCGCAGGCTCCGCAGCCACTGCCGCGCCCGCCCGCTGTCGACGGCGTCACGCGCCAGATCGACGCCCGCTTGAATGCTCGCCGCGCGGCCCGCGATGAACAGGCCGAGACCGCTTTGCAATGCCAGGGCATCGAAATGCGCGCCGCGATCACGGCCTTCGAACACCTCGAGCAATGACTTGAGATTCGCGGCCGCATCGCCGCCCTTTAAATCGCTCGAACTGCACGGCGCCAACCCAAATTCCCTGGGATCGATGTCGTGGCGCCGAACCGCATCGCGGGTGACTTCGAAGCCCAGGAACGGACCGATGGGGGTGGCCTCGTCCCATCCGGCGGCACCGTGCACGACCCAGGCGCGCTCGATGTCCATTCCCTGCAGCGTGCCGGCGATCAACTCCGCCGTCGCCGCGTCGTACGCGCCGATCAATCGAAAGCGCGGCGCCGCGGGATTCGACAGCGGCCCCAGCAGATTGAACACCGTGCGAACGCCGAGGGCTGCGCGGATCGGCGCCAGAGCCTTCATCGCCGGATGAAAGTAAGGTGCGAACAAGAACGTGAATCCGGTGGCCGCGAAACAGCGCGCCGCCTGATTCTCGTCCAAGGGCAGGGTAAAACCCAGCGCCTCGATCAGATCCGCGCTGCCGCTGCGGCTGGAGATGGCGCGATTGCCATGCTTGACGACGGGCAGCCCGCAGGCGGCCGCCAGCAAGGCGGCGCCCGTCGACAAATTGAGGCTGCCGGAGGCGTCGCCGCCGGTGCCCACGATGTCGATGGCGTCGAGCGCCGGCGGCAGCTTGGGCTGCAGCGCCAGCGAGCGCATCGCGCCCGCAAAGCCCCTGACCTCAGCCGCCGTGACGCCCTTGGTGCGCAAGGCGGCCAGCAACGCGCCGGCCATCGCGGGCGCAAGATCGGCCGCCGTCAGCCACTTGAGCAGCGCCGCGGCCTCCTCCTCGGAGAGGTCGCACCGCTGCACCAGCCGGTCGAGCGTGTGGCGTGGGGTGGTCACAATCAAGTCTTCAAGAAATTGCCCATGAGAATCGGACCATCGGGCGTGAGCACGCTTTCCGGGTGAAATTGCACCCCTTCGATGGGCAGCGATTTGTGCCGCACACCCATGATTTCGCCTTCCGCGGTGCGTGCCGTGACTTCGAGCACGGACGGTATGCTTTCCGGCGCCGCAATCAGCGAGTGATAGCGGCCCGCCTCGAACGGTTCCGGCATGCCGGCGTACAGACCCTTGCCTTCGTGCAGCACCGGCGACACCTTGCCGTGCATCAGCCGTGCGGCGCGCACCACCTTGCCGCCGAATACCTCCACCAAGGATTGATGCCCCAGGCAGACGCCGAAAATCGGGATCCGTCCGGTGAACGCCTCGATCATTCGCATGGAGATGCCCGCATCCCGGGGTGTGCCCGGACCCGGTGAAATGACCAGGTGGGTGGGATCGAGCGCCAAGGCTTCCTCGATGCTGATGGCGTCGTTGCGATGTACGTCCACCGCGGCGCCCAGCACCAAAAACGCCTGCACCAAGTTGTAGGTGAACGAGTCGTAGTTGTCGATCAGCAGGATCTTGGGACGCACTACAGACCCTCCGACGCAAGTTCCAGCGCGCGCCGCAGGACGGCGCTCTTGGCCATCAGCTCATCGTATTCGGCTTTCGGGGAACTGTCGGCGACGATCCCGCCCCCTGCCTGGTAACTGTAGGAGTCGCCGCGAAACACCAGGGTGCGGATCGTGATGGCTTGGTCCATGTCGCCGTGCCGGCCGAAATAGCCGATCGTCCCGCCGTATAGCTGCCGGCCGACGGGTTCGAGCTCATCGATGATTTCCATCGCACGCACCTTCGGTGCGCCCACCAAGGTGCCGGCGGGGAACGTCGCGGCGAACAGGTCGAAGGCATCCTGTCCCGGCGCCAAGCGGCCGTTGACGCCGCTGACGATGTGCATGATGTGGCTGTAACGCTCGATCACGCGGTACGGATCCACGGCCACCGAGCCCGCGCTCGCCACCCGGCCCAGGTCGTTGCGCGCCAAATCGACCAGCATCACATGCTCGGCGTTTTCCTTGGGGTCCGCCTTGAGCTCCGCTTCCAGCGCCGCGTCGTGGGCGGCATCGGCGCCGCGCGGACGCGAGCCCGCGATGGGACGTAACTGCGCGTAACCCCCATGGCACTTCACCAGCGCTTCGGGCGAGGAACCCACCACCGTGATGTTCCCCAGCTCGCAAAAATACATGTAGGGCGAGGGATTGAGCAGCCGCAGCGCCCGGTACACCTCGAAGGGCTCGAGGGCATGGCGGCCCTCGAAGCGCGACGCGAGCACCAGTTGGTAGACATCGCCCGAGGCGATGTATTCCTGTGCGCGCCGCACGCGCACCGCATGCGCCGCTTCGGTCAATGACGGCGCCGCCGGCGAAAAGCGCCCCGGAGAGAGGATGGCCGGCACCCCGCCGCGCAAGGCCTGCATCACCTCACGGCGCAGGCTTTGTCGTTCGGCCTCGCTGCCATCATGCAGCAGCGCAACCGTACGGGTGAGGTGATCGAACACCAGCAAGGAGCGCGGCGCGACATAATGCGCATGCGGCGTATCCGTGTCGTCGAGACTGCGCCCCGGCACGCGCTCGAAATAGCGCACCGCATCGTAGGCGGTGTAGCCGACCAAGCCGCCGAGCAGCGGCACCCCGGGCACTTCCGGCAGCGGCCTGGGCGCCTGCTTGAGCGCGCCCCGCAGGGCATTCAAGAGCTCGAGCCGGGACTTGGGTCTCGGGGAATGCGCGCCGCCGATGGTGAACCCCGCGGAGTCCAGGCGCACTTCCAGACAATCGCCGAATCCAATGAAGGAATAGCGCGCCAGCCGCTCGCCCCCTTCGACGCTCTCCAGCAAGAATCTCGGCCGAAAGGGCTTGAGCTTCAGATAGGCCGAGACCGGCGTATCGAGATCGGCGGCAATGTCAAAAGGCGGCTTCATGCGTGCAAATTGCAAATCTCACGGGCAACAAAAAACCCACCACCGTATTTGCGGAGATGGGTTCTGGATACCGACGAACTAAACTTGAAAGACCAGCCAGCGCCCACTCCTCAAGAGGGGACGCGCCACCACCCAGTGTGTTGAATGCGTGCGGTCGACATGGGCTTCAGTATCGCCTTCCCGAGCGAGCAGCGTCAAGTTCCCGGGCAGGCCGCGTCAAGCGGGACCGCTGACAGCCGCTATTTCGCGGCCTCGGCCGCCAGGCTCTTCTTGAACTTGCGGGTCAATTCGACGAATCTCGGCGTAAGACCGATGTCCTCGTAAACCGGGTCGCCTTGGTCGTCGCGCGAAATGACCTTCGGGCCGCGCTCATAGGGGATGGCGGCGGCGATTTCATCGAGGCCCGCGCTCAACAGGTCGGTAATGATGGCCTCGATCGGCTGGCCGGGAAACAGTTCGCTCAAGGCGTACAGGCGCGAGGCATCGTCGAGGCTCAGGCGCACGGCGTAGTGCTGCGCCGTGAGCACCGGCCGCGCTTCTTTCTTCCAACGGTCGAGCAGGGACTTGAATTTCACGGCTACTCCGCCATACCGGATATGAGAATGTGCGCATTATAGACCGCCGGACCGAAGCCAGACCGGGACCCGATATCATTCCTGGAAGCCCGAGGTAAACAGCATGAACGAAGCAGCGAGCAGCGAAGAACGAGGCTGGGCCATGGCCGCCCATCTGTGCGGATTGCTGTGGGTACTGGGCAGCGGCGGCTTGATATTTCTCCCCTTCGGCGGCTTGGCGCTGTTCACGATTTTGGGACCCCTGATCATATTGCTGTCGAAGGGACCCTCCATGCCCTTCGTGGCGGCCCAAGCCAAGGAATCCTTGAATTTCCAGATCACCGTCTGGCTGCTGGGGCTGCTTTTCGCCCTGCTGGCCATCGTCCTTATCGGCTTCGTACTGCTGTGGATTCTGGGCGTGGTGAATCTCGTCCTGGTCATCATCGCCGCGATCCGGGTGAGCGACGGCACGCCCTACCGTTACCCCTTCTGCCTGCGCCTGGTGAAGTAGTTGGCGGCTCGCCCCTCGCCCCATATCGCGGCCTCACCGCACGCGGGCGCAGCGTCGCCGGCGGCCGATCAAACCGGCTTGCAGCGCAGCTTGCTCGGCGTGTTCGCCTACAGCAGCCGCGCGCTCAAGCTGGTGTGGACCACCAACAAGGCGCTCAGCATCACGCTCGCCGTGCTGACGCTGGTGGCCGGCGTGCTGCCGGCGGGGGTCGCCTATATCGGCGCGCAGATCGTCGATGCGGTCATCCATGCGGCGGGTTTGCACCGCGACACGGGCGCGACCCTGTTCTCCCCGGTGGCGAAGTACGTCGCGCTCGAAGCATTGCTGGTCGCCGCCACCGCCATGGCACAGCGCGGCATCTCGCTCGCGCAGTCGCTGCTGCGCGCGCAACTCGGGCAGCGCGTCAACGTCATGATTTTGGAGAAGGCGCTGACGCTGGATTTGACGCAATTCGAGGATTCCGAATTCTACGACAAGCTGACGCGCGCGCGCCGCGAAGCCTCGAGCCGGCCCTTGAGCTTGGTCATGCGCACCTTCGGACTGCTGCAAAATGCCATCTCGTTGGTGTCTTTCGGCGGCTTGCTCATCCGCTTCTCCCCCTGGGCCGTCGCGCTCCTGATCCTGGCCGGGCTGCCCGCATTCCTGGCCGAGGCGAGATTCTCGGGCGAGGCGTTTCGCCTGTTCCGCTGGCGCGCCCCGGAGGCGCGCATGCAGATTTATCTGGAATCGGTGTTGGCGCGGGAGGACAGCGCCAAGGAAGTCAAGTTATTCGAATTGGGTCCGCGCTTGCTGGATCGCTACCGCGACATCTTCACGCGCCTGTACAGCGAAGACCGCGATCTGACCCTGCGCCGCGATGCCTGGGGCTTTGGCCTTGGGCTGGTGGGTACGGCGGCGCTGTACGGCGGCTACGCGTGGATTGCCGCGGAAACGGTGCTGGGCGCGATGACCGTGGGTCAAATGACCATGTATCTGATGCTGTTTCGCCAAGGGCAGACGGCGGTGAGCGCCGCGCTGTCGGCGGTCAGCGGCCTGTACGAGGACAACCTCTATCTCTCGAATCTGTACGAATATTTGGAGCAGCCCGTCGGCAGCAGCCGCGGCGACGTGAAGCGCGGCCCCAGTCCGGGCGACGGCATCCGCTTCGAAAACGTCGAGTTCGTGTATCCCGGGGCGGGTGCCCCGGCGCTATCCGGCATCGATCTGCATGTGCGGCCGGGCGAGAGCCTCGCCCTGGTCGGGCAGAACGGCTCGGGCAAGACCACCCTCATCAAGTTGCTGACCCGCCTCTACCAACCCACCCAGGGGCGAATCCTCTTGGATGGCCTCGATCTGAAGGAATGGGACGAGACTTCGCTGCGCCAGCGCATCGGGGTGATTTTTCAGGACTTCGCCCGCTACCAAATGCTGGTTGGCGAGAACATCGGCGCGGGCGACGTACGCGCCTTCGACGACGAGGGGCGCTGGCGCGCGGCCGCGGCGCAGGGCTTGGCCGCCGACTTCGTGGAGACGTTGCCGGCGGGTTATCACACCCAGCTCGGCAAGTGGTTCAAGGACGGCCGCGAGCTGTCGGGCGGCCAATGGCAGAAAATCGCCTTGGCACGCGCCTTCATGCGCAATGAGGCGGACATTTTGGTGCTCGATGAACCAACCGCCGCCATCGATGCCGGCGCCGAGGCGGAGGTTTTCGAGCACTTCCGCGAGCTGACGCGCAACCGCATCGCCATCGTCATTTCGCATCGATTCTCGACCGTGCGCATGGCGGACCAAATTTTGGTGCTCGAAGAGGGCCGCATCGTCGAGCGCGGCAGCCATGAAACGCTGATGGCGGCCGACGGCCCCTATGCGAAGCTATTCACCTTGCAGGCGCGCGGGTATCGTTAGGGCCCTTGGCCGCCCGCGGAGTCTTGAATGCCCTCGTTCGACGTCGT
Source organism: Steroidobacteraceae bacterium (assembly GCA_035314705.1). Classification (GTDB taxonomy): domain Bacteria; phylum Pseudomonadota; class Gammaproteobacteria; order Steroidobacterales; family Steroidobacteraceae; genus Bog-1198. The sequence continues at coordinate 33,681 of DATFZF010000036.1, read as the reverse complement.
ATCCGAAATCGATACTCATGAATTGACCAATGCGGTCGATCAAGCAATTCGCGAGCTCGGGCAGCGTTTCGATTTCAAGGGCACGGACGCCACGTTCGAGCTCGAAGAGACCACCGTAACCCTGATCGCCCCGGCGGACTTTCAGCTCAAGCAGATGCTGGAAATCCTGAAGCTGCGGATGGCCAAGCGCGGCATCGATATCGCCTGCCTCGACGTGAAGGACCCCGAGATCAATCTCGCGAGGGCCAAGCAGCTCGCGGTGTTGAAGCACGGGATCGACGCGGAGGCCGGCAGAAAGGTATCAAGGCTGATCAAGGACTCGAAGTTGAAAGTGCAGGCGCAGATTCAAGGCGACAAGGTGCGGGTCATCGGCAAGAAGCGCGACGACCTGCAGGAAGCCATCGCCTTGCTGCGCAAGGCGGACGTCGGAGTCCCGCTGCAATTCAACAATTTCCGCGACTGATCCTGCCGAGCGCGCGCTGTCGTCAGGCGATTGTCGTGTCGCTCAACGCCAATGAACTCGGGTGTTTCACCACGCTCACGCTCGTCAGCCCAAGCATCGACGCCAGCTGATCCCCCGGCACCTTGAGGGGGCCGGGTCCCGCGCCCACGCCGGCCACGGGCTGCGGATAGGAGGTGGAGCGCGCCGTGTGAAAGGTCATGTTGCCCTCGACCTTCTGCACGATCTGATGGATATGGCCGTTGAGCACCGTGACCGAACCGAAGCGGCGCAAATGATTCATCAGCTGATCCGCATCGCCGGTCCCCCAGCCCCACGGCTCGTAGATGGTCCACAGCGGCATGTGAGCAAACACGACGATGGGTGTGCTGGCGGAACGTCCCTTCAAATCCGCCGCAACCCACGCGAGCTGTTCGTCGCCCAAGGTGCCGAGTCCGCCCGCCTTGAACTCCAAGACGTTGATCAGTCCGATGAAATGCACGCCGGCGTGATCGAAGCTGTAATACCCCTTGTTGCCGGACGCCTTGCCGAAGCGGTTGAAATATTCCGTGACGGTGGCGTCGGTGGTGTCGTGCTCGCCGGGCACGGTGTGCATCTCGGTGGTGCGTAGGCGCGCAAACAGCTGCTGCGCCATATCGAACTCGGCGGGCTTCGACAGATGCGTGATATCGCCCGTGTGGATGATGAGCGCCGGCTGAGTGGCCATGCCGTTCACCAGGTCGATGGCCCGGGTGAGCGTGCCGTTGACGTCCGGATTCGCCTCCTTGTTGAAACCGATGTGGGTGTCGCTGATCTGTACGAACAGCGGCTTGCCCAGTTTTGCAGCGGCCTCGCGATCGCCGGCCGCCGCCGCGAGATCGATCGGTGTGAACACCCCGCCCGCCAGCGCGAAAAGCGTGCCCGCCCCGCCGTAGGCCAGACATTTCAGCGCGCTGCGGCGCGATTTCAACAATTCGTCGTTCGACATGTCCCTCTCCTTTGTTGCCGTTCAGGAGAGAGGACTGCGGAGCGCGGAGATTTATTCCAAGAACCTGTTTTGTTCCACGAATCTGTCTGAGTATTCCCCCCTCTCGCCTAGTCTCGATTGTCGCGGGCGCTCAAATCGCGCAGCAGGCCCTTGAGCGTCAGCAGCTCGTCCCATCCCGTATCGGACACGGCGCAATACATGAGATCTCCCGCCCTCCAAAAGGCCAGATGATAGCCATTGCGGGTCGCGTTCTTCGGCACGCCGCTTGCCCCACCCGCCCAGCTGAAGACGTTGATGACATGCGCACCGTGCTGGTAGACGACGGCGGCCGCGCGCTGGTGATCGAAATAATCCGCGCGTCCGCCGACGAGCCGATAGCCTTGGGTTTCGAAATCGGCGACGGCCGGCGACACGTCGGCATGACCGGCAAACCACGGCTTCACCGTATGCTTGTCGGTGGATGCCACGTCGATGAGATGCGCGGGCATCAGCGAGCGCTCGTGAGCGGCCACCAGCTCATCGAGCAAGGGATTGGTGAGCCGCGGCATCAGAAGAAAGAATGCGAGCACCGCCGCGATGGCCGTACCGCCGGCACCGCCCATCGCACCCAACCAATACGGCCGCATCCGTGAATTGCGAGCTGCCCGCTGGCGTGGCCGCCAAGCATTCCTCGGAATCGCGGCCTCGGCGCTCGGATCCGCGGCTTCGGCGCTGCCTTCCTCATCCAACGCGCCCAACACTCTGGCGCGAAGCGCCGGCGGAGTACGCGCGAAGCTCAAGTCCCGCCGCAGCACCGTACGCACTTGCTCGAGATCCTGCAGCAGCGCGCGGCACTCGGCGCAATGCTCGATGTGGCGTTCGATCTCGGCGGCCGACACGGCATCGACCTCGGCGTCGAAATAGGCCTGCACGCGCAAGGATTCAGCGCACCGCACGCGGCTCTCCCTCGGCTTCCCGCAGCCATCGCGCCTTCAGCGCGGCCCGCGAACGTGCCAGCCGCGACATCACCGTGCCAATGGGTACATTCGTGACCAGCGCGATCTGGCGATAGTCCATTTCCTCGATTTCCCGCAGCACCAGCACCGTGCGGTGTTCTTCGGGCAGCCCCGCCATCAGCCGGTCGAGCGTGCGCTGCTCGTCGCGGCGAATTGACGCACTCTCCGGGTCGGGAGTCGTCGCGGTCATGGCATAGCCGTCGTGTGCATCGTTCTCTTCCGGCAGCGGGACCAAGCCCCGCCGTTGCTGCTGCTTGAGTGCCGTGGAGTGGCAATTTCTCACGATCGCCAGCAGCCACGCTTTCACATCGGAGCCCCGCAGGGTTTCGAATCCGCGAAAGGCGCGCAGAATCGCCTCTTGCACCACATCGTCCGCGTCGCTGGGCGAGCGCGACAGCCAGCGGGCGAATCTATACGCGGCGTCCAGATGCGGCATCACCTGCGCCTCGAAGCGCGCTCGCTTGTCATCCATGGATGTTAAGACTCACGGCGGGTTCATTTTATTCCGCTCCGGCCCATCCGGTCACAACCGGACAAAGTAGGGGATGGCGGCGAGCACCACGCCGACCCCGACCAGCAGCCACGCGTTGGACACGAAGTACGGGAACACCATTAGCGCGAGTCCCGTGACCAGCGGCACCGCTGCCCTTTGCTTCCTGCCATAAATGAAATACCCCAGCCCGATGGAGCCGAAGAGCAGTCCCCACAGCAATTGCGCTTGAATGTTACCCGCCCCGTTTCACGCCGAACGATGGTGCTGGCCGCAGTATAACCGCCGCCGCCGCGCCCCGAAGCGCGCCTCATGATTGGCAGGCAGCCGCACAGATTGGCAGGCGGCCGCGCAGCTGCGAAGATGGACTGCTCCACCCCAGGAACCCACTGTGCTCACTCCCGGCGCCAGACATTTGTTCAACGGGCACGCCGCGCGGTCACTCGCGGCCCTGCTGCGCGCCGGGTCCGCCGTGGCCTTGCTGCTGGCCGCGTACCCGCCGACTGTCTGCGGCGGCGCCGTGGCCGCGGCGGGTGCGCCGCAGGCTCGCATCGTGGGGTACGCCACCGGCTGGGATCCCGCACAGGACAAGGATGTGGGCAAGATCGACACACTGATCTTCGCCTTTGCCAAATTGGTGGATGGCCGGGTGGCGCTCGATGCGGCCGGCGAAAAACATCTGCTCGAGCTCACATCGCTCAAGACGGTCCATCCAGCACTCAAGGTGATGATTTCGGTGGGCGGTTGGGGCGCCGGCGGATTCTCCGAGGCCGCAGGCAGCGATGCGGGACGCCGGGCATTCGCCGACAGTGCCGCGCGGTTGATCGCTGCGCATGACGCGGACGGACTCGACGTGGATTGGGAATATCCCGGGCATGGCGAGGCCGGGATACGCGCAAGTCCCGGGGACCGCGCCGCTTTCACGTTGCTGCTCCAGGCCCTCCGCACCCGCCTGAACGAGGCCGGCGGCGTCCACGGGCGCAGCGGCGCGAATCACTACACCTTAAGCATCGCGGCCGCCGATGGCCCCTTCGTCAGCGGCATCGACATCGCCGCGGTGGCGCCCCACCTCGACTGGTTCAACCTGATGACCTACGACTTCGTCAACAGCATGACGCCGCTGACCGGACACCACACCGCACTGCATGCGTCCAAGCTCGCGCCGCCGGAGGCGCGCACCGCCGACCGCGCGGTTCGCCAGTTCGTCGCCGCCGGCGTGCCGCGCGCCAAATTGCTGATCGGTGCGGCGTTCTATGGCCGCGAATTTACCGATGTACGGGCGTCCGACGACGGCCTGTACCAGTCCTACGGACACTACCTGGGCGAACATGCGTGGCCGGACTTGAAAAGTCACTACATCGATCGCGACGGCTATGTACGGCACTGGGACGCGGCCGCGCAGGCACCGTGGCTGTGGAACGCGCGGACGCGCAACTTCATCAGCTACGACGACCCGCGGTCGATATTGGCCAAGGCTGCCTACGTCAAGGCGCAGCATCTGGGAGGCATCATGTACTGGGAACAAAGCCTCGACCCCGGCGGCGAGTTGCTCGAAGCGGCCTGGCGGGGACTGCGATGAGCCCCCTCGCCGCTACTTCGCCGGCGCGGCTCCCCGCGCCGGCTCTATGCCCTTGGAATAAATCACCGTGCCATCGAGTTTGACGATGATGGCATCGATGTCCTCGATGCGATTGTAGATTTCCATGGCCTTCTCCGGGCCCAGCACGAACGCGGTCTTCGACAGGCCGTCGGTGCGCGTGGCATAGGGCCCTATGACCGTGGCGCTGCGCACCTTGCTCGCCGAATGGCCGGTGCGCGGATCGATGATGTGGTGGTAGCGCACTCCATCTTCCTCGAAGAACCGTTCGTAATCGCCGGAGGTCGAGATCGCCGCGTCGGTGAGCGGAATCCGGGTGATCACTTCCCCCTCGCCCTTGCGCGGGTCGCGAATCCCCACCATCCAGGGCTTGCCGAACCGATCCCCGACGATGCGGCTGTCGCCGCCGGCGCCGACATACATCCGGGTATAGCCGCGCGCCTTCAAGACATCGATGCCCCGGTCCACCGAGTAGCCCTTGGCGATGCCGCCCAGATCGATGCGCACGCCTTTTTGCGAGAATTGCACGGTCTGATTCTTCGGGTCGAGCAGCACATGGCGGTAGTCGACCGCGGGCAGCGCCTTGCCGATCTGCACATCGTCCGGGTGGATGTGCTTTCGAAAATCATACAGATAGCCGACGCTGGCATAAGTAATGTCGAAGGCGCCATCGGTGATGACCGAATACTCCTTGGCGGTGACCAGCAAGTCGAACAGCTCCTTGCTGATATGCATGGGGCCGTCGGCGGCTTTGGCGTTGACCTGCGAGACTTCGCTGGTGGGCTTGTAGGTGCTCATCGACTCATCGATGTGCCGCATTTCATCGAGCACCGCGTCGATCGCCTGCTCGGCCTTGTCCTTGTCCTCTGCCCAGAGTTCCACGGTGATCCGTGTCCCCATGATGCCGTCGGTGACGCGCCGCACCCATTCCGCGTGCGCCGGTGCGGCCAGACACACGAATGCCGCCAGATAGGCGATGCTCCTCAATCTATGCAGCGTCATGGACGTGGCCTCGCGGTTTCCTGCGCTTACGTGTATCGGGCCGGCCGGCGCCATTGCATGATCACCAGGGCGCTGCCCACCATGCCGCCCAAGTGGGCAAAATGTGCGACTCCGGCCGCGGTCCCGGTAACTCCCAGGTAGAGCTCGATCCCCGCGTACAGAGTCGCAAACAGCCAAACCGGCATCGGAATGAGAAAATACACGGCAACCTTGCGTTTCGGAAACATGACGGCATAAGCCAGGATCAAACCGAAGACTCCGCCGGAAGCGCCGATCGTGGGCGCCGGCGGCGCGCCGAACAGCATCGGTACGAAGAGCTGAGTGAGGGCGGCCGTGACCACCGACGCGAAATAGCACACGAGCAGACGGCGCGGCCCCACATACTGCTCGATACCCGTTCCGAACACCCACAGCCCCAGCATGTTGAACAGCAGATGATAAATGTTGTGGGTATCATGCAGGAACGCATACGTAACGATCTGCCACACCTGAAAATGCCAGCGGGGATCGATGGCCTGCAGGGGCCACAGGGCGAAGAGCCCTTCCACCACTTCGGTCGACATGTTCTGCAGCACGAACATCGCCACGTTGGCGATGATCAGAATTTTGACGGCGGTGGATTTCATGTGTGGCCGCACATTCTACAGATCATGAAGGCACAGGTCATGAAGGCTCAATCCTCGTGAAAGCGGTATTTCTGGATTACGACACCGTATCGAACGGCGATCTCGACGTCAGCGCCTTGCGGGCGGCCGCCGGCGATCTGGAGCTTTGCGAATCGGACGATGCGAAGACCGCCGAGCGGATACGCGACGCGGAAATCGTCATGTTGAACAAAGTCGAATTGTCGCGCGAGCTGATCCGCGGCGCCGCCCGCTTGAAAATGGTGGCGGCCGCCGGCACCGGCACCAACAACATCGATCTGGCCGCGGCGCGCGAGTTCGGGGTCGCCGTATGCAATGTGCGTGCTTACTGCACGGCATCGGTGGTGCAGCACGTCTGGGGGCTGATCTTGAGTCTCAACCAACATGTTTGCGGCTATGCGCGGCTGACCGGCGATGGCTCGTGGACCCGCAATGAGGCGCGCACGGTGCTTGCCTTCCCGATCCGCGAGCTCCACGGCCGCATTTTGGGCGTGGTCGGCTTTGGCGAATTGGGCCGTGGCGTTGCACGCGTGGCGGAAGCTTTCGGCATGCGCGTTCTCATCGCCAACCGGCGCGGCCACGGCCCAACACCTGGGCGGGTGGAGCTCGAGGAGCTGCTGGCACGGTCGGACATCGTTTCGCTGCACTGCCCGCTCGACGATACAACGCGCGGCCTGATCGGGGCACGGGAACTGGCGCTCATGAAACCCGACGCGCTGCTGATCAACACGGCTCGAGGCGCGCTGGTGGACGGTCAGGCTCTGGCGCAAGCGCTCAAAGCGGGCCGGCTCGGCGGCGCGGGAATCGATGTTCTGCCGCAAGAACCGCCGTTGGATGCCGATCCGCCGGGCGGCGAACCGCTGCTGGACCCGGCCATCCCGAATCTCATCGTGACTCCGCACGTGGCGTGGGCGGCGCGCGAAGCACGGCAGCGCTGCCTCGACGAAATGGCCGCCAATGTCAGAGATTTCGCAGACGGCGGACGCCGCTCGCGGGTCGTGTGAAATCCCGCCTCGCGCGGCGTCCGGCGTTATCGAAGAAATCCGTGCGGCGCGCTAGCCTCTGGCCGCTTTTTTCTCTTTCTTCGCGGCGCGCTTTTCTTCCAGAGTCTTCGTCGGTTTCTTCTTTTCCTCTTTCTTTCGATCCATGCCCTTACCCATGATGCCCTCCTCGATGTTGCTTGATGGAACCGAACCTCAAACTTTCGCGCGTCGCTTGAGCAGTTTGCGCTCGGCATGCGGGGCGCCGGGGTGCCCACCCGGGTGCCGGCCAGCGGGGTGCCGCCCAGTCGTATCCCGCGGCGGCTTCGGCGGTTTCTCGCTGACCCGACTGATGCGCAGCTCCCGGCCCGCGACCCTCACCTTCTGCAGATCCTTGAATATCTGCTTCGGCATGCCTTCCGGCAAGTCGACGAAACTATGGTCTTCCCGAATGTCCACACGGCCGATGTGCACGCCTTCGATACCCGCCTCATTGGCGATCGCACCGACGATATTACCCGGCTTGATGCCGTGTGCCGACCCCACCTCGATGCGAAAGGTTTCCATGAGAGAGGTGGCGGACTTGGCGCGGGGTTGGCGCGCCGGCGGGGAATCCGTGCCGGCCGCGACAGCTCTCTCGGAGGGCCGCGATCTTTCGGTCGCCGGCCGCTCGTCGCGTGACCGCTCCTCACCTGGCCGCTCGCGGTGGGTCTCGGGCGCCGCCGCCCGCTCCGGCTTGCCCGCCAGCAATAGCGGCGTCGTGCCCTGCGACAGGCTCGCGAGCGCGGCGGCGATTTCGAGCAGCGGCAAACCGGTTTCCGCCTCCAATTGCTCCAGCACCGGCCGAAAAACCGCGGTATCCCCCTTGGCGATGGTTTCCGTCACCCGCTGTTTGAATTTCGTGATCCGCAGTGCGTTGACCGTGTCGACGGTGGGCAGGTTCATCGGCTCGATCACCTGCCGTGTGGCGCGCTCGATGGCGCGCAGCATATTGCGCTCGCGGGGAGCGATGAAAAGAATCGCCTCCCCCTTGCGTCCCGCACGGCCGGTGCGGCCGATGCGATGCACATAAGATTCCGTGTCATAGGGCACGTCGTAGTTCACGACATGGCCAATTCGATCGACATCCAGGCCGCGCGCGGCCACATCGGTGGCCACCACGATATCGATTTGGCCGGCCTTGAGCCGCGCCACGGTCCGCTCGCGCAGCGGCTGCGGAATGTCGCCGTTGAGCGGAGCGGCGGCAAAACCGCGTGCTTCGAGTTTTTCGGCAAGTTCCACGGTGGCCTGTTTGGTGCGGGTGAATACCAGCATGCCGTCGAAAATCTCCGCTTCGAGGATGCGCGTCAGCGCATCCAGCTTGTGCATGCCGCTCACCATCCAATAGCGCTGGCGGATGTTGGTTGCGGTGCTGGTCTTGCTCTTGATGGTGACTTCGATCGGCGCGCGCAGATGTCTCGACGCAATGCGGCGAATCGGCGCGGGGATGGTGGCGGAGAACAACGCCACCTGGCGCTGCGGCGGCGTCTGCTCGAGGATGCTTTCGACGGCATCGACGAAGCCCATTCGCAGCATTTCGTCGGCCTCGTCCAGCACCAACAGCGTGAGCCCCGTGAGCTTCAACGTGCCGCGATTCATGTGATCGATGACGCGTCCCGGCGTTCCGACGACAACGTGCACGCCGCGGCGCAAGGCATTGAGCTGCGGCTGGTAGCTCTGGCCGCCGTAAATCGGCAGCACATGAAAGCCCTTCAGATGCGCCGCGTATTTCAAGAATGCCTCGGCCACTTGCAGCGCGAGTTCACGGGTGGGCACCAGCACCAGTACCTGCGGGTCATGTTTGGAAAGATCGATGCGCGTCAGCGCCGGCAGGGCAAAGGCGGCGGTTTTGCCGGTGCCCGTCTGGGCCTGTCCGAGCATATCGGCCCCGGACAGCAGCACGGGAATGGTCGCGGCCTGAATCGGGGACGGCGACTCATAGCCGACGTCGGTCAAGGCGCGCAGCACCGGCTCGGACAGTGCGAGGTCACGGAAGCTCGCCGGGCTCGGGGTTTCGTCCGCTGGAACTGCGCTCATGGGAATTGCCTTAAGGAAATTGCAAGTCTAGCGGTTTGACTGGGTATTGCTACCATGTGCGCCATGGGACGCATATTCGAAGTCAGAAAACATGCCATGTTCGCGCGTTGGAACCGGATGGCAAAGCAGTTCACCCGTGTTGCCAAGGATATCGCAATTGCGGTGCACGCGGGCGGACCCGACCCCGCTTCGAACCCCACGCTGCGCCGGGTATTGCAGAATGCACGTGCCGTCAACATGCCCAAGGACAAGACCGACGCGGCGATTCGCCGCGCCTCGGGCAAGGAGGCGGCCAACTATCAGGAAATCCTCTACGAAGGGTATGCACCGCACGGAGTCGCGCTCTTGGTCGAGACCGCCACCGACAACCCCACCCGCACCGTGGCAAGCGTACGCAATATCTTCGCCAAGGGCGCGGGCAATCTCGGCACCACCGGCAGCGTCAGCTTCATGTTCAAGAAAATGGGGGTGTTTCGTCTGGACCCGGCCGGCGTCAAGGACCAAGACGAACTCGAGCTGGATCTGATCGATTACGGTCTCGAAGAGATGGGCGACAGCACCGGGGACAAGGGCGAGCCGCAATTGGTGATCCGCGGAGCATTCAACGATTTCGGCAGGCTCCAGGAAGCGCTCGAAAAGCGCGGCATCACGCCGCTGTCCGCCGAGCATGAATACATTTGCGGAGTGCCGGTCGAGCTGCCCGAGGATCAGGCGGCCGAGGTCTTGACCCTGATCGACAAGCTCGAACAGGACGATGACGTGCAAAAGGTCTTCCACTCCCTGACATGACTTCTCGTTCATGCTGTCATCGCGCGCCCGGCGGCCGCGTTGTTCTCCCTGAGGCGCAATTTCTTACCGGAGAACGGTCATGAAGAGTCTATTCAAGTTATTGATTCCGTTGAGTTTAGTGGCCATTGTCATGTCCGGTTGCGTGGTCGCCCCGGCGGGCTACTATCACCGCGGGTATTACGGCGGATATTACGGTCCCCGTGTAGCGGTCGTGGCGCCGGCGCCCGTCGTGGTGGTGCGTCCGTAGCGTGCCCTCTGGTGGCCGCGCCCTCTGGCGGCCTTGAGCGCGGCAAACCACGCCATCGAACCCTTCGTTGGCGGTGCGGAACGGTCGGGCGGTGTTGTCGGGATCGGCGGCGATCGTGCAATACTCATGAACCCGGCTCAAGCAGGGTCAATCATGGCGACTCACCCGTTTCGCATTGTCAACGTCTTTACCCACAATCACGGGGCATTGACCGGCAACCCGCTCTGCGTAATGGAGAACGGGGCCGATTTCGACACCGAGGTCATGCAGGCCCTCGCCCGGCAGTTCAACTTGTCCGAAACGACATTTATTCTGCCGTCCTCGCGTGCGGACGCGCGCGTTCGGATCTTCACGCCGGCCTACGAAATGCCCTTCGCGGGACACCCGACCCTGGGCACGGCGCATGTCTGCCGCGCGCTCGGATTGGGCGGGGAGTCGCTGCGGCTGGAAATGGAAGCCGGCCTGATCGATGTGCGCGCCCAGGGCGACCGCTGGATATTGACCGCCCCACGGCCGACTTGGCGCGAAGTCGGAGAGTCGCACGACGCATTGGCGCAGGCGCTCGGACTCGAGACCCGCGATATCGGCGAACGGCCTCTGTGGATCAAGGCTGGACGAGAGCAGTTGATCGTGCCGCTGACCTCGATCGAGGCGGTGCGCCGCGCTGCGCCGGAGCCGCGGGCCTTTCACGACATCCGCGGCGAGGAAGGGGTCAGTATGGCCTATGTGTTCGCCTTCGACGGCGCCAGCAGCGCGCTGGCGCGGTTCTTCTTCCCGCAGGGCGCCGCCATTCTCGAGGACCCCGCAACCGGCTCGGCGACCGCCAACTTCGGCGGATGGTGCTTGGCGATGCAGCGGCCGCTGCCGGTGGACTTGCGGATTTCGCAGGGCGAATTTGTGGGCCGTCCGTCCTCCCTTTATCTGCAGGTGAATACCCGGCACGACATCTTTGTGGGCGGCGACGTGCTTGAAATCGGCCGGGGCACCGTCAATATCAATTAGGCGCGATCGACCGGCTCGGGATTCAGAACGGCATGGGCCCAGTGCATGACCGGCTGCAAGCGCGGCGACACCAGCCTCAAGGCCTCGGCAAAATCGACCCAGCGCGCTTCATGATGCTCCGGCCTGCCGAGTTCGGGATTGATCGGCAGTCGCACCTGCGTCTTCTGGCTGTGCGCAATGTAGTACCGCGAGATCTTGCCCTTGTTGTAGGGGCCGGTGTCGATGAACTCGGAACCCCAGTCGAATGACAGATCCTCGAGCGTCGTCTCCTCCCGGACTTCGCGCAGAGCCGCATCGATCGGCGCCTCACCCGCCTCGACCAGCCCTTTGGGAAAATCCCAATTGCGATAGGCGCGCAGCAGCAGAAATTTCAGGCTCCCCTGCGCCCGGTTCACCACCACGACGCCTGCGGACAGTCGATGGGCAAGTGCGGCTGAAGTCATCGATGCAGAATACACCTACGCGGCGGCGGGTAGCGGCGCACGGATGAGATGATCGAAGGCGCTCAAGCTGGCCTTGGCACCCTCGCCCACCGCAATGACGATTTGCTTGTAGGGCACGACGGTGCAGTCTCCGGCCGCGAACACGCCGGGCACCGATGTCTGGCCGCGCGCATCCACCTCGACTTCTCCGCGCGGCGAGAGTTTGACCGCGCCCTTCAGCCAGTCGGTATTCGGCACCAGGCCGATCTGCACGAACACGCCGGCGAGCTCCAGGGTGTGCAGAGCGCCGCTCCGCCTGTCCTTGTAGGCGAGTCCGGTCACACGCTCGCCATCGCCGCTCACTTCGGTGGTCTGTGCGCCGGTGATGATGGTCACATTCGGCAGGCTCTGCAGCTTCGCCTTGAGGACCGCATCGGCGCGCAGTTGCGCATCGTACTCGATCAGCCACACATGGCTCACGAGTCCCGCGAGATCGATCGCCGCCTCGACGCCGGAGTTGCCGCCGCCGATTACCGCCACCCGCTTGCCCTTGAACAGGGGTCCGTCGCAGTGCGGACAATAGGCGACGCCGCGGTTGCGGTATTCGCGCTCGCCCGGCACGTTGATTTCGCGCCAGCGCGCGCCGGTCGCAATGATCACCGAGCGCGCCTTGAGGGCTCCTCCTCCCGCGAGTTTCACTTCGATCAGATCGCCCGGAATCAGCGCCTCCGCGCGCTGCAGATTCATCACATCGACATCGTAGGTGGTGACATGCTGTTCGAGACCGGTGGCGAGCTTATGGCCCTGGGTCTCCTTGACCGAGATGAAATTCTCGATGCCCACGGTGTCGAGCAGCTGCCCGCCGAGCCTCTCGGCGGCGATGCCGGTGCGGATGCCCTTGCGCGCCGCATAGATCGCGGCCGCCGCGCCGGCGGGTCCGCCGCCGACAACCAAGACGTCGAAGGGCGCCTTTGCGTCCAGCGCGGCGGCTTCGCGCGCCGCCGCGCCCGCATCCAATTTGGCGACGATTTCCGCCAGCTCCAGGCGCCCTTGAGCGAATGGCTGGCCGTTCAAGAATACCGCCGGTACCGCCATCACTTGGCGGCGCTCCACTTCGCCTTGAAACACGGCGCCGTCGATCATGGTGTGGCGCACCTTGGGATTGAGCACCGCCATCAAGTTCAGCGCCTGCACCACCTCGGGACAGCTCTGGCAGGTGAGCGACACGAAGGTCTCGAAATGGTACTCGCCATCGAGATTGCGTATGGCATCGACGACGGGCAGATCGGCCTTCGGCGGATAGCCGCCGGTCTGCAGCAGGGCGAGCACGAGCGAGGTGAACTCATGGCCCATGGGCAACCCGGCGAAACGCACCCGGGATTCGCTCCCGGGCCGCCGCAGCGCGAACGAGGGCGTTAGCTCCGCGCCGCCCTTCAGCTCCGCGCCGCCCTTCAGCTCTGCTTCACCCTTCAACTCCGCGATCTCCGCGTCGCCGCGCCGCACCTCGATCTTGATCAGCTCTGACACCGATTCGAGGTCGGCCAGCAGCTCGAGCATTTCGCGGGACTTGTCGCCGTCGTCGACGGACGCCACGATCTCCACCGGCTGCGAAATTCGCTCCAGGTAGCCCTTCAGTTGACTCTTTAAATTGCTGTCGAGCATGGCGTGCTCAGATCTTGCCGACCAGATCCAGGGAGGGCGACAGCGTCTGAGCACCCGGGGTCCATTTCGCCGGGCACACCTCGCCCGGATGCGAGGCGACATACTGCGCGGCTTTCACCTTGCGCAGCAGCTCCTTCGCGTCGCGGCCGATTCCATTGTCGTGCACCTCCATGACCTTGATCCGGCCCTCGGGATTGATGACGAAGGTGCCGCGCAGCGCAAGGCCTTCTTCTTCGATCAGCACCTCGAAGTTGCGCGCCAGCGTCGCGGTCGGGTCGCCGACCAGTGGGTACTGCACCTTCACGATGGTGTCGGACGTGTCATGCCACGCCTTGTGGGCGAAATGGGTGTCGGTGGATACGCCATAGATTTCCACACCCAGCTTCTTGAATTCGGCGTAGTTGTCGGCCAGATCGCCGAGTTCCGTTGGGCACACGAAGGTGAAATCCGCGGGGTAGAACACCACCACGGACCACTTGCCCTTGAGCGTTTCGTTGGTCACCGTCACGAACTTGCCGTTGTGGTACGCGGTGGCCTTGAAGGGTTTGATTTCAGTGTTTATCAGAGACATTTGATTGATCCTCGAGCAGGTTTTTCGGTACAGGCAGCCACCATAGCAGCGCCATTGTCATTAATGAATTGGATAATAATGATGATTTTGATAGACTGCGTCTATTGCGATCGAATGTAGATTGGGGGCGCACGAATGAATCTCAAGGACCTTAAATATTTGGTGGCGCTGGCCGACACGGGCCATTTCGGCAAGGCTGCCGACCGCACCTTCGTGAGTCAGCCGACTTTGTCCGCCCAGCTCAAGAAGCTCGAAGAATACCTCGGAGTGAAGCTCATCGAGCGCCAGCCGAAGAACGTGCAGCTCACCGACGTCGGCAAGCAAGTCGTCGCACGCGCGCGTGTCATGTTGAATGAAGGGGATGAAATCATTGCGCTTGCCCGCAACAACTCCGATCCCTTCGCCGGAAAGCTCAAGATGGCATTGATTCCCACGATCGGGCCGTACTTGCTGCCGCGGGTGATGCCGAAGCTTCGCAAGGCGCTGCCTTCCTTGAGTCTGATGCTGTATGAGTACCAGACCGAATCACTGCTGAAGCGCTTGCGCGACGGCGAAATAGATCTCGGGATCATGGCGCTCCCCGCCGCGCAGGACGGCATCGAGTCGCGCAAGCTCTACGAGGAAGATTTCACGGTGGCCCTGCCGATGAATCACGCGCTCGGCTCCAAATCCACGATCAAGGTGTCGGATCTGAAAGGCCATACCTTGCTGCTGCTGGAAGACGGCCACTGCCTGCGCGACCAGGCCCTGGAAGTCTGCAGCCGAGTCGATGTCCGCGAGGCCGAGGACTTTCGCGCGACCAGTCTCGAAACCCTGCGTCAAATGGTGATCGCCGGTCTCGGTATCACGCTGCTGCCCGAACTCGCGGTGGAGACGCCCTTCGGATCCCAGCGCGGCCTCACCGTGCGGCGCTTCGCCAACCCCGTGCCGTCGCGCACCGTCGGTGCGGTGTGGCGCAAGTCCAGCACCCGCGCTCCGGCCATCGCTGCCGTGTGCGACGTCGTGGACCGCGTGATGGCGGGCTCCGAGACAAAGCGATAATTCGTGACGGCCGTCTCGGCCTGCGCGCGTCCTGCCGGGGCCGAGACCGGCCATTTGCCGATCATTTCACATATTCCGCGCGCCGGACGCGTCATGATGAGGCTCCACAGGAATGCCTGAGTATGAACGCTCGCACAATTTCACAGGGAAATCCGCAAGCCCCGCCGCCGCGCTTCGACCGCAAATTCATCGAGGATCACAAACTCGTCGAGCGCTATATGGAGGGCAAGCTGCCTTTCAAGGGTGCCCGCGACCTCGAGAAGTGGTGCCGCGAACATCCCGAATACCTCAATGAGCTCAGGTTGTCCGAGCGGGCGCACGCCAGCCTCAAGCTGCTCGAAGCCGCCGGCCAACCCCAGGACCTGGGCGAGCCGCAGCCGCCATGGTGGAAACACATTTACGTGCTGATCGGCTTGTGTGCCTTCGCGCTGTTCGCGCTTGTGGCGCTCTGGGCGCTGTTCGGCAAGTACCAGTCGGTGCGCAGCCAACTCGACGACAAGCAGGCATTGATGGCCCAAGGCTCGCTGGTGCAGCCGGCGGCCGAAACGAGCCAGCGTGTGTCGCCGGATCGCGCACCCGGCATCGAGCGAGCGCGGGTCATCGTGAACCGCAGTGCGCCGCAGCTGATGGATATACATATCGATCTGAGCTACACCGCCAAACTGGACCAGTTTCGCATCCTCGTCGACAAGAAGGACCAGGGCCGCGCGCTGATCATCAACAACATGTTGAAGGATTCGAACGGCGAATTGCGTGTGACGCTCAATTCCACGGGAATTGACGCGGGCATTTACAACGTTCGCATCGAGGCACTGCCGCCGCGCGGCAGCCCCATCGAAGTGGGTTGGCTGATTCTAGACGTGCGTTGACTCAACTTGCGCTGGCGCAACGCGCGCTGGCGCAACGCGCGCTGACGCGTCGTGCGCCGAGACGCGGCGCATCACTCGTCGCGCAGCGTGTGGATGGGCGGGGTGTTGACCACGCGCCGCGTCGCCAACGTGCCGCTCAATCCGACGAGAACCGTGCCGCAGACCAGCCCGACCACCCACACCCAGGGGTCGAGTGCGTACTGCAGGGAGAACAGGCGCCGCGCCAGCACCCAGCCGATGCCGGTGGCCCCGAACGCCGCCAGCGTGCCCGATAAAAATCCCAGCGCCGAGAATTCCGCCGCGACGCCCTGCAGCACGGTGCCGCGGCTGGCGCCCAGAGTGCGCAGCATGGCGCTCTCATAACGGCGCTCATCGCGCGTCGACTGCACTGCCGCGAGCAGCACGACGATTCCGGCCGCCAGCGTGAACAGAAAGACGTACTGAACGGCGAGAGAAGCGCGATCCATGATGTCGCGGATTTGCTTGAGTATGGCGTCGACGTCGAATACCGAAATGGTCGGAAACTGGCGCACCAGGTCGGCCAGCGCCGGCCGCTGCGCCGGGGTCAGGAACACGCTGGTCATGTAGGTGCCGGCGGCGCCGTCCAGCAGCCCGGGCGGAAACACCAGAAAGAAATTCGGCCTGAAGCTGTCCCAACGGATCTTGCGCACGCTGGCGACCTCCGCCGTCAGCGGTTCTCCCGCCACATCGAAGCTCAACTTGTCCCCCAGCTTCAACTGCAATGCCTCCTGATATTCGGAGGAGATGGACACCAGCGGACGGCCGGCATCCGCGGGCGTCCACCAAGACCCCGCCGTCAACTGGTTGTCTTCCATCAAGGTGGCCGACCACGTGAGGTTCTGCTCCCGCTCCAAGAATCCACGGCCGGACTCGGTCGGAAACTTGAGAGATTCGCTGGGCCGCGAATTGATGGCGGTGATGCGCGCGCGCACCATCGGAAACATCTGCGGCTGTCCCATTGCGTGCGATTGCAAGAATTCCTGCAGCGCTTGGCGCTCCTCCGGGCGGATATTGATCAGAAAATTGTTGGGCGCGTCGGCGGGCAGGCTGTGCCGCCAGTCGGTGAGCAAATCGTTGCGCACCACCGCCAGCAGCAGCAGCACCATCAATCCCAACCCGAACGCGACGATTTGCACGACGCTGTCCCCGCCGCGCCGCGAAACATTGGCGAGCCCGTAGCGCCAGGCGACTCCGACTCCGCCGCGCAGCCGGCCCGTGAGCCGCACCAAAGCGTAGCCTGCCAGCGTCAGCACCAGACCCACACCCAGCACGCCCGCCAAGACCGAGAGCACCAACTCGGTGTCGCGCACCAGGCTCCACAGAATCGCGAACAGCGCCGCCAGGCCCAGCAGGTAGCTCACGCCGTAGCGCAGCGGCGGCGCGCTCACGCTCTTGCGCAGCACGCGGGCCGGCGGTGTGTTCTTCAGTTGCAGCAGCGGCGGCAGCGCGAAACCGATGAGCATGGCCAAAACCGTGACGAGTGCGATGGGCAGCGGCGCCAGCGACGCGGCAGGCAGTTCTGTGCGGATGAGATCACGCAAAACCCATGCAAGCCCCTCCTGTGCGAGATAGCCCAGCATCGCGCCGATGGCCACGGCGATGACGGCCAACAGGGTCAATTCGATGATTGAAATTGCCAGCACGAAGGCTTGCGAAGCCCCCATGCATTTCATCAATGCCACCGTGTCGATGTGTCGGGTTGCGTAGCGCCGGGCGCCCATCGCCACCGCCACTGCGGCCAGCAGCACGGAGGCGAGGCTGGCCAGATTGAGAAAGCGGCTGGCGCGGTCGATCGCGGAATTGAGCTGCCGGCTCGATTCATCAACCTCGCGCAGGCGCTCGCCCGGCGCCTTGGTCGACTCCAAGTAGTCGCGAAACTCGGCTATGGCCGCCGCGGGCCCCGCGAACAGGGCGGCGTAGGTCACGCGGCTGCCGGGCTGGATCAGCTGAGTCGATACGACGTCGTCATAGTTGAGCAAGGCGGCGGGCGCGAGGTTCACGAAGCCCGTGCCCTGATCCGGCCGGTAATCGAGCACCTGGGTCACGCGGAACGAGGCCGTACCGATCCGCAAAGGCGCGCCCAGCGCAACCTTCAATTGGGCGATGATGCGTGCATCGATCCACACTTCGCCGCGGTTGGGTACCTGATTGGTGGTGCGCGCGGCACCGAAGGGCGTGTCCGAGATGCGCATGTGGCCGCGCAGCGGGTAGCTCGCACTCACGGCATTGAGCGCCGCCAATTGGCTTTCATCGCCGCTGAATATCGCCGTCGGAAACGACAAAATTCGCGCGCTCTTGAGACCGCGGGCCTGCGCTTCCGCAAAATAGCGCTGTGCGAGGGGATTGTGAGATTCCAGGCGCAGGTCGGCGGCCAATACTTCGGCCGCCTGGGCGCGCACGCCTTGCGAAATGCGGCTGGTGAAAAAACCGACGGCCGTCAGGGACAGAACGGCCACCGACAGCGCCAGCAGCAGTACCGACAGCTCGCCGGATTTCAGGTCGCGCCATAAGTTGCGGCAGGCGAAGCGCACGGCTTGCAGCATCAGTTCACCGCGTGTCCGGCATCGAGCGAGAGGACGCGGCTGCAGCGCGCCGCCAACGCGCGGTCATGAGTGACCAACACCAGGGTGCTGCGCGTGCTGCGATTGAGGTCGAACAGCAGATCGGTTACGCGCTGCCCGGTGGCCGTATCCAGGTTCCCCGTGGGTTCATCCGCGAACAGCACCTCCGGATGCGTCACGAAGGCGCGCGCGATCGCCACGCGCTGCTGTTCGCCGCCCGACAATTGCTTTGGATAATGTGCCAGGCGCGGTGTCAGGCCCACTTGGGCCAGGGCGGCGACCGCCGTAGCCCTCGCATCGCGGCTCTGCCGCAGTTCGAGCGGCAGCATGACATTTTCGACGGCCGTGAGCGACGGAATCAAATGAAACGACTGGAACACGAATCCCACGTGCTTGCCGCGGATGGCGGCACGGCCGTCTTCGTCGAGCCCGGTGATATCGACGCCGGCGATCAGAACTTGGCCCGTGCTCGGCGAATCGAGTCCCGCCAGCAAGGCCAGCAACGTGGACTTGCCCGCGCCGGAGGGGCCGACGATGGCCAAAGTCTCGCCGGTTCGCACACTGAGGCTCACATCGGCGAGAATGGTGAGCTGCCCTTCGGGGCTGGCGACGGTCTTGGAGACGTTTCTCGCTTCGAGAACTGGTTTGTCTTGCATGAGGAGCGCCCGTGAAGCGGCTTTTCGTCCTGTTCGTGCTGATTGTTGCATCCGCCTCGGCCCACGGCGCAGCGCCTGCCGAGACCCCGGTGATTCTCGTGTTCGGCGATAGCATCAGTGCCGGCTACGGGCTGGGGCGCGTAGAACAGGGCTGGGTGGCGTTGCTGCAGACGAGGCTCAAGGACCAAGAGTACGGATACCAAGTCGTTAACGCCAGCGTTAGCGGCGAGACCACGGCCGGCGGCCTCGCGCGCCTGCCGCGGGCCTTGATGCTGCATCAACCCAAGATCGTCATTCTCGAATTGGGCGGCAACGACGGGCTGCGCGCGCTTCCCGTCGCGCAAATGCGCTTGAACCTCGCGCGCATGGTCGACCTGGCGGCGGCGGCCGGCGCGAAAGTCTTACTGCTCGGAATGCGCATGCCGCCGAACTACGGCCCCGATTTCACGGAGCAATTTCGCCTGGCCTACAGCGATCTGGCGCGCGACAAGAAGCTGCCGTTGGTGCCTTTTCTGCTGAACGACATCGCGCTGAACCCGGCTCTGATGCAAGCCGACGGAATTCATCCCAACGAGCAGGGACAACCCAAATTGCTGGACAATGTCTGGCCGGCCTTGAAGCCCCTGCTGCGCCACTAGCTAGTGGTAGCTGGCACGCGGAGCGCCTGGGCAATGGGGGGCCGCGAGGCTCGGGGGGTGCCTTGCGCCCCCCATGCCTTGCGCCCCCCATGCCTTGCGCCCCCCGCTCACGCCCAGGGGCTCCCCACAGCCTCGATGATGATTACTGAGCCTTTAGCCATTCAGCGACGCCGCCGTGGCTCGAACAGGTCCCGCTGTGGTGCTGCGACTTCGAATAGGTACCGTCCTTGCACTTGGCGGTCGCGCCGGTCGGATCCGTGTTGCTGGCGGCGGCGGTGGGAGCGGACTTCGACGCCGTCGATGACTTGGCGGCGGCCGGCGTACTCGCCGGTGTCGCGGCGGCCGGGCTGGTCGCGGCAGGAGCCGCCGGCTTGGCTGCTGCGGCCGGTGCTGCAGGCGCGGCGGGCGCGGCCGTTGCAGGCGCCGCAGCCGTGCTCGAGGCCTTCTGTACGCCGCCGTGGCCGCTGCAGGCACCGCGGCCGGTGGCCGTGGAAGTCGTGCCATCCTTGCATGTGGTCGGAGCCGTCGAATCCGCGGCCGAGGCAGGCAGCGACAACGCAAACGCCATCAAGGGCGCCGCAACGAGTCCTACGAGAACGGAATTTTTCATGGAATGTTCACTCCCCTGGTTTGAATCGAGTCCCGGCGAATTGTAGCCCGATTCGCGCCGAATCCAATCTCGAGCCTCGTTAGGATCAGTGCGGCGCGGCGACGGGTAATATGGTGGTCACGTCCATCAGGAAGGCTGTGTGCTGGCGCCCCGACCCCGCCTGAAACAGCACCCCATCGACGGCCACATGCGAATTCTCGATGACGTCCCGCGGAAATTCCGCGACGCCGACCAATTGAATGTCGTTCGCCGAGAGACAGTGATGGCTTTGCGCAGGCGCATAGATGTAGGCGGTGCGATCCAGCGACAACACGGGCACATTGTCCACGCCGTCGGCGGCCGGGTAGTCGCGAAAGTGGACGTGCCCGGTCAGCGTATTCTTGACCGGCTGCTGGAACAGGCAGGGGCCGTAGCCTATGACGCAGCCCGACAACCCGAGACAGGCGCCCAAGAATACCGATCGCCCTATTCCCATCTGCGCAGCTCCATTCCAACGATGCAGGACTTGGGTGCAAGCTTACTCCCTTGGGACAAGAACATTGCTGGCATGCAGAACGGATGCTATACACGCGGGACAAAAATTAGGAGTACGGCGTGGATCGAAATTGGCTGAAGCAATACCCACCCGGCGTACCGGCGGACATCGACCCCGACGGCTATGCCTCGCTGCGTGACCTGTTCGAGGAGGCATGCACCGCGCATCGCCACTCGCCCGCCTTCACCAACCTGGGTGCCACATTGAGCTATGCCCAGCTCGATGCGCTCAGCCGCGCCTTCGCGGCTTGGCTGCAGCACAAGTCCGGCTTGCGTCCCGGCGATCGTGTTGCGCTCATGATGCCCAACATTCTGCAGTATCCGATCGCGCTGTTCGGCGTGTTGCGAGCCGGCATGGTGGTCGTCAACACCAATCCGCTCTATACCGCCCGCGAACTCGAGCATCAGCTGAAGGATTCCGGGGCGAAGGCCATCGTCATCGTCGAGAACTTTGCCCATGTGCTGCAGCAAGTGCTGCCGCACACGGATTTGAAAAAAGTGCTCGTCACGCGCATCGGCGATTTGTTGGGTATGCCGCGCGGCTTCATCGTGAATTTCGTACTCAAGTACGTGCGCAAGCAGATTCCCCCATGGAACATGCCGGGGGCGTCCTCGTTCAAGGGCGCGTTGGGCGGGGGGTTGGGGCTCAAACTCGACCCGGTGCCCTTGGGTGGCCAGGACATCGCCTTCCTGCAATACACCGGAGGCACCACCGGAGTGGCGAAGGCCGCGATTCTCACCCACCGCAACATGGTGGCCAATGTGCTGCAATCTTCAGCCTGGATAACGCCCTTTCTCAAGGCCAAGGAAGAGAGAATTGTGATTACCGCGCTGCCGCTGTATCACATCTTCGCGCTCACCAGCAATTGCCTGGCGTTCCTCTCCCTGGGTGCACGCAACGTACTGATCACCAATCCGCGGGATTTCAAATCCTTCGTAGCCGAGCTGAAAAAATACAAATTCAATTTCATCAGCGGCGTCAATACGCTCTTCAATGCCTTGCTGCATACTCCGGGTTTCGAGACCGTGGATTTCAGTACGCTGCAAGTCACCTTTGCGGGCGGCATGGCCTTGCAAGGGGTGGTGGCCGCCCGCTGGAAGCAAGTCACGGGCTGCGTGGTGACTCAGGGTTGGGGCCTGACGGAAACCGCACCGGTCGCCACGGCCAATCCCGTAGGTCTCGATTTCAACGGTTCCATCGGCCTACCCGTTCCCTCAACCGACATCTCGATCCGCGACGATGCCGGCAAAGAATTGCCGGTGAATGGCACCGGTGAAATCTGCGTGTTCGGACCGCAGGTCATGCGCGGTTATTGGAATCAGCCGGACGAGACCGACCTGGTGATGTTCGGCGATTGGCTGCGCACCGGCGATATCGGCCACATGGACGCCGCGGGTTTCGTATTCATCGAGGACCGCAAGAAGGACATGATTCTGGTGTCCGGCTTCAATGTGTATCCGAACGAGGTCGAAAGCGTGGCCGCCGAGCACCCCGGCGTGCTGGAAGTCGCCGCGGTTGCGCAACCTGACGAGAATTCCGGCGAAGTGGTCGCTCTGTTCGTGGTCAAGAAAGATCAGAGCCTCACCGCGGAGGCGCTGATTGCCTTCTGTCGCACCGAATTGACGGGCTACAAGGTGCCGCGGCACGTGTACTTCCGCAGCGAGCTGCCCAAGACCAACGTCGGCAAGATCCTTCGCCGCGCACTGCGCGACGAATTGCGGCAAGCTCCGCCCAGCGTTGCCGGGACCGCCAGTCCTGGCGCCGCTGCCGGCGCGGCTGGCGGTACTGGCGGCGCGGCCGGCGACACTACCGGCGCTGGCGCGACTGGCGGTACTGGCGGTACTGCCTCCTAAGCGTCGTCCGAATTTCTGTACAAACGCCCTAGATTGTGTGCTTGACCAAGTATCCGGGCAAAGCGCCATATAACTATTAATGGCAACTGCTCTCCCCGCTCGACGATCGCGAAGAACCCCTCTTCGCTGAATCGCAGCGCGCTGGCCCCAGCGCTGGTTCAGGCCTCAACGCGATGGGAACCGGGCTTCTCGACCAAGCCCCCGACGGGAGCAGGGGTAGGTTAGCTTTACCCCAAGGCGCGCGAATCAAGCCCGCGAAGGGTTGTAGCTCTGCACCGTCTCCACGAGCAGCGCCACGCGCTCAGGATCGACATCCGGTGTGATGCCGTGTCCGAGATTAAAGACATGCCCGGCACCCTCGCCATAGCTCGCAAGCACCCGCAGAGTCTCCGCGCGCAGGGTGTCCGGCGTCGCGAACAGAGCAGAGGGATCGAGATTGCCCTGCAAAGCGACCCGGCCCTCGACTGCCTGGCGCGCCTCGCCCAGATCCGTGGTCCAGTCAATGCCGACGGCGTCGCAGCCGATGGCGGCGATTTTCTTCACCCAGGCGCCGCCGCCCTTGGTGAAGACGATGTTGGGGACCCGGCGTCCGTCCGCCTTGCGCGTCAGCGCATCGACCACCTCGGCCATGTAGCGCAGGGAGAACTCCTCGTACTGCGCCGGCGTCAGCACGCCGCCCCAGGTATCGAACAGCATCACCGCTTGCGCACCGGCGGCAATCTGCGCATTCAAGTACAGGATGGTGGCTTTGGCGAGCACTTCGAGCAGCCGATGAAGATCCCGCGGCGCCTCGTACATCATGCGCTTGATGTGACCGAAGGTCTTGCTGCCGCCGCCTTCCACCATGTACGTCGCCACCGTCCACGGACTTCCTGCGAAACCGATGAGAGGTACTCGGCCGCCCAATTCGCGGCGCACCAGCGCCACCGCGTCGATCACGTACTTGAGATCGGAAGCCGGGTCCGGCACGCCGAGTTTGGCGATATCCGCCGCGGTGCGCACCGGACGCTCGAACTTGGGGCCCTCGCCGGCCTCGAACTCCAAGCCCAGATTCATCGCGTGCGGAATGGTGAGGATGTCCGAAAACAAAATGGCGGCGTCGAGCGGAAATCGATCGACCGGCTGCAGGGTGATTTCACAAGCGATTTGGGGATTGGTGCACATCTCCAGGAAGCCCCCGGCCCGCGCCCGCGTTGCCCGGTACTCGGGCAGATAGCGGCCCGCCTGACGCATCAGCCAGATCGGCCGGCGCGGCGTCGGTTCGCGCAATAGGGCGCGCAGCAACAGGTCGTTCTTCAGAGCCACGCTCATGGCACCATTCTCATGGAATGAAGCTCGGGGAATAAAGCCAATGGAATGCCGTTCATGTCGCCGCGGTCAGGTTCGTTCGGCCGGATCGAATAGCCGGCGATGCTCGAGAATGGCATAGCGATCGGTCATGCCCGCAATGTAGTCCGCCACCGCACGGGCGCGGCCCGCCGGTCCCTGCACCAATTCCAGCCGCGAACCGGTCGCCCTGTGCTCGTCCGGCATCAGCGTGGGATCGCTGAAAAACACGTCGAAAAGCTCGCGAATGACGCGGCGCGCCTTCGCGGTCATGCGCCGCACCTTGTAGTGTTTGTAGACATGGTCGCGCAAAAAGGTCTTCAGGGAATAATTCAATTCGAGCGTGGCGTCGCTGAAGCCGATCAGAGGCTTGGGATGCGACCTCACTTCGGCGATGGAACGGACCCCCGAGGCGCCGAGCCGCGCGGCGGAAGAATCGATCAAATCGGTGACCAGGCGGTTGATCATCCGCCGCAGGATTTCATGCACCTGCCGCCGGCCTCCCTCGAGAGTCGGGTACTTTGCCTGCACTTCGGCGTGGTATTCGCCGAACAGCGGCACCTCCAGCAGCTCATCCACGGTGATGAGGCCGGCGCGAATGCCGTCCTCCACGTCGTGGTTGTTGTAGGCGATCTCGTCGGCGAAGTTTGCGAGCTGCGCCTCCAATCCGGGCTGCTGGCGGTTGACGAATCGCTCGCCCAATTCACCGAGCTGAATCGCATTGTTGTAGGAGCAATGCTTCAGGATTCCCTCGCGGCATTCGAAGCTCAGGTTCAGCCCGTTGAATTCCGCGTATTGCTCCTCGAGTTCGTCGACGACGCGCAGCGACTGCATATTGTGCTCGAAGCCGCCGAAATCCATCATGCATTCGTTCAGCGCATCCTGTCCGGCATGCCCGAACGGTGTATGCCCCAAGTCATGGGCGAGACAGATCGCCTCGGACAGAACCTCATTGAGCTTGAGCGCCCGGGCGATGGTGCGCGCGATCTGCGCCACTTCGAGCGAATGCGTCAGCCGCGTTCGGTACAAATCGCCCTCGTGATTGACGAAAACCTGGGTCTTGTAGACCAGTCTGCGGAACGCCGTCGAATGCACGATGCGATCGCGATCGCGCTGATATTCCGAACGGTAATCGGGCGCGGGTTCCGCGTAGCGGCGCCCGCGCGAATGCTCATCGAGAGCGGCATAGGCGGCGAGGGCGCTCACGCGAAATACTCCTCGAGCGTCGCATCGAGCGCTGCTTGGCTGTAGTCGGCCGTCACGATGGCCCGGCCCAGCTTTTCGAGCAGCACCAGGCGTATGCTGCCGGCCAGTACTTTCTTGTCCATCTGCATGAGTTCCAGCGCCTTGGGCTTGCCGACGTGCGGCGCTTCGGTGGGCAATCCCGCTTTGATCAGGATGTCGCGCACGCGATCCTTGAGGGCGCCGTCGATCAGTCCCAGGCGGTGCGACAAGGTCGCTGCGATCAACATCCCCAAGCCCACGGCTTCGCCGTGCAAATAGGTCTCGTATCCGGTAGCCGCCTCGACCGCGTGGCCAAAGGTATGCCCGAAGTTCAGGATCGCCCTTAAGTTTTGTTCGCGTTCGTCCTTGGCCACCACCGTCGCCTTGATTTCGCAGGACCTCGATATGGTGTAGGTCAGCGCATCGACGTCTCGCGCGAGCAGCTTGGGCATGTTGTTATCCAGCCATTCGAACAGCAGCGGATCCCACACGCATCCGTACTTGATCACCTCGGCGAGGCCGGCGCGCAGTTCCCGATCCGGCAGCGTGGCCAGCGTATCGGTGTCCGTGATCACGCCTTGCGGCTGATAAAACGCGCCGATTAGATTCTTCCCGCCGGAATGATTGACGCCGGTCTTGCCGCCGACCGAAGAGTCGACTTGGGCGAGCAGCGTCGTCGGTATTTGCACGTAGCCGACGCCGCGCTGGTAGCACGCCGCCGCGAAGCCCGCGATGTCGCCGACCACCCCGCCCCCGAGGGCCAGCACCGTCGCATCGCGATTCATTTTCGAGGCCACCAACGCGTCGAACACCCAGCCCGCGGTTTGCAGCGTCTTGTGCTGCTCGCCGTCCGGAAGGATGCATTCTGCGACCTTTTTTCCGGCGAGACTCTGGGTCAATTTCGCGAGATACAGCTTCGCCACCGTCGTATTGGTCACGATCAATAGGTCCCGGCCGCGGATGTGCGTATCCAGCAGCTCGCGATTCGTCAGCAGTCCCGGGCCGATCGCGATCGGGTAGCGTGAATGTCCGACGTCGACTTGAAGCGTTTGCACGGCGTTGATCATACCGATCTTAAGGTACCTGCGGCCGCCGCAGTTCGTGGTGAATTTCTTCGGCCACGAGCTGCACCCGCCGGCCGTCCGTCGAAACGGTCAAATCGGCGATTTCCGCGTACAGAACCGCCCGGCGCTGCATCAGTTCATGGAGTTTTTGTTCGGGGTCGGTATCGTTCAACAGGGGCCGATGCCGCGCATGCCGGGTGCGCTCCAGCTGCTGGTCGATCGAAGTCGCCAGATACACCACCACGCCGCGCTCGGCGAGCACGCGCCGATTGTCGGCGTCGATTACGGCGCCGCCGCCGGTCGCCAGCACGATCGACTCCAGGCGCGTCAAACGATCGATGGATTCCCTCTCGCGGACCCGGAATCCGGTCTCGCCCTCCTTGTCGAAAATAAACGCGATATCCACGCCGGTTTTGGCCTCGATGTCCGCATCACTGTCATGGAAGGTGAAGTGCAGCAGGCGCGCAAGATGCCGTCCCACGGCCGTCTTGCCCGAGCCCATGGGGCCGATGAGAAATACATTGTGTCTGCCGCGCATGGTATGCAAGAGCATACCAACCTTCTCTTCCGGCAAGCTGCGCGCTGCTGCCGGCTTAGGATTCGCGCCGCGCGAACCCTAAGCCAACCCGGCAGCCCATGACCTCTAGAGAGGATTCGCGCAGGTGGTTCCTGTCCCGTAGGGACTGACCGGGCCTGGCGGTCCGATGTTGCAGGAGGCGTAGTCGGACGCCGCTCCAACCAGCAGGAACGTCGCTCGGGTGCTGCTTTGGGTGCCCTGCACCGTCGTGGCTGCCACCAGCGTCACTTGGACCCAGTTCGCATGATCCCGTGGATAGGTCACCTTGATGTCCAGACGGCCATTCGAATCAGTGTTGCCGGAGCTTGGACTCGCGACCGCGACATTGCCGGGGTCCAGCTTGCCGTTGCAGTTGTAGTCCTTGACGGCACAGGTGCTCGGGGGAATCGGACCGCCCAGCGAATTGATGTTGCCGGTGTAGTCCGTGTCCTCATTCAAGCAGAGTTTCTCTCCATTGTAGGAGTCGGGATCTGCCGTCGCCGTACTATAGACAGGGAACCAGGTTGTCGCGCACGTCATTGCGCCCTTGCCATACGCCACCGGCAGCACCGAAACTGTGATCGGCACGTTGGCAAGTGCCGCGCCCTGGCTGTCGACCGCAAGCACGGTGTACGTGACCTGATAAATCGCCACGCCCTGGCTGACGTCGATGGAATTGCCCGTGCCCATGGACAAGAATACGGCCTGGCCGCCCACGGTCAGTGACGCTTGGCCCGTGATGCTGGTCGCGGCCACCGTTGCCGTCACGGTGACGCCGTTGGCGCCGCTGCTGGTATTGCCGGCCGTGTAAACCGTGAGCGCCCGCCCCTGCGCGTCGGTGGTCGCCGACGCCACGGAAAGCTGGCCATTGGTCGGATCGGTGACCACCTGGAAGTTCACCGTCGCTCCCTCGACCAGATTATTGGCCGCATCGCGCACCAGCGCCGATATCGTGCTCTGGCCGCCGACCGCGACGGCGGCAGGTCCTGCCTGCACGGAGATCTGGCTCGGGACCAGCGCGACGAAGTCGAGATCGACCTCCGCGGTGACCCCGGTGGCCGTCGCCTGGACGATCGAAGGTCCCGCGCCGGTCGAACTGATCGAAACCACGGCGTGGCCGTTGGCGTCGGTCATCACGGGCGTGGTCGGCGCGAGAACGCCGCGGGTCGCCGCGAAGGTGACCGGCTGACCCACGACGGGTGCGCCGTTGTTGAGCCAGGTGACCGTCACCATCTGCGCAGTACCGAGATTCACGTTGGTATTGTTGGCGGGGGCGGTGATGTTGAAGCTCTGAGTGCTGACCGCCACCGATATGGTTTGCGTCAGCCCCAGTCCCGTGGCGGTGATGGTATCGGCGCCACCCTTGGTACCCGTCAGCGTGAAAGTTCCGCGGCCGTTGTTGTCGGTGGTCAGGGTCGCCGCGCTCAAGGTATTGCCGTTCGCGGAAGCCAGCGTCACGGTTGCGCCGGCAATGCCCTGGCCGGCGGAATTCGCGAGCACCACGCCGCAGCTGCCGCTGTTGTTGAGGACCAGGTTGGTGGGTCCGGTCAACGTCAAAGTCGTTCCGCTGACCGCGACGATTACATTGGCAGTCGCCGCTCCCGCGGTCGCCGTCACGGTGATGGCGCGGTTGCTCGGATCCGTTCCCGCAGTCAGCGTTGCCTTGGCGATGCCGTTCACATCGGTAACGGCCTGCGTGACCGCAAGAACTCCCGAGGTGGCGGAGAACTTCACCGTGACTCCCGCCTGCGCGTTGTTATTCGCGTCGAGCAGTATTGCCGAGATGTTGGCCGGCTTGGATGCGTCCGACGGGATCTGCGCCTGGTCGGTTTGAATGCTCAGGGACTGTTGAATCGCCACCACGCCGACGGTGGCCGTGCCGGACACGCCGCCGGCCGTCGCGGTGACGGTGAGGTTGGTGCCCGCCGCGGCGGACAGATTTGTCAAAGTGGCAGTCGCCTGCCCGTTTGCGTTGGTGGTGCCCGTGACCACGGCAACTGCGCCGCCGGTGGAGCTGCTGAACGTGACCGTTGCGCCCGCGACTCCCGCATTGTTGGCGTCCAGTGCCGTTGCCGTGATGTTCGACGACGTGCTGCCGTCCACTGCGATGGTCGCGGGACTGGCCGCCACGGACACCTTCGCAACGCTGGTCGGTGTGCCGCCGCCGGGATTCCCGGGTGTACCGGTAAGCGTCCCGGAGCCGCCGCCGCAGCCCGCCAAGAGCGCCGTAGCCATCCAAGCCATGATCGAAAATCTACGCATGTCGTTCATCCTCGCTCGGCGCTAGCCGGCGTTCGAAATCAGTAAAGATTTGATCCTTCACGCAAAATCTTTGGCGTGATGAAGATCAAGAGTTCCGTCTTGTTGTTGATATTGATCGTGCTCTTGAACAAATTGCCCAAGATCGGAATGTCGGCCAGGAAGGGCACCTTGTTGGCGGACTTCGATTTCGTGGTATCGAGAATGCCGCCGAGAACCACCGTCTGGCCGTCGTTGACCAGCACCTGCGTGATGATCTCGCGCGTGTCGATCGAGGGCACGGAGCCGCCCGTGGCGCTCGTCACCTGCGCGCCGACGGTGTCGTCGGCTACGTCGAGGTCCAGAATCACGCGATTGTCGGGCGTGATCAGCGGCGTCACCTTGAGGGACAGCACGGCGTTCTTGAACTGCGTGGTGGTCGCGCCGCTCGATGCCGACTCCTGATACGGAATCTCGACACCCTGCATGATGGTGGCTTGCTTCTGATTCGCCGTAATGACGCGCGGCGAGGAGATCGTCTCGCTCTTGCCTTCATTTTGCGCCGCGGACAATTCGAGGTCGACGATGTAGCTGCCGCCCAGCAGCGAAATGCCGATGCTGCCGTTGGTGTTTGCGGCGGGCAGGTTGACTTGGTAGCGATTGTCGAGGCTCGGTGCGGTGACCGGAGTCACCTGGCCCGTCGATGCCAAATTGGCGATGCCCGATGATGTCATCGTGTTGGCGCCGACGCCGTTTCCGGTGACGGATATCAATCCGCTGCTGCCGTTCTTCGATGCGTTGGTCACGCCGAAGCGGGCGCCCAGGTCGCGCTCGAAGGTATCGGTCACGACCACGATGCGCGCTTCGATCAACACCTGCTTGACGGGCACGTCGAGGGTTTGCACCAGGCGGCGGATATCGGCCAATTTGTCCGCCGTGTCCTGCACCAACAAGGTATTGGTGCGCTCATCGACCGACAAGCTGCCGCGGGTCGACAGCATGGAATCCTTCGCATTCGTGGACTTGATCAGCTTCGCAAGATCCGAGACCTTGGCATAGTTGACTTGCATGAATTCGGTGCGCGTCGGCGACAACTCCTGCACTTCCTTGCGCGCCGCGAGCTCAGCCTTCTCGCGCGCCGCGAGCTCGGCGGTCGGACCGATGATGATGACATTGTCCTGCCGGCGCTTATCCAGCCCCTTGGTGCGCAAAACGATGTCGAGCGCCTGATCCCAGGGTACGTTCTGCAGCCGCAATGTCAGATTGCCGGTGACCGAATCGCTGACGACGATGTTCTGTCCGCTGGTATCGGCCAAGAGCTGCAATACCGACCGCACGTCAATATCCTGGAAATTCAGGGTGAGACGCTCGCCCGTATACTCTTTCTTCTCGTCGGCGGCGGAGTGCTTCAGCGACGGCTTGATTTCGATGGTGTACTGGTTGTCCGATTGGTAGGCCAGCTGTTCGAAATCGCCCTGGGCGCTGATCACCAAACGCGAACTGCCTTCCACCCGCAGCGCATCCACGGTCTGCACCGGCGTCGCGAAATCCATGACGTCGTAGCGGCGCATGAGATTCTTCGGCATCACCGTGCCGGCAAAATCCACGACGACCTGATTGCCTTCCTGGCGCACGTTGACAGGCGTGCGCGGATCCGTCAGCTGCACGATCACCCGCCCGGTGCCGTCGGAGCCGCGTCTGAAATCGATGGTGCGGATCGAGCGCTCGACCGCCGCGGCGGGTCCGGAAGCGGCTCGCGCGACGGTTGCCTGCTTGGCAGCGTCGCCCGGCTGTGCGCCGAGCGTGACCAGGATGGTGTTGCCGTCGACCTGGGTGGTATACGGCAACAGCGAGTCGACGTTGACGACCAAGCGCGTGCGGCCGTTGGCTTCGGCGGCAAGCACCGTATCGACGCCGCCCGAGCGCACGTCGATGCGCCGCGATGCCAAGCCGAGCGTCGTGTTCGGCAAATCGAAGGCAATGCGCGCCGGCTTGTCGATGGTGAACGGCAGAGGCTCGGGCGCCGGGCCGCTCAAGTGCAATTTGAGCTGCACCTGCTGTCCCGAGGTCTGAACGTCGATCGACTCGAGCTTGACCGGATCCGCGGCCCGTGCCGCGAAGCTGATTGCCCCCAATGCGAGCAGCGCCATCGCGCCGACCATCGCCGTTCGTGTTTTGAATCTAATCATGCTTTCTTCTCCCTGAGTGCCTCAATCGGACAATGCCAACGAGGCCGGTCGCTCGATGTAGCCGCCGAGACCATCCGGAATGATTTCGATGAGGCTTATTTTTCCGCCGGTAATTTCCGTCACTTTGCCGTCGTTCTGGCCGAGGTAGTTGCCCGGCTGAACCTTGTGTACGAGGCCGTCTTTGGACTGCACGAGCCCGTAAAAGCTGCTGCCCACCTTGAAAGTACCGACCATTTTCAGAGTGTCGAGCGAAAACCCCTCCAGAAATTCGCGGTTGCGCCGCGAGCTCGGCCGCAGGTTTGCCTGGCCGGTGCCCACGCCCTGCGGCTGGAACGGCGAGCGCAGCTTCCCGGCGCTGTACACATAGGTTTCGTACGGCTTGACTTCCGGCAGCGCCTGAATGCGTCCGCCAGGCTTTTTCTTGGTCTCCGCGATCCACTTCTGCAGATCCGATTGGCCGCTCGAACAGCCGGCCGCGCACAAAGCTGCGAGGACGGCGCAAATGACGCCCGCCTTGGCCATGGTCTTCACGTGGCACCTCCCGCCTTCTTCTTGGCCGAGCGCGCGCCCTCGTCCTCGATGTAGCGGTAGGTCTTGGCGGTCACGTCCATGGTCAGATTGTCGTACCCGTTCTTCGAGTCCAGCGGCGAAATCTGGATGTCTTGCAGCGTGACGATGCGCGGCAATGCGGCGATCCCGCTCACGAAGTTGCCGAAGTCGTGATACGAGCCCACCAGCTTGATTTTGATCGGCAGCTCGGCATAGAAGCCGTTGCTCTTCTCGCTGCCCGGCTGGAACAGCTTCTCCTGCAGGCCGGCGGCGAGACCGGTCTGCGAAATGTCGACCAGAAGATTCGGCACCTCGGTCTTGCCCGGCAATTGCCGCAGCATGGCGCCGAAGCTGCGCTCCATTTCCGCGAGCTGCGACTTGTAGGCTTCGAGGTTGGCGGCGCGCTGCTGCTTGTTCTCGAATTGCGCGCGCAAGTCGAGCTCGTCCGCCTCCGCCTTCAGCAAGACGGGACGATCGTCGTTCCACACGAACATGTACCAGGCGATGGCCGCGACGCCGGCGAATATCAATGCGATGAAGAAGCCGCGCACGGCCAGCGGCCAGCGGCCGACGTCGCGCGGATCGAGAGTACGGAGCTGATCGAAAAACTTCATTTCGCCGCAACCTTCTTGACCGTTGTTTGGCCGCCGTTTTCCAGGTCCACGCCGACCACATCGCTGGTCAGGGTGAAATTCGATCCGCCCGTCGGGGAATCCTTGGCGGACTCGACCACCACCAGCACCGGGTTGTCCATCCACACCGACGAGTCGATGTTGCGCATGAACGTGGAGACGCGAGTGCTGGATTGAGCGACGCCGTGGATCTCGAGCTTGTTGCCGTTCTGTTTGATACCCGTCAGGTAGACGCCCTCGGGAACGGTTTTCACGATTTCATCGAACAGATGCACGATTTCAGGCCGCTTGCGCTGCAGCTTCTCGATGATTTCCATGCGCGCGACAAGGCGCTGCTTGCGATTCTCGAGATCCTGGATGTCGGCGATCGCCGCGTCGAGCTTGACGATCTCCTTTTTCAGCAGGGCGTTCTTCTCGTTCTGAGAATCCGTCCAGCTCGTGTACAGGAGTTTGCCGCCTCCGGTGAAGATGATCGCCGCGATCACGGCGCCGCCCGCGGCGACCATGAACTCGCGACGACGGACTTTGCGTTCTTGTTCGCGCCAGGGAAGTAGGTTGATACGCGGCATGGCAGGTCTCAGTCAAAGCTTCGCAGCGCGAGGCCGCAGGCAGTTAATAATGCGGTGGCATCTCGCCCGACGGCCTGGGCTTTCGCCTTCGAGGAAATTTTCATGTTGCCCAGAGGGTCTCCCTTGTCGGCCGGCACGCCGACGCGGCTCGAAATGACGTCTGCGACGCCCGGTATGTTGGCGCAGCCGCCGCATATCAGGATCTGGTCCGGCTGAGACCGGCCGCTCCCCGAGGCGAGGTAGAACTGCAGCGAACGGCTCACCTGCTGGGTCATGTCATCGATGAACGGATCCAGCACTTCGGGCTGGTAGTTGCTCGGCAGGCCGCCTTCCTTCTTGGCGCGCCCGGCCTCCTCCATCGAGAGCCCATAGGTGCGCATGATTTCCTCCGTGAGCTGCTGGCCCCCGAAGGCAAAATCGCGCGTGTAAATCACCTTCATGTCGCGCAGTACGCTGAACGTCGTGCTGCTCGCGCCGAAGTCCACCACCGCAACCGTGCGGTCCATGCCGCCGTCCGGCATCTGATGGCGCATCAGAGCGCAGGCGTTCTCGAGGGCAAATGCCTCGACGTCGACGATGTGCGCGGTCAATCCGGAGGCTTGCACGGCCGCCTGGCGCTGCTCGACGTTTTCGGTGCGGGTCGCCA
>DATFZF010000035.1:0-20613 GCA_035314705.1 Steroidobacteraceae bacterium | reverse complement strand
CGCCTTCGCAGCCTCATTGTTGAGCGCTTGCGAAACCACCAATCTCGCACGCAACTCGACGCCACCGGCGACGATTCGACAGGAGTTTGTGCTCCACTCCATGACGCAGGATTGGGAGGGGACCTATCTTTACGGTGTTGGTCTCACCGATCTCGGATTTGGACACCTTGGTGATCGAAAAGGATTGACCTTGACCGTGGATTCCGGCCTGTCGACGATCCGGTTCTTCTATCTCTCGCACCGGCACGGCGACGACAATCTGTTCCACCAAACGGATGTCATCTACATGGAAGTGAATCTAAGGCCTAACGGCAAGTACACGCTGCATTGCGACGCCTCGGACGAGACAGCCCGCTTCACATTGATCGAGCTTTCCACCAAAGAGGCAGCCGCGACGTCGGTGGACGTGCCTCTCTATATCCGTCCCTCTCCGGAACGCAGCGGACCAGGATTCATGCCAATGTTCATACCTGGCCACCACTAGCGAGGCGGGTCATTCGTGCGCGACAGAATCAGGACAAAAGCTCGCGTCCAGCTCAAATTCACAACCATTTTTTGAGGCAACCATGTATGGCCGAGATCAAGTATTTTGTCGTATCCGCGGCAGCCGCTTTCGTTTGCACAGCCTGCATCGAAAATGCACTGGCGAACAGTGCAAACGCCGCTAACACGGGTGAAAAGGCCGCTCCGGGCGGACCTACAAAGTTTGCGCTTGTAGCGCTCGAAAAGAGCGCATACGAAGCTTGGAAATCCAAGGACGCGAAGTTCTGGGACACATTTCTTTCGGAGCGGTTTGTCGGCTGGGGTTCCTTTGGCAGGCTCGATAAGGCGTCGGCGACCAAGGAATACACCGGCGCCGATTGCCTCATCAAGAGCTACGCTCTGTCCGACGAGAAGATGAGCCCGCGTGGCAAGAATGCGGGGCTGATCACTTATAAAGTGACCGTTGACGGCACGTGCGGCGGCCTAAAGATCCCGGCTAACAGTTGGGCGGCGAGCGTATACGTTCGCGACGGCGATCAATGGAAAGCGGCCTTCCACGCCGAAGATACAATTGTTGATCTCAAGGCGGCTCCCGCGAATCCGGTTGACAAGAAGGAGGCGCGAAAGGAGGAAGATGCTAACCCCACCGATCAAGATGCTCGCACGGACGCCATGCTCGCGGTCGAAAAAGCCGTCTGGGAAGCCTGGAGAGCACACGATGCCAAGAAGATTGCGGACCTGACGGCCAGGGACATTTCATTTATAAATATATTTGGTACCTACCTCGCAACCAAGGCCGATGCACTGAAGAACTGGTCGGGGGCCGGATGCGATGCCAAGAGCGTCGGCGTCACCGACGCCGCGGGTACAATGCTTTCGCCGACAGTCGGCATCCTGACATTCAAGGCTACTGCTGACGGTACATGCTACGGCCAAAAAATTGGACCTATCTGGGGCTCGTCGATCTACGTTAAGGACGGCGATGCGTGGAAATGGACCTTTGGCATCAATGTACCCGCAGGCCGGCAGGGCGGCTAGCAGCTTCGTGCGCCTCTTCGAACTTGCAGCCTCATCGCGGGGCGGCGCGCAGCGTACGGTCCGGCGAAAGTCTGCTTCTCCTCGATGTCGGGCTGGAGCAGGGGGCCGATCAGCTTTCTATATCGCTCCGCCCGCGGCGCCCGTCAAGCGGCAAAACCAATGTATTCGCCGCGAATTACGTGATGCCGATTACGGCTCCCTCGTAGCGCCGTCTATCGACCTTCAGTTATCGAGCTCCAGCGCGTTTGAGCGCCGAGGCGATGGCCGGTTGACCGCCGGCGAGCGCCGCCTGCAGAGGCGTGGTGCCGCTGGCATCCGCAACATTCGGATCGGCGCCATGGGCCAGCAGCACATCGACCGCGCGGTTCTGGCCATGCAGCGTGGCGAGCATCAACGCCGTGCGGCCCCCGTCATCTCGCGCGTCAATGGCGATCGCGGTTTGCCGGTCGAGCAGCGCCCGCAGTTGCGGCACATCGCCGGCTTCCGCGGCCCGCCGCAACTCCGCAGCCGCATCCGTCGGCCGCGCCGCCGGCACCGCTCGCGCGGCCATCTGCGCCGGCGGCGCGGGTACGGCGTCAGCGCTCGAAGCGTACCTGCGTGCGTCCTGTGCAGCTGACTCAAGTCCGCCACCGCTTGCAGGCATATTCTGCGCGGTGGTCACCTCCTGCAGCGGAACCGGCGCCGTCTTCGCGTCATATACTGGGCGTGCCGGGCTTGCGGCACTGCGGGCGGAATCGCGCGACTTCAGCATGCTCAGCGCTTGCGCCCCTGGTTGTGCGAGTGGCGCAGGCGCCTCGGCCGCTGTCGATCGCGGCGTCGGGGCAGGCGGCGATTCCGATATGACGGGATTGCTTGGAGGGTAAAAATGCGGCGCGATCAGCAGCCCGGCGAGACCCACCGCGGCAAGCGTGCCGAAAATCGCGGGCCGCCACGAGGGTCGATGCGCCGCCCGCCACAGGGACCCACTCTTCGCGGCGTGTCCCTTGGCCGCGCGTTCGGCGGCGAGCTGCTCGGCATGCTCGAGCACCCTGCGACGCACCGATTCGCTGGGCCGGCTTGGGTCCAGAGCCGATGCACGCCGGTACAGGTCGTCGGCGTCCTCTGCGGGGTCTTGGCCCGGTGGCACTTCGTTCATGCGTAGTCCTTGAGCAGCTCGCGCAGCTTCGTGCGCGCGTAGCGCAAACGGCTCTTGGTCGTCTCGAAGCTGCTCTCGGTGACCGCTGCGATCTCCTCCACGCTGAGGTCGCCCTCGATCTGCAGCAGGAACGCCTCGCGCTGCTCGCCGGGAAGTTTCTCGAAGGCTCGAATGAGCGCTCCCGCCTGATCTCTCGCCACGGTCTCCGCCAGCGGACCGGGGCTTGAGTCTTCGGCCTCGTATCCCAGCGTATCCAAACTCGTCTGGCGTCGACTCGCTCGAATCGAGTCGATCATCCGATTGTGCGCGATCGTGAACAGCCAGGTCGTGAATTTCGCCGTCGGTTCATAGCGCGCGGCGTCGCGCGCCACGGCGAACCAGACCTCCTGCATCAACTCGTCTGCCGTCGCGTGGTTCCCCACATTGCGTTCAAGATAGCGCCAAACGCGCATTTCATGCCGTCGATACAGCACCTCGAAGGCCGCGGCATCGCCGCGACTGTAGCGCGCCATCAGCGTCTCGTCACTCTCGCCTGTGACCGTCATTCATCACAGTATGGCAGCCCTTGGGCGGATTATCCCCGGGGATCCGGCACGTATTGCTGCTCGGGCGAGGCCGGGAAGGGATTGGGCGACGGCGGCAGCGGGCGCGGCCGCCTGACGATGCCCATGGCGAACAGGTTCTCGAGGCTGTCGTAGTGAATGCGGATGACTTCGTTCGGCTGCGTCTGCAATCTGAGGAATTCCGTGTAGTTCACGTACGAGTATTCGCGCTCGCCGTGGCCGGTGCCGAGTTTGGGCGCGGGCTCGGGGACGGCGCGCGCCATGGGCGATGACATGGGCGCCGGCAATGCCTGGGACATCCGGGCATCGGCCGTTGGCGCCGAGTTTGACGCTGCCGCCGCCGGCGCTTTGGCCATCGATTCATCCGGCTGCGCCGAGGCGAACTCGGATGCGCGCGGTGCCTCCGGCCGGCCCGGCCATTGCCCAATCGTCGGCGGCGCGTAGGCCGGCTGCTGCGGCCGCTCGCGAAAGATCGCCACCCCGATGATCCCGACATTCGCCGGCCGTCCGGTTCGCTCCGCGTAGGAGTTCGCCGAGTCGGTGAACGTGAAGTCGGCCACTTCCGCGTCGGATTTGCGCCAGCCCGAGATCTGGTAGCGTTCGCCGGGGTTGAACACATAGCCAGTTTGATCCCACGCGGCGGTCGCCCCGGAAATCACGTTGACACCGTCTACCGAGGTCACCGCCAACATGCGTTCGCCGAGGCGATTGCGGATTTCGATTGAGTAGCGTGCCCCTGGGCGGCCGGCCACCCAATATTCGCCGCGGTAATAATACGCAGAGAGCCGGGCTCCGCTCTCTCGGTCGACGATGGCGACCTCGGCGATGCCGCCCCTGACCTGCGCATCGCAGGACGCCACCCAACCCAATAGAATCGCAAACAGGACGAGACGGTGCATAGCGGCTCCAGTATTGAAACTCTCAAGGACTGAAGCGAAGCGGGGGGCAAAATGGGGTTAACTTCAGGCGTGCTCGTCCTCCTGCAGCCCGAGCTCGGCGCGCAACCGCTCGCGGATCAAGTATTTCTGCACCTTGCCGCTCACCGTGAGCGGAAAGTCGTCCATGAAGCGCACATGGCGGGGCACCTTATAGTGCGCAATTTGCTCCCGGCAAAACTCGCGGATTTCCTCCTCGGTGACGGTCATTCCGATCCGCACCTGGATGCAGGCGCACACCGCCTCGCCGTACTTGGGGTCCGGGACGCCGACCACGGCGACGTCCAGCACCGCGGGATGGCGATATAGAAACTCCTCGATTTCCCGCGGCGAGACGTTTTCGCCGCCACGGATGATCATGTCCTTCACGCGGCCGACGATGTTGCAATACCCCTCTCCGTCGATGGTCGCCAGATCGCCGGTGTGCATCCAGCCGGCGGCATCGATCGCAGCCCGCGTGCGCTCGTCATCGTTCCAGTAGCCGCGCATGACGCTGTAGCCGCGGGTCAGGAGTTCGCCGGCGCCGCCTCGCGGCACGACGCACCCATCCGCATCGATGATTTTCACCTGCACATGCGGATGCACCCGGCCGACGGTGCCCACCCGCCGCTCGAGGGGATCGTCCGGCTGGCTCTGGAAGCTGACCGGGCTGGTCTCGGTCATGCCATAGCAAATCGTCACTTCGGGCATGTGCATCTCGGCAACGACGCGGCGCATCACGGCAGTGGGACACGGCGAGCCGGCCATGATGCCGGTGCGCAGCGACGACAGATCGAATTCGCGGAACCGCGGGTGCGCCAGTTCCGCAATGAACATGGTCGGTACACCGTGCAGCACGGTGCATCGCTCGGCCGCCACGGTCTCGAGCACCGCCAGCGGCTCGAAGCCCTCGCCGGATAACACGCTCGCCGCCCCATGGGTCATGGCGGCCAACACGCCCAGAACCATGCCGAAACAGTGATACAGCGGCACCGGGATACAGACGCGATCGTCCGCGGTGAGCCGCATGCCCTCACCGACGAAGAACCCGTTGTTCACGATGTTGAAGTGCGTCAGTGCCGCGCCCTTCGGTGTGCCCGTCGTGCCGCTCGTGAACTGAATGTTGAACACCTGGTCGGCGTCGAGCTGCGCCTCGATCGATGCCGGCACGGCGTCGTCAAGGTCCTGCCCGCAGGCCATGAGGTCCTCAAACGAGAGACAGCCGTTCCAGGGTTGCGTCCCGAGCTGAACGAGCAGCCGCAGATCCGGAAAGGCCTCGCAGACCACGCGGCCGGGCGCGGCGCCGGCGAGCTCGGGAATCAGGGAGTTGAGCATCGCCGCGTAGTCGCTGCTCTTGAAGCGGGGCGCAAATACCAGTGCTCGGCAGCCCACCAGGCGCAGGGCGAACTCGAGCTCGGAGTTGCGGTAGGCGGGATTGATGTTGACCAACACCAATCCGGCGCGGGCTGCCCCGAACATGGTCAAGATCCACTCGGCGCAGTTCGGCGCCCAAATGCCGATGCGCTCTCCCGGCTCGAGTCCGCAGGCGAGCAGCCCGCGCGCGACCCGATCAACGTCCCGATCGAATTCGGCGAACGTCAACCTCACCGATTGAAACGGAACCACGAGCGCCGTGCGGTTCGGTCCCGCATCCGCGGCGGCCTTGAGAACGCCGTCGACGGTTCGGTACAGCAACGGCTGATCCGTCGTGCCTGACACGAAGCTCGGGTTCATGGGTGGATTCTAGCTTTTCACGGACGGCCGCCGCACGCTATTGTCGCGATCGACCACACGCGTCTTGAGGAGATTGATGTGTCGACCCAGGCCTTGAACGGGCATACCGTGCGGCGGCTGCTGGCGGTGACCGAACCGCAGGCACAAGGGCTTGCCGACCTGTTGATCGATTGCGTCGCCGACGGCGCGTCGGTGAGTTTCATGCATCCGCTGCCGCCAGCGAAGGCCCTGAATTTCTGGCATCGAGTGGCGGAGGCCGTGGCGCGGGGCGAGCGAGCGCTGCTCGTGGCCGAGGACGCACGCGGCGGTGTGGTCGGCACCGTACAGCTGATTCTCGATCAACCGGAGAATCAGCCCCACCGCGCCGATCTTTCGAAGATGCTCGTGCACCCGCAGGCGCGGCGCAGGGGTCTGGGGGCGGCTCTGCTGCGCGCCGCTGAACACCTGGCCCGCGACTGTGGGAAGTCGCTGCTGGTGCTCGATACGGCGAGCAGCGACGCCGAACGCCTGTATGCGAAACTCGGCTGGCAGCGCTGCGGCGTGATCCCAGGCTATGCGCTGCTGCCGCGGGGCGGACTCTGTGACACGACTTACTTCTACCGTTCGCTGCACTCTTAGAAGAACAATCCGCGCCCCAGGGTGGCCACAAAAATCGCATAAACCGCGGTCGCAGCGGCGATGGCAATCCAATTGCGCTGCACGAACACCGCGGGCGGCGCGGCATCGACCGCGCCCTGCGATGAGGGGATGAGCAGCAAGGGCCAGGAGCCGGCTCCGATCTCCAGCGCCGCATCCCTGACATCGGCAAGGCCGTCGCCGGAGTAAGCCAAAGCCGCCAGCACGGCGCCCAGCGTGGCGACGGTCCACGCCGTTCGTGCCACGTTGCGGGCCACGGCCGCATGCGGCCACAGACTCGACAACGCGCCGGATGCCCATCTCGAGGTGAAGACATACAGCCCAATACCGGCGAGCACGCCGCTCATCCGCCACCAGGCCGTGGGTTCTCCCAGGAAGTCTTGGGCCGCGAAATACCAATCGCCGTGGCGGCCGCGCATGGCATCGATCAGATAGCCCGCTTCCCAGAACAAGCTGAAACTCGCAGCCAGAATCAGAAACAGCCGCATGCCGGCCGCGCGGCGCGGAACCACCTCGACCAGCAGGAGCAAGAGGGCGCCGATCAAGAGATTGGCGAATGGCCCGGCTGGATCGATCCATATCGATCGAAGGTCACACCGGAAAATCGCGCTCGTCAGGATCCGGATGTGCCCGCCCAGCAAAAGACACGCGCCTCCATGGCCCAACGCTTCGTGATCAAAGGTGACGAGACACATGGCCATGAGGCTGATGGCCGCCACCGTGATCCGATCGTTCTTCATCGGCCCGTTGGTCCGTCCGTTCGGCGGCGTCTCACTCGGCCGTCTTGAATCGCGGCAGAGGCTCCGGCAGCTCCGCCAAGAAGTACGCCAGCACGGCCATGGTGGCGGCCTGGCTGTTCAGGTTTTGGGGATCAACCTTGTCCAGGGTGTCCGCGGCGGTGTGGTGGTAGTCGAAGTAATGGCGCGAGTCGACCCAGGGCGCAAACCCCGGCACGCCCGCTCCCTGCAGCGGTGCAATGTCCGACCCCAGTGCGCCATCGCGGCGTGCCAGCGCGCTGGCGCCAATCGGGCGCAGCGCATCGATCACCGGCTGCAGCGTCGCCAGCGAGTCCTTGGTAACCGCCGCCATCAGGCCGAGCGCGCGCCCCGCGCCGTCGTCGCTCTCGATCGCCGCTACCTGGGTCGCAATGGCGCCGGCGACGGAGGCGAAATAGGCCTGGTTGCCGCGGCTGCCGTTCTCTTCGTTGGTCCAGCCAATGAAGCGAATGGTTCGCCGTGGGTGCAGATCGAGTTTCTTCAGCACCTCGATCACCGCGGCGGCCGACATCGCGCCCACTCCGTCGTCGGTCGCGCCGGTACCCAGATCCCAGGAGTCCAGGTGGCCGGAAACGATGACGTATTCACCGGGCTTTTCGCGGCCCGGCCAGTCCGCAATCACATTGGTGCTGTCGGCATCCGGCAGGGTTTGCGGCGTGAGCACGAGCTTGAGCTTCACCGGACCGGACTCCGCCAGGCGTACGATGAGGTCGGCGTCCTCGGCGCTGAGCGCCGCCGCCGGGATTGCGGCCTGTTTGTCCTTCCATACGGTCAAGCCGGTATGCGGCAGCCGATAGTCGGCGCCTCCCACCGAGCGCACCAGGGCCGCGGCGGCGCCGAGTTCCGCGGCAGCCGCGGGTCCGGAGCCGCGGTACTGCACCGCCTGACGGTAGGCATCGGAGGAGTCTCCGTTGTCCGCCAGGCGCTGATCAAATCGTGCGCGGAACAAGACGATGCTGCCCGGAACTTCCCGCGAACGCGTCTTGAGTTCGTCGAAATCGCGCACCACGATCACGCGGGCGGCCAGCCCGCCCGCCGGCGTCGCCGACGAACCGCCGAGCGCGGTCAGGTGAAGACGCTGGGTGATGCCCGCCGGCCGTCCCGGATACTCGATCAATTCCGCACGCTCCTCGCCGCGGACCCAGTGGGGAACTTTCACGGGCTGCAGCGTCACTTGCGCACCGAGCGCGCGCATGGCGTCCGCGATCTGGGTCATCGCCGCCGTCAGTTGCGGCGAACCGGACAGGCGAGGTCCGATCTTGTCGGTCAATTCGGCCAAGTGCCGAAACGCCCAGTCGTCGCTCATCGCGGCGTCGCGAATCTGCGCAAGGGTCGCTGCATCGACCGCAGGCGCCGCGAAAACTCCGCCGCCGCTCATGCCGCAAAACAGACCGAACCCGAGCGCCGCAATGGTTGCGGCGCAATTGCGTCGTGTATGCAAGCGTTTCACCTACTTGACGGTGGCTGCGCCGGCCTTGCACGCCGCTTCGTCCTGAGACCCGGTACCCCCCGAGCAGCCGATTGCTCCGATCAACTTTCCCCCTTCGATCAGCGGGATCCCGCCGCGCGAAGCAATCACGCCATCGAGGGTGAGCGTGTAATAGTTCTGCTTCAGCTGGATGCCATCCTCGATGACGTGCGTCTCGCGCCGGAAGCTGGCGGCGGCGCGCGCCTTGTGTTCTGCAATGGTGATCGAGGCCAGCTGCGCGCCGTCCATGCGTTGGAAGGCGACCAGGTTCGCCCCCGAATCGACCACCGCCACGTTGAGCTTCCAGTTATGCTTTTTCGCCTCGGCGACGGCGGCGGCAATGGCGCTCTGCGCCCGCTCCAGGGAAATGGGTGCCCCGTAAGGGACGTCGAAGGGCATATTTTCCGGGATCGCGTCCAGCGGATTGGCCGCAGGCGGAGATTGGGCCTGGCCGGACAGGCTGGCACACAGGCCGGCCGCGACAATGGTCAGGGGGAGGCTTTGAAAACGCATCTTAAATTCTCCTCGCAGTGGTCGGCCAAGATGACGGCTGGTTCGCTGGACGCGGCTGCGTTAGCCTAACCTTTCTTGATCCATCTTCCCACTCGGCACCGGGGGCCCATGAGCAAGCTATCCGCCAAACTCAAAGAAGAACTCCTCGCGCTCATTCCGCCGATGATCTTCTTCTTCGTCGCTCTCAATTTGGTTGCCATCGTGCGCATGCTGATGCTGAAAGGGACCGGCATCCCCTTGAGCACGCCGTTGCAGGCATTCGTGGCCGCCCTCATCCTGGCCAAGGCGGTATTGATCGCGGATATGCTGCCCCTCATCAATCGCTACCCCAATAAGCCGCTCGTCTACAATGTCGCATGGAAAACGGCGATATACCTGGCATTGGCGACGGTGATTCATTATCTGGAGCGCCTCGTCGACTTCTGGAAGGCGGCCGGCAGCTTCGCCGCCGCCAACCAGAAGCTGCTGGCAGTCATCGTGTGGCAGCATTTCTGGGCCGTCGAGATCCTGCTCGCCATGCTCATTTTGAGTTACAGCACCGTCACCGAGCTCGGCCGCGTCATCGGCGCCGACAAGCTGCGGCAGATTTTCTTCTCGCCGCAGGCCGCCGTCCATGGTTGAGGGGACAGGGTTGAAACAGGACGCCGACATCCGCAGCTTTCTCACCGAGCGCGGCATCGAACACGTCAAGATCGGCGTCTTCGATACCGACGGGGTGCTGCGCGGAAAGTATCTGTGCCGCGATAAGTTTCTGTCGGCGCTCGACAAGAATCTCGGCTTCTGCGATGTGATTCTCGGCTGGGACTCGAACGACCAGCTGTATGACAACACGCGATTCACCGGCTGGCATACGGCGTATCCCGACGCGGCGGTCCGCGTTCTGCCGGACACCCGCCGCGACATCCCATTCGAGCCGAAGACGGCGCTGTTTCTGGGAGAATTTACCGGGCGCGCCGAGGCGGTCTGCCCGCGCGGCACGCTGCGTCGCGTGCTGGAGCGGGCCGCCGGCTTGGGGTATGCCGTCAGCGCCGCGGCGGAATTCGAATTCTTCGTCTTCGACGAAACGCCGCAATCCGTCCGCGAGAAAGGCTACCGGTCGTTGAAGACCCTGACGCCGGGCGCCTTCGGCTACTCGGTGCTGCGCAGTTCCGTGCATTCGGATCTGTACCACGAGCTTCTCGATCTCGGCCAGACCATGCGCTTTCCGATCGAAGGCTTGCACACCGAGACAGGGCCCGGAGTTCTCGAAGCCGCCTTGAGCTACTGCGATGCCCTCGAGGCCGCCGATCGCGCGGCGCTGTTCAAGACCTTTGCCAAAGTCCTCGCGCAGCGCCATGGCCTGATGGCGACGTTCATGGCCAAGTGGTCGAACAGCGTCCCCGGCCAGAGCGGCCATTTGCACATCTCGCTGCGCAGCGCCACGGGGGAGAGTGCCTTCCATGATCCCTCCAAGCCGCACGAGATGTCGGACACCATGCGCTGGTTCGTCGGCGGCCAGCAGGCCCTGATGCCGGAGCTGCTCGCCATGGTCGCGGGGACGGTGAACAGCTACTCGCGTCTGGTGCCGGGATTTTGGGCGCCGACGTCCGCGACCTGGGGAGTCGAGAACCGCACCACCGCGCTGCGCGTGATCCACGGCAGCCCGTCGAGCCAGCGCGTCGAATACCGAATCGCGGCCGCGGACATCAATCCCTATATCGCGCTCGCGGCGGCGATCGGCTCCGGCCTGTGGGGCATCGAGCACCGCATCGAACCGGACGCGCCCCTCGAAGGCAACGCCTACGACCGAGAACATCCGCCGCAACGCCGCCTGCCGGCCACCCTGCATGAGGCCGCCGACCGTCTCGCCGCTTCCGAACCGGCACGCGCGCTGTTTGGCGACGCCTT
Source organism: Steroidobacteraceae bacterium (assembly GCA_035314705.1). GTDB lineage: Bacteria > Pseudomonadota > Gammaproteobacteria > Steroidobacterales > Steroidobacteraceae > Bog-1198. The sequence continues at coordinate 9,466 of DATFZF010000035.1, read as the reverse complement.
CATCGAGCACTACGCCGCGACCCGACAGTGGGAAGAACGAGAATTCCGCAAGGCGATCACCGACTGGGAACTCGCCCGCTATTTCGAGATCATTTGAACGCCCCAGGACTGACTGAGCGCCCCATGACCGACACTCTGAAAACCATCAGCCCCGTCGACGGCCGAATCTACGTCGAACGCGACCTCGCGACAGCGGCGGATATTCATCGCGCGCTCGATGCCGCGCACCCTGCGCAGCGCGAGTGGGCCTCCCTGCCGCCGGCGGCGCGCTGCGCCATTTTGGCCAAGGCCGTCGACGCCTTCGTCGCTGAAGGGAGCGGCATTGCCGCCGAGATCACCTGGCAGATGGGACGGCCCATCGCGCATGCGCCCGGCGAGATCCGCGGCTTCGAGGAGCGGGCGCGCTACATGTTGCAAATCGCGCCCGAGGCGCTCGCCGCGATCCGGCCGGGCGAGAAGGCCGGCTTCAAGCGCCAGATCAAGCGCGTGCCGCTCGGGCTCGTCGCGGTCATCGCCCCCTGGAATTACCCCTATCTGACGGCCGTCAATGCCGTGCTGCCGGCGCTGATCGCCGGGAATGCCGTGCTGCTCAAACATTCGCACCAGACGCCGCTGTGCGCCGAACGCTTCGACGAAGCCTTCAAGAGCGCGGGAGTTCCGGCCGGCGTATTCCAATATCTGCACCTGTCGCACGGCGATACGGCGCGCGTCATGGGCGACACCCGAGTCGCCGGCGTCTGTTTCACCGGCTCGGTGTCGGGCGGCCATGCCGTCGTTGCGGCCACCGCCCAAGGATTTGCGGCATCGGGCCTGGAACTCGGCGGCAAGGATCCCGCGTACGTGCGCGCCGACGCCAACCTCGCACACGCCATCGAGACCCTGACCGACGGCGCTTTTTTCAATGCCGGCCAGTCCTGCTGCGGCATCAAGCGGATTTACGTGGCGGCGCCGCGCTACGAAGAATTCGTGGCCGGCGTCGTCGCTCTGACCCAGAAGTACCGCTTGGGATCGCCGCTCGATCCCAACACCTCGTTGGGACCCGTGGTGCGCGCCTCTGCCGCCGCGGCCGTCCGCTCGCAAGTACACGATGCCGTCGCCCGTGGAGCCCGCCAGCTGATCGACCAGGCCTTGTTCGCCGCGAGCATCCCCGGAACCCCGTACCTCGCGCCGCAGGTGCTGGTGGATGTCGATCACTCCATGCCCATCATGCGCGAAGAGACTTTCGGTCCGGCGGTCGGGATCATGAAGGTCGACTCGGACGAAGAAGCGGTGCGGCTCATGAACGACAGCGAGTTCGGATTGACCGCCGCGATTTTCTCGGCGGACGCCGAGCGCGCTGAAGCGTTGGGCGATGCGCTCGAGACGGGCACGGTTTTCTTGAATCGTTGCGACTATCTCGATCCGGCGCTCGCCTGGACCGGCGTCAAGAACTCGGGCCGTGGCTGCACCCTGTCGCGCGTCGGCTTCGAACAACTGACGCGCCCGAAATCCTTTCACTTCAGGTTGACCCCATGAGTTTGAACCTACGCGGCAATTGGAACTATCCGACCACGATCTGGGCGGGCCCCGGCCGGATATCCGAGCTGGCCAAGGCCTGCGCCTCCGCCGGCATGCGGCGGCCGCTGCTCGTCACCGATGAGGGCCTGGCCGGCGCCCCGATGATCCAAGGCGCCCTCGCCGCGCTGCAAGGCGCGGCGCTGTTCGGTGCCGTCCGGGGGAACCCGGCGTTGAGTCACGTCGAGGCCGGTCTTCGCGCCTACCGCGCCGGCGGCCACGACGGCGTGGTCGCCTTTGGCGGCGGATCGGCTCTCGACGCCGGCAAGGTCGTGGCGTTCATGTCGGGACAGACCCGCCCGCTGTGGGATTTCGAGGACATCGGCGACTGGTGGACCCGGGCGGACCCGGGCGGCATTGCGCCGGTGGTGGCGGTCCCGACCACTGCCGGCACGGGTTCCGAAGTCGGCCGCGCCGGCGTCATTCTCAACGAGGACACGCACCAGAAGAAAATCATCTTCCACCCGCTGATGATGCCGCGCATCGTCATTTCCGATCCGGAGCTCACCGTCGGTCTGCCGCCCGCGGTCACCGCGGCCACCGGCATCGACGCCTTCGTCCACTGCTTCGAAGCGTTCTGCGCGCCGGGGTTTCATCCGCTGGCGGACGGCGTCGCACTCGAGGGCATGCGGCTCATTCACCGCTTCCTGCCGCGCGCCTATGCCAACGGCAAGGACATCGAAGCGCGCGCGCAGATGCTGGCCGCCGCATCGATGGGCGCGACGGCCTTCCAGAAGGGTCTCGGCGGCGTGCACGCCATCGCGCACCCGGTGGGTTCGTGGTTCAACACCCATCACGGCTTGACGAATGCGGTCATCCTCCCCTACGTCATGACCTACAACCGCAACGCGATCGCCGACAAGACGGACGTCATCGCGCGGGTGCTCAACCTGCCGGCGCGCGGCTTCGACGGCTTCCTCGCAGCGGTCATGCAGATGCGCCGCGAACTCGGCATACCGCATTCGCTCACCGACATCGGCGTCAGCGCCGACAAGGCCGCGATCATCGGCCGCGAAGCCGCGATCGATCCGTCGGCCGGCGGCAATCCGATTCCGGTCGACGCCGCGCAGCTCGAGCACATCTTCCGGGCGGCGGTGGCCGGCCGGCTCGACGCGGTGGATGCCCCCGCGTGACGGGAGCGCGGATACTGGTCATCGACGGCAACGTCGCCGAGGTTCGAGCACGGCAGGTGGCTGCGCTCGGGTACGATTCGGGGACCGGCTATGCGCGCGTTTTGCAGAGTATCGACCCCTCGCTGCACATCGACATCGTGGCCGCCGCGGACGGCGCCCAGATTCCGGCCGGAGTGAGTCTCGAGAGCTACGGCGGCGTCACCATGACGGGATCGGCGCTCAATATTTACAACGGCGGCGCGCCCGTGACGCGCCAGGTCGAACTTGCCAGAGCGGTGTTTGCCGCCGGCGTGCCGTTCTTCGGCAGCTGTTGGGGGCTGCAGGTGGCGGTGACGGCCGCGGGGGGCGAGGTGCGCGCCAATCCGCGCGGCCGTGAGTTTGGGTTCGCGCGCCGCATTCTGCTCACCGAAGCCGGCCGCGAGCACCGCCTCTATGCCGGCAAGCCGGCCGCCTTCGAAGCACCCACCATTCACCGCGATGAAATCGCCTCCTTGCCGACGGGCGCCGCCATCCTCGCGGGCAATGACTTCGGGGTGCAGTCAGCGTCGTTCTTCCATGGTCGCGGCGGCTTCTGGGGCGTGCAATACCACCCGGAGTACGGCTATCTCGACATTGCAGCGGCGGCCGAGCGCTATGGAGAAACGCTGGTCAAGGAAGGCATGTTCCGCGACTCGAGTGAGCTCGCCGCGTTCGCCGCCGACCTGCGCGCCTTGCAGGCGAGCCCTTTGGACGCGCCGCTGCTGTGGAAGCACGGCCTTGGGCCCGCCATGCAGAGCGAGCCGCTGCGCCTCCTCGAAATCCGCAATTGGCTCGAGGCCTGTGTGCTGCCTCGTGCCGCGCAGCAGGCATAAACTCATGCATCCCACCCGACTCGCCTTGGGCTGCGCACTGCTGCTGGGAGTTGCCGCTCCAGTACTCGATACGATGGCCGTTGCTCCTGCCGGCCATCCCATCATCCTGCATGCCGCGCGCCTGCTCGAAATCGATACCGGCCGCGTGATCGCGCCGGGGGAGCTTCTCATCCAAGGCGAGCGCATCGCGGCGGTGGGATCGAAGGTCGCGCGTCCGGCCGGCGCCGAGGTCATCGACTTAGGCGATGCCACGCTGCTGCCCGGCCTCATCGACGCCCACGTGCACCTGTTCCTGCACCCCGGCGCCGAAGACCTGCAGACCGTCGAAGAATCGGTGCCGCAGCGGACCCTTCTCGCCACGCTGGCGGCACGAGACGATTTGATGGCGGGGTTCACCGCGGAGCGCGACATGGGAACGGAAGGCGCGGGCTCCGCCGATACGGCCGTGCGCGATGCCATCAATGCGGGCCTCTACCCGGGACCGCGGCTGCGCATTTCCGGGAATGCCATCGACATCCTGGGCGGGCACGAGGATGCCAATCGCTTCAATCCCGAGCAGCATGTGCTCTCGAACGCGACCTATGCCAACAGCGCGGACGAGATCATCGCGGCCATGCGGCAGCAGCGTAAGGAGGGCGCGGATTTCGCAAAGATCTACGAAACCGGGAAGGACAGCATCGAAGACGGCACGCTGCATACGCCCTTTCAATATACGTCCGCGCAGCTGAAGGCCGCCGTCGATGAAGGCGCCCGTCTCGGCACCGCCGTCGCGGTTCACGCCATGGGCGAGCCCGGAACCCTGTACGCGGCGCAGGCCGGAGTCGCGTCCATCGACCACGCGACGCAGCTTGGCGAGGAAACCATGCGCATCATGAAGGAGAAGAAGATCCCGGCCGTGCCGACCTTTGCGGCGTTCGAATATTTCGCCCGCCAGCCGGGGCCCGGTGCTGAGCGGGAAGGCCGCCTGCTCGCCTACAAGATCAAGGAATTCAAGAGGCAGATTGCGGCCGGCATTCCCTTTGCGGTCGGCTCCGACGTGGGACCTTTTGCGCACGGAACTCAAGGAAGGGAATTGCGTCTCATGGTGCAGTATGGAATGACGCCGCTGGCGGTACTGCAGGCCGATCTGCTCAATGGCGCCAAATTGCTGGGCTGGGCCGGCCAGATCGGCGAGTTGAAGCCCGGCTATTACGCCGATGTCATCGCCGTCCCGGGCTCGCCCCTCGAGGACATCAGCGTCGTCGAGAGAGTGACCTTCGTCATGAAAGGCGGCGTCGTTGAGAAGCGGCCGGGTGTCGTTGAGAAGCAGCCGGGTGTCGGTGAGCAGCCGCCCGGCGGCGTCGAAAAGCCGCGAACCACACAGGGTGCACAGTGATGCCGCTATTTTCGTTGACGATAGGGTCCGGTTCCCGCGCCTGCGCGGCCGTCGGTTTTTGTCTCGCCCTCGGCTCGATCGGTGCGGCCGCACCGGCCTGGGCGGACGCGACCACGAATGCGGCCGGCGACATGTCGCACATGCCGGAGCACATGTACATGACGTCGCTCCGGCCGCCGAAATCCGGCGATCAACCGAGGGCCGACGCCTTGGTGGCGTCCGCCAAGGCGGCCATGGCGCCCTACGAGGATTATCACAAGGCCCTCGCCGCCGGATATCAGATCTTCCTCCCCGACGTCGCTCAGCCCCAATATCACTTTACGAAGTACGCCTACGGGCGGGACGCCCGATTGCACTTCGATCCTTCAAAGCCGACCTCCCTGCTCTACACGAAAACGGCGGACGGCGGCTACAAGCTCGTCGGAGCGATGTATACCGATCGAGTCGATGCCACCGAGGATGAGCTCGACGGGCGCATTCCTTTGAGTGTCGCGCGCTGGCACCAGCACATCAATTTCTGCAAGGCGCCGCCGGGACAGAAGGACGCTTATTTTGGTCCCGAGGCGAAGTTCGGCTTACGAGGGTCCATCGCCACCAAGCAAGCCTGCGAAGCGGCCGGCGGCGTGTTTTACCCGCACCTGTTCGGCTGGATGGTTCACGTCTATCCCTATGAGACGGATCCGAAGGCGATTTGGTCGACCACCGATGACGACCAGGGGCACGACAACATGGATCATATGGCCATGCCCGGGATGAAAGTGAACTGAGGGCGGGCGCGCCCCAGTATTCCGCGTGAGCCGCCGGGACAGGCTTCTATGGCCGGTCCCTGGGGTTGCCAGGCCACCAATTGAAGCGTCCGGCGAGGCAAATGAGTGCCGGTCCCAGCGCCAGGCGGATCAAGGTGGCATCCAGGAACACCGCAACGCCCAGGGCGAATCCCAGAATCTTGATCAGCACAAAATCTCCGAGAACGAATCCGCCGAAAACGGCCACCATGATGGCGGCTGCCAGAGTGATCACGCGGCCGGTTCCGGCCAGTCCTTCGGCCACGGCCGCACCGTCCGCGAGACCTGCGCGATGGCCGTCCGCGACGCGGGCGACGAGAAAAACTTCGTAGTCCATGCTGAGACCGAATACGACGCAGAACACCAGCACCGGCAGTATCGGAAAGCCGCCGTCGAGCGGCCGGGCGAGGCCAACCCAGCTCAGACCGTACCCATCCTGAAAGGCGAGGACGACGGCGCCGAAGGCGGCCGCCACCGACAATAGATTGAGCGTCACGGCCTTCAAGGGAATCAGGGCACTGCGAAACGCCAAGGCCAGGACCAGAAGCGTGGTGCACACGACGCTCAAGATGACCCGCGGCATGGCGCTCGCAATGGCGTCTTTGTAGTCGGCGTTGAACGCCGGCACACCGCCGACTTCGAGGCGCGTGCCGGGCAGGTTCGTCAACGCCGCGGCATCCGCCGCGCGAATCTCCCTCACGAAGGCGGCCGCGTCGACGGGCGCCAGACCCTGCCGCGGCAACAACTCCACCAGCGCGGCCCGGGCATCGACGCTCACCAGACTGCGCCGTACCGGCTCGGGATACGTCTCCAGCATCTCGGGTCCGGCGGCGCCGGAGTCGTCGCCGTTCACCGTGGTGATGGCCCACACATGTGCGACCCGTGCATCCTTCGAATAGCCGGTGACCAGCTTCGACACGGCGTTCCAGCCGGGTTCGCTGTCCACCGTCACCCCCGCCGGGAGATCGATGATGACGCGGATGGTCTGGCCGAAACTGCTGTGGCCGATGGCGTCCAGTTCGCGCAACACCCGCACGGACTCGACATTGACCGGGAGCCAGGCGCCGCGGGGCAGATCCATTTTCAGTCGCGTTGCCTGGGCCGCCAGGAGCAGGAGCGGCAGCCCCGCGACGGCGAGCACCAGCAGCGGGTGCCTTGCGACCCAGGACGCCCAGCGTCTCCAGTAGCCGGTAACGCCTCGCCGGGGTGCGCGCCCGATGCGGCCGGCGTCGATCCAGGGGCCGATCCAAGTGAGCACCAAGGGCAGCAAGGTGGTGGCGACCAGCACCGAGACCGTGGTCACCAGCAGGCCGCCGACGCCGATGGATCTGACGTCGTTCACCCGCACCAGCAGCATGGCGGCAAATCCGATCGCCACCGCGGTACCCGACACGATGACGGTGCGGCCGCCGAATTTGCTGGCCTCGGCGATGGCCGCCGGGCGCGATAACCCCTGCTCGAGCGCCTCCCGATAGCGGCTGATGATGAGGAGCGCATAGTCGATGCTCAAACCCAGCCCCACCATGCTGACGATGCTGACCAGAATCACGGACAGCGGCCAGATTCGGTTTACCGCCGCGGTCAATCCCAGCGCGATCACGACCGACAGCGCGCCGCACAGCAGGGGAAGCACCGCGGAGATGACGCTGCGAAAAGCAATCAGCAGCAGCACCAGTGTGATCGGAACGACGCGCAACTCGGCATTGCGCGTTTCCTCGCTGCTCTCGCGCCGAATGTCCGCGTTCACGGCCGCCTCGCCGGTCCAGCGGAAGGCGATTCCCGAATACCGCGACTTGAGCTGCAGGCGCAGCGCGTCGGTGGCCGCCTGAAGGCGGGGAATCAATGCATCGGAGGCGCCCTCCCCCGGATTCACTCCGACCACGACGATGGAGCTGCCATCCTGGCCGACGAAGATGTCATCGTCGCTCTCCAGATACGACAGTACCCCGGCAACGCCGCGGGTCGCATGCAACGCGTCCGTTACCTGCGCAAGCATGGCTCTGCCGTCCGGGGTGGCGGGCGACGGCGCGGCAGCGACCCGCAGCAGCACCAATTCCGTGAACGGCGAATGGAATCGCTCCCGCAGCGCCACAGTCACGGCGGCCGACTCGCTGCCCGACAGGCGCGCCGCCGCGTCCAGCTTCTCGCTCACTCCATTCGCAAACGGTATCGCCGCGAGCAAGAACAGCAGCCAAGCGGCCATCAAAAGCCATCGCCAGCGGCTGGAAAGCGACACCACGTTCATACGTACATCAATACCATCTAAGCGCCGCAAAGTGGGCGCGCCATGGGTGATGGTACTTGGTGAAACCCGCCGAAGTCGAAGTTTGGGAGGGCGGCGCTGCCGGCCGCGGCATGCAGAGCGCGCAGTTTAGAGCGGGATTGTGAATGCGGCGTGAACGGCGCGCATCGCCGGCCGAGGCACCATTCGGTTATATTCGCCCCGGGATTGCACCGTACCTATTGTGGGGAGCCGAGAGATGAACGAACGAGTGGCGCTGGTCACGGGCGGCGGCCGGGGTATTGGGCGCGAGGCGGCGCTGCTGCTGGCGGCGGCGGGAGTACGCGTGATGGCCGTGTCGCGCAGCGCGGCGGAATTGGCGGCCGTCGGCCTCGAATACGTCGCGGCCGACTTGGGCACCGCCGAGGGCTGCGCCCTGGCCGTTGCCGAAACCGAGCGACGCTTGGGGCCGATTGACGTGCTGGTGGTGAACCACGGCATCGGCTCGGCCCACGAGCGGCTGGTGTGGGAGCAGGATCCCGAGGTTTGGCGCGAGACCATGCGCATTAATCTCGACGCTCCGTTCGAACTCGCGCGGCTGACGGTGGGCGGCATGTGCAAGCGCGGCTTCGGCCGGCTCGTATTCACGAGTTCAACCGCCGGCGAGAAGGCGGAGCGCTGCGGCAGCGCCTATACCGCCTCCAAGCATGGCGTCATCGGGCTCGCACGCGCGGTCGCCCAGGACGCCGGGCCGTTTGGAGTCACCTCCAACGCCGTGCTGCCTGGCTGGGTGCGCACGGCAATGGCCGAGCGCTCGGCGAAGACGGATGCCGAGCGCCGCGGCGTCAGCGTCGAGCAGGTGTGGCGCGAGCGCGCGGCCATCTATCCGCAGAATCGGGTGCTGGAGCCGCGCGAGGTGGCGCAGGTGATCGCATTCCTGTGCAGCGACGCCGCGGGCGGCGTGAACGGCGAGGCGATCACCGTGGCTCTCGGCGGCATGTGGTGATAACGCGATCAAACATAACTGCTGCGGTCGACGCTTTGACGCATCCAGTTGGCGAAATCCTGCGCATTCAAAGGCCGGCTGAAATGATACCCCTGCGCCTCCGGGCAGCCCGGGCGCTGCTCACGTCGTGAAACACCATGACAGCGCCGGTCACGCGGCCGCGGCGGTCGTGGATGGGCGCGGACGAATCTTCAATGGCTGACTCGACGCCATCGCGCCGGATCAAGATGCAGGTGGGCGGCAGCCCCACCGTGGTGTTCCTCTGCGTCGGCAACGCCATGGGGTTTTCAATCGTCGCGCGCGTCTCGGCATCGATGATCTTGAACACCTCCTCCAGGGGACGGTGCAAGGCCTCCGCCAAGGACCACCCGGTCAATCGCACGGCGACGACGTTCAAATAGTTTGCTACCGAACATGCACAGGGCGGCGCATGATCATTCAGGGTTTGCGTGCCGCGGCTGCCATCCCGTGTACTGACAGCCGGCGCGCCCCGCGGTAAGCTCCGCGGCTGGGGTGGCATGCCGCGAAATAGTTGAACATC
>DATFZF010000034.1:0-40797 GCA_035314705.1 Steroidobacteraceae bacterium | reverse complement strand
TCGCCCGCCAGTCTTGTCCAGTCTTTTGCTCTGACGGCAGAACGCTACGGGGAAGTGGTTAGAAATCTAGGCAAACACGTGACCAAGAGCGAGCATTCGACAGAGGAGCGCGAGTTAGTACGCGCCATGCTCGGAGGCCACGGGATCGTTTTCAGTCGGGATGGCCGCGTGGGAGCGCGCTTCGATTGGGCTGGATTGACCCAAACGAAAGAATCCCTTATAAATCAAGGAGTTAGAATTGGTAGCGGGGGTAGGATTTGAACCTACGACCTTCGGGTTATGAGCCCGACGAGCTGCCAGACTGCTCCACCCCGCACCGGAAGAGCCGATCATTATACCCAGTGCCTCAATCAATGCAAGCGACCGGGCGCCAGCGTTTGCGCGGCGCGGGCGTGATGGTCCCTCCCCTAGCGCTTGTCGAGCTCCATCATCTTGCGAAAAGCAGGCCGATCGGTGATTCGCGCGCAATAGGCCGTCAACACGGGAGTCGGCGCGACCAACTTCGCCATCATCATGAAATTGATGCCGCCGCCCAGCATGATATCCACAGCCGAAAAGGCGTCGCCCAGGAAATAGTTGCGCGACGATAGATGTTGGTTCAACACCGTCTCCACTTCGTCGGCCGGGGCCCATCCCATCGCGCCGTACACATGCTTGATCTCGAATCGCCGCGCGATGAGCGCGGGCTCCATCACACCGGGCCGATACGCCAGCCAGGAGAGATATTCGCCGCGCTTCGGCGCGCCGGCGAGCGGTCCCATCTTCTTGGCGGGGTACTTGTCGGTCAGAAATAGCGCGATCGCGCTGCTTTCGAAAACCGTGTCATCGCCGTCGGTCAGCGCCGGAACCTTGCCGTGCGGATGGGGATTCGTAGGATCGCGGGTACCGCTGCCGTCGGCGCGCCGAAAATCCACGATTTTGGTTTGGTAGGGAACTTCGAGCTCTTCCAGAAGCCACAAAATGCTCGCTGAACGAGTCATGGGCGAGTGATACAAAGTGATCATGATCCTCTCCCCTATTGCAAGGCTCGCTGACAAAGCTGGAGCAGGGTGCCGGGAATCACCCCGAGCCCGAACACCAGCAGCGCATTGGCGCTCAATACCGTCCGCATCAGCAGCGATCCTCCGATGGCCGCCGCATCGGTGGGCTCATCGAAGTACATCAATTTCACGATCCGCAGATAGTAAAACGCGCCCACCACGGAAAACAGCACCGCCACCACGGCGAGCCAGGTGTAGCCGACGCCGAGGACTGCCTGAATGACGCCGAGCTTGGCCCAGAATCCGATGAACGGCGGCAGGCCCGCCAGACTGAACATGAGAATCGCCATCATCCCCGCGAACCACGGACTGCGCGCATTGAGCCCGCGGAAGTCCTCGAGCCTGTCGGCCTCGAAGCCCTGCCGTGCCAACAGCAGGATCATGCCGAAGGAGCCGCCCGCGACGATCACATAGCTGATCATGTAAAACATCGCGGCTTGATACCCCTGCGCCGTCCCCGCGAGAATGCCGAGCAAAACGTATCCCACGTGCGAAATGGTCGAATAGGCCAGCATGCGTTTGAGGTTGCTCTGCGCGATGGCGACAATGTTGCCGATGGCCATCGACAGCACCGAGAGCACCACCAGCATTTGGCTCCAATCCGGCTGCGAACCGGCCAACGCCTCAGGCAGCAGACGCATGGCGAGCGCGAACGCGGCGAGCTTCGAGGCCGTGCCGATGAACAGCGTCACGCACGTGGGCGATCCTTGGTACACGTCCGGTATCCACATGTGGAACGGCACCGCGCCGAACTTGAATCCCACGCCGACGATGAGGAAGGCAATGCCGAAAATCAAACCGATGTTGTCGCCCAAGCCATTGTTCACGGCGACGGCGATGGCGGAGAGTTCGAGGTTGCCGGTGACCCCGTAGACGATGGACATGCCGTACAGCAGCGTTCCGGACGCCATGGATCCCAGCACGAAATATTTGATGGCCGATTCGGCCGCAATGCTCGACTCGCGGTCGAACGCCACCATGGCGTACAGGCACAGCGACATCAATTCCAGACCCAGATACACCGTGATCAGGCTGCCCGCGGAAATCAGCACCATGGCGCCCAGGGCCGCAAACAGGCCGAGCACGTAGTACTCGCCTTTGAGAATGGCCCGGCGCTGCAGGTAGTCGGTCGAATACACGAAAACCACCGCCACCGTCAGCAGCGTGACGACCTTCAGCACTTGCGCCATCCGATCCAATTCGAACAGGCCGCCGAGCGCCACGATCTTCCCGGTCACCGGCTGCATCGCCACCATGCCGCCGGTGATGAGCAACGACACTATGGCGACTACCCCGGTCCAGCGCCGCTGCGCGTCCTTCAGCAGCAGGTCCAGCAACAAGACCGCGCATGCCGCCGATCCCAGAAAAATCTCCGGGCACGCAAAGACCAGTCCTTCGTTGAATTGGCCGGCGCTGAATTGGACGAGGGAGTTCATGCGTGAACCTTAGGGAACGATCTTCGAGACCAGCAGCTGCTGGGCCAACTGTGCGGTGCTGGCCCGCATCACGTCGAGCAGCGGCGCGGGCCACAGCCCCACCAACAGAACCGCAACAGCGAGCACGCCGAGCACCAGGAATTCGCGGCCATTCAGATCCTTGAGCGCCGCAACCTTGTCGTTGCCGATCTCGCCGTAGATGACTCGTTTGACCAGCCACAGGGTATACGCCGCGCCCAGAACCAGAATGGTCGCGGCCAGGAAGGCATACCAGACGTTCGCCTTGAAGGACGCCAGAATCACCAAGAATTCGCCGATGAATCCCGAGGTCCCGGGCAGTCCGGAATTCGCCAGCGCGAACAGCACCATGAAGGCCGCAAACTTCGGCATGGTATTGATCACTCCGCCGTAGGCGCTGATGTCGCGGCTGTGCACCCGGTCGTACAGGACTCCGACGCACAGGAACAGCGCGCCCGAGACCAGTCCGTGCGACAGCATCTGCACGACGGCGCCGTCCAAGCCCATTTCAATGCCCGTGGTTCTGGCGGTGTGCGCCGCGATCTGAAAGCCGACGAACATGCCGAGCGTGACGAACCCCATGTGCGCGATCGAAGAGTACGCAATCAGTTTCTTCATGTCCCGCTGCGCGAGAGCCACGAAGCCGATGTACACCACGGCGATCAGCGACAGGGCGATGATCAGCCAATCGAGTTCGCGGCTGGCGTCGGGCGCGATCGGCAGGGAGAACCTCAGGAAACCGTACCCGCCCATCTTGAGCATGATGGCCGCAAGCACCACCGAGCCGCCGGTGGGCGCCTCCACGTGCGCGTCGGGCAGCCAGGTGTGCACCGGCCACATCGGCACCTTCACCGCGAAGGCCGCCAGGAACGCCAGGAATATGAATGTCTGCTCCGTGAGGTTGAGCGGCAGGTGCTGGAACACGGCGAGTTCGTAGCTGTTCGACTTCAGGTACATGTAAATCAGCGCGACCAGCATCAGCAGCGAGCCGACGAACGTGTACAAGAAGAACTTGATGGTGGCGTACACGCGCCGCGGGCCGCCCCACACGCCGATGATGATGAACATCGGGATCAGCATCGCCTCCCAGAACACGTAGAACAGCGCCGCATCCAGCGCCGCGAAGACCCCGATCATCAAGCCTTCCAATATCAGGAATGCGGCGAAATACTGCGCAACGCGCTTTTCGACATTCGTCCAGCTCGCGATCACGATGAGCACGGTGGTGAACGTGGTCAGCAGGATCAACGGCATGGAAATACCGTCGACTCCGATGTAGTACTCCGAATGGATGGTCGAAATCCACGGCGAGCGCTCGACGAACTGCATCGCGGCCGTGCCGGTCTTGAACGCCGCCCACAGCGGCACGCTCAACGCCAGGCTCGAGCCGCTCACGATCAGGGACAGCCATTTCGCGACGGTCACCCGCTCGCCCAGCAGCAGCACCGCAAAACCGCCGATGATGGGCAGCCAGATCAGCAGCGAGAGCAGGCGCCCGTCGAACGTCATGTTCGCCATAGGAGCCACATCAGAAAGGAGGCCAATCCCAGGATCATGGCGAACGCATAGTGGTACAGGTATCCGGACTGCGCGTAGCGCATCACGGAACCGAGCCAGCCGACGGCGCGCGCGCTGCCGTTGACCAGGCCATCGTCGATCACGATCTGGTCGCCCACTCGCCAGAGTCCGCCGCCCAACAGTCGCGCTCCCGCCATGATCACGTGCTCATTGAACCAATCGAAACCGTATTTATCGACCAATATCGTGTACAGCCACTTGAACTTGGCGGCCGCCGCGTCGGCGAGCTCCGGCCGCTTCAGGAAAAAGACATACGCCGTGTACACCCCCAATCCGGCCAGGTACACGGGCGGCGCCAGGAATGCATGCGCGAGAAAGTGGGCGGAGCTCTGGAACTCTTCGCCGACACGGCCCAGCACGTCATTCGCGGGAAGCACGTGAATGGCGCCGCCGAAATAGCCGCCGAACAACATGGGCTTGACCGTGATCCAGCCGATCAGCGCCGACGGAATCGCCAGCAATATCAGCGGCACGGTGACCACCCACGGGCTCTCGTGCAGATGCTCCTGCGTGTGGTGATCCATGCGCTCCTTGCCGTGAAACGTCATGAAGAACATCCGGAAGGTATACAAGGCGGTGATGAAGACGCCGGTCAAAACGCAAAAATATGCGTAGCCGGAACCGGCGCGATGAGACTCGTGGACCGCATCGATCAATGCGTCCTTGGAGAAGAAGCCCGAGGTTCCCGGAAAGCCGATCAGGGCCAGCGCGCCCACCAGGCAGGTCCAATACGTGATCGGCAGGTATTTCTTCAGGCCGCCCATTTTCCGCATGTCCTGCTCGTGATGCATGGCCATGATCACCGATCCCGCCGCCAGGAACAGCAGGGCCTTGAAGAAGGCATGGGTCATGAGATGAAAAATGCCGGCGCCGTAGGCCGACACGCCGAGCGCCACCGTCATATAGCCGAGCTGCGACAGCGTCGAGTACGCCACCACCCGCTTGATGTCGTTGTTCACCAGCCCAAGCAGCCCCATGAAGAAAGCCGTGGTCGAGCCGATGATGAGGACGGTCGACAGCGCCGTCTCCGACAGCTCGAACAGCGGCGACATGCGCGCCACCATGAAGATCCCGGCCGTCACCATGGTGGCGGCGTGAATCAACGCCGAGATCGGCGTCGGACCCTCCATGGAATCGGGCAGCCACACGTGCAGCGGCACCTGCGCGGACTTGCCCATGGCGCCGACGAACAGGCAAATGCAGGTAAAGGTGATTGCCGGCCAGGCGACGGTGCTGCTGATGTGAATTTGGGCCTGGGCTATCTGCCCGGCGTGCGCGAACACGGTCGCGTAGTCCAGCGACCCGGTATAGCGCAGCACCGCGGCGATGCCGAGCACGAAGCCGAAATCGCCGATTCGATTGACCAGGAATGCCTTCAGGTTGGCGAAAATCGCCGTCGGCCGCGTGTACCAGAATCCGATCAGCAGATACGACACCACACCCACGGCTTCCCAGCCGAAGAACAATTGCAGGAAATTGTTCGACATCACCAGCATGAGCATCGAAAACGTGAACAGCGAGATGTAGCTGAAGAAGCGCTGGTAACCGTCGTCCTCGTCCATGTAGCCGATGGTGTAGATATGCACCATGAGCGACACGAACGTCACCACCGCCATCATCATCGCGGAAAGCCGATCGATCAGGAATCCCACCTCCATGGTCAGCCCGTCGCTGACCAGCCAGGTGTAGACCGTGCCGTTGAACGGCGCGAGTCCGTCGAACAGAATCCGGTAGAGCACGTAGAACGACAAAGCGCACGAAGTTCCCACCGCCAGGATGGTGAGCGTGTGGGCCCCGGCCTTGCCGATGGTCTTGCCGAACAACCCCGCAATAATGGCGGCTGCCAGCGGCGCCAAAGCGATCGTGAGATAGATCTCCTGCATGGTTTGCGCGTTCCTCAGCCTTGTAGCGTGTCGAGGTCTTCGACTTCGACGCTGCGGCGTTCGCGAAATACCACGACCAGAATCGCGAGGCCGATGGCGGATTCAGCCGCCGCCACGGTCAATATGAAAAACACGAAAATCTGGCCGCCGATATCGCCCAGGTAACGCGAAAACGCCACGAAATTGAAATTCACGGCGAGCAGCATGAGTTCGATGCACATCAGCAGCACGATGATGTTCTTGCGGTTCAAGAACACGCCCGCAACCGCTATCGCAAACAGGATTCCGGACAGGGTCAGCACCTGGGTGAGCGTGATCATGGTCTTTTCTCGGAGGCCATTTTGACGATTCGAACGCGGTCTTTGGCCCTGGCCGCCACCTGCAGCGCGATGTTCTGCGGCTTGCCGCCCTTGCGCCGGCGCAGCGTCAACACGATCGCGGCTATGCTTGCCACCAGCAGGATGACGGCGGCGATCTGCGCGGGATAGGCGTAGCGCGTGAACAAGGCCGTGCCGAGCACCCGGGTATTGGAATAATTGGCCGGCAGCGCCGGGGCGGTCCTCATGCTCATGCCGCCCAGATGCTTCACCACGATGATGTTGATCATGGCGAAGACCACGAAGCCCGCTACGGCGACCGCCAGAGGCCAGTAGCCGGCCAGGCCCTCGCGCAATTTATCGAGGTTGACGTCGAGCATCATGACCACGAACAGAAAAAGCACCATCACCGCGCCCACGTACACCAGCACCAGCACGATTCCCAGGAACTCCGCATCCAGCAGCAGCCAGATGACGGCGCTGTTGAAGAAGCACAGCACCAGGAGCAGCGCCGAGTACACCGGGTTTCGCGCCAGGATGACGCCGAGCGCGGCGCCGATCAGCACGGCGGCGAAAATGAAGAAGAGAATGGTCGGAAACATTCAGCGGTACCGTGCGTCCGCGGCGCGATCGGCCGCGATCATGGCTTCGTAGCGTTCGCCGATGCCGAGCAACTTATCCTTGCTCATGATGTTCTCGCCGCGGTTCTCCATATGGTATTCGTGCAGCCGCGTTTCCACGATGGCGTCGACCGGACAGGCTTCCTCGCAGAAGCCGCAGAAAATGCATTTGAACAGATCGATGTCGTAGCGCGTGGTGCGCCGCGTGCCGTCGGCGCTTACGTCCGACTCGATGGTGATGGCGAGCGCCGGGCACACCGCTTCGCAGAGCTTGCAGGCGATGCAGCGCTCCTCGCCGTTCGGATAGCGCCGCAAAGCGTGCAGGCCGCGAAAGCGGTGGCTCTGCGGAGTCTTCTCTTCCGGATAGTTGATCGTCACCTTGGGCTTGAACATCTCCTTCAGGGTGACCATGAGCCCCTGCAGCAGCTCCCACAACAGGAGGGTCTTCAAGAAATTGCGGATGGCCTGCATTACAGATGCCCCTTCCACGGTCCGACGTGGAAATAAACCATGAAGCCCTCGACCAGCAACCAGACCAGCGTTACCGGAATCAGGGCCTTCCAGCCCAAGCGCATGATCTGATCGTAGCGATAACGCGGGAACGTGGCGCGCAGCCAGAGAAAACTGAACATGGGGAACAGCGTCTTCAAGCCGAACCAGAAAAAGCTCGGCGCGGCCAGCCACGAATCCGCCGGTATCCACGGCCACCCCTCGAACGGCGACAGCCAGCCGCCAAAAAAGAATATGACGGTCAGCGCCGAGATCAGAATCATATTGACGTATTCGGCGATGAAAAAGAGCGCAAAGGCCATGCCGGAATAGTCGACATGGAAGCCGGCGACGATCTCCGATTCGCCTTCCGCGACGTCGAAGGGCGCGCGATTGGTTTCGGCGACGCCCGAAATGAAGTACACCACCAGCAGCGGGAACAGCCAGCTCCAGTTCCAGCCGAAAAATCCGTGTTGTGCGCTGATGATGGCGCCGATGTTCAAGCTGCCTGCCGCCATCAATACGCCGACCATGGCGAAGCCCATGGCAATCTCATAGGCGACGATCTGCGCCGCCGAGCGCATCGCGCCCAAAAAAGCGTACTTGGAATTCGCGGCCCACCCCGCCAGGATGATGCCGTACACGCCCATGGAGGTCAGCGCCAGAACATAAAGCAGCCCGGCATCGATGTTGGCGAAGGCGTGTTCCGGGGACAGGGGAATGACCGCCCAAATCATGAGCGACGGGATCAGCGCGAGGAACGGAGCCAGGCGAAACAGGAATCCGTTCGCATCCGCGGGGATGATGATTTCCTTGAACATGAGCTTGACAACATCGGCAAACGGCTGAGCCAAACCCGGAATCAGCAGGCCACGGATTCGGTTTGGGCCCCTCCGCGCCTGAATCCAACCGATGACCTTGCGCTCTGCCAGCGTGTAAAAGGCCATGGTTAGAATCAGGCACACCACGACGATCACCGCCTGCACCAGCGTCAGCAACGGAAAAGTCCAGTACGGCGTGATGTAGCCGGATAGCCAGTCGCGCAGCGGACCCCACTCCCACATTCAGATCACGGTGCGGGCCATGCGCCCGTCCTTGGTTTTCGACAAAGCCTCGGACCCGCGCACCAGGGCATCGCACTGATACGGCGGAATGTCCACCCAGGTACCCGCCGGCGTCTGCCCGTCCGGCATGACCGCCGTGCCCCCGGGGCCCGCCCCCGGGCCCGCGCCGACACCGTTGCTCGACGCCTCGACGCGGGTTCCGCACAGCGACTTCAGCGCTTCGCGAATTTCCTCGGAGCTCACGTAATCGATGCCGGGGAGATTCAGCAAATTCGCCAGTACGCGCAGAACTTTCCAGCCCGGCCGGCTCTCGCCCAACAGTTTGGCGGCGCCCGCCCAGCTTTGCCAGCGCCCCTCGGCGCTCACGAAGGTGCCCGAAGTCTCGGCGAAGGATCCGATGGGCAGCACCACGTGCGCCGTCGAGCGCAGGGTCTCAGGCAGATGCGTCGTCACCGCGAGAACCAATTCGGCCTTTCCTAAGGCGCTCGAGTCGACCGCAAAGTCGACCGCCGGATCGATTCCGCCGAACAATACATAGGCCGGGTGCGCGGTCTCCAACATGGCGCGCGCCGACAGTCCGACGGTGGCGGCCGGCGCGCCGCCGGGTACGCGATGCGGCACCGCGCCCGCCAGGTGCGCCCCCGCCGCATTGGCGCCCTCGGTCAGGCATCCGACGCTGGCTCCGCATAGATCGGCGAGCATCGCCGACAGTGCCCTGAGCTGTGAGTAGGCCGGGTGTCTTTGCGCCAGAGTGCCGAGGATCACGGCGCGGCGCGCGCCGTGCATCAGCGCGCCGGCGACCGCGCGATGGGAATCGTTGACCTGCGCGGTGGCGACGCCCGCCGGCACCGGCTTATCGGCCGCCGCCGCCGCCGCCCGCACCACCGCCGCCAATTCGCCGGCCAAGTCGGTTTCGGCCACCGCGTAGGCGGCGATCGGAAACATGTACTCGAAACGGCGCGGATTGAGGAAGGCGACCTGTGCGCCCCCGCTGCGGACCGCGGCCTTGCGGATGCGATGTGCCAACAAGGGCATCTCATGGCGCAGGTTCGAGCCGATGACGAGCACGCCGTCGAGGCGTTCGACGTCGGCGATCTTGAGCCCGAGATGAGGAAAAGCCGCGTCGCCGTTCTGGGCGCGAAAATCCAGTTGGCGCAATCGATGGTCGATGTTGGCGCTGCCCATGCCCCGCGCAATTTGCGCAAGCAGGTACAGCTCTTCGACGGTCGCCAGCGGCGACGCCAGGAAACCCAAGGCGGCCCCGCCATGCGCGGCAGCCGCTTTCTGCAGGCCTTCCGCGGCGGCCGTGAGCGCCACTTCCCAGTCGACCACCTTGAGGGCGCCGTCGATGCGCACCATGGGCTCGGTCACTCGATCGGCCGAGTACATGCCTTCGAAACCGAAGCGGTCGCGGTCGGCGATCCACGTTTCGTTGATCTGCTCGTTCTCGCGCGGCACCATGCGCATGACCTTGCCGCGCAGCACATGCGCGTACAGGTTGGTGCCGAAGGCGTCATGCGGCGACACCAGCGCCTGTTGCGTCATCTCCCACGAGCGCGCGTGATAGCGGAAGGGCTTGTTGTTGAGCGCGCCGACCGGGCACAGATCGATGATATTGGCCGACAGTTCGTGATCGACGCTGTGCTCGATGTACGTCCCCACTTCCATGTGTTCACCGCGGCCGACCGTGCCCATCTGCGGATAACCCTGGATTTCCTGGCCGAACCGGACGCAGCGCGTGCAATGGATGCAGCGGGTCATGTCGGTCGACACCAGCGGCCCCAAATTCTTGTCCTTCACCACGCGTTTGCGTTCGCTGAAGCGGGAAATGTCGCGCCCGTAGCCCAATGCCAAATCCTGCAGTTCGCACTCGCCGCCCTGATCGCAGATCGGGCAATCGAGCGGGTGGTTGATCAGCAGGAATTCCATGGTCGCGCGCTGTGCGGCCACGGCCTTCGGCGACTTGGTGAATACCTTCATGCCCTCGGTCACCGGCGTCGCGCAGGCCGGCATGGGCTTCGGCGCTTTTTCCACCTCGACCAGGCACATGCGGCAATTGGCGGCCACGCTCAGCTTGTCGTGATAGCAAAAGCGCGGAATGTAGATATTGGCCGGATCCGTGGCCTGCATGATCATCTGGCCCTTGCGGGCCTTCACAGGCACGCCGTTCACTTCGATATTGACCGTGTCGTCGCTCATGCTCCGCCCTATGCCGCCACGGCAGCGGCGTCGGCCGCCGCCGCGCCGCCCGCCCCGTCGACGATCGAGCGGCCGTTGTGCTCGATCATGTATTGAAACTCATGCCGGAAATGCTTCAGGAAACTTTGCACCGGCCAGGCGGCCGCGTCGCCCAGCGCGCAGATGGTGTGGCCCTCGATGCGATTGGCCACATCCAGCAGCAGACCGAGGTCTTCGCTTCTGCCCTGGCCGCCGATGATTCGCTTCAGCATGCGGTCGAGCCAACCCGTGCCTTCGCGGCAGGGCGTGCATTGGCCGCAGGACTCGGACATATAGAAGCGCGCCAGGCGCTCCAGCGCCCGCACCATGCACGTGGTCTCGTCCATGACGATGACGGCGCCGGTGCCGATGGACGAGCCGGCCTTCTTGACCGAGTCGTAGTCCATGTTGCATCCCATCATCACATCGGCAGGTACCACCGGGCAGGAGGAGCCGCCGGGGATCACGGCCTTGAGCTTGCGGCCCTTCCAGACGCCGCCGGCGAGCTCGAGCAGATCCTTGAAGGGGATGCCCATGGGCAATTCGAGATTGCACGGCTTGGCCACGTGACCCGACATGGAAAAAATCATGGTGCCGCCGGAGTTGACGGGACCGAGGCTCGCGAACCAGGCCGCGCCCTTGCGCAGTATGGTCGGCACGGCCGCGTAGCTCTGGGTGTTGTTGACGGTGGTCGGCTTGCCGAACAATCCGAAGTTGGCGGGAAACGGCGGCTTGAAGCGCGGTTTGCCGGGCTTACCCTCCAGGGACTCGAGCAGTCCGGTTTCCTCGCCGCAGATATAGGCGCCCGCCCCGACGAACATGTGCAGGTCGAAATCGATGCCCGATCCCAAGATGTTTTTGCCGAGCAGCCCGGCCGCATAGGCTTCCGCCAAGGCCGCCTCGAAGCGTGGAATGGGCTCGCCCAAGAATTCGCCGCGAATATAGTTGTAGCCGACGGTGGCCGTCATGCAATAACCGCCGATGGCCATGCCCTCGATGACCGAATGCGGGTTGTAGCGCAAAATGTCGCGGTCATGACAGGTGCCGGGCTCGGATTCGTCCGAGTTGCACACGGCGTATTTCTGCGCCGGCGAAGTGCGCGGCATGAAGCTCCATTTGACGCCGGTCGGAAAACCCGCGCCGCCGCGGCCGCGCAGTCCCGAGGCTTTGACTTCCTCGATGATTTTCTCGCGCGGGGTCTGCTCGCGCAGGATCTTCTCCCAGGCCTGATAGCCGCCGAACTGCCGGTAGCCTGACAGCGTCCAGGGCCGCTCGTACTTGAGCGCTTCGAACAACAGGAGATTCTGCTCGTAAGCCATCAGCGGCCCCTACGCATGTCGATTGGGCTCATGTCAATTCATCCAGAATTTTGTCGATGCGCTCGGGCGTCAGATTTTCGTGGAACACGTGGTCGACCATCATCATGGGCGCACCGGTGCACGCCGCCAGGCATTCCTCTTCGCGCTTCAGATAAATGCGTCCATCGGGCGTGCTCTCGCCCGTCTTGATCCCCAATTTCTTCTCGACATGCTCGACCACCTCCTGCGAGCCGCGCAGCATGCAGGAAATATTGGTGCATACCGACACGTGATGGCGGCCCACCGGCTTGGTTTCGAACATGGAATAAAACGTCGCCACCTCGTACACCTGGATGGGTGCCAGGCCGAGGTAGGCGGCGACCGCGTCCATGAGGTCGGGAGTCAAGTACCCATGGTTCTCGTGCTGCACGGCATGCAGGGCGGAAATCACCGCGGAACGCTTGCGGTCGGGCGGAAATTTGGCCACCCAACGATCGATCTCTTCGCACACATGCGCGGACAACTGCACGCTCATCGGTCGATCTCTCCGAACACGATGTCTTGAGTTCCGATCACCGCCACCACGTCCGCCAGCATATGCCCGCGCACCATCTCATCGAGCGACGAAAGATGTGCAAAGCCCGGCGCACGCACCTTCAGCCGATAGGGCTTGTTGGCTCCATCGGACACCAGGTACACGCCGAGTTCGCCCTTCGGCGCCTCGACCGCGGCATATGCCTCGCCCTCCGGCACGCAATACCCTTCGGTCATGAGTTTGAAATGATGGATCAGCGATTCCATGTCGCCCTTCATCTCTTCGCGCCGCGGCGGCCGCACTTTGCGGTCGTCGATCATGACGGGGCCCGGATTCGCCTTCAGCCACGCGATGCACTGGTCGATGATGCGCGTCGACTGGCGCAATTCCTCGATGCGCACCAGGTATCGATCGTAGCAATCGCCGTTGACCCCCACGGGAATGTCGAAATCCACGCGATCGTACACGTCGTAGGGCTGTTTCTTGCGCAAGTCCCACTCGACGCCGGATCCGCGCAGCATGGGACCGGAAAAGCCCAGCTGCATGGCGCGTTCCGGGGTCACGACCCCGATGTTCACCGTGCGCTGCTTCCAGATTCGGTTGTCGGTGAGCAGAGTTTCGTATTCATCGACGCAGGCGGGAAAGCGCTTGGTAAAGTCCGCGATAAAATCCAGCAAGCCGCCGGAGCGCCGCTCGTTGAGGCGGTCCACGTCCTTCTTGCTGCGCCACTCGGAATGCTGATACTTCGGCATCGCGTCCGGCAGGTCCCGATACACGCCGCCCGGCCGATAATAGGTGGCGTGCATGCGGGTGCCCGACACCGCTTCGTAGCAGTCCATCAGATCCTCGCGCTCGCGGAAGCAGTACAGAAATACCGTCATCGCGCCGATGTCGAGGCCATGCGCGCCCAGCCACATCAGATGATTCAGAATCCGCGTGATCTCGTCGAACATCACGCGGATATATTGCGCGCGCAGCGGCGGCTCTATCCCCAGCAGCTTTTCGATCGCCATGACATAGGCGTGCTCGTTGCACATCATGGACACATAGTCCAACCGATCCATGTAGCCGATCGACTGATTGAAGGGCTTGCTTTCGGCGAGCTTCTCGGTCCCGCGGTGCAATAGCCCGACATGCGGGTCGGCCTTCTGGATCACTTCGCCGTCCATTTCCAGCACCAGACGCAGCACGCCATGGGCCGCCGGGTGCTGCGGCCCGAAATTCATCGTGTAGTTGCGAAACTCAGCCACTGGATTTCCCGTGCGCAGCCACCGGGGCGTTGGTCAATTGCGGATCGTAGCGATTGTCGTGCCGGATCACCTTCGGCACGAGCACGCGCGGATCGATGCTCACGGGTTGATATACGACCCGGCCCTTCTCCGGGTCATAGCGGACCTCGACGTTGCCCGACAGCGGAAAATCCTTGCGGAACGGATGCCCGATGAAGCCGTAATCGGTGAGCAGACGGCGCAGATCCGGATGGCCCCTGAACATGATGCCGAACATGTCGAAGGTCTCGCGCTCGAACCAGTCGGTGCCGGCCCAGATGCCCGTCACCGAGTCCACCATGGGCTCAGGCTCATCGGCGCAAAACACGCGCATGCGCAGGCGCTGGTTGAGCGACACCGAGAGCAGGTGATACACGACGGCGAAGCGGCGGCCGGCGGCGAGCGGCGCGTCGAGCGCCCCATCCCGCGCAACTCCGCGGCTGAAACCCGAGGATGTTGCGTCCTGCGTCTTCCATTCGGCGCGGCCATGCTCGAGGTAATCCACCCCGCACACGTCCATGCACATCTCGAACTTGAGGCCGGGTGCGTCGCGCAGCACCGCCGCGGCTTGCAGCAGGCGCTCCCCGTCGACTTCGTAGGTCAATTCACCACAGGTATTCGGCACGGCGCGCAGCTGCTCGGGCAGCGCCACGGCGACGGCGCGCGCAAGGCTCTCGAGGCGGGTCGGCTCGGGGGCCGCCGCCGCGGCGCTTGAAGAGTCGCTCATCGGATGATTGCCTTGTTGCGCCTGATCTTGTTCTGCAGCTGAATGATGCCATAGAGCAGCGCTTCGGCCGTGGGCGGGCAACCCGGAACATAGACATCGACGGGGACGATGCGGTCGCAGCCGCGCACCACCGCATACGAGTAATGATAATAGCCGCCGCCGTTGGCGCACGAGCCCATGGATATCACCCAGCGCGGCTCGGCCATTTGGTCGTACACCTTGCGCAGGGCCGGCGCCATTTTATTCACCAGGGTTCCCGCCACGATCATCACGTCGGATTGCCGCGGACTCGCCCGAAACACCACTCCGAAGCGGTCCAGGTCGTAGCGCGCGGCGCCTGCGTGCATCATTTCCACGGCACAGCAGGCCAACCCGAAGGTCATCGGCCATAGCGATCCGGTACGCGCCCAGTTGATCAGCTTGTCGACGGTGGTCACTTCGAAGCCGCGCACCGTGCCTGAGTCTGCGGACGCGGCTTCTAGTCCCATTCAAGCGCCCCTTTTTGGTAGTCGTACACCAGGGCGACGACCAGAACCAGTGCAAAGATCAGCATGGCCACCAGGCCAAAGGTGCCGGTTTCCTTGAGCGATACCGCCCACGGAAAAAAGAACGCGATCTCCAGATCGAACACGATGAAAATGATGGCGACCAGGTAGTAGCGGACGTCGAAGCGGATCCGCGAATCCTCGAACGCTTCGAAGCCGCATTCGTAAGGAGACAGTTTCTCGGCGTCCGGGCGGCGTGGACCTAAGATCCAGCCGATGGTGAACAGCGCGAGCCCCAGGACACTGGCTAAACCCATAAAAATCAATATCGGTAGATACTGTCGCAGCATCATCAGCTTCCGGCCACGTCAATTGACCATAATTGTAGCAGGCGCGAGCATGCTGCGTCGCGTAAGAGATGGTGCCGACGGCCGGAGTCGAACCGGCACAGGTTGCCCCACTAGCCCCTCAAACTAGCGCGTCTACCAATTTCGCCACGTCGGCATGTTCATGGGCTTCGCCCAACTCTTTAACGGGGTTCGCGGACGAACCCCGGCAATTCAGCGGCGCTGCGCGCCGGTAGGAAAATTTTCACTTCTTTGCCGGCGCCGGCGCCGTGGTGGTTGCCGCCTGCGCTGCGCGCTCCAACACACTGGCCGGTTCAGCGCTCGGGCGCGCACCGATGTACGCCAGCGTCAAACTGGTCGCAAAGAACATCGCCGCGAATACGGCCGTCAGCTTTGAAAACAAGGTGCTGGTGCCGCGGGCGCCGAACACCGTGCCCGACGCCCCGGAACCGAATCCGGCCCCCGCCTCGGCGCCCTTGCCCCGCTGCAGGAGCACGAGTCCGATGATCATCAACGCGAGCAATACGTGCACACTCAGAATAATTCCACGCAACATAAGAAATCTCTCAATGGCGAACGGCCGCAGCCGCGCAAATCTGCTGAAACTCATCGGCGCTCAGGGAAGCGCCCCCTACCAATCCGCCATCCACGTCGGGCATCGAGAACAGCTCCGCGGCATTGCCGGCTTTCACGCTGCCGCCGTAAAGGATCCGCAAATGGCGCGCTATCTTAGCATCTTGCGCGTGAATGCGATCGCGTAGAAAGGAGTGCACCGCCTGCGCTTGCTCCGGCGAGGCCGTCCGGCCCGTTCCGATGGCCCACACCGGTTCATAGGCAAGAATGGCCCGCGCAAAGCCGCTGATCCCTTGCATCGCGATCACCGCGTCCAGCTGCCGAGCGATCACCGTTTCGGTCTGGTTGGCTTCACGCTCATCCAGGGTTTCCCCGACGCATAGCACCGGAGTGAGGCCGGCCGCCGACACCGCGGCAAACTTGCGCGCCACCAGCGCGTCATCTTCGTGATACCAGCGGCGCCGCTCCGAATGCCCCACGATCACATAGCTGCAGCCCACGTCCTTCAGCATGGCGGCACTCACCTGACCGGTGAACGCGCCGCCGGACTCGGCGCAGACATCCTGCGCGCCGACGGCGATGCGGCCGCCCTCCAACATGCGGATGGCGTCGGCCAAATAAACATAAGGTGGAAAAACCACGATGTCGGTCGGCCATTCCGGCTTCAGGCTCATCTCCAAATCGGCGAGCAGCGCCTCGTTGGCGGTCCGTGAGCCGTGCATTTTCCAATTACCCGCGACCATCGGACGACGCATAGGCTACCTCGGGCTTTTTTGCCCTGCGGGAAAGGCGGCGAAGATTAGCCGCGCGGCGGGTTAACTGCAAGCCCCGGGCAGCATACCCAGGCTCGCTCCTAGACGAAGGGGTCTTTCGCCGGCGCAGCGGCCGCTTCGACCACCAGCGCGATCTCGCGCGCACCCTGCTTCACCAGACCCGCGTCGTCCCCTTCGACCATCACCCGGATCACCGGCTCGGTACCGGAGGCCCGCAGCACGATCCGTCCCCGCCCATCGAAGCGGCGCTCGACTTCTTGCGCCGCTTTCATCACCGTGGGTTCGAGCAGCGGATCGAAGCGCTTGGCCACACGCACATTGAGGAGCACTTGCGGATACTTGCGCATGCCGGCACTGAGCTCGGCGAGCCCGGCTCCGGTTTGCTTCATGACCTTCAGAACCTGCAGAGCGCTGATCAACCCGTCGCCGGTGGTGGTTTTGTCCAGGCACAAAATGTGGCCCGAGGTCTCGCCCCCCAAGTTGCCGCCCGTTTCATTGAGCATGGCGAGCACATGGCGGTCGCCGACTTGGGCACGGCGGAACTCGATGCCGAGATCGGCGAGCGCGTGCTCCAACCCGAGGTTGCTCATCACCGTACCGACCACCGGACCCTTGAGTTCGCCCCGATCGCGCCCGGCCCTGGCCAGGATGTACAGCATTTGATCGCCGTCCACGCAGCGGCCCAGTTCGTCCACCATCATGACCCGGTCGCCGTCCCCGTCGAGCGCCATCCCGAGCCGCGCGCGCACGCCCGGAACGGTCAGCTGCAGCAGCTCCGGTGCCGTCGATCCGCAGCCGTCGTTGATATTGCGGCCGTTCGGCGAGCAGCCGATGGGCACGATCTCAGCACCCAAATCCGCGAGCACGCGCGGCGCCACCTTGTAGCCCGCGCCGTTGGCGCAATCGATGACGATCTTGAATCCCTGCAAATTCATGCCGGCAGGGAGGGTCGAGGCGCAAAACTGTTGGTACTGCGTTCGGCTGCGGTCGATGCGTATCGCTTTGCCCAAATGCTGCGATTCCTGCGTCAGGACCGGCAGGTCGAGCAGGCATTCGATCTCGTTTTCCGCCTCGTCCGACAACTTGCTGCCGCTGGCATCGAAGAATTTGATGCCGTTGTCCTGGTACGCATTGTGCGAGGCGCTGATGACGACGCCGAAACTGCACTCCAGACGCTGCGTCATGTATGCGATCCCCGGCGTCGGCAGCGGGCCGATCAGCATCACATCGACGCCCGCGGCAACGAATCCCGCCTCCAAGGCGGACTCGAACATGTAGCCGGATACCCGGGTGTCCTTGCCGATGAGCACGCGCCCGCCGCCCGGAGCCAGTACCCGCGCGGCGGCGCTGGCGAGGCGCAGGGCAAAATCCACGGTCATCGGCGCCTGACCGACGCGGCCGCGCACTCCATCGGTGCCGAAATACTTGTTCAATGGTCCAATCCCTGCAGCACGGCACTCACCATGCCGATCGCGTCGCGCGTCGCGGCGACATCGTGCGTGCGGATGATTCGAGCGCCCTCGACGACCGCCAGCGCCGCCAGCCCCAAACCGCCGTACAACCGCTCATCGACCGGCCTCCCGAGGATCCGTCCGATGAAACTCTTGCGTGACACCCCGACCAGCAGCGGCGCACCCAGCGCCGCGAAGCGCGGCAACTCCTTCAGCAACGTGAGGTTGTGCGCCAGCCCCTTGCCGAAGCCAATCCCGGGATCGAGCGCTATCGCCTCGTGGGCGACCCCTGCCGCGATGCATGCATCGCGCTGCTGCTCCAGAAACCGGGCAACCTCGGCCGCCACGTCATTGTAATGCGGATCATTCTGCATCGTACGCGGCTCACCCTGCATGTGCATCAGACACACTCCCACGGCGGCCTCGGCAGCCCAGGCACGCGCTCCTGGAGCCCGCAGCGCATACACGTCATTGACGATGCAGGCCCCGGCTGCCACCGCCGCCGCCATCACCTTGGGCTTGCTGGTATCGATGGAGATGGCGATATCCGACGTGGCGGCGATGCCTTCGATGACCGGCACCACTCGCGCAATTTCAACCGCCTCCTCCACCGCGGCGGCGCCCGGCCGGGTCGATTCCCCGCCCACATCGATGATGGCCGCCCCCTCCTCGACGATGCAACGCGCCCGCGCCAGCGCCTCCTCGGTGCCGGCGTGCCGGCCCCCGTCCGAAAACGAATCCGGCGTCACGTTCAAAATCCCCATGACGATGGGCCGCGTGAGATCAATGATTCTATTGCGACAACGCCACTGCATGTAACCCACCGGTCTGACTGATCGCTGCGCCTGTTCACGTACGACTGAGGGTTGAGGGCGTGACGGGGAGGCCATTTCCCGGAGCGTGAAAAACAGGGACGTTTTTCTCGCAGCCCCCATGGATGGGTTCACGGCGGTCCGGGAAATGGCCTCCCCGTCACGCCTTCTTACGCGAACCCCATCGTAAGGTGAACAGCCTCGGCGACTAGTGCTGACCTGCGGGATTCACCAGCGGCGCAGCCGGCTTCTCAGCGGACGGTCCCCGCGGAGTCGGCGTGGGCGTATCGTCCCAGTCGCGCGGCGGGCGCGGCACCCGGCCTTCCATGATGTCCTTGATCTGGTCTTCGTCGATGGTCTCGTACTTGATCAAGGCTTCCGACATGGCCTGCAGCTTGTCCATGTTGGTCTGCAGGATCTTGTAGGCGCGCTGATAATTGCTGTCGATCACCCGGCGCACTTCTTCATCGATCACATGCGCCGTGACGTCCGACACCTGCTTGTGCTGGGTGACGCTGCGGCCCAGAAACACTTCGCCCGACTCCTCGCTGTAGGTTTGCGGGCCCAAGCGGTCCGACAGGCCCCAGCGCGTGACCATGTTGCGCGCCAATTCGGTGGCCCGCTCGATGTCGTTGGATGCGCCCGTGGTGACCGCGTCGGCGCCGAACACCAATTCTTCGGCGACCCGGCCGCCGAACAGCGTGGCGATGCGGCTCTCGAGCTGGCGCTTGCTGGTGCTGTAGCGATCGGCCTCCGGCAGGAACATGGTGACGCCGAGGGCGCGGCCGCGCGGAATGATGGTCACTTTGTAGACGGGATCGTGCTCGGGCACGCTCAAGCCCACGATGGCGTGTCCCGACTCATGGTAGGCGGTATTGCGCTTCTCTTCTTCGGTCATGACCATGGAGCGCCGCTCGGCGCCCATCATGATCTTGTCCTTGGCGCGGTCGAACTCTTCCATCGTGACCGAGCGCTTGTTGCCGCGCGCCGCGAACAAGGCCGCTTCGTTCACCAGGTTTGCAAGGTCCGCGCCGGAGAATCCCGGCGTGCCGCGGGCGATGACCGAGGGCTTGACGTTGTCGCCGAGCGGCACTTTGCGCATGTGCACTTTGAGGATCTGTTCGCGGCCGCGCACATCGGGCAGCGGCACGACCACTTGACGATCGAAGCGGCCCGGACGCAGCAGCGCCGGATCCAGCACATCGGGACGGTTGGTGGCCGCGATGACGATGATGCCTTCGTTGCCCTCGAACCCGTCCATCTCGACCAGCAACTGGTTCAAGGTCTGCTCGCGTTCGTCGTGTCCGCCGCCGAGACCCGCGCCGCGGTGCCGGCCCACCGCGTCGATTTCATCGATGAAGATGATGCAGGGGGCGTGCTTCTTGGCCTGCTCGAACATGTCGCGCACCCGCGAGGCGCCGACACCGACGAACATTTCCACGAAATCCGAGCCGGAAATCGTGAAAAACGGCACTTTGGCCTCTCCGGCGATGGCCCTTGCCAGCAAGGTCTTGCCGGTTCCCGGGGAACCGACCATGAGCACACCTTTCGGGATCTTGCCGCCAAGTTTCTGGAACTTGCCGGGATCTTTCAGGAAGTCGACGATTTCGACCACTTCCTGCTTCGCTTCCTCGATGCCCGCCACATCGGCAAAGGTGATGTTCACCTGATCTTCGCCCAGGAGCCGCGCGCGGCTCTTGCCGAAGGACATGGCGCCGCGCCCGCCCGACGCGCCTTGCATCTGGCGCATGAAGTAGGCCCAAAAGCCAATGAGAATCAATATCGGGAACGCGGATATCAGCAGCTGCAGGAATACCGATTGCTGCTTGGGCGGCTCACCGCGGAATTTGACACCCTGCTGCTGCAGCGTGCCGATCAGGGCGCTGTTGCTGGTCTCGGGGTTGAAGGTGACGAACGGCTCGCCGGAGGAGCGCCGCTTGCCTTCGATGATCTCGCCCTTGAGCGTGACCGAATCGACATTGTTGCTCTTCACTTCGGAGAGAAACTGCGAGTAATCGATGGTTGCCGGCTGGCCGGTGCGCATGCCGAATTGGCTGAAAATAGCGAGCAGAATGACCGCCAACGCGACCCAGAGGAGAATTTGCTTCGTCAAATCGTTCAAGTTTCACCTACGGCCTAACACACAAGGTAGGACAAAAAAGCCAGGTGGGCGTTCCCTCCGAACTTACACCATCCCAAACTGCCGCGCCAACAGATAGATCTCAGGGCTGCGGGATCGTGACGCCTTCGGCTTTTTCGTCACCACCCGCCCGTAGCGGCCGCGGGCATCCTTGATGATCTGATCGAATCCGGCGCCTTGAAACAATTTCATCAGCAAATCGCCTCCCGGGGCCAAGACTCGATCCGCGAACTCCAGCGCCAGCTCGGCCAAGTGCATCGAGCGGGGCTGATCGACCGCATCTATTCCAGCCATGTTGGGGGCCATATCGGACAAAACAAGGTCCACCTTGTCGGCGCCGACGCTTTGCAAAACCTGCTCCAGAACAGCCTCCTCGCGGAAATCGCCCTGCACGAATTCGACGCCCGGTATGGCGTCCATCGCCAGGATGTCGGTCGCGACGATCCGGCCCGCGCGGCCGACGATGCGCGCGGCGTACTGACTCCAGCCGCCGGGCGCGGCGCCCAAGTCGACGCAGCGAATCCCCGGCTTGAGCAGGCGCTCGGCCTCCTGAATCTGCGCCAGCTTGAATACCGCGCGCGAGCGCCAGCCTTCCTTCTGCGCACGCTTGACGAATTCGTCATTGGCATGCTCGGCGAGCCAGCGAGCGCTGCTTTTCGAACGTTTGGGCATGGGCTTACGACTATAATCGCCTGATGGCACTCTCTGAAAAACAAAAGAAACATCTGCGCCGTCTGGCGCATCCCATGAGCCCCATCGTCATGCTCGGCAATGCCGGCCTCACCGACGGGGTGGTGAACGAACTCGACCGCGCCTTGACCGATCACGAACTGGTCAAAGTGAGCGCCCGGGTCGGGGACCGCACGTCGCGCGATGCGGCCTTGGGCGAAATGGCGGCCCGCACCGCCAGCGAGCTGGTGCAGCGGGTGGGCCACGTCGGCGTATTTTACCGGCGCCGCGCCGAACTACCGAAAATCCTCATTCCAGACTAGCCGCAGCACCGCGACGCAGGCGAGCAGGTACAGCACGGCCGACACGCCGTGCCAGGCGCCAAACGTCAACCCCGCCGCCGCGCCGTGGGCATGGGCCTGTTCCATCACGCGCTTCAAGACCCATTCGTTGACGGCCAGCAGCGCCGCCGCCAGATAACCCCACACGAACTTCGCGCGGCCCGGCAGCAGCAGCGCGAGCCCCGCGACGGCGAGGCCGGCATAGGTCTCGATGCTGAACAGGCGGGAGGCGAGGACGCCCGCCAGTTGCCGGTCGCCCTGCGCATGGAACAGCGTGGGCGCGACCCACGCGGCCAGCGACCAGAGACTGCCCGCCCACAGCACGAAGAGCACGCGAAAGACGTTGCGAATCACCGGGAGGCTGTCTCTCGGGGCGGGCCGCGGCGCGCCGCCTCACACATAGCGCACCGACACGATCTCGTAGCTGCGCGTGCCGCCCGGAGTGGTCACATCGACGACGTCGCCTTCGGACTTGCCGATGAGGGCCCTCGCGATGGGCGATGACACCGACAGCAGGCCCTGTTTGATGTTCGCCTCATCGTCGCCGACCAGTTGATAAACCACCTTGCCGCCGCCCTCCTGATCCTCGAGCTCGATGGTCGAGCCGAATACCACGCGGCCGCTGGCGCTCAATTTGGTGACGTCGATGATTTCGGAATTCGAGAGGCGATTCTCGATGTCGTTGATGCGCCCCTCGATGAAGCTTTGCTGCTCGCGCGCGGCATGGTATTCGGCGTTCTCGCTCAAATCGCCGTGGGCGCGCGCCTCCGCGATCGCCTTGATGACGTTCGGCCGGGCTTCGCTCTTCAGCTGTTTCAACTCCGCCCGCAGCCGCTCGGCGCCGCGCAGGGTCATGGGGGTGCGCTTCACCACGTCGGCAACTCTCGGCATCCAAGTCTGGGGGTTCGCGTCACGCCGGCAATTCCTTGTGCAAATCCTGCAGCCGATTCACTTCAATGTCGCCCAGATGATCGAGCGCGTCGCAGGTCGCGCGCGCGCCCGCCACCGTCGTGTAATAGGTAACCTTCCTGGCGACCGCCTCGCGCCGAATCGAGCGGGATTCGCGCACGGCTTGCTTGCCTTCGGTGGTGTTGACGATCAACGCCACCTCGTCGTTTTTTATCATATCGACGACGTGCGGGCGACCCTCCCGCACCTTGTTGACCCGCCGGCAGCTCACGCCCGCCTCTTCGAGCACCAGCGCCGTGCCGCCGGTGGCGGCAATTTCAAAGCCGCGCGCAATCAGCATCTGCGCCAGCACCACCGCGGCGGGCTTGTCGCGGTCGCGCACGCTGATGAAGCACAGGCCGTGCGTCGGCAGCACCACGCCGGAGGCTGCCTGCGCCTTGGCGTAGGCCTCGCCGAAGGTATGTCCCGTGCCCATCACTTCGCCCGTGGACTTCATTTCCGGACCCAGGATGGGATCGGCTTCGGGAAATTTGATGAAGGGGAACACGGCCTCTTTCACCGAGAAATACCCCGGTATGCGTTCCGCGGTGCGTTCCTGCTGGGCCAGGGTCTTGCCCGTCATGACCCGTGCCGCGACCTTGGCCAGGGGCACGCCGGTGGCCTTGGAAACGAAGGGCACGGTGCGCGAGGCGCGCGGATTGACCTCCAGGATATAAATCACGCCGCTTTGGATCGCGAACTGAATGTTCATCAAGCCGACGACATTGAGCGCCTTGGCGAGCTTGCGGGTCTGCGCCCGCAGCTCCTCCTGGATTTCCCGCGACAGGCCGTAGGGCGGCAGCGAGCAGCTGGAATCCCCGGAATGCACGCCCGCCTGTTCGATGTGTTCCATGATGCCGCCGATCAGGACGTCCTGGCCGTCGCTGACGGCATCGACGTCCACTTCGATGGCGAGATCCAGGAACCGGTCCAACAGCACCGGGCTGTCGTTCGACACCTTCATGGCATCGATCATGTACTGGCGCAGGTCATCCTCATTGAACACCACTTCCATCGCCCGGCCGCCGAGGACGTAGCTCGGCCGCACCACCAGCGGAAAGCCGACTTCGCGTGCCAGCAGCACGGCCGACTCCTCGGTGCGCGCCGACGCGTTGGCCGGCTGCTTGAGCTTCAAGGCGGTCACTAATTTTTGGAACCGCTCGCGGTCTTCTGCCACATCGATGCTGTCGGGCGTGGTGCCGATGATGGGCGCACCCGCCGCGGCGAGCGCGCGCGACAGTTTCAAGGGCGTCTGGCCGCCGAACTGCACGATCACGCCCTCCGGCTTTTCCTTCTCGATGATCTCCATGACGTCTTCGAAGGTCAGCGGTTCGAAGTACAGGCGGTCCGAGGTGTCGTAATCCGTCGAAACGGTCTCGGGGTTGCAGTTCACCATGAGCGTCTCGAAGCCGTCTTCGCGCAGCGCCATGGCGGCGTGCACGCAGCAATAGTCGAATTCGATGCCCTGCCCGATGCGATTCGGTCCGCCGCCCAGGATCAGGATCTTGCGGCGGCTGCTCGGATTCGCTTCGCACTCCTCTTCGTACGTCGAATACAGGTAGGCGGTGGAGGTCGAGAACTCGGCGGCGCAGGTATCGACGCGCTTGTACACCGGGTGCAGGCCGAGCTTGCGGCGGCGGCCGCGCACCGCCGCCTCGTCGCGCGCCGTCAGTGTCGCGATGCGCGCATCGGAGAAGCCCTTGCGCTTGAGCGCGCGCAATCGCGGCAGGTCGAGGCTTTCGAAGCCCTCCTTGGCGAGCGCGGCCTCCTCGCGCAGCAGATCTTCGATCTGCGCCAGGAACCAGGGATCGATCTTGGTGGCATCGAATATCTGCTGCAGCGTCCAGCCGGCGCGAAAGGCGTCGGCCACGTACAGGATCCGGTTGGGCCCCGGCCAGCGCAGCTCGTAGGAGAGCTTCTCCGCGGCCTCGTCGGTCAGCGGCAGCGTCACCTGCTCGTCGAAACCGTCGAGGCCGGTCTCCAGGCTGCGCAGCGCCTTTTGCATGGATTCTTGGAAGGTGCGGCCGATGGCCATGGCCTCGCCCACCGATTTCATTTGCGTGGTCAGGCGGGTGTTCGAACCGGGAAATTTCTCGAAGGTGAAGCGCGGGATCTTGGTGACGACATAGTCGATCGTGGGCTCGAAGGAGGCCGGCGTCGTGCCGCCGGTGATTTCATTCTTGAGCTCATCGAGGGTGTAGCCCACGGCGAGTTTGGCGGCGATCTTGGCGATCGGAAACCCGGTCGCCTTGGATGCCAGCGCCGAGGAGCGCGACACCCGCGGATTCATTTCAATGACCAGAACCCGGCCGTCGTCCGGATTCACCGCGAACTGCACGTTGGAACCGCCCGTGTCCACGCCGATCTTGCGCAGCACCGCGATCGACGCGTCGCGCAGCCGCTGGTACTCCCGATCGGTGAGGGTCTGCGCCGGCGCCACGGTGATGGAATCCCCGGTGTGCACGCCCATGGGGTCCAAGTTCTCGATGGAACAGACAATGATGCAGTTGTCGATGCGGTCCCTGACGACTTCCATTTCGTACTCTTTCCAGCCCAGGACCGATTCCTCGAGCAGCACCTCGTTGGTGGGCGAGGCGTCCAGGCCCCGCGCCACGATGGCTTCGAATTCCTCGCGGTTGTAGGCGATCCCGCCGCCGCTGCCGCCCAAGGTGAAGGAAGGCCTGATGACGGTGGGGAAGCCGATCTCCGACTGCACGGCGAGCGCCTCCTCCATGCTGTGCGCAATGCGCGCGCGGGCGGTCTCGAGGCCGATGTCGGCCATGGCGCGGCGAAACAGCTCGCGGTCCTCCGCCATATCGATGGCGCGCTGCGAGGCTCCGATCATCTCGACATTGAACTTCTCGAGCACTCCCTCGCGCACCAGATCCAGCGCGGTGTTGAGCGCGGTCTGACCTCCCATGGTCGGCAGCAAGGCGCTGGGGCGCTCCTTTTCGATGATGCGCGCCACGGTCCGCCAGTTGATCGGCTCGATGTAGATCGCATCGGCGGTTTCCGGGTCGGTCATGATCGTGGCCGGATTGGAGTTCACCAGCACGACCCGATAACCTTCTTCTTTCAACGCCTTACACGCTTGAGCTCCGGAATAATCGAACTCACAGGCCTGGCCGATGATAATGGGTCCCGCGCCGATGATGAGGATGCTGCTGAGGTCGGTTCGCTTGGGCACTTAGCTCTCGGCCGATTTTTGTTTGACGGAATTGCGGCCCCGCGAATTGACCTGCATGCGCTTCACCATCAAGTACATGAAGTGCTCGAACAGCAGGCGCAGATCGTGCGGACCGGGGCTGGCCTCGGGGTGTCCCTGGAAGCTGAACGCGGGGCGGTCGGTGCGCGCCACGCCCTGCAGCGACCCGTCGAACAGCGAACGATGCGTCGCTCTCAACGTGGCCGGCAAGGTCGCCTCGTCCACCGCGAATCCATGGTTCTGGGTCGAGATCAATACCTTGCCGGAGTCGATTTCCGACACTGGATGGTTCGCCCCGTGATGGCCGAACTTCATTTTCAGGGTCTTGGCGCCGCTGGCGAGGCCGAGCAATTGATGACCCAGGCAAATGCCGAAAATCGGCAGGTCCGTTTCGAGGAAGCGCGCGATCGCCGTGATGGCGTAGTCGCAGGGCTCGGGATCGCCCGGTCCATTACTTAAGAAGATACCATCAGGATTCATTGCAAGTACCTGATCTGCCGGTGTTTGTGCGGGCACAACGGTGATGCGGCAACCATGCTCCGCGAGGATGCGCAAGATGTTGCGCTTCACGCCGAAGTCGTACGCGACCACGTGCAAACGGCTTTGCGGCCGCGGCGGCTTGGACGTGGTTTTCCAGATCAAGCCGTCGTTCCACTGATAGATCTTCTTGGTGGACACCGCCTTGGCGAGATCCATGCCCTTCAGGCCGGGAAATTTCTTTGCGGCGCGCACCGCGGCGTTCTCGTCGATGCTGTCGCCCGTCATGATGCATCCCGATTGCGCGCCCTTCTCGCGCAAGGTGCGGGTCAATTTGCGCGTGTCGATATCGGCGATCGCCACCACCTTGCAGCGAAGCAGGAAATGCGGCAGCGATTCGGTGGAGCGCCAATTCGAATGCACCAGCGGCAGGTCGCGGATCACGAGGCCGGCGGCGTACACGGCGCCCGATTCCAGGTCCTCGGGCGTCGTGCCGGTGTTGCCGACATGAGGATACGTGAGCGTGACGATCTGCCGGCAATACGAGGGATCGGTGAGGATTTCCTGGTACCCGGTCATCGCCGTATTGAAAACCACTTCACCCGTCGTGTTGCCTTTTGCGCCGACTGAGACGCCACGGAACACTGTGCCGTCTTCGAGAGCTAGCACTGCAGGTGTCGACACTCCGGTTCCTCGCTTTGCGCTTACGCGTTATGCAGATGCGCAAAGCGGGAGGCGCTCCTCAAGAACGTCCTCCCGCTTCATGGGTTGATTCGCGATCAGTTTCCGGGCGCGAATATTAACGATGCCCGCGATGACTGTCCATGCTTCTTGTCAAAGTCCGAGGACGTTTTTCATGCCATACAGGCCCGCGGGCTGCCCGGCCAGCCAGTCGGCCGCCCGCAGTGCTCCCCGGGCGAAGGTGATGCGGTCGGTGGCGCGATGCGTGATTTCGACGCGTTCCCCGGCGGTGGCGAAGGTCACCGTGTGCTCGCCCACGATATCCCCGGCGCGCAGGCTGGAAAATCCGATGCTCCCGGGCGTGCGCGGCGTGCCATGGCCGGCCCGGTCGAAGGTCGCAACGTCGTTCAGCGACACGGCGCGCGCTGCAGCGACCGCTTCACCCAGGGCCAGTGCGGTTCCCGAGGGCGCGTCCCGCTTCGTGCTGTGGTGCGCCTCGAAGATTTCCACGTCGTAGTCGGGTCCCAGCCCCCGGGCCGCCATCGCCACCAATTGGGTCACGAGGCTGACCCCGACACTGGTATTGGGAGCAACCAGCACCGGAATACCCCTTGCCACCCTCTCCAGCACCGCCCGGCTCGATGCATCGAATCCGGTGACGCCGACCAGCAGGGGCACTCCCGCCGCGGCGCAGGCCTCCGCGTGCGCCGTGACGCGGCTGCTCACGCTGAAATCGAGCGCCACCGACGCCCCCCGCAGGCCCAGCCCCGGATCCGCGGTGATCAACACGCCCGTAGGCGCGCCCCCCTCGCCGCCGGCGTCCTGCCCCAAGCGGCCGCTGCTGCCGGAGGCAATGGCCCCGCTCAGGCGAACTGTGGGCCGCTCCTTGAGCGCACGCAGCAGCGACTCACCCATGCGGCCCGTGATGCCGAAGATCGCAAGGGACTGCATCCGGCCCAAGTCAGTCGACCGTGCCGGTGAAGAACTTCTTGACGCCCTCGAAGAAGGAGCGCTCGCGCGGCTGGTGGCTGCCCTGGCTCAGCGAGGCCTCGAACTTCCGCAGGAGCTCTTTTTGCTCTGTCCCCAAGCTAACGGGTGTCTCGACCACCACCCGGCAGAACAAATCGCCGGCCGCCCCGCCGCGCACCGGGCGAACGCCCTTCTCGCGCACGCGAAACACCCGGCCGGACTGGGTTTCGCTCGGAATCTTGAGCACCACGTCGCCGTGCAGGGTCGGTACCTCGACCGACCCGCCGAGGGCCGCGGTGGTGAAGCTGATGGGTACCTCGCAGGACAGATGGCTGCCCTCGCGCTCGAAGATGGCATGCTCGCGCACCCGCACCTCGACGTACAGGTCGCCGGCGGGACCGCCGTTGCGCCCCGCCTCACCCTCGCCGTTCAGACGGATGCGGTCGCCGGTGTCCACCCCGGCCGGGACCGTGACGGGCAGCGTCTTCTCCTGGCGCACGCGGCCCTGACCGAAGCAGCTATCGCAGGGGTTGCCGATGATCTTGCCGCGGCCCTTGCAGCGCGGGCAGGGCTGCTGGATGGTGAATATGGACTGCTGCACGCGAATTTGGCCCTGGCCATGGCAGGTGTCGCAGGTCTTGGGCGTGGAGCCCTTGGCGGCGCCCGAGCCCTTGCAGGTCTTGCACTCGGCCAGCGAGGGAATCTTGATTTCGGTGTCGGTGCCGAAGACCGCCTGCTCGAGATCGAGCTCCAGCTCATAACGCAGATCGGCGCCGCGAAAAACCTGGCTGCGGCTGCGCTGTCCGCCGGAAAAGATATCGCCGAACATCTCGCCGAAGATGTCGCCGAAGGCCTCCCCGGCAGTGAAGCCGCCGCCGCGGCCCCCTTCGAGACCGGCATGCCCGAATTGGTCGTACACGGCGCGCTTTTGCGCGTCGCACAGCACCTCGTAGGCCTCTTTGGCCTCTTTGAATTTGTGCTCGGATTCCGGATCGTCCGGATTGCGGTCCGGATGATATTTCATGGCCAGGCGGCGATAGGCCTTCTTGATATCGGCTTCGGTCGCGGTTCTGGCCACATCGAGAAGCTTGTAGTAATCCTGCTTCGCCATCATTCACCCACAGCAAAGGCGCATAAAAACGAACCGCCGGTACCTCGATACCGGCGGTTCATTTCACTTCAACCTAACCATTCCGAGAAGGCTTCAGGCCTTCTTGCGATCGCTTTCCTTAACTTCTTCGAATTCGGCATCGAGCACGTCATCTTTAGGCTTTTCCGCATGACCGCCCGCCCCGCCAGTGTCGCTCGCGGCGCCGGCGCTGGCTGCCGACTGTTCGTACATTTTCTGCAGCAGCGCGGTCGATGCCTGCTCGAGGGCCTGGGTCTTCTTCTCGATGTCATCGCGATCATCGCCGGCCATCGCCGTCTTCACCGCCGCTACCGCCGCGCTCGCCGCTTTCTTCTCATCCTCGGAGACCTTGTCGCCGGCGTCCTTGAGCGCCTTCTCGACGGTGTGAATGGTGGCATCCGCCTTGTTGCGCGCTCCCACCAGCTCACGGAACTTCTTGTCCTCCTCGGCATGAGCCTCGGCGTCGTTGACCATGCGCTTGATCTCGGCTTCGGACAGACCGCTCGATGCCTTGATGACGATGCGCTGTTCCTTGCCGGTCTTCACGTCCTTCGCCGAGACATTCAAGATGCCGTTGGCGTCGATGTCGAAGGCCACTTCGATTTGCGGCATGCCGCGCGGCGCCGCCGGAATGTCGGTGAGATCGAACCGGCCGAGGGACTTGTTGTCGCTCGATCGGTCGCGCTCGCCCTGCAGTACATGGATGGTCACGCCCGTCTGATTGTCATCCGCGGTCGAGAACGTCTGCGACGCCTTGGTCGGGATGGTGGTGTTCTTCTCGATCACCTTGGTCATGACGCCGCCCAGGGTTTCGATCCCGAGCGACAGGGGGGTCACGTCGAGCAACAGCACGTCCTTGACGTCGCCGGAGAGCACGCCGCCTTGAATCGCGGCGCCCACCGCCACGGCCTCATCGGGGTTCACGTCCTTGCGCGGTTCCTTGCCGAACAGGTCCTTCACCGCCTGCTGCACCAAGGGCATACGGGTCTGGCCGCCGACGAGAATGACCTCGCTCACGTCCTTGAGGGCCAAGCCCGCATCCTTCAACGCGATGCGGCAAGGCTCCAGGGTCTTCTGCACCAGATCTTCGACCAAGGATTCGAGCTTGGCGCGAGTCAGCTTCATGTTCAGGTGCTTGGGGCCCGCCGCGTCCGCCGTGATGTACGGCAGGTTGATTTCGGTCTGCTGGCTCGAGGACAGTTCGATCTTGGCCTTCTCGGCCGCCTCTTTCAGGCGCTGCATGGCAAGCGGGTCCTTGCGCACATCGATGCCGCTTTCCTTCTTGAATTCGTCCGCGAGATAGTTGATGACGCGCAGGTCGAAATCCTCGCCGCCTAAGAAGGTATCGCCGTTGGTCGAGAGCACCTCGAACTGGCGCTCTCCGTCCACTTCCGCGATTTCGATCACGGAGATGTCGAAGGTGCCGCCGCCCAAGTCATAGACCGCGATCTTGCGGTCGCCGCCGTCCTTGTCCAGACCGTAGGCCAGCGCGGCCGCCGTCGGCTCGTTGATGATGCGCTTGACGTTCAAGCCCGCGATGCGCCCGGCATCCTTGGTTGCCTGGCGCTGCGAATCGTTGAAATAGGCCGGAACCGTGATGACGGCTTCGGTGACGCTTTCACCCAGGTAGTCCTCGGCGGTCTTCTTCATTTTCATGAGGACGCGCGCCGAGACCTCGGGAGGCGCCATTTTCTTGCCCTGCGCTTCCACCCAGGCGTCGCCGTTGTCGGCCTTGACGATCTTGTAGGACACCATGGCCATGTCCTTCTTGACCACTGCGTCCTCGAATTTACGGCCGATGAGGCGCTTGACCGCGGCGACCGTGTTCGCCGGGTTGGTGACGGCCTGACGCTTGGCGGATTGTCCCACCAGAACCTCGCCGTCCTTGGTGAAGGCAACGATCGACGGCGTGGTCCGATCGCCCTCACTGTTCTCGATGACCTTGGGCTTGCCACCCTCCATGATCGCGACGCAAGAATTGGTCGTGCCGAGATCGATGCCTATCATTTTACCCATTGTGAAAACCCTCTAAGAATTCAAACTTGTTACGCTACGTGGGGGACCGAAACGCATTTTTCAATTGCCGTCGCCGGGCGCCCTGCTGACTATCACCCTGGCGGGGCGCAGCAGGCGGCCATTCAGCGAATAGCCCTTTTGAATGACCGACAATACGGTGTTCGCCGGATGCTCCCGGCTCTCCTGGGCCACCATGGCCTCATGCCATTGCGGATCGAAGGGCTGGCCTGCCGGGTCGATGATCTTGATGCCGGCCTTCTCGAAAGCGCGGTGCAGCTGCCGCAAGGTGGCCTGGGCTCCCTCCAGCAGCGCGGGGCCCGGATTCGCGGCGGCGGCGCCGATCCCGGCCTCCAATGCATCGCCGACGGTCACGATTTCCTCGGCAAAGCGCTCGATCGCGTACTTGCGGGCATTGTCGATCTCGCGTTCGGTGCGTTTGCGGTAATTGTCCAGCTCCGCCACGGCGCGCAGATAGTTGTTTCGGTTCTCGGTGGCCCGGGCCTCGGCCGCGGCCAATGCCGCCGCCGGGTCTGCCGCTCCCGCCGGAGCCGCATCCGAAGGGACAGCGCCCTCGGCATGATTGGTTTCGTTCACTCGTGCAAGCCCTCAAAGCAATGGCGGCATGAATGCCGCTCGAAGGGGCTTCATTGGGGGCTATTTGCGTGCGTTCAAGGCCGAACCGAGCAGTTTGGCCGTGAGATCCACGATTGGGATGACGCGCTCGTAGGCCATACGCGTCGGCCCGATGATGCCGAGCACCCCCACCACCCGGTTGTCGAGGGTATAGGGCGCGGTCACCACGCTGATATCGTCCAGGATGCGGTAGCCCGATTCGTGGCCGATGAAGATTTGGATTCCGTCGGCCCGCAGGCAATTGTCCAGCAGCCGCAAGATGTCGTGCTTTTCGTTGAAGGCCTCGAACAGGCGCTTCAACCGTTCGACGTTGGACAGCTCCGCAAACCCCATCAAATTGGTTTCGCCGGCGATGACATATTCCACGCCCACGGCAGGTTCGGTGTCGAACACCTTCTGCGCCATCTGAATGGCGTCCTGCATGAGCTGGTTCATGTGCTGGCGCGTCTCCTGCATCTGCTTGACCAGCTGTGCCCGGACCTCCGGCAGCGAGCGCCCGGCGAACGCCTCGTTCAGATAATTGGCGGCGCGCCGCAATTCCTCGCTCGAATGATAACGATCGAGCTGCACCACCCGGTTCTGCACCTCGCGGTTGTTCATCACCATGATGGCGAGCGCGCGATTCTCCGACAGTGCGATGAATTCGATTTGCGACAGCGCCACGTAGTTCGGGTTGGGCAGAGTCACGAGGCCGGCCATGTGCGTGACATTCGACAGCATCTGCGACACGGTCTGGACCAGGGAGCGGCCGCTGGCCGCCTCCGACCCCAAGCGGCGTTC
This sequence comes from Steroidobacteraceae bacterium, assembly GCA_035314705.1. Classification (GTDB taxonomy): domain Bacteria; phylum Pseudomonadota; class Gammaproteobacteria; order Steroidobacterales; family Steroidobacteraceae; genus Bog-1198. The sequence continues at coordinate 7,878 of DATFZF010000034.1, read as the reverse complement.
GATTTCTTCGATCTCCTCATGGTGCAGGGGCTTGAGCTTGAGCAGGGTGTCGACGAAGAAGCGGTAGCCCTTGTCGGTGGGAATGCGTCCGGCCGAGGTGTGCGGCGAGGCGACGAACCCAAGATCTTCCAGGTCCGCCATGACGTTGCGGATGGTGGCCGAGGAGAGGGAGAGGCCCGAATCGCGCGACAAGGTTCGCGACCCGACGGGTTGTCCGTCGCGAATGTAGTTCTCGATCAGGGCCTTGAGCAGCAGCTGCGCCCGCTCGTTCAATCCCTCATCGGTACCTTCTGTCATAGTGCGGTCCATATAACATGTTTGAAGCTACCTAGCGCGTCGGCCGAAAGTCAAGTCGGGCAATTCCGCCTAAAATGCACCGCTTCATCGCGTGACCGGCTTAAGGTGGCCATGCTACAAGGAATCGATTATGTCCCGTTCTTTTCAATCCATTGCGCTGGTCGGCAACGCCAAGGATTCGCGCGTCGCCGAGTGCATGCTGAGCCTCGCCGCTCATTTCTATTCGCAGGGCGTGCGCGCCCTGGTCGATCCGGGCGTGGCCCTGGCCTTTCGGCCGGACAGCATCCTGCCCTGCCCCGAGGCGGCGTTTGCCACCCGCGCGGATCTCATCATCGCCATTGGCGGGGACGGCACTTTGTTGTATGCGGCGCGGCTGGTCGCCGGCCACGCGGTGCCGCTGCTCGGAATCAATCGCGGCCGCTTGGGATTCCTGACCGACGTGAGTCCCAAGTCGATGTTGGAGGACGTGGACACCGTGCTCGACGGACGCTACAGCGAAGACCGGCGCTCGCTGCTGGCCGCGCGCCTGGAGCGCCCCGGCGCCGCGCCCGTGCGCGCCCTGGCCTTGAACGACGTGGTCGTGAACAAATGGGAAACCGGCCGCACCATGGACTTCGAAACCTTCATCAACGGGCGTTTCGTCAATTCCCACCGCGGCGACGGTATGGCGATCGCGACGGCGACCGGCTCGACCGCCTATGCCCTATCCTGCGGCGGCCCCATCGTCGAACCCAATCTCGACGTCTGGGTATTGGCGCCCATTTCTCCGCACACCCTGAGCGACCGGCCCATCGTGGTGCGCGCCGGCAGCACCATTCAGTTGCGCATGTCGGATCGCTTCGAGTCCCGCGCCCAGGTCGCCTGCGACGGCACCGCCATCGGCGACCTGACCCAGGGCGACAATCTGTACATCGAGGGCGCCGAGGCCGAAATCACCCTGCTGCATCCGCCGGGCTATGACTACTACCGGCTGCTGCGCTCGAAGCTGCATTGGGGCCGCGGCGGCCAAAACGACGCGCGGGATACCGAGTAGGCCCGCATGCTCACTCACCTGCAATTGCGCGATCTGGTGCTGGTCGATCAGGCGGAACTCGAGCTCGAATCGGGCCTCACCGCACTGACGGGCGAAACCGGTGCCGGCAAGTCCATCATCGTCGACGCCCTGCTGCTCATCGCGGGCGGCCGCGCCGGCGGCGACATTGTGCGCCAGGGCGCCGAGCGCGCCGAAGTCGCGGCGAGCTTTGATGCGCTGCCGACGGCAGCGAAAGCCTGGCTCGAGAATCAAGCCATCGACTACGACGGCGAACTCGTGCTGCGCCGGGTGATCGGCGCGGACGGCCGTTCGCGGGCCTATGTGAACGGCCAAATGGTGCCCATCCAAGCATTACGCGAAGTGGCGGAGTTTCTCATCGATATCCACGGCCAACAAGAATTCCAGCGTCTGGTGAATCGCGGCGCCCAGCGCGACATGCTCGACGAGCACCTGGCCGATCAAGGCCTGCGCGAGGCCGTGTCCAAGCTCTACGAGCGCTACCGCACCTGCCGCCGCGACTTCGAAGCGCTCAAATCCGCGGCGGAGAATCGCGACTCGCGCCTTGATTTGCTGCGCTATCAGCTTGCCGAGCTCAAGGCCGAAGTCACCACGGTGAGCGCCATCGAGGAACTCCTCGTCGATCGCAAGCGCATCGCCGGCCGCGGGCGCCTGGCGGAAGCGGCGCGAACGGCATTGGCCGCGGCCTATGAGTCGGATGGCGGCAGCGCTCATGATTTATTGGCCCGAGCGCAGGCGGCGCTACGCCAGGTGGGGGACACCGACCCTGAGCTTGCCTCTATGGGCAAACTGCTGGCCGAGGCCATGATCAACACCCGCGAAGCCGCGGATGGGCTGCGGCGCTATCTGGACGTTCTCGACATCGACCCCGCGCGCCAGGAGGAGATCGAGCGCCACACCGCCGCGCTCGAGGCGCTGGCGCGAAAGCACCGCGTGGGCGTATTGGACCTTCCCGAGCAGTTGCTGCGCACCGAGCAGGAATTGGCCGCGCTCGACAACGCGCAGGTGAGCTTGGGCAAGCTCGAGCTGGAGCTCGAGGCGCTGACGCGCGACTACCGCGCCTCCGCAGAGCGGCTGACTGCGGGCCGCCAGGGCGCTGCCGAGCACCTGGGCCGCCACATCACCCAGCTCATGCAAGCGCTCGGCATGGAGGGCGGCCGCTTTGCGGTCAGCGTCAATCCCAGCGAGGCGGAATTCGGCGCGAACGGCAGCGATGAGGTCGAATTCCTGGTGAGCGCAAATCCGGGACAAGCACCCAAAAGCCTCGCCAGGGTGGCGTCGGGCGGCGAATTGTCGCGCATCAGTCTCGCCGTGCAAGTGGCGGCCGCCGCCAGGGCCTCCGCACTGTGCATGGTGTTCGACGAGGTTGACGCCGGTATCGGCGGCGCGGTGGCCGAGATCGTCGGGCGGCAATTGCGCGAATTGGGCGAACGCGCCCAAGTGCTGTGCGTGACTCACCTTGCCCAGGTGGCCTCGCAGGCGCACAGCCAGTTCCGCGTCACCAAATTGACGGATGGAAAAATTACCCGTACGGCGGTGAAGGCCTTAAGCTCGCCCGAGCGCGTCGACGAGATTGCACGCATGTTGGGCGGCGTCGACATCAGCGAGCAGGCGCGCGCGCATGCGCGCGACATGCTGGCGCGTGCGGCGCCGGCGGAGGCTGCCGCGAAGAAAAAGCGCGCTCCGGCGGCGCGCCGGTGACTGCGATGCCGCGGCGCGAGCGCGGCGGCTATTTGGGACGCTTCTGACTGGGGCAATTGAGCTTGCGGCAGTGCCCATACAGAATCAACGCGTGATCGCTGATCTCGAAACCCAGGCGCTTCGCCACCGCGTGCTGGCGCTCCTCGATCCCGCCGTCCATGAACTCTTCGACGCGGCCGCAGTCAACACACACGATGTGATCGTGATGTCCGCCCTGATTGAGCTCGAACACCGCCATGCCGCCTTCGAAGTGGTGCCGCGTGACGAGGCCGGCCGCCTCGAATTGGGTCAGCACGCGATATACGGTGGCAAGGCCGATGTCCTCGTTCGATACCAGCAGCTTCTTGTAGATGTCCTCCGCGCTCATGTGGCGCGCCGACCCATCCGCCAGAATATCGAGGATTTTCAGCCGCGGCAGCGTCACCTTGAGGCCTGCATTGCGCAGGTCGTTGCTTTCGCTGGTGGAGTCAGGTTTCAGGCGCTGCGGCATGCTGTGCCATCCGGTATGATACGGGCCCGATTATCAATCATTTCACGGCTGCGCACCACTTTGATGAAAGTATTTCAACGGGTTTTCTTGGGCCTGGCATTGGGCTTGCTGGCGGCGGGATGCGTTTATCGCATCAATATTCAACAGGGCAATTTCTTGGATCAAGCGGCGGTCGAACAGGTCAAGGCCGGCATGACGCGCAGCCAGGTTCGCTACTTGCTCGGCACGCCCATGGTGGCCGACAGTTTCAACAAGGAACGTTGGGATTACATTTACTATCTAAAGAAGGGCCGCAGCCGCCACGTCGACTCGCGGCGCGTCACCGTCTATTTTGACGGCGACAAGGTGGCGAGGCTCGACAAACCGACGGCCGCCGAGGCGGCGGCGCAGGACGCCTCCGCGGCGCAGATCAAGAACGGCCGTACTTATTGAAGCGCTACGCGCTGGATTAACGGGGTCGAGGCGACCCCGTAGGCTAGGCGCTCGCTACGCGAGCGAAAGAACGAGGCTTGCTGCGTTCCGCAGAGCCGCTGCGTTCCGGAGAACCCGCCGGTGTTGCTTAAGCTTTTTTGCGGGATTGTTGGGCGCGGGCGCGGCGGGCGGCTTTCGGATCCGTGGTGAGCGGCCGATAGATCTCCAGTCGATCGCCCTCTTGTAGCACATAGTCCGCGTGAGTCAGCCGGCCGAAGATACCGAGCGCGGAATTCCACAGGTCCACATCGGCAAAATCCGGGTCGGCGGCGGCCAGCCGCAGGGCGTCCGCCACGCAGGCGCCCGCTGCGAGCCGAAAGACCTTGGCGATGACGCGCTGCGGCCCGGCGTAAACGACCTCGATGTGGAGGGGCGCGTCGTTCACTCGCATCATGCTGAAGAATCCCGCGCCTCGCCGGGATAGATCGTCCGCGCACGCAGCGCAAAGGCGTCGATGATGGTGCCGCACAGCGCCTCGAAAATGGCGTTGAATGCGCTGGCAGTCAGACGGTTCTTGAACTCGAATGCGACCCGAAAATGCACCCGCGAACCGCGCGTTCCGATCGGCTCGAAGCGCCATTCACCGGTCAAGTCGCGGAACGGCCCGTGCATCAGCTGCATGTGGATTTGCGCATCCTGTTGCAGGGTGTTGCGCGTCGTGAATTCGGTCTGCAGCACGCCGCGCGCCACCTTGAGGGTCGCAATGCGTTCGGTCGCGGATACGTCCTCGACGCGGGCCCCGACGCACCAGGGCAGGAATTCGGGATATCGGGCGACATCGTTGACCAAAGAAAACATCTGCGCGGGTGTAAAGGTCACCAGCGCGCTGCGCTCGACTACCTGCATCGCGACACGACTGCCTGCATTGCGTCATTCTCCGGCAAATGCGCGGGCGTCGCCAGCGGCGAATCGGTAGTATTCTCATGCGCTTCGCGCAACTCTTAACGGGGCCGAAGCGGCCCCGCCTGATAATTACCTGAGCAGAGATGAAAACGACCGACAAACTGCCGCCGATCGCCGTGAATCGCAAGGCACGCTTCGATTACTTCATCGAGGAGCGCTTCGAGGCCGGGATCTCCCTCATGGGTTGGGAGGTCAAGAGCATGCGCGCCGGCAAGGCGCAAATCGCCGAGGCCTATGTCTATTTGAAGGACGGAGAGGCCTTTCTCTTCGGCGCGCATCTCAACCCGCTCACATCGGCATCGACGCACGTCGAAACCGACCCGACGCGCACACGCAAGCTGTTGCTCAACCGGCGCCAGCTCGATCACATGGTCGGCGCGGTCGAGCGGAAGGGCTACACCCTCGTGCCGCTGGAATTGTATTGGAAGGAAGGCCGCGCCAAGCTCGAGATCGGCCTCGCCAAGGGCAAGAAGCAGCACGACAAACGGGCCAACGAAAAAGACCGCGACTGGCAACGCGACAAGGGCCGGATCATGAAAGCCAGCCGGCGCTGAGCGCCCCAAGAGGCGCCAGCCGGGGCACCGGCGCGGTCATTTGGTTCGCCGGCGTGGAGCGCGTAGACTAGCCGCTCGATTTGGGGCCGACCGGTTTCGACATGGGTTGCGAAACTGTAGGGGCGTACCGAGGTGCAGGTTACCTCGTAAAACTGACTTGCAAACTTATAGTTGCCAACGAAGACAACTACGCTCTAGCTGCCTAATCGCAGCTGAACCCTGACCGGCCTGTGCTGGTGCGAACGGCTCAGGGGTAGCGCTCATCAGCTAGTGGGACACACGTGTCTGGGGTGTGTCTTGCGAATCGCCACCGGGCTGGCTGCATGCTTTCCCTGCCCGTCGGGTTAGTGCGCGGCGAGAACAATAGACTGGGCTACGTACGTAGATCTTGCAGCGTAGGACTTATGGACGGGGGTTCGATTCCCCCCGGCTCCACCATTTGAGAGATCCGATAAGATCCGAAGAGATCCGAGGACTTCCACTAAACCCGCATAAAACGCGGGTTTTTTTATGCTTTTAGGGTCCTGGCAGCGCCGCAGCTTGCCGTTGAGTTCCGGGGGCAAGTGGGGGCAATCTTGGGGGCAACTGGCCGAGTGGTCGGCAATGGACTTGGATGGCGGCGAATGGCGCTACACGGTCACCAAAACGAAGACGCCGCACATCGTGCCGCTCTCATCGCAAGCGATTGCTACCTTACTCGAACTGAAGCCTGTCACCGGCCGCGGCCGGTATGTCTTCTGGAGCGCCCGCAGCAGCCAACGGCCGATGAGCGACAATGCCATCCTCGCTGCCATGCGGCGCATGGGCATCGGCAAGGACGAAATGAGCGGCCACGGATTTCGCGCCATGGCGCGAACCATCTTGGACGAGGTCTTAAGCTTCAGGCCGGATTTCGTCGAGCACCAGCTTGCGCACGCGGTGCGCGATCCGAATGGACGCGCTTACAACCGCACAGCGCATTTGGCGGAGCGCCGGAAAATGATGCAGGCCTGGGCGGATTACCTGGACAAGCTCAAGAACGGCGCGGATGTGATTCCGATTCTCAAGGCAGGCTGACGATGCGCGACGTTCACGATCGGGCAATGATGGTTGCCAACTCACGGTTGGACGTGCCGAGTGCCAACAGCGATTTAACCAGCAGGTCGAGTGACACCGTCGGATCGCCGGCTTCCATTTTGGCAACGCGCGACTGGCTCGACCTGATGGCCCGTGCCAGCCCAACCTGCGTGACACCGCGGGCGTGCCGGCGCGTCTTTAGACCTTGAGCGAGCTTCAGTCGAAGATTGACGTAAGCTTCCTCCTCGTCGGTCATCCCGAGAAATTCCTTTGGAGTCCCAATTCTCCAGCCCTTGGATTCGAGCTTCTTGCGCTTACTTTCCCGCACTGTCGTACTCCTTCAAACGCTTGCGGCACGTTGCAATCACGGCCTTGGGCGTAGCTCCGGTCTTCTTCGCAAAGACCTCCAAAATTACAATAGCGTCGGCATCAATCCGGTAGACCACACGCCAGTTACTGCCGGCGTCAATGATTCGCAACTCGTGGCATCGCGCGGCGATGCCTGGCATCGAGCGCGATTGGGGCGAGCGGCTTATCTTTCGGACTCACGCAATGAAGCATATGTCATAAATGACATATACGCAAGTGAGTGTTGGTCAACCCGATGGCGCCTTTCCAAATGGACCGAGCTGGTAAATGGCAGCGCCTGTAGGTGAGAAGGTGAAGCTCTCAAACTGTTCGGTCAGCACTCTTTCTAGGTATTCCCGGGGGGCGACGCCGGCGCTGACGTGCGGATTGTAGTTCTGCGTTGTTGGCGGCGGCATGCCTGGGCATCGTGGTGTCCGGCTCCAGAAGAATGTCGATGGCCGTAACCGCGTTGTCTCCGGCCCCAGCAGGCGCTTGTTGTGCCCTAGCGGTTCCAGGTGTCAAGACCGTCGCAAATACGATCGCTGCACTGAAGAGTCGGCAGGCGCGGAGAACGCCAACTGTCACGAAAGATGCGCAACCAATCTATTGGCGTGCCATCGCCACCTTGAATCGTTCTTCGGGTGATATGAGGTGATCGTGATCGTCCTTTTCCAAATCGATCTGCACCCAGTTGACCTCGCCGCTGAACTCATTATCTTTCGGGTCATAGTCCGGTGAAACAGCCGAGCCGGTTCCCTTGCCGACATCGCAGGTTTCGTCCGCCGAGAATGCCATCGGCACCGTTATGTCCACCCTGCCTTCACCGACCATCGCGCCATCCATGTAAAGCGACGCATTACCGCCCTTGGCGAGGCCGCCACCGTCGTATTTAAACTCCATTCGAACCTGGTGCTTTCCCGCTGGAATCGCTTTGCTTGACTCCGCGTAGAAGCGTTTGATCCCGAGGACGTTGTAGCAATATTTGAGTTTGCCGTCTTTGGCGTAAA
>DATFZF010000033.1:0-11840 GCA_035314705.1 Steroidobacteraceae bacterium | reverse complement strand
GGTCCGAGGGACAAGCGCAGAGTGCAAGCTCGAAAGTCAGCCACAGAATGGCGCTGTGGACTGCCGCCAGCACTGAACTGATTTCGAGCGGCGAGAGTCCGGCTCTGACCAGGGCGTAAAATGGCACATAGGCATAGGGGTTGAAGTAGGACGGCGGCCCGGCGGCGAAATAGTCCTGGGCGAAGCGGTCGTTGAGCGCACTGAATCCGGCGTAAAAATGGTAGTTCAGCGTATCCCACGCCATGTCCTTGCCGAGCAGGTAATTGGTGACGAGCGCGAGCACGGTGCAGGCGGCGTACACGGGCAGCCGGTGTAGGGAGGCAGCGGCGCCCGACGCGGCGAATGTCGCACCGCGCAGCCGCGCCAGTACCAAGGCGTCTTCGGCCAGATTCATGAGTCGTCCGCGCCGGGTGCGCGGACATCGATGAATCCGAGCAGGAACGACGCGAATACGATCTCGGCACCGGCGAGCATCAATGTCACCGACGGGATGGCCACGCGCATCATGGTTGCCGGGTCGAGCGCCGCGAGACGCGCATGCGCCCAACTCTCCACCGAGTACACCGCGAGGCCCACACCGGCCAGCCCAAGCGATAAGCCCAGCACAATGCCGCGCTCGAGCGTGAAGAGGCGCAAGAAGCGCGCGAGCGCCGGGGACATGGGCAAGAGATTCTTCAACACCCCGACCGTGCGTGCCAACAGCGAAAACAGCAGTAGCTGTACGCCGAGGATGGTCGCCCCGGCGGCGTACAGCATGGTGTGAATGTCGAAGCCGATGCCGCCGATGACGATCGGACCATGCAGGATCGCGAGTTCCGCCGCGACGCCGATGGCGATCAGGCACATGCCCGGATACAGCATCAGCCAGCGCGGGCTCATCATCAGCAAAAAGCGCAGATGACGCCAGCCATCGCGCCAGCTGCGCAGGTGCGGCGCGCGCGAACGGCCGTCGGGGGACAGCACGGTGGGTACTTCGGCGATGCGCCACCCGGCGAGCGTGGCCTTCACTATCATCTCGCTCGCGAACTCCATTCCCGGGGCGCGCAGGCCCAGACGCAGCACCGCCTCGCGATCGACGCCGCGCAGACCGCAATGGAAGTCCCCGATCCCTGACGAGAAGAACAGGCGCCCGGCGAAGCTCAGCACCGGGTTGCCAAGATACCGGTGCAGCAACGGCATGGCACCCGGCCGGATGCCGCCGCGGAAACGGTGGCCGATGACCATGGTGTTGCCGGCGCGCAAGCCCTCGACGAACGCGTCGAGTTGCGAGAAATCGTAGCTGTCGTCGGCATCGGCCATGATCACGAATCGTCCGCGCGCGGCGTCGATTCCGCCCAGCAACGCGCTGCCGTAGCCCTTGTTCGCAATGCGCACGACCCGCGCACCGGCGTCGCCCGCAAGTTCCGGTGAGCCGTCGGTCGACCCGTTATCGGCGACCAGCACTTCACCGTCGATTCCCGTCCGTTCCAGAAATCCGCGCGCCTTGCGCACGCAGGTCGCCACCGTCTCGGCCTCGTCGAGACAGGGCATGAGAATGGTCAGCTCCAGGGGGCCTGACGTCTGTTCCACAGAGCGTGACTCGCTGCTCTCGACGCCATGTAGCCGCATTGATCCGATCATGATGGCGGTCGATTCTAGACCACGGCGCCCAAAGCACAACCTCGCCAGCGTGACCTAAGTCCCGGATTTCATGCGCGAAAGTGCCGTGCGATCGCAAGCGCGAGCGCTACGGCCCCATGTCCGGGTGCAGCACCTTTGCAAAGTAGACGCCGTCCCGGCGGCCGCAGGAAACTCGCAGGGGCGCCCTTGCCCAGTCGCTCTCGCGGCCCACGAATATGCGGAAGGTTCCGCGTTGCGATTGGTACATTTTGACCCAGCCCTGGCTGACCCAACCCCATACGTCGGTGTTGCCGTAGTACCGCATCCACCCGCTGCCGCGATGTTCGGAGAGCGGACGGCGCGGCTGAAAGATTTTTGGACAGGCGTCTTCGAGGCGGTCGAGCACGACGTCGGCCGCGAGCTGCTGCGCGATGCGCGCCGAATGATCCGCGCCGTCGGGGATCACGCGGCAGCTCACCAGGTTGGATTTCGGAGCGGAAGGCGCCCGGGTTACCGTGATTGTCTCGCAGTCGTTCATATCGACACGCAGGTTGAAGCGCTCCAAGGCCATCTCGACTTGCGCGCGGCGCGGCTCGCCGGGCTCCTTGTCCCCGTACAGTTTCGCGCCGCGTGTCAACACGCGCACGCGGGGAGCATAGCGGTCGATCAGCGCCGAGATGCGAGCGCCGTTCGCTCCCGCGGGTCCCAAGGCATAGCTGCCAGAGAAATTGATCAGGCCGGCACCCGGCGCCAAATAGGCAGCCATGAACGAATTCGATTCCATGCCGATGGTCAAGTACAGGCTGGGGTCGGTGCGAAGCTTCTCCGGCACCGCGACTTCGAGCCATTGGCCGCCCCAGGGCGCCGCATCCCAGCGAAAGTTGGTGCCCATCCAGAGTTGCACGGCCTGCAGGCTGAAAACGGCGGCGAGAATGTAGTTGCGAATCTTCGGACGTGCGCCGAAGAGGTGGGACAGCAAACCGACAATCAGGGCGGCGGCCACACTGGCCATGGGCAGGAAGTAGCGGCTGTTGCCCGACTCGTACAGCCAAATCACCCAGTCCGCGCCCAGCCCGCATCCGAGTGCCGCCAACAGGCGCGCCGCGCCGGCGGTTTCCGGCCGCGTCGGCTGACTCGAGCGGCTCCTGGCACGGCGCCACAGCCAGTGCGCGAGCAGCACGGCCGCCAGCACCGCCAGCACGGCATAGCGCAAGTCCGGAGAGCTCAACTCCTCATGCACCATGACCGATGGATCGAGCATCGCGAAGGGACGCCAAACCGCCTCGACGAAGCTATCCGGGATGAAGCGAAAATGACGCAAAGGCTCGGTCGTGAATTCCGGCGACCGGAACAGGCCGTTCATCAACGGAAAAAAGGGATTGCCGAACATTCGCTCGAGCCGATACGACCAAGGCGCGGCGACAATCGCAAAGCCCAGCATGAGCGACACGCCGTAGAGAAAGCCGTGCCGCAACCGTCCGCGGACCGGCAGCGGCAAGAACAACAGCAGCGCAAAGGCGGCGATCGCATGAGCCACGTTGGTGAGCTTGAGCGCAACCGCGGCTCCGATGATGAGCCCGGCGTAAATCACCGGTGCCGCCCGCGGCGCGCGCACCGCGCCGGCCAGCAGCACCCAGCCGGCCAGCACGAGTTCCGCGGTGGTGATATCCGCAAAGCTGGCGCCGATTTGCTGCATCAGGATCGGGTTCATGAATGTCAGCGCGACGGCGCAGATGCCCATCGCCGCGCGTGTGCGGCCGTCAACCGAAGGGCAAACGGCGACGGCCAGCTCGAAAGTGAGCCAGAGAATGATGCTGTGCACTGCCGCCAGCACTGAACCAATCGCGAGCGCCGGAAGTCCTGCGCTGACGAGGGCGTAGAACGGCACGTAGGCATAGGGATTGAAATAGGATTGCGGCCCGGCGGCGAAATAATCCTGCCCGAACCGGTCGTTGACCGCGCTGAAGCCGGCATACAGGTGATAGTTCAGCATGTCCCATGCCGTTTCCTTGCCGAGCAAGTAATTCGTGGCGAGCGCCAGCACCGTGCAGGCGATGTATACGGGCAGGCGGTAAGTGGCGCTTGCGCCGCGCACCCGTGCGAGCGCGCCATCAAGTAGGCCGGAAGCGCTCGCGGGTAGGGTGTTCATCGGCTTGCGATCAATGCGGCAGTCTTTTGGGCACGCACTCATTGTAGCGGCAGCCGCCCGATTGGTCCGTGATGCCTGCACGGCCCAAAAGCTCATCGTGGTTTTGGTTGGCTACACCGACTTGACGAGCGAGTCGGTCTCTTCGTGGTAGTCATCTTCGGCGTTGATACGCCAGATTTCCGCCTTGCCGCCGCGATCGAGGATCGAGCTGACGGCGCAGTTAGCCGCCAGCATGGAATGATCCTGGTTGTTGTAGCGGTGCATTCCGTTTCTGCCGACGGGGTAAAGGTTCGCGAACTGATCCAAGTAAGTGCGCACTTGGTCGAATTCGGCGTACGTCCCAAAGTAGGCGGGGTAGGCCTTGGGCACCCGAACCAAAGTGCCGTCGATCACATCGCTGCGGTCGATCAGCCCGAGGTTCTCGAGTTCCGCGGCTGCGAAGTCGATGAATCGGCCGTCGTCCATGGACCATAGATCGTCCCCCTCGCGGCAGAAATACTCCAGGCCCAACCAGATCGTGGCCGGATCGGCGACGAGCGCCGGACTCCAATTGTTGAAGACCTGAAGCCGTCCGATCCGTACGTCCGGCTCCTGAATGTAAATCCAATTGTCCGGCGGCATGCCGTTGGTCGGCCGCGGGTCGCCTCGTCGGGTCGTCGAATTCATCCGGCGAAGCAACAAGCCGGCCGTCATGAAGTCGCGGTAGGGAAGGCGTCCCGCGATGCGTTGAATCGCGGGGTCGGCGGGCGCCAAGAACTCCACGAGGTCGCGAACAGGCATGGTGGAAATGAAATGGTCGCAGGGAACCCGGCGAACCGAGCCTGCCGTTTGATCCAATACTTTCACGGCCGTCACGTTCACACCCTCGCGCTCGACCCCGACGATTCGGGACCCCAGGTGGATCCGTCCGCCGCGGTCCGTGACCCGACGCGCAACCTCTTCCCACATCTGGCCCGGGCCGAACTTGGGATATAGGAACCGCTCGATCAGACTGGTTTCGGTGTGCTTCTGCCTGGTATCCGACGAATTTCTGAAAGGAGCCGCCAGCGCATGCGCGATCGCCTTGGTGACCGACAAGCCCTTGATCCGCTGCGCGCCCCATTGCGCGGAAATCTCCTCACAGGGCACCCCCCAGACCTTCTCGGTATAGTCCTTGAAGAAGGTACGGTAGAGACGGGCGCCGAAGCGATTAATGAGGAAGTCCTCCAGGGTCACTTCGGGCGACCTGGAATTGAGGCGAGCACGACCGTAGCTCACGCCAATCTTCAGTGCCTCGATCACACCCAGGCTCTTCACGGTGTTTGCATTCAAGGTCAGCGGATAGTCGAAGAACCGACGTCGATGGAAAATCCGCGAGAGCCTTTGCCGGACCAGCATCACGGCATCGGCGGATGGGTGGCGATGCGCGGCAGGCGTCAATTCGCGTGATTGACCTTGGTATTGGAGGTACAGCGGCGCCGCCCCCTGTTCATGGCCCAGCGCCACCGGCAATATCTCCTGCCACCAGCGCATGACCCAGTCCGATTTCGAAAAGAATCGGTGCCCGCCGAGATCCATCCGGTTGCCGCGATAATTGATTGTCTTGGCGATTCCCCCGACCTGGGTGTCGGCCTCGAAGACGAGCGGTGTGATATCCGAGCGGCGCAGCAATTCGAGGGCCGCCGTGAGTCCGGCGGGACCGGCACCCGCGATGACCGCGACTTTGCAGTCCTTATCCATGGTAGTCACCCCGACCGGTCCTGATCTCCGCGGGTTTCACGAACAACCATTGACGGCGCGATGCGAAATTCCACGTGAAGGTGCAGCCGGCGGCGGCGCACTTGGCGATCAGGTAATGCAGCCCCAGGTACCGGACCGCGACCTTCAAAACTGCGAGGTTGATGACAAGACCTAGGGCTCCAATCGCCGCAAAACTTGCGAACTCCAGGCGTGGGTCCTCAAGCCGGCGATACTCGAACACCCAAGTCACCGACAGCGCATACGTCACCGCCAAGCCTGCCAGGAAGGACGCCGTCCCGGCGGCAAGATACCACCAGCCGCAGTAATGAACGAGAATCCATAGCAGCGTCAGATCGACTATGAGCGAAATCCCGGACACCACGGCATAGCCGAACGCTTCGCGGAAAAAAATCTTCATGCCGCCGGCGCCGGCAACCGCACCTTGCGGCAGTCATACAGGTTCCAGTCCTTCCAAGCCCCGGCATGCTCGTGTCGCAGCGGATCAAAGCCCACGTTTTCCCGAGAAATGACGAATCCGAGCTCCGGGTCGGCGCAGACCTGCCTAAGGTTCGCCGCGGTCAGCGGCCGGGTCACGGGTGGGGCCGGCGCCCGGGTCGGCGCCCGGGCCGGCGCCCCGGCTTCGCGCTTCGCCAAGGCCGCGCGGTTGCGCAGGCTGGTCAGTATTTTCCAGTCGGGATCCATGAGCGGCAGCAGAACCTGCGAACGGCGCTGAATCTCGAGCGCGGTTGCGCGCGAGAAAACCACCCCGGCGGATTGATCGGCCGCGAGATAATTCGGCCGCCGCAACGTGAACCAGACGAACGCGCCCACGTCCTGCGCCGGCGCGACGAGCACCGTGCTCGTCGGCGGAATTGCCTGCGTCCAATCCGCGAATTCTTTGAGGTCGGAGGCGGCGGCAAATGTGCGGGATTCACGCAATGCCGCCGGCAAAATGAACAGCGACATGGCGGCAAGCAGCGCGCTGAGGAGCGCCGGCGCCCATAGGGTCAGGCCGGTTCGCGCCCGCCACCAAACCAGGATACCGAACAGCATGGCCGGAACTTTCAATTCGAAGATGCCGCGCAATTGCGCCGCTCCCAACGGTGCGGCGCCCGACGCGACAATCGAGGGCGACACGATGGCCCATGACTTGAGCAAAATCCAGGCCACGATCGCGGCGCCGAGCGCGGCGCAAGCCCATCGAAGACAAGGCGCCGCACGAGCGCTGACATGGGCCCGAACCGACCATGCCGTCAACGCAAGCGCAGCGCAGGCCGTTCCATCCACCGCCGGCAGAGTCCATCCCGACACGAGCAACAGCACGCACAGGGGACCGCACTTCTCGTCCCGCCACACCTCGAGCGCCGTGGCCGGGAGCAGCACGGCGCTCACGAAGACGGTAATCCAAACCCAACGCCACGCCTGACCTTGCACGAGGGCGGCGATGGGGCCGATCAGGCTGCCAATGGATGCCAACGCCAGTCCAGCGGCGCCCACCAGAGCGGCGGCGAAGCAAAGTTTGCGAATCCGTTGGTCCGGAAGGACGATGGCAGTGAACGTCAAGTAGACAAAAGGCTGGATGTTGACGCTCCAATCGTGCAGCGACCAGAGTTGCACGAACAAGAACTGCGAGCGCTCCCTCACCACTTCCAGCCACGCCTCATCCATGACGGGCAGCCCGGGCAAGGCCGCAGGGAAGATCGCCGCGGCGAGGGCAATGCCGAGCGCCGTCACCACGCCCGCGATTGCGCCGGCGAGCATCACGCGGCCCCGCAGCGACAAGCAAACCAGCAGCAGCAATCCCGGCAGCGCGATCAGCGGGTGCACGAAAAGCGCACCCACCGCCAGCCATAGGCCGGTGCGCTTCATGCCGCGCACATGGCATGCGAGGGCCGTGACGACCAAGGCCTCCGCCGGCAAGCGAGCCGTGAGGTAAATTTCGAAAAAGCGGAACACGCCGGAACCGCCGTAGTCTCCGCCGATGATCAAAACCCAAGCGGCTGCCAACCACGCAGCATCGCGGCCGGCGACGGTTCGAGCGAGGGCCCACGCCGCGGCCAAAAACCAGGCGCTGAACAACAGCGTGAGCACGCGAGCCGCATTCTCCAGGTTGAGCAGTCGGATGCACCCGGCATAGAGCGGAGAGAAAATCGTGAATTGATCCTGGGAGGTGTTCTGCAGATACAGGTCCGCAGCGAGCTGCGGATAGAGTCTGGCAAGCGCTTGGAAGGCGTAAATTTGCCCGTCGCCGGTGAGGCCGTGGTAGCCGCGAAGCAGCAACCAAAGCGTCACCAGGAGCAAGGCGAGTACCAGCGTCGTTATCTTGGATTGGATCCCGGGGCTCGACGAGTGCATTGCATCAAGTCTTGTGTAAACATCGCATTATGCACGAGGCGGCATTCACATAAGTGCTTCGCTTACGGGATGGCCGTTGAGCAATCTTACCGAGCGCCGCGTCGTCCTCGCCGGGCTGCTGCTGTGTGCAATCTGCGCGGCGTATTTCTACGCTCTCGACCGAGTTCTATTTTCGAGCGCGCACTTCTCGCCGATGTTCCGCTTCCTGCTGACCGTCCATGACGCACGCGCCGCCCGGCTCGCATTGGCGGTGGCGATTCTCGCGGCGCTCTGGACCCGGTCGGCACCCATCGGCACAGTGGTGGATTTCCTCGGCAGGCATCCTTTGTCGCTGTCGCTGGCGAGCACCGCCTTGCTGGCGCTCGGTGCGGTCGTCGTGTATCACGATTACCCGCTGTCCATGGACGAATACGCGGCGGTCTTTCAAGCGAAGATCTTTGCTTCCGGACATCTCTTTGCACAGCTGCCAAAGGATCTGATCGATTGGCTGGTGGTCAGCGGCTTCAATGGATCCTTTCTGATCGCCTCGCCGGAAACCGGCAGAGCCATCGAACACTATTGGCCGGGCTTCGCGCTGCTGCTGGCCCCCTTCGAATTCTTGCGCGTCCCATGGCTGTGCAATGCATCGCTGGCCGGCGCCGCGATCTATCTCATCCATTGGATCACGAAGGAGATAACCGGCGATCGGACGGCCGCGGGTTGGGCCATGCTGTTCACGCTGGCCTCCGGTGTCTTCGCGGCGGATGCCCTGTCGTACTATTCCATGCAGGCGCACCTGACCCTGAATTTATTGTTCGCGGCGCTGCTGCTCCGGCCTTGCGGGTACCGGGCATTGTCTGCCGGACTCGTAGGTTCGCTGGCCTTGATCTTGCACAACCCGGTGCCACATGCCCTGTTCGCGGTTCCTTGGATCATTGCGATGGCGGCTGAACGCGATCAGCGTCGCCACCTGCTGCCCCTGATATTGGGCTATCTGCCGGGGTTGATCGTGGGCTTGGCTTGGATGATGTTTCGCGCGGATATGGCCTCGGGCCCTCATGGTCTGTCGGTGTTGAGCGGCGCCACCGAGGGCGTGTTCAAATGGCCGGATGCCGTGCTGTTGAATATGCGCGCCGCCGCGCTGGCCAAAATGTGGGTATGGACGCTCCCCTGCCTGTTCGTATTCGCGCTGCTGGGCTGTCTGCGCCTGCACGACAACCGGTCCGTGCGGCTGTTGGCGCAATCGGCCCTGCTGACCTTCGTCGGGTATCTGTTCGTGCGATTCGATCAGGGCCACGGCTGGGGATACCGCTATTTCCACTCTGCCTGGGGCGCCATTCCCATCCTGGCGGGCTGCGCCATGACCGCACCCTCCGGCGCGCAGCAGCGGCTGGTCTGCTTCGCGGGCGCCGCCGCGATCTTGAATTTGATCGTCGTGCTGCCGCTGCAGATGCATCAAATCAGCGAGGTCATTTCCCAGCACCTGGCGCAGCTCAAGCCACCCTCGAGACCGGGCAACAATGTCTACTTCATCCACCCTCGAGGCGGCTTTTACGTGGCGGATATGGTGCAAATCGACCCGCTGCTCGGGGATCGCGACTTGCTGTTGGTGAGTCATGGCGCGGAGTGGGACGCCCGGATGATTCGGCGGTACTGGCCGGGCGCGGTCGAGATCGATAACGGTCGCGCGGCGGATCAGTGGTACTTGGGCCCTGAAGATCGGCGCGTCCCGGACCGCAACGGCCGCCGGCACTTCGTGTTCACGCCCGCGACCCCCATTCCTCCCAGCGCTGCGGATCACTGAAAACGATTCTGAAGACGCTGCCATCGCCGCCGCGCGGCTCGTACAGCAAAATGGCGCGATTGAGCTGGCACAGTTCGCGTGCGATGAACAGGCCGAGCCCGGTGCCGCCCTTTCGGCCCGTGAAAAACGGCTCGAATATCCGGTCGGCCACGCGCAGATCGATCCCCGGCCCGCGATCGGCCACCTCGAGAAACGGCCGCGTGCTCGGAACCAATCGGCCAAGCTTGATTTCGATGCTGATTCCGCCGCGCGCCTCGCCGTACTTGATGGCGTTATCGCAGAGATTCCACGCCACCTGGTGCAGATGGCTGGGGTCGAAGCGCACCTCGAGATCGTCCGCCTCTTCGATGAACGCGATCTTGGCTCTCGGGACCTGCATGGTCTCGCAGAATTCGCCCAGGAACTCCTCGGTCCAGTCGCCGAGGGTGAGGCGCGTGGGCTTCGTCGCCTCGCGGCGCGAGAGCTGCAGCACATTGTTGATGATGGTGCTGACGCGCTCGGAGTTGTTGCGGATGATGTCGGTGAGCCGGCGCTCATCGGGTCCGATGCCGGGGCTCTCGGCGAGCAATTGCCCGGCGTGGCTCATGGCGCCGACGGGGTTGCGGATTTCGTGCGCAATGCTGGCGGACAGCCGCCCCAGCGCGGCAAGTTTGCCCTGCTGCACGCGTTCGGCCATGAGGCTGGTGTCCTCGAGGAAAATCAGCGTGGGTCCCGGCGAGGCGCCCAGCGGCGCGAAATGCGGCTGGATCACCCGTGCGCCGTCAGCCGCCACAAAACTGGAAGGCGCGCTGTCGTCGCGCTCGCTGTTTCTCCAGGTGCTCAGGGAGTAGAGCAGTCGAGGCGATACCTCGCCCACCAGCGCGCCGGGCACCGCGTGGTCGTCGCCGAGAATTTCAGCTGCAGACTCGTTGATGAGACGGATCTTGTCGGCGGCGTCGACGACCAAGAGACTCTCGCGCAGGTGCTGCACGATGTATTGGGACAGCTCGGCGAGATTGGCCAGATCGACGTCCTTCTGGCGCACCAGGTCTTCGCTCTCGCGCATGCGGCTGGCGACGAAGCTTGCGCCGGCGGCAATCGTGAACAGCACCGCGCCCAGCAGGCCGGCGGTCGCGTAGGCGGTGATATCGGTGTGTCCGGTCAGCTGCTGCCAAATCGTGTCGGCGAGCACCGCCATGGCGGCAAGGGCGGCCAGGAACAGGGCGCTGCGCGGCGGCAGCAAGAAAGCGAGACTGCCGACGGGCACCAAGAACAATAATCCGAGACCGTTGCCGACCCCGCCGCAGGCGTGCAGCAGCAGCAGCAGCGCGCACAAGTCGACGGTGGCCTGCAAGATGGTCTGAATGCGCACGCTCGCGAGCCGCCGGCGCACCAAAATCACGCTGCCCAGGCCGAAACACAGATACGCGATCGCCGTTGCGAAGAAAATCTGCGGATAATTGACGGCGATGCCGCGGGCTCCGCCCAGCGAGTACAGGCCGAGCAGCACCAGAGGCACCAAAACCCGGTACAGGTTGAGCAGTCCGAGCACGCGCCAATTCAGTGCGGGTTTGGAGTGGATGGCGGGGTCGAGTTGGCTCTTCAACGGTGTTCCACGGGCCTGGCTTTTGCGCTGCCCCTGAGCTTAATTCAGAATAGCGCGCCTTACGCGACTGATGGGGCGCCTTAGGCGTCAGATGGGCAGTGAAGGCCGGTTTCAGCATCGAAGGACGCCAATGAATTTGCACGAGTATCAAGCGAAGCAGTTATTCGCCCAGTATGCCATCCCCATACCGAAGGGCCGGGCGGCGGGGTCGGCGGACGAGGCGGTGGCCGCGGCCCAGGCGCTGGGAGGCTCTCTGTGGGTGGTCAAAGCCCAGGTCCACGCGGGCGGACGCGGCAAGGCCGGAGGCGTGACGCTGGCCCGAGATTTGGACGCGGTGCGCGCAGCCGCCAAGGCGATGCTGGGTTCGGTTCTGGTGACCCATCAAACCGGTCCCGAAGGGCTGCCCGTCCATCAGGTCTATGTGGAAAAGGGCTCGAAAATCGCGCGCGAGATTTACTTGAGCCTGGTGCTGAACCGCGAGGCCGGGCGCCTTGCTTTCGTCGCCTCCGCGGCGGGCGGCATGGATATCGAAGAGGTCGCCCTGCACACCCCGGAGAAAATCATTCGGGTGAACATTCATCCCACCGCGGGGCTGCAGGATTTTCAAACCCGGCAGCTGGCATTCGGCCTGGGATTGAGCGGCGCGCAAA
>DATFZF010000032.1:0-39416 GCA_035314705.1 Steroidobacteraceae bacterium | reverse complement strand
TGGTCCGGCCACCTAGTGGGTCACATCGAGAGATGGATCAGCAGGCAGTTGCTGCCAGCCTGGGTCCGGTCGAAAGCGATCGCCGTAGCGCAGCGCGAGTTCCTCCAGCCGTGCGGTGACTTTGGCGATGCCGCGCGTCCTGGCATATTGCAGCGGTCCACCCCGAAATGGCGCGAAGCCGGTCGCAAATATCGCGCCCGCGTCCAGTAAATCGGCGTCTTCGATGATTCCCTCCCGCAAACAGGCAACGGCTTCGTTGAGCATGGGCAGGATCAGCCGGTCTTCCAGATCCGCGGGCACGGCGAGGGGCGGCGTCTTGGGACGCACCGGCTTGCCGTCTCGCCAGACATAGAATCCTTCCCCGCTCTTGCGGCCGAATTTTTTCTGCTCCACCAGCTTGACGAGAGATTCGGGCACGGGCCGGTGAAACGCGGCCGCAAGAACCCGGCCGACGTTGAGCGAGACGTCGAGGCCGACCACGTCGGTCAATTCAATCGGTCCCATGGGCATGCCGAAGGACTTGCCGACCCGGTCGATCAAATCGGCGGGGATGCCGCTTTCCAGGGCGAACAGAGCCTCGTTGACATAGGGGGTCAAGATGCGGTTCACGACGAAGCCGGGCGCGCTCCTGCACGGCAGCGGCAGCTTATCGAGCCTGCGGGTGAACTGCAGCGCGTCTTGCACGATCTGCGGCTGGGTGCCCCTGCCTCGCACGATTTCCACCAGTTGCAGTTGCGCGACCGGATTGAAAAAATGAATGCCGACCAGACGGCTCGGATCACGAAGCCCCTCGGACAGCGTTTCGATCATGATGCTCGAGGTGTTGCTGGCGAGCAGGGTGGTCGCCTTGAGCTTGGGCTCGAGCTGCGCGTACAGCGCCCGTTTAGCCTCGGCATTCTCGAAGATGGCCTCGATGACGACATCGGCGTCTGCCACCCCATCGCCGTTCACATCCATCCGCAGCCGGGCGAGGGCGGCGGCCGCGGCGGCCGGCTCTTTGAGCCGTTTGCCGAAGAAATCCCTGGCCCGGTCCAGGGCCGGTTGAATCAGTTCGGGGGACCGATCTTGCAGAGTGACCGTCATGCCGCGAAACGCCGCCCAGGCGGCGATGTCGCCGCCCATGATACCGGCGCCTATGACGTGTACATGGTGAAAATCCCGAAGGCGTTTTCCGCCCAGGCTCTTGAGCCGATCCTGCAATAGGAACACGCGCACCAGGTTGCGCGATGTCGGCGTGCACATCAGTGCGCTGATCGAGCGCGCCTCCGCGACATAGCTCTGCGCGCCGGCGGCGCCGTGGCGCAGCCACAGATCGAGCAGGGCGTAGGGTGCCGGATATTGCTCGCGCCGCACGCTGTGCTTCAACGCCGACGCCGTCTGTCTTGCTATGAACGGCCGAAGCCAGCCCAAGTTCAAGAGTCTGTCGACGAACGGGGCGGTTGTCTTCGGGGGCGATGCCAGCAGCCGCGCCTTGGCGCGTTCGCGCAGCGCGTCGGCGGGAACCAGCTCGTCGATCAAACCCACATCGAGCGCGCGAGCACCCTTGTACGGTTTGCCTTTGAGCATGAGGTCGAGGGCGGAGCGCGCCCCGATGAGGCGCACGCTGCGCACCGTGCCGCCGAACCCCGGGTGGATGCCGAGCAGCACCTCCGGGAACCCCAGGGACAGGGCGGCATCGTCCGCCGCCACCCGGTAGCTGCAGGCGAGCGCGAGCTCCAGGCCGCCGCCGAGTACGAAGCCGTGCAAGGCGGCGACGCTGGGGCAGGGCAGATCCTCGAGCGATTGCAGGACGGCCTGTCCGGCGCGCACCAGCTCGAAGCCTTCCTCGGGCGTGCGGATCTTCAAGAATTCCTTGATATCGGCGCCGGCAATGAAGCCGCCCGGCTTGGCGGAGCGAATCACGACTCCCACCGGACGCTGCGCGGCAATGTCCGCAAGCTGCGTCGCCAGATCGCGCAGGACCGCCGCGGACAGGACATTGGTGGATGTTTCGGGCGCATCGCACACCAGCCAGGCAATGCGGTCCGCATCGATTTCCAAGGACCAGTTGGCGGTATCAGCCATCAAGCCGCCTGCCGAATCTTGCTGTGCACCGTGAAATCGCATATCAGCGGCAGGTGATCGGAGAACTGCACGTCCGGTATTTCGAAGCGATTCACCTCGATCTCGGCGCTGTGCAGGATGAAATCGAGCTCTTTGCGCGGGCTGCGGCTCGGATACGAGGGCAGGCCGCGCAGGTTGGCGCTGGCCAATCCGGCCGCCTGAGTGAACAGATACAGTTCGTGGTCGCCCCAGTAGGTGTTGAAGTCGCCGGCCACGATGACGGGCTTTTCCGTCTTGCGCACGAGATCATAGAGATAACGCAGCTGGTACTGCCGATGCCTGAATTTCAGCGACAGATGCACCAGAAAAATCGCCACGTCATCGAGTTCCAATTCGATGATCAGGCGCTTGATGCCGGTGTCGAAATAATGGAAGCGCTCGCCCCGTACCCGCGGCGCCGCGAGAAACGCATTGGCTTGCTTGCGCACGATCGGAACCATGGTGTTCACGGAGGCGACGCCATACTTGCACTCGAATGTGGAGTAGTGGCCGAGGGAACGCGCGATGAAGTCCGCCTGATTGACCATTCCGGTGCGGATGGAGCCGGTATCGACCTCGATCAGGCCGACGACGTCCGGATCCTGCTGCTTGATGAACTCGGTGATCCGCGACAAAACCTGCCGGCTGGAGCGAAGGTACCCGGCGCCCGGCACGGGAAGGTGGAAAGCGGGGCCGGTTCCGGTGGCATATCGTATATTGTAAATCAGCAATCGCACCGGGCCCATTGTATCGGCGCCCGGAGCTTCGCGCATGACCATCGTCACGCTACACTAGCGGAACTTAAGACAGGGTCAAAGGCACATGTCCACTCGCCACAACCCGATTCGCCTCTTCGTCACCCATGCATGGGAGGAAAACGACGACTACGCGCGAATTTTCGAATATCTCGAGGCATCGGGAACTTTCTATTATCTCAATAGCAGCCAGCCGCAGGCGAAACGGCCCATCGACAAGGAGTCGCAGCGCGAAGACCTGCGCCGGCAGATCGCGCCGTGCGAAGTCATCGTCGTGCTGCCCGCGGTGTATCAACTCGCGCCGGAGCTGGTGCTATTTCAGATGAACTTTGCCAAGGCCGCCGACCGGCCCATCGTCGCCATGGAGAATTTCGGTTCGACGGAACCGCTGCCCAAGGCCATCATGGATCTCGCCGACGAGGTGAGCGCGTGGAACGAGCGCAGCTTGATCGATGCCTTGCGCCGCCAGGCGCGGCATCAGGAGTCGACGCGCTGGGATTCGATCGACTTCAAACTTGACTAATTCGGCCGCAGGCCGAGTTGAACGCCCGAAGGGCGGGCGAACTAGTTGGTATTGGCGACCAGCGTCGGAATTTCGAATTCCGCGGGAGCGCAATCCACGCTGTGCAATTGCACCACGCTATTGGGGCGATTCGCGGTGACATGGTCGCGGCACATCAGGCCGAAGATCTCGACGATCAGCGCCGCGCATTCGTCCGCTTCTTGATTCGACATCTTGCGCACCGAGGCGGCCACGGCATCCTCGCCGCGCAAGGGCTGCACGCCGCGCAGACAGCGCATCACTTGACCGAAGAATTCGCGAACGTCTGCCGGCAATTGATCTTCGGGGAGTAGGGCGAGGTGGCGGCGGTAGGCGCACACCAAACGCTGTTTGATCGGCGTCGAGCGAACCAGCTCGAGCGTGGCACAGTGGAAACATTCCCAAGCACTGATCATGGACGCCTCTTAACTTAACCAAGACCGAAACCTTAAAGTGGTTTCGAGGCTGTTAACTCTTTTGGAGTCTTGTTAAATCAAGACTCTGCAATCGGAATATACAAGACAATCACAGAAACGCAACGCGGAATTTGTCAACACTTTGAACGGGTCGACGAACTGGGTTTGACAACGCATTCGGAGCCGCTTTTGGGGGTATTCTAGAGATATAATTATAAAAGAAACGTAACTAATTGAATTATATATCAATGTGAGCCGCCGGCGCTGCCCAATGACGGATTTGCTTTCGCCGGCCGCGCCATCCAGATGACCGCGATCATGAGCAAGAACAAAATAGATGAGGCCCAGAACAAATCGTTCGCCGCCAACAGATGCGACTCGATGTCGACGCTGCGATTGATGGCCGCGCTGGCCTGCTGCAGCGACAGCCCTCCGGCTTGCAGTGTCTGCAAATAGCCGGCGGTCGCCGCACTCGAGCCGCTGACGTATTCGGCGAGTTGCGCGTGATGCAAGATGGCCCGGTTATCCCACAGCGTGGTCGCGATGGACGTACCGAAACTGCCCGA
This sequence comes from Steroidobacteraceae bacterium, assembly GCA_035314705.1. GTDB lineage: Bacteria > Pseudomonadota > Gammaproteobacteria > Steroidobacterales > Steroidobacteraceae > Bog-1198. Next base: position 35,056 of record DATFZF010000032.1, on the reverse strand, counting down.
GAGTATGCGCGCGAAATTCGACAAGCCCGAAGCGGCCGGCACCCGGTCGGGACTAAGCCCCGAGAGCACCAAGGTGACCAGCGGCACGAAGAAAAATGCCATCGCGGCACCCTGCACGATGATGGGCAGGACCAAGAAGCCAAAATCCGCCTGGGTGTTGTAGCGGGTGCGCATGGCGAGCGAAATTGCGAAAATCACAAAAGCAACGCTGGCGAGCAGCCGCTGATCCATCCTGCCGACCCAGCGCCCGACCAAGGGCGACAGCAGCAGGGCCAAAAAACCCACCGGCGCGGTGAGCTTGCCGGCTTCCGTGGCCGTATATCCCATGTACTGCTGCAGCCACAGCGGCAGCACCACCACGTTGCCGAAGAACACGCCGTACCCCAACGCCAGTGCCAGCGTTCCGGTCCAGAAATTGCGGCGCTTGAACAGCCGCAGGTCCACCACCGGGTGGGGGTTATCGAGCAGCTCCCAGGCAAGAAACAGGCAGAACACGAGGGCGGCGACCACGGCGAGCGCGATGATGGTCGGGGAATTGAACCAGTCGAGTTCCTGGCCCTTGTCGAGCATGATCTGCAGCGCGCCCACCCACACGATGAGCATGCCCAATCCAACGCCGTCGATCGGCAGCTTGCGGCGTGGGGTTTCACGCTTCCGGTAGATGCTCCAGGTCGCCATGGCGGCGAACACACCCACCGGGATGTTGATGAAGAAAATCCACGGCCAGGAGATGTTGTCCGTGATCCAGCCCCCCAGCAGCGGGCCCATCACCGGCGCGATCAAAGTCGTCATCGACCATATGGCGAGCGCGGAACCCGCCTTGGCCTTGGGGTAGCTCGACAGCAGCAGCGCCTGCGACAGGGGAATCATCGGTCCGGCGACGGCGCCCTGCAGGACGCGAAAGGCGATGAGTTCCTGCAGGGAACTGGCGAGACCGCACATCAGCGAGGCGATGGTGAACAGGACGATGGATGCCGTGAACAGCCGCACCGCGCCGAATCGCTGGCTCAGCCAGCCGGTCAGCGGCACGGCGATCGCATTGGCCACGCCGAACGAGGTGATCACCCAGGTTACTTGCGTCGTCGATACGCCGAGATCTCCGCCGATCGACGACAGCGACACGTTCGCAATCGAGGTGTCGAGCACATTCATGAATGTGGCGAGCGCCAGGGAGACGGTGCCGAGAATCTTGGCCGATCCGGTCAGCGGCGCTAGTTCTTCGGTCTCGGCCATGGCTTCAACTCACTTGAGGCTTAGCGCGCCTGCATCAAGCCGGCTCGGCGGCGGCCGCATCGCGGGTCGAGTGATCCGCGCCGATCAGCATGTATACCCCGGGCACCACGAACAGGGTAAACAGCGTGCCGATCGCCAATCCCGTCGAGATCACGAGACCGATGGCAAAGCGCGACGCCGCCCCGGCGCCGCTCGCGGTAACCAGCGGCACCACGCCGAGCACCATGGCGGCCGTGGTCATCAGGATGGGCCGCAGGCGCGCGCTGGTCGCGGCCAGGATCGCGGCACCCTTGGACTTGCCGGTTTCCTGCTCCTTGTTGGCGACCTCGACGATGAGGATGCCGTGCTTGCTGATCAGACCCATCAGGGTCACCAATCCGACCTCGGTGTAAATGTTCAAACTGGCGCCGTGGATTCCGATGGCGATGAAAATCAGCGCGCCGGCGATGGACAAAGGCACAGAAATGAGAATGACCAGGGGGTCGCGGAAGCTTTCGAACAAGGCGGCGAGCGCGAGAAACACGACGATGATCGCAAAGCCGAAGGTGCCTATGATGCCGCTGGATTCCTTGACGAATTGCCGCACCTGTCCGGCGTAGTCGACGGAGTAGCCCTGCGGCAGAGTTCGCGCGGCGAGACCCTGCAAGTACTTCAGGGCTTCGTCGAGCGAGACACCCGGCGACGCGACGCCGGAGAGGGTGGCCGAATTGAGCTGTTGAAAGTGGTTGAGGGTTTCCGGCACGGTCACGGTGCGGATGTGCGCAATGGTGGACAGCGGCACCGGCACGGCGCCGATCATGGCGATCGGGTAATTCAGCAACTGTTCGGCGTTCAAGCGCGAGACCCGCTCGACCTGCGGAATGACTTTGTAGGAGCGGGTGTCGATGCTGAAATAATTCACATAGCCGCCGCCCAGCAATCCGCCGAGCGCCGTTCCCACCTGATTCATCGTCAATCCCACTTGCGCCGCCTTGTCGCGGTCGATTTCGATGACGGACTGCGGCAGATCGAATTTCAGATCGGTGTCGAGAAACATGAACATGCCGCTCTTCAAGGCCTCGCCAAGGAATGCCTGGGAGGCTTCGTTCAACCGGGCCGCGGGCTCGGTCGTTTTGATGACGAACTGAACCGGCAGCCCGAACGCGCCCGGCAGCGAGGGCGGTTGGAACGCCACGTAGCGGGCACCCGCGATGCTGCCGATCTTACGCTGTAGATTTTGCTGAATTGCGGTGGCATTGAGCTTGCGTTGCTTGACGTCGGGCAGGACCATGCCGGTGAAGGACTGGCCGGGCGCTTCGATTTGAAAAACGTGCTGCGGGTGCACTTCCCGGGTGACCAGATCGAATACCGCCGGACCGTACAACAGCTTCTGCTGCAATGTCGCGTCGGGCGCATACGTGCTTTGCATGAGCATGAAGCCCTGATCCTCCTGCGGGGCAAGTTCGCTTTTCGAATGTCCGTAGAGAAAATAAATGCTGCCGAGCACGATCACCACGAATACCGCCGTGACCGGCGTGAATCTCAAGCTGCGCTCGAGCCGGACCAAGTACCAGGCGCGCAGCTTGTCGAAGCGCGCGTCGATGAACCGCACGAGACGCGTCTCCCAGTCGTCGCTGCCTGCGCGGTGCGGCTTGAGCAGACGCGAGCACATCATCGGCGACAAGGTCAGCGCAACGACGGCGGACACCGTCACCGCGGCGGCCAGAGTGAAGGCGAATTCGACGAACAGCGCGCCCGTGAGACCGCCCTGAAATCCGATGGGCACGAACACCGCCAGCAGCACCGCCGTCATGGCGACGATGGGCCCGGCGAGTTCCCGGGCCGCAAGACTGGCAGCGGCCATCGCCGCCATGCCGCCCTCGAGGTGACGGTTCACATTTTCGACGACGATGATCGCGTCATCGACGACGAGGCCGATGGCGAGCACCAGGGCGAGGAGGGTGAGCAAATTGATCGAGAATCCGAGCGCCAGCATGATGGCCAGGGTGCCGACCAGCGACAGGGGGATGGCCACGATGGGAATCAGCACCGAGCGCGGCGACCCAAGGAAGGCAAAGATAACCAGCATGACGATGACGAGCGCCTCGACCAGCGTGGCCACCACTTCGCGAATCGATGAGTTCACGAAGTCAGTGGTGTCGTAGATGACGGATCCGGTGAGTCCCTGCGGCAACTGCGCCTGGATCTGCGGAAATACGGCCCTGACGCCGGCGATGACCGTCAGCAGGTTCGCGCTGGGTGCGATTTGAATGCCGACGAACATGCCGTTCTGTTTGTCGAATCGAACCGACGATTCGTAGCTGTCGGCCCCCAACGAAACCTCGGCCACATCGCTCAGTCGAATGTTGCTGCCGTTGACCTGCTTGACGACCAGGGCGCGAAACTCTTTCAGGGAATGCAGGCTGGTGGTGGAAGTCAGGGTGACCTGGATCATCTGACCCTTGGTGTTGCCCACCGCCGAGATGTAGTCGTTGTTGGCGAGCGCCGCCGAAATGTCGCTCGCGGTAAGACCGTAGGCGGCCAGCTTCTTCGGGTCCAGCCATGCGCGCAATGAAAAATATTGGCCGCCGATGATCTCCGCGGTTTGCACGCCTTCGACCGCCTGCAGCTTGGGCAACACCACCCGCTGCAGATAATCGGTGATCTGATTGCGTGCCAGCGCGGAGCTTTGGAATCCCAGGTACAGCGCGTCCGTGGTCTGTCCGACCTTGACGCTGATGACCGGCTGCTGCGAGCCGGTGGGAAGCTGATTCAGGACCGAGTTGACCTTGATATTGATCTCGGCGGCGGCCTTCGAGGTGTCATAGTTCTGGCGCAGGTTGACCGTGATCGTACTGGTGCCGCTCTGGCTGCTGGAGGTCATGTAATCGATGCCGTTCGCCTGCGCGACGGCCGTTTCGATGGGCGTCGTGATGAACCCCGCGATGGCGTCCGGGTCCGCGCCGGGATAGGACGTGGAGACGGTCACGATGCCGTTTTCGGTTTTCGGATACTGCAGTATCTGCAGCGCGCCGTAGGAGCGCAGGCCGATGACCAGGATGGCAAGGCTCACCACGCTCGAGAGAACCGGACGGCGGATGAAGAGGTCGGTGAAGTTCACGATGGATTCTTGGGGCTACTCGTTCGGCGGTGTGGGGCTGATGTCGTTCGGCGGTTGGACGGTGTTGTTGACCACCACGGGCGTGCCGTTGCGCAGTTTCATCTGTCCCACGGTCACGATGACATCGCCGGCCGCGATGCCGCTGCGCACGGCGACCTGATCGCCGCGCGTCGGGCCCAATTGCACGAAGCGCTGTTCCGCCACCGACTGGGGCTTGCCAGAGGCATCGACGCCGGCCTGCTTCACGACGAACACCGTGTCCCCGTAGGCGTTGTAAGTGATCGCGGTTTGCGGCAGGGCGAGTTCGCTGCCGGCCTCGGCGCTGTCTATTTCGACGTTGGCATACATGCCCGGAATGAGCCGCCGGTCGGCATTGGCGAAGGACGCGCGCACTTGAACATTGCGGCTCGCGGTGTCCACCTTGGAGTTGATCGAGGTCACCGTGCCTTTGAAGCGCGTGCCTGGGTAGGTGTCCACGGTCGCCATCGCCGCCTGGCCCACCTTGAGGCTGGCAAGCGCCTGCTGCGGAACGTAGAAATCGATCAGAATCGGGTCCAGTGCCTGCAGCGTCACCACCGTTGTGCCGGCGCTCAAATACTGGCCCTCGTCGACCAGCCGAATTCCGAGCTTTCCGGCAAACGGCGCTCTGACGATTTTCTCCTCGATCAGCGCCTGTTGCGCGGCCACCTGCGCGTGCGCGGATTTCAATATGGACACGTCGCTGTCCAAGGTCGCCTGGCTGATCGCCTGCGCCGCAAACTGTTCCTGATCGCGCTGGTAGGTTTGCTCCGCGAGGACCGCCGCCGCTTCCAGCTGCGCCAGTTTCGCCGGGTCGTCGTAGGGCTTGAGCCTGAGCAGAGCGGTGCCGGCGCGCACTTCGGCGCCCGATTCGAACTCGATCTTGTCGACGACGCCGGATGCCTGCGACGCCAAATCGGCACCGCGCACGGCGCGCAAGCTGCCGACGGCCTGGGTGCGGGACTGCCAACTCACCGGGGCAGCGACGATGGTCGCGACGGTCTGCGGCGCAGTGGCGCCGGCCATCATGCCCTTCTTCATCATCCTGCCAATGAAGCTCTGCCACGCAAAAATGCCGCCCAAAACCAGGGCAACCAAGATGATCATGATCACGATCGGCCTGATCATGGCCTTGGGGTGGGCGGTCTTGTGGCCGTCGTCGGCGCTCGCGGATTCCATGGTGCTCACTCGTATCCCTTGCAGCAGTCGGTGAAATTGGCGGCGACATCGGCGCGGTTCCACCACCCGCCGCCGAGCGCCTGAAATAGTGCGGCCGTGTCCGCGTAGCGCAGCGCGCGCGCCTTGACGAGCGCAATGGCCGCGGTTTGATAGGTTTGCTGGGCGCTCAGCAGCTGTACATAACTCGCGGCGCCGCTCTTGTATTGCACTTGAACCAAGGCAAGGCTGTCCGCCGCCGCGCGCTCGGCGGCGGATTCGGCGGCGAGCGCTTCGGCGTCGGCGTGCAGCGCATACAGGGTGTTCGACACATTCTGAAACGCGGTGATGACGGTGGCTTGATAGTTGGCGGCCGCTTCCTGGGCCGCGGCCACCGCGGCGCGGCGCTGGTGCACGAGTTGTCCGCCTTTGAAAATCGGCTGGGTGAGGGAGCCGATCAGGCTCCATACGTTCGAGGCGGGAGAGAACAAATTCGAGTACGCCGCGGCGTCCTGGCCGAAACTCGCGGTTAGCGTGATCTGCGGCAGCATATTGGCCGTGGCGACGCCGATTTGCGCCGTGGCCTGATGCAGCAGGGCCGAGTATTCCCGAACATCGGGGCGCTGCTCCACGAACTTGGACGGCAGGCTCACGGGCAGGTCCTGCGGCATGGTCAGCGAGTCCAGATTGAACCCCGCCTCCGCATAATCGGACGGCAGGGCGCCGGCATAGGCCGCGAGTTGGTTGCGCTGCTGCGAGAGCTGACTGCGCAGCGCCGGCAGGGTCGCCAGAGTGCCTTGCAGCGTGGCCTCTTGCTGCGATACGTCGGCACGCGAGACGCCGCCCAGCTTGAGGCGGCGCTGCGTGATGTCGAGCTGTTCGCGCTGTGAGCGCGCGATGTCCTCGGTGGCCGCGATCTGGGCGCGCAGCGAGGCCTCGTTGACGGCCGCCGTCACGATATTCGAGGTGAGGGTGAGATAGCTCGCCTCGAGCGCGAACTGCTGGTATTCGGCCTGCGCGCGCAGCGCCTCGACCGCGCGCCGCGTCCCGCCGAATGCGTCGAGGGTATACGACACGTTCACCGAGGCGGTTTGCAAATTGTAATAATAGGAACTGGGTAACTGGCCGATGCCGAATACCGCGCCGGATGACTTCTGGCGCTGGCTTTCGAGGCTGCCCGAGACACTGGGATAATAGCTGCCGCGCTGCGCAGCGGCGGTCTCGTTCGCCTGGCGCAGGGCCGCCTGCGCGGCTTGCAGCGTCGGACTGTTCTTGAGCGCGCGTTCAATAAGTGCGTTGAGCTCGACGGACTGGAACAAGGTCCACCACTGTCCGGGAATGTCCATGCCGTCGACGAAGCGCTGCGCCTGGCCGCCCGGCGACGCCGTGCCCGCGGTCTCGGGAGCGAGCGCCCCTTCGGGCGCAAAGCCCGCCACCTGTGGCGCCGCGGGGGCGTGGTAGTTCGGTCCGACCGCGCAGCCGGCAAGCAGGGCGGCCATGGAGACCGCGGCTCGGGCTTTCCCTGACGGTCGGCCCATGGCAATCGGCCGTTCAGGAGGGCGGGGTGGGTCAACCATGGGTAAAAAATGACACGCGTCGTTTAACAGTGCAATAACTATTTGCACAATAGATATTCATTTAATAAAATATATGGCATATATTGGTTAGTATGCAAATGAATAATTCTACTTCACAGTTCGACATGCTGGAGGAGAACCTGCGGGCCCTGCGCGCCCGCATGCCGGATCTGCCGTTCAACGAAATCCTGCTGTGCCGGCTGATCCTGAACATGGGCCGGGAAACGGCGGCGAATTTCGAACAGAAGATTCGGCCATTCGGCTTGACGGAGGCTGAGTTCAGGGTGCTCACCACTTTGTTCTCGCAACCCGAGGGGGTGGCGCACCCGAGCGATCTATGCTCCCGCGCGGCCCAAAGCCCGGCGAACATGTCGCGCATCAGCGATGCCCTGGTGAGCCGCGAACTCATTACGCGGGTGTTGAGCGTTCACGACCGGCGGCGCATGGTGTTGCGCATCACGGAGCAGGGCGAGGAATTGGTGCGCCAGCTGCTGCCCAAGATGTTCGTGTCGTTGCGCGGCATGCTGGCGGACTTCCCCGACGCGGAGCAGCGCCAGCTGATCTCGCAGCTGAAGCGCCTGCATGCAAATTTTCAAGCAGGGCAAGGCGAGGATGCTGCGGAGCAGGCGCTATGAAGCTCGAGTGGTGCGCGGCGGCTGCGCTGACGCTGCTCTGCGTCGGCTGCGCCGGACTGCCGCCGAAGCCGACGCCTGCCTCATTGCCGAGCGCCGCTCCCTTGGACGGAGTCGAGACCGGCGGCGGCGCCTGGCCGGCCGGGGACTGGTGGAAACGCTATCAGGATCCGACCCTCGATCAATTGATCGAACTCGGGCTCGCCTCCTCCCCGACGCTGGCGACGGCGCATGCCCGCTATGATTCGGCACGGCAGTCCGTGCGGATTGCGGGCGCGGCCGCCGGCGCTCATGTCGACGCCAGCGCCGATTTCAACCGTCAGCGGCTGAGCGATAACGGCCTGTTTCCGCCCCGCTTGCTGGGCTTTACTTGGTACAACCAGGCGGACCTGGGACTGCAGGCCAGCTACACATTCGACTGGTGGGGCAAGCAGCGCGATGCCGTGGAAGCGGCGATGGACCAGGCGCATGCGGCGCAAGCGGATCGAAGCGCGGCCGCCCTGATGCTTCAGAGTTCGATCGCGGACGCGTATTTTGGCTGGCAGGCGGATCAGAGCCGCATCGCCCTCGCGCAGGAATACGAGGGCATCGTCGAACGTGAAGCCGCGATCGCCGCAGCCCGCGTGAGGGCCGACCTGGACCCGGCCGAAGACATCAATCGCTCCGACCTCGCCGTCGCCGCGGCGAGAGAACAGATCGCCGCTCTTCAAGGGTCGGCGACGCTGCGCGTGGTCGCGCTCGCCGCATTGGTCGGCCGCGCCATGCCGGAGTTGCCGGCGCTGCAGGCCAAACCTCTGCCGATGCTGTCCGCCAAGCTGCCCGACGATGTCAAAATCGATCTCATGTCGCGCCGCGCGGACATCACGGCGAGCCGCTGGCGCGTGGAGGCCGCGCAACGCGAACGGGAATCGGCACGCGCCGAATTCTTTCCGGACGTGACGGTCAACGCGCTGCTGGGCCTCTCGAGCATCGATGTCGGCAAATTGATCGAGTACGGCAGCCGCGTGCCGCAGGCCGGCGCGGCGGTGCATTTGCCCATGTTCGATTCCGGCCGGCTCAAGGCGCGCTATGGGGCCACGCAATCAGCGGTCGATTCCGCCGTCGCGAGCTATCGGGACACCGTGGTGAGCGCCGCGCGCGACGTGGCGATGCAGGCCTCCACCCGGGCGCAGATCGCTGCGCAGCGGACGCAGCGCGCCATCGAAGTCGAGGCGGCGCGGCAGCTGCAAAGCAGCGCGGCGGCGCGCGTGCGGCAGGACATCACTGACTGGAGGCCGGAGCTCACCGCGACCGCAACTTGGATTGAACAGCGCGATGCGCTGCTGCAGCTCGATGCGGCTGCGCTGTCGGCGGACATCGCCCTGCAGCGCGCCCTCGGCGGCGGCTATGAAAGCCCGCAAAATCTTGCGAATTCTCACTCGACTGCGACGACGGCGACACCATGAACGCAAACGTAGAATCCACCGCCCCGGCGCCGACCAACGGGCGGCGCCGCAACATCCTCCTGCTCATTGCAGCAATATTCATCGGCATCGGCCTGCTGTGGGGGGTGTATTGGGTATTGGTGCTGTCCAAGCGCGAGCAGACCGACGATGCCTATGTGAACGGCAACAGGGTGGTGATCTCCGCGCAAGTTTCCGGAACCGTGATCGCGGTGCTCGCGGACGACACGCAACTGGTCAAGGCGGGTCAGGTGCTGGTGCGACTGGATCCGATCGACGCGGAAACCAGCCTGAGCCGCACGGTGAGTGCGTTGGCCCAAACCGTGCGCCAAGTGCGTCAGGAGAAATCGACGGCGGATCAATACGACTCGCTCATCGAGACGCGTAGATTGGAGTTGGCACGCGCAGAGGCGGACCTCGCCAAACGCGAGCCGTTGGTGGCCGATCGGGCCATAGCGCCTGAAGAGGTGCGGCATGCGCGCGAAAGCGTCGCCCTGGCGCGGGCCGCGTTGACCCAAGCGCTGCGCCAGTCGACCGCGTCGCACGCGCTGGTCGACGGCACCGAGGTGGCGGACAATCCCGCCGTTCTGCAAGCCAAGGCGGCCTACCGCGATGCGTGGATCGCCGCGCAGCGCAATGCCGTGGTGGCCCCGGTCACCGGGTATGTGGCGGAACGCAGCGTACAACTGGGGCAGCACATCCAGGCGGGGCAGGCGCTCATGACCGTGATCCCGTTGAACGCGCTGTGGGTGGATGCGAATTTCAAGGAAGTGCAGCTGCGGCACCTGCGCATCGGACAGCCGGCGCAGGTGCGCAGCGATCTTTACGGTGGAACCCACATTTTTCACGGCCATGTCGAGGGGATGTCGGCCGGTACCGGCGCGGCATTCTCCTTGCTGCCGGCGCAAAACGCCTCGGGGAATTGGATCAAAGTCGTGCAGCGCGTGCCGGTGCGCATTCATATCGACGACGCGGATCTCGTGAAGTCGCCGCTGCGCGTCGGCCTATCGGCCACCGTCACCGTCGACACCACAGTGCGCGACGGGCCGGTGCTGGCAACGAACCCGAACGACACGCCGGTGGGCGATACCCAGGTTTATTCTCAGGATCTAGATAGGGCCAACGCCGAAGCCGATGCCATCGTGCGCCGCAATCTTGGATCAGCGCACTAGCCGCGGCCGGCCCACCAGACTCCGACCCCATCATGGCTGAGCCCACACGGCCCGATGCAGCGCCTGAGTATCCGCCGCTGCGCGGCGGCAAGCTTCTGTTCCTGACGGCGGCCATTGCGACTGCCGGGTTCATGGAGATTCTGGACATGACCATCGTCAATGTCTCCGTGCCCGCCATCTCCGGAAGCCTTGGCGTCAGTACATCCGAAGGTACTTGGACGATCAGTTCCTACATGCTTGCGGCCGCGATCATGCAGCCGCTCAGCGGGTGGATAGCGCGGCGATTCGGCGAAGTCAGAACCTTCGTCACCTCCATTCTATTGTTCATGTGTTTCTCGGCCGTGTGCGGGCTGGCCACCAGCCTGCCCATGCTGGTCGGCGCCCGGCTGATTCAGGGCTTGGTTTCCGGACCCATGATGTCGGTGGCACAGGCCACCCTGCTGCGCAATTATCCGATCGAGCGGCGCGGCATGGCGATCGCCTTGTGGGCCATGGTGATCATCACCGCGCCCATCATGGGCCCCATCCTCGGCGGCTGGATCACCGATAATCTGTCGTGGCCCTGGCTGTTCTACATCAATTTGCCGGTGGGCGCGTTTTCCGCGGCCGCCAGTTGGTCCATCTTGCGCAAGCGCGAATCCAAAAAGGTCAAACAGCCCATCGACGTCATCGGACTCACCTTGCTGGTGGTCGGCGTCGGCAGCCTGCAATTCATGCTCGACAACGGCAACGAGAAGGATTGGTTCAATTCGTCCATCATCATCACGGCGGCGGCCGTTTCGCTCATCAGCCTGACGTTTCTGATTCCCTGGGAACTCACCGACAAGCACCCGGTCATCGATCTGCATTTATTCGCCCGCCGCAATTTTCGGGTGGCCACATTCGTCATCGGCGTGGCCTATTTCGCGTTCACCGGCGTCAACATCATATTTCCCCTGTGGCTGCAGACCACGGTCGGCTACACGGCCACGTGGGCGGGCCTGGCCGTGGCTCCGGTGGGCCTGTTGACGCTGGTGGCCGCGCCCATCGTCGGGCGCAACATGAGCCGGCTGAATTTACGCCTCGCGGTGAGCTTCGCGTTCAGCGTGTTCGGCGTCGCGGTCTTCTGGACCGCCACTCTGAATGAAACCGCCAGCTTCATCCAATTCGCCACGCCGCGGTTCCTGCAGGGCTTGGGTCTGGCGTTCTTCTTCCTGCCGCTGAATCAGATGATGCTGTCGGGAGTTCCGCCGCATGAATTGGCCTCGGCCTCGGGATTGAACAATTTCGTGCGCACCATGTCGGGGAGCATCGCCACCGCGCTCACGGTGTTCATGTGGAACCGGCGCACCGACTATCATCATGCGGTGCTGACCGAGCACGTCCGCAACTCGGCGGGCGCCTGGACGCAATACCAGGCGCAGCTCGGCGACCATGGCGTCACGGGAACGGCCGCCTTCCAATACGTGGACCTTGTCATCACCAATCAGGCGATGACCCTGGGCGTCAACGACGTGTTCCACGTGCTGGGGTGGATGTATGTGCTGCTGATACCCTTCGTTTGGCTCGCCAAGCCGCCGTTTGCAGCGCGGGGAGCGGACCCGGCTCACTGATCGGCGGCCCGGATACCGTGTAGCATCCTATTTCGTCGGTTGTTTGCGGGGTGCCCTTGAGTTCACCATACATCGTTGCCGTCGGCGGGACATTGCGCGCCAACTCTTCGACTGAACGAGCCATGCGGCACGTGCTTGCCGCCGCGGAACGCGGCGGAGCGAGAACCAAGCTCATCAGCGGCTCCGCGCTGCAGCTGCCGCTGTACCAGCCGGATAATCCGGAACGCTGCGATGCGGCCCGCGACCTGGTGGCCGAGCTCGCATTGGCCGACGGCATCATCTTGGGTTCACCGGGTTATCACGGCAGTATTTCGGGCCTCGTGAAAAACGCTTTGGATTATGCCGAGGACTTGCGCACGGACGTGCGGCCGTACTTCAGCGGCCGAGCCGTGGGCTGCATCGCCACAGCCGGCGGATGGCCGGGCGCGGTGAACACTCTGGGCGCGCTGCGCGACATCGTGCACGCGCTGCGCGGTTGGCCGACGCCGCTCGGCGCCGCCATCAATTCCACGGAAGGGGCGTTCGACGAGGATGGGACCTGCCGGGTGCCGCGCATTGCCCAGATGCTCGATTTGATCGCCGCGGAGGTCATCGGATTTGCGCGAACCGTCGGCGCAAGAGCAGCGTCATGACCCGGTATTTTCTCGGCGTTTTGTCGTCAATGACCCTGGCGCTCGCGGCGCCGGCCGCGCCCGCGCCGGCCGATCTCGTGCTGCTTCACGGCAAGATCCATACCGAGGATGCGAATCGCAGTGTGGCGCAGGCGCTGGCGATTCGCGGCAATACCATCGTCGCGGTCGGCACCGATCAAAGCATCGCGGCGTTCGTGGGTCCGGGTACCCGCTCGATAGATCTGGGCGGTCGGGTCGTGCTGCCGGGCATCATCGACGCCCATACCCATCCGGCTGAGAGTGCACAGGACCTCGGCAAATGCAGCCTCGACGACAAACCGCTCGCACCCCCGGAAATCAAGAGCCGCGTCGCGGCATGCCTCAAGGGGCGGCCCGGAGAACGCTCTCAGTGGTTCGAGGTGGTCATGGTCAATCCATCAGGATTGACGCTCACCGCAGCGGACCTCGACGCGATGCTGGCGGACCGCCCCATGCTGCTCAGCGGCTCGGACGGACACACGGTATGGGCCAATTCGGCGGCATTGACTCTGGCGCACATCACCGCCGCGACGAAGGATCCCGCCGGCGGACACATCGAGCGGGATGCCGCGGGCCGGCCGACAGGCACGCTGCGCGACAACGCCGCCGAATTGGCGTTGGCCGCGAAGCCTACGGCCAGTCTCGAGCATGAGGCGGGGCGGCTCAATGAGGCCTTGGATTCCATGCGTGCAGCCGGCATCACCTCGGTGCAGGACGCCGCCGTCGACGATCACACCATGCAGATATACAAGAGTCTCTACGATGATCACCGGCTGAACATGCGGGTGCGCGGCTCGTTTCATCTGAAGGATCTGCACGAGTCTGCGGCGGTTTTGGTCGGCAAGGCCGTCGAATTTCGCTCGAAGTGGGCCATCGATGCCGATTTTCTGCGCGCCGATGCGGTGAAAATCTTCGCGGACGGCGTCATCGAGTATCCCTCGCAGACGGCGGCCTTGCTCGAACCTTATCTGGATTCCCGGGGCCGCCCGACCCGCAATCGCGGTCCCGAGTATTTCACGCAGGATAATTTGAATCAGATCGTGACCGCGGCGGATGCCGCCGGGTTGACCGTGCACATTCACGCCATCGGCGACCGTGCGGTTCGCTCGGCCTTGGATGCGATTGCGCAGGCCCGGCGCAGCAACGGCGCATTGGACAACCGCGACCAGATAGCGCATCTCGAGCTCATCAACCCGGCGGATTTTCCGCGCTTCAAGGAACTGGGCGTGATCGCCAATTTTCAGCTGCTGTGGGCCGAGCGCGACGACTACGTCGATAACGCAACTGTGAAATACCTCGGACCGGAGCGCTCCCGGTACCTCTACCCGGCGCGCTCGCTGCGCGACGCCGGCGCCAAGATAGCCGGGGGCAGCGATTGGGGAGTCAGCAGCTTCGACGCCTTCGCCGCGATGGAACATGCCATCACCCGCCGGGAGCTGCGCGGCCGGCCCGCGTTATTGCCGGAGCAGAGCCTCACACTGCAGGACATGGTGGATGCGTATACGATCATCGCCGCCTTCGCATTGAAGCAGGATCGCACCACCGGCAGCCTCGAGGCGGGCAAGCGCGGCGACTTCATCGTGATCGACCGCGATATCTTCGCGATCGATCCCTTCGACTTGCACGATACCAAAGTGCTGGCGACTTACCTGGACGGCCGTGAGGTTTACGCGGCAAAGGCGCGTTGATAACTGCGTCACACAATGGCGTGCGGATATCTAGGAATCGTTCACGGCGGCATTCCGCTTTACATAAACCGGCATTTGGCGATCTTTGTCGCCGCGTGGAGACGCCGGTCACGGTTTCATGTGACGCGCTTCGCCAATATCCTGACCAGCACTTGAACCGATCGTGGAAAGAACATTATGGCAGCGCAGATAAATACGCCACTGACCGGAGATATTTGGCACCTGTGCATTGACGATTTGCTCGCGCCGCTGCCGGAACAGACGCGCCTCGGCGGCCCCGGACCCTTCGTGATCAACTTGAGCGCATCGACCGCGCCCATCGGCGTGCCCAAGCACATCGCGGGCTGTCAGCATGCGCACGTGTATCAACTACAGCGCACCGAGGATCATCGCGTGCGCTACCGGCTTCGGCTGGGTCCCTTCGCCGATGAGGACGAAGCGGACGCCATCCTCAAAATGGTTCGAGACATTTATCCGAGCGCATTGACGGCCACCGCTGACGCCGACGATTTGCGTTCGATTGCCTCTATTGAAGCGAAGGCGAGCGCGCAGCAATCGCCTCGGGTCAAGGCGGAAGCAGCCAAACCTGCCGCGATCAAGCCGCCCGCAACAACGCCGCCTGTAATAAAACCCGTCAAGGCTGATAAAAAAGCCGCGCTGTTCCACGCGCCGCAAGCACCGCACGCGGCAGCGCCGGCGCGCACGCGCGTTGCCGCGGAGCCGCCGGTCGCCGCCCGGACGGCGGCGCCCTTGTCGCCTGCGCTTGAAATGGCACAGGTGATTCACGAGCTGTTGAATGCTCCCGCACCTGCGCGGGCGGTTCCGGTGCTGCCCGCGACGATGCCTGCACCGCCCAAGGTTGTTGAGGTTGCTGAGGTTGTTGCCGCGGAACCGCCGGTCGCCGCTCAGCCGCCTGCGGATTTGTCGCCTGCGCTGGAAATTGCTCGGGTGATTCGCGAACTGGCGTCGGCCCCGGTACCTGCTACCGCGCCTGTTATCCCCGTACTATCGAGCCCGGCCGTGCGGTCGACCGCCGCGGCCGTACCGCCCCAGCCCATTGCAACGCCGCCAGCCCGGGTCGTGGCCGCGGAGCCGCCGGTATCCGCGGAGCCGCCGGCGCTTTTGTCGACTGCACTTGAAATTGCACAGGTCATTCGCGAGCTCGGGTCTGCGCCGGTCTCTGCGTCGCCGCCGGTGATCCCCGTGTTATCCGCCGACGCGGCGGTGTCGCGCCAACCCGTTGCCGCGCCAACATCGCAGATCGTCGTCGCCAAGCCAGCGGCTTCCCCTGCGCCAACCATTACTGCTGCCGCGGCGCCGCCGCGGGTCATCGCCGAACCAGCGCCCCAGCTCGTTGCCGCGCCGCAGGCCGAAATTGTTGCCGCCAAGCCGTTGGCGACCTCGGCGCCGGTCGCGGCGAAGCCGACGCCGGTAGCTGCGAAACCTGCGCTAGTTGCAGTGCAGGCCGTGCCGGAAGCCGTGAAGGCCGTGCCGGTCGCCGCGAAGCCCGTGCAGGAAGCCGCAAAGGCCGTGGCGGTCGTCGCGAAGCCCATGCCGGAAGCCGCAAAGGCCGTGGCGACGGTGAAGCCCGCGCCGGCGCGCGCGATTGAGCCCCTGCCCAGAACGCCGGCGATGGCGATGGTGATGACGCCGCCGCGTGTCGAACCCAAATTGTGGCAAGAAAGGACGCGCCCACCGGCCGCTCCGCCGGTTGAGCAGGTGAGCATGGTTGAGCTCGATCTCGAAACGACGCAAACAGTTCGCGCGCTGACGCCGATGGAACTCGAGGATGACGTGTCCGCGCGCTGGTTCGTGATCCAACTGTCGCTGTCGGAGGAAGCCTTCGATTCAGAGACGGTGCCGGATCTCGATATCTTCAGCGTCTACCGCCTGTACTGTGTGGCGGGGATCGACCAGGGGCGCGTCGTGCATGCCCTGCGCCTGGGATTCTTTGGCGAAGAAATTGCCGCAGACGCGGTTGCGAGCTACTTGGCCGAGTATTACGACAAGCCGACCGTCAAGCGCGTGAGCGCCGCCGAGCGGCATCGATTTGCCGACCAGCGCTTCGAACCGCGCAAAGACATCGGCGCGACCGGCAAGCATGCCGTGATCGAGATTACCGACGAACGCTACGTTCGCGAACGGCGAAGCACGGGCCTCGCCGCGGTGCCCGAGAGCACGAACCGAAGCTTCAGTCAGCCCGCGCATTCCCCCAGAAGCCGCTAGATTTCCGCGGCGGCCCTCCGCTCCGCGCCGCGGCTAACGATTCGAATCGTAAATTGATGACCGACCCGGATTCCTGGTGCGGCACGCAGGTGGTGTGATTGTCGACGTTGCGGGCGTTGAACATCGGCAGCAGGTTGTTGCGAAATTGCTCGATGAGCTCGCAGTCGCCAATGCCCAGCTCCCGCGGCGAGCGTCTGGAGAAGGAGACGGGCCGCCAGACAGCATCAACCCGCTTGCTGTCGGCGGGGGTGTCGGCTGCAACGGGCGCGAGCGTGTAGAACGTCAGGTCGGCGCGCGCGAACTTGTCCGGACGCCCGAAGCCGGATGCACACGCACCGGGCTGCGATTTTGCATCGCCCCTCGCTCCGGCTGCGATCAGCAGCACCTTGATCTTGTCGGCCAGACCGTCGCAGGAATAAGTCGTGGTAAAACCCATGAAGACAAACGAGTATTCATGCTTCTGCCAGACTCCGCGATCCGCCGCCGCGGTGGTCGGTGCATCGTCGGCCAAACTCACGCTCGAGATGAGCAGGGCAGGGAACAGGGCACAGCCCGCAAGGGCAGCCAATTTCCAGCAGGTGTTCATAGCAGTGCTCCCACAAGATTGAAGCGGTTGACCGAAGCAGTATAACGATCGAGTCGGCCCGCCGGTTGACGGGCGCGTCGGGGCGAAGCGCGGGCGACCGGTCTTAAGGATGCGAAGGCGTTTCCGCCCGGCGGCTGCGGAAAACCGCCTTTGGGATCATGCAGTGCACGCCCTTGCGAATATCGACCACCTGCGTCACGCGACAATCGCCCACGATCGAGGTGAGGGCATAGGCTTCTTCGCGGCTCATCGGGACCACCGATTGCGCCGCCAGCCAGCGAACCGTCTGCTCGACGGCTATCTTCATCGCCTGATTCAAATCCTCGTCATAACCCATGAAGATCCAGTGAGTTTTCGTCTCTGCCCACGGCCACTCGGTTTTCAAGTCCTTGCGCACGACGGGCCGAATTTCAATTTCCTTGTACGCGCACTCCAGCGCCGTCAGATTGACCTCGCCGTTGCCTTGCCGGCAGTGCGAATCGCCGGTCCAGATCAAGCCTCCTTTTTGAAACACCGGAAGGTACAAAATCGAGCCGGCCTGCAACTCGTTCAAATCCATGTTCGAACCGTTTTTCCACGGCCGAAGCGTGCTCGTGCGGCCCTTTGCGTCGTGTATCGGCGGCCCCGCCTTGGCATCCGGCTCGTTCGGGTCCACGCCCACGGCAAAGGTTCCCGGAAAGGGCTTCAAATCAATGACGATTCCCGGCTTGAACTCGGTCTCCATTTTGGCCAAGTCCAACTTGTAGAAACGCACAAAGCCTTCGGGGAACTCCGACGCCAGCAGGCCGACGGTCGGAAACTCCCTGCCCGGAAGATTGAAATTGAAGGCATCGGATTTGGGGACGATCTTCAGGATGTGGATTTCCAGCGTATCGCCGGGTTCCGCCCCCTCGACATAAATCGGTCCGGTAATGGAATGAGGACCGCCGCCGTCGTTGTCCCGGCGCAGCTTCATGATCTCGTCGAGACCTACGCCGGGTTTTATTTGTCCAAGCGAATGCGAAAGCGTCTCGATGGAGACCGAGTCGCCCGAATGGATGGTGAGCTTGGGTTTCTCAGTGGGATCATACCAACCCCATTGCACGTTATCCGGCGTCGCGGGCAATGAATAGTGCTTGGGAGCATTCGGCCCGGGCTCGGCGCGCCCGAGTACCGTCAATCCGAACACCAATATGGCTGCGGCTGCGGCGGCGATCACTCTCATGTTCGTTCCTGCGCGAGTTGAGTCGAAACTGCAAGTCTACTCAAAGTCGCGTAGAGTCGCCGGTGAATTACGGCGGGGGAAATATGCGCAGCAAAGAAGTGCATCTGCTCGAACGTCCGCAAGGCCTGCCCACGCCCGCGCAGTTTGGGATCGTAGAGACCGAGGTTGCGGAACCGGGTGCCGGTGAACTGCTGGTCGAGAACATCTATATGTCGGTCGATCCGGCCATGCGGCCGCGCTTGGCCGGACAAACGCCCCTGCATGAGGCAATGGCCGGCGGCGCGGTTGGCCGTGTGCTCAGATCGCGTCACGCGGGCTTCAAGGAGGGCGAGCACGTCGAATCGATGCGCGGGTTCCGCCAGTATTTCGTCTCGGACGGCAAGGGACTGACCCGGCTCGACGCCGACGGAATGCCGCTCGTCGCCCACATGAGCGTGCTCGGGTTGACCGGACTGACGGCCTACGGCGGTCTGCTGGTCACCGCGGCGCTCCAAGAGGGTGAGAACGTCTTCGTGTCGGCCGCCGCGGGCGCCGTGGGCAGCGTGGCGGCGCAGATCGCCAAGGTCAAAGGCTGCCATGTGATCGGCAGCGCGGGCTCGGACGACAAGTGCCGGTGGCTCAAAGACGAGCTCGGGCTCGACGCGGTGATCAACTACAAGAAGGAGACCCTGCGCACGGCACTCAAGTCCGCTGCGCCCCGGGGCATCGACGTGTATTTCGACAATGTGGGCGGCGAGCATTTGAACGCGGCGTTGCCGCGCATGAATGCGCATGGCCGGATCGCAGTCTGCGGCATGATTTCCGCCTACAATAATTTCGGCGCCATCTCCGAACCCGTGACCACGCTCTCGAACATGATCTACAACCGGCTGACGATGCGGGGCTTCGTCGTTTACGATTTCGAGCCGCTGCGCGCGCAATTCCTCGCGGACATGAAGCGCTGGCTCGGCGACGGACGCATCCGCTACCGCACCACGGTGCTGCAGGGCATCGAACAGGCGCCCGCGGCATTGATCGGTTTGTTCAGCGGCGCAAATACCGGAAAAATGCTGGTGCAGCTGGTGTAGCGGCGCCGCCACGGCGGGTTCCATCGACCGCATCACAGAATTGCGTCACAGAATTACCAGGTCGATGCGAAATGTCCTAGCGCAAGGACTTTCGATTGGCTAACAATCGGACGCCATGACCCTGAAGTCCTCAACAGCGGCTGTAAATCTCACCGGCGTCGCCGCCGAAGCGGCGCAGATGGCGGTCGAGGCCGGCCTCATCTATGTATCGGATACCGAGCCCGGCATCCGGCGTTTGCGCGCGGGCAAGGGGTTTCGGTACCTGACGCCCGAAAACCGGCGCCTGGCCGCCGCCAAGGAGCTCAAGCGCATCGCCAGTCTGGCGATCCCGCCCGCCTACCGGGACGTCTGGATCACCCTGAAGGAGCGCGGACATCTGCAGGCGACCGGCCGGGATGCGCGCGGCCGCAAGCAGTATCGCTACCATCCCGAATGGCGCCAGGTGCGCGACAGCGCGAAGTTCGATCGCATGGTGGCCTTCGGCGAGGCCCTGCCGAAGTTGCGGCGCAAGCTCAGGCGCGACATGGGGCTACCCGGACTGCCGCGCCAGAAAGTTCTTGCCGTGGTGGTGAGCATCCTCGATGCGACGCGGGTCCGCATCGGCAATACCGAGTATGCGCGCGACAACAAGAGTTTCGGATTGACGACGCTGCGCAATCGCCACGTCAGCTTCATCAGCGACGGACGCGCGATCCTGAATTTCCGCGGCAAAGGCGGCGTCCAACATGAAGTTCACATCGGCGACAAGCGCGTCGCGCAGATCATGCGGCGCTGCCAGGAGATTCCGGGTCAGCACCTGTTTCAATACGTGAGCGACGACGGCCAGCGCTGTCCCATCGATTCGGGTCAGGTCAACGATTACCTGCGCGAGGCGATGGGCGATGATTTCACGGCCAAGGATTTTCGCACCTGGGGCGCAACCCTGCATGCCATCACCTTGTTTGCGCGCACGCCGCTGCCGGAAGTTCGCAGCGAACGCGCGTTGCGGCGCGAGATCGCGGCGGTCGTCAAGCAAGTGGCCGCCAAGCTGCGCAACACCCCGGCCGTCTGCCGCAAGTCCTATATCAATCCCGCGGTGTTCGAATCTTGGCGCTCGGGGCTCATTCACCGAGTCTTCAACGGCAGCTTGAGCCTGGCCGCGCCCCGCAAAGCAGAAACACTGGTACTGGGGTTCCTGCGCCGCGAAAACAAAATTCCCGACACGCACTAGCCGCGATTGGTGCACGGCGCTCCGCGGCGGGCGCCCGCTTCGTGGCAGAATGGCGCCACTGCCACAGCGAGGCGCGCGTATTGCATAACGAGCCGACCCCGTACTCCACCGCGTACAAGCGCGCCGTGGTGCTGCTCCTCATGACGGCGTACACCTTCAACGCGATGGACCGGAGCATCATTTCCATCGTCGCATCCTCGATGAAGCTCGACCTGAAGCTGACCGATACCCAGGTGGGACTGCTTGGCGGAACCGCGTTCGCCCTGCTGTATGCATTCGGCGGGATTCCCATCGCACGGCTTGCCGAGCGCGTGAGCCGCGTCAACATCATCAGCGTCGCGCTCATCGTCTGGTCCACCTTGAGCGCACTGTGCGGCGCGGCGGGGTCGTTTCCCCAGCTGCTGCTGATCAGAGTCGGGGTCGGCGTCGCGGAGGCTGGCTGCTCGCCACCCGCGCATTCCTTGATTTCGGACTACATCGAGCCGTCGCGGCGAACCTCGGCGCTGTCAATCTACACCGGAGGGATATCGCTCGGGTACCTGCTGGCCGCCGTGGCGGGTGGTTATGCGGTTCAGCACTGGGGATGGCGCGCCGCGTGTGTACTGGTCGGGTTGCCGGGTGTGGCAATCGCCATTCTGATCAAGGTCTTCATTCGCGAGCCGCCGCGTGGGTATTCGGAGCCTCGGGCCGGCACTCTGGAACGGCCGCCGCTGCCGCCCTTTTCGCTGCGCGGCGATCTGCGGGAGCTGCGCGCCGTGGGAGCGGCGCTCACGGTCGATCGGCCCGTCCTGCACATGGTGCTCGGCGTCACCATCGGCGCGTTTGCCGCCTACGGGTTTTATGCCTTCGTGCCGCCGTATTTCGCCCGTGTCTTTGGCCTCGACTACGTGACGATCGGCGTCGTTGCCGGTCTCGCAGGGGGAGCCGCAGTGGGCATTGGCATAGTTGCCGGAGGGTTCGTTGCCGACGCCCTGGCCCATCGCGATGCGCGTTGGTATGCCTTGGTTCCGGCGCTCGGCGGCATCATCGCCGCGCCGCTCTATGTGGCCGCGATCCTGGAATCCGACTGGCGGGCGGCCGCCGCTTTGCTCAGCTTGGCGGGTTTTTTCCAGTATGCCTCCCTCGGTCCGACATTCGGGGTGGTGCAAAATGTGGTCGGCCTGCGCCGCCGCGCGACGGCCACGGCACTGCTGTACATCTGCTTGAGTGTTTTCGCGCTCGGCGGCGGACCTTTGTTCACAGGGTGGGCCATCGACCATTTCGCGCAGGCCGATTTCCGAGCGCAGGGCGCCCAGCCGTCGTACATGATCAGCTGCCCCGGAGGCGCGGCCAGGCAGTGGGCAGGCGCGGAGATCAAATCTGCCTGCAAATCGACCCTCTCACGCGCAACGCGGCGCGGGATGCTCGCGACGCTGGTGTTCTTCGGCTGGGCGTCGCTCCATTATTTCATCGCCTCGGCCGGCATCGCGAAGTCACTGAAGAGCGCCGCGCTGCGCAACGCGCTGGCCTGATTTGGCCTCCTCGGTCCAGTCGGACTCGACATAGAACGGCCCCGGCCGCTCGTTCAGCTGCTCGTATTTGCAAATTTGCGGTTCGGCGCCGAGCGGGGTTGAAACGCCGCCGCGAAACGCCCACTCGCCGCGCTCGCTGTCGCTTGCCCGCACATAGCTGTTGATCATGAAGCGCCGATCATAATCGCTGACGTTGGGAGCCGAGCCGTGTACGGTGAACAGGGTCCAGAGCAGAAGATCGCCGGGTTGCATTTCGCAAGTGACGATATTCCCTGGGTCGAGCCCGGCCCGCCGCAGCTCCTCTTCCTGCGTTTGACCGACCATGATGGGTCCGTCATCGGACAGGCCCAAGTACCCCAGCCGGTGGCTTTTCGGCATGACCCGCAGCGCGCCGTTCTCGACGGTCTGCCGGTCGATGGCGAGGCCGGTCGTCACCGTGCTCTGGCGATAGCTGAATTCCTTGACGTTGCCCTGCCGAAAGCGAGCGTCCTGGTGAAATCTGTAGGAAGTGTATTTCGCGCCAGGCGGCTTCCAATGCACTTGATGCGAGATCTGCTTGATATCCGGACCCAAGAAGGGTTCGAGCACGGCAAAATACTTCTCACTGCGGCGCATTTGTTCCATGAAAGGGCTGAGCCACGCGGTCCAGTGCGCCTGCAGCACCACCCGGCGATTGGCCTTGGGGTCGTCGAGCACCTCGAACAGCAGGTTCTTGTGCCGATAGGTCGCGTGATGCTTCAGGCCCTCCTGGTACATCTTGTCCGCTTCGGCCGCGACTTCTGCGATTTCCGAGGGAGAGAGAAAGCCCCGCACGATCGCGTAGCCTTCCGTCTGCACTGCGGCGAGGAGATCCTGCATGGATGATCAGCGAATCATGGCCTTGTACGCGTGCCAGGTGGCGTGCCCCAACAGCGGCGCGATGAAGAGCAGACCCAGGAGAAACGTCGCATAGCCGATGATGGTCAACGCCAGGATCAACGCGCTCCAGACGATCATGGCGGGTATGTTGTGGAGTACCGCACTGACGCTGGCGCGCATCGCCTGAGGAGCGGTGGCGTGGCGATCGATGATCAGCGGAATCGCCACCACCGACACCATGAACACGGCGACGGCCAGCAATCCGCCGACGGCAATGTATGCAAGAACCTGCGCGCGATTCGTGGCATCGAGAAACCCGCGGTACAAGGTCTCGCTGATGTCGGGCGCGCCGACATGAAACACCGTGCCGAGCAGCACCGCCGAGATCCCGAACCACACCGCGGCACATATTGCCAGGATGACGCCAAATTCAACCAGCGCCGGGGCGTTTCGCTTGAATCCGTCCAGAGAGTCATCGAAGCTCGCCGGCAGGCCCAGGGCGTAGCGCCGCGAAATCTCGCAAAAGCCCGCCGACATCAGAGGTCCAACCAGCAAGAACCCGGAAATCGCCGCGGCGATGAAATACGGGTGCGTGCCGCAAAACACGAGAAGCGTCCAACCTATGGCCACGATCAACGTGCCGTAGCCGAGACTGGCGCCGGTGCGCATATCCGACCATCCGGCTCGCAGCCACCGCATGGGCCCGTCCACCGGAACCCGCACGACCTCGAGATGCAATCCCTGATCTTCACCGCTGAGAAGTGTAGTGCCCATGGCCGCCGCCCCCGAATTGAAGAGGTTCACCCGCTCAAGTCGCCTGGAGTGGCCAGTTTATTCCCATTTGCAGCGCCGCGCCTTCGCAATGGCACCCCGATGCCTTGGGGCGGGGCTGCCCAAGCGATGATTTAACCTCGTCGGTAGGCTAAAATGTCAAATTTGCTCATCGACGAGCGTTCACACCGAGGCCTCGGCTCTTGAAGATCGACGACATCAAAGAGGCCCTCAGAAAGGCGGCGCTCGATTATCACGAATTTCCGACTCCCGGAAAGTTGTCGATCACCGCGACCAAGCAACTTCTCAACCAGAGCGACCTTGCGCTGGCGTATTCACCGGGCGTCGCCGCTGCGTGCGAGGCCATTGTCGAGGATCCGCTCAACGTCTTTCGCTTCACCGCGCGCGGCAATTTGGTCGGGGTCATCACGAATGGCACCGCGGTGCTGGGTTTGGGCGCCATCGGACCGCTTGCGGCCAAGCCCGTCATGGAAGGCAAGGCGGTCTTGTTCAAGAAGTTCGCCGGCATCGACGTATTCGACATCGAGGTCGATCAGCGCGATCCGCTGAAATTGGTCGAATTGATCGCCGCCCTCGAGCCCACGTTTGGGGCCATCAATCTGGAGGACATCAAGGCGCCGGAATGCTTCATCGTCGAACGCGAATTGCGCCGGCGCATGAAAATCCCCGTATTCCATGATGATCAGCACGGCACGGCGATCATCGTCGCAGCTGCCTGCCTCAACGGGCTTCAAGTAGTCGGCAAGGACATCGGCAAGATCAAAATGGTGGTGAGCGGCGCCGGCGCAGCGGCCCTCGCCTGTGTGGACCTGCTGCTGGATTTGGGACTGGTGCGCGGGAACGTGTGGCTGACCGATCTTGCCGGCGTCGTTTACGAAGGGCGGCAGGAGCTCATGGATCCGGAGAAGTCACGCTTCGCGCAGCCCACCCCTGCGCGCACGCTGCGAGAAGTCATCGGCGGCGCGGACGTGTTCCTCGGTCTGTCGGCGGGAGGGGTGCTCACGCAGGACATGGTCAGGAGCATGGCGCCGACGCCATTGATCCTGGCCCTGGCAAATCCCACTCCGGAAATCCTGCCCGAGGAGGTCAGGGCGGTGCGCGGCGACGCCGTCATCGCCACCGGCCGCAGCGATTATCCCAACCAGGTCAACAATGTCCTGTGTTTTCCGTTTATCTTTCGCGGCGCCCTGGACGTCGGAGCCACCACGATCACGCGGCCGATGGAGATCGCCGCCGTGCACGCCATCGCGGAGCTGGCCCGTCAAGAGCAAAGCGACATCGTCGCCGCCGCCTACGGGGGCATGGAAGACCTGGCTTTCGGTCCGGATTACCTCATTCCCAAACCCTTCGATCCGCGCTTGATCGTCAAGATCGCGCCGGCGGTGGCCAAGGCCGCGATGGAGTCCGGAGTGGCCACGCGGCCCATTGCGGACCTCGAGGCCTACGGCCAGCGCCTGCTCCAGTTCGTCTATCACAGCGGCACGTTGATGCAGCCGATATTTGCGGCCGCGCGTACCGTGGCGGCGGCACGCAGCCGCATCGTCTTCGCGGAAGGCGAGGACGAGCGGGTGCTTCGCGCGGTGCAAATCGCCGTGGATGAGAAGCTCGCGGCGCCGATTCTGGTCGGCCGCCCCGCGGTGATCGAGCGCGGCATCAAGCGCTACGGTTTGCGCATACGGGTTGGCGAACACATTGCCGTCGTCAATCCCGAACACGATGAACGATTCCGCGAATATTGGCAGGCGTATCATGCCCTCACCGAGCGCGATGGAGTGACGGCGCAATACGCCAAATTGGAGCTGCGCCGCCGCACCACGTTGATTGCCGCCATGCTGCTGAAGAAGGGCGAGGCGGACGGTCTGATCTGCGGGACCATCAGCACCACCGCGCGCCACCTGCACTACATCGATCAGGTGATCGGCCGTCGCCCGGGCGTCAATGTATATGGCGCGATGAATGGGCTGATCCTTCCCGGGCGGCAGGTTTTCATCGTGGACACTCACGTCAATCTCGACCCGAGCGCGCTGCAATTGGCGGAGATCACGCAACTCGCCGCGGATCAGCTGTGCGCGTTCGGTCTGGTACCCAAGGTGGCCTTGCTGTCGCATTCGAATTTCGGCAGCAGCAGCGCGCCCTCGGCCCTGAAGATGCGCGCGGCATTGGCCCTGCTGCGCGAGCGCATGCCGGATCTGGAGGTGGATGGCGAAATGCACGGCGATTGCGCCTTGGACGAGGCGGCCCGTGAGGCGGTACTTCCCGGCAGCACCTTGCACGGCAGCGCCAACCTGTTGGTGTGTCCCGATCTCGACAGCGCCAACATTGCCTACAATTTGCTCAAGTCGGCGGCCGGCCACAATGTGGCCATCGGTCCGATCTTGCTCGGTTGCGCCGCGCCGGCGCACATCTTGACCCCGGCGGCCACGGTGCGGAGGATCGTCAATATGACCGCCCTCACGGTGGTCGAGGCGAGCAAGATGCTCGCTGCGCGGCGATGTTGATCGGATGGTTCAATTGGCAGTGAACTAGGGATCAGCTTAGGAGGTCTAGCCGTCATGCAACTCGCGAATCGAACCTCGATGTCCGTTGCGGGAGCCGCTGCGGTGCTCGGCGGCTGGTTGGGCGCGATGAGCCTGAGTTGCGCTGCGGTCGAACCCGGCCCTAGCCCGACCGGCGATGTGGTGAGCGGATCCTGGCAGCATCGCAAGGTGACGTTCAATTATTACGGCATCACCGCGCTGTACACCTGCGATGGCTTGGAAACCCATGTGCGCCAGATCCTCCTGCATATTGGCGCCCGACACGATATCAACGTGACCGCCACGGGCTGCCCGGGCGGATCCAGCACCCCCAGCCACAACGCCTGGGTGACCGCGGATTTCTATTCTCTCGTCCCGGCTGCGGGGCCGGACGAGTCGGGCACGGTCAAGGCCCGTTGGAGTCCCATGATGGTGACGCCGCAACAGCCCTATTTCATGGGCGATGGGGACTGCGAACTCATTCAGGAGATGAAAGACCTCATTACCCAGAACTTCACTCTGCGCGACATCAAATATTCCACGGAATGCGTTCCCCGGCAGTTATACCCGGACGCATTTGCAGTCAGGGGACAGGCCTTGAAGGCGCTGCCGGTCAAGCCGGGTGCGGTGAAAGGCTAACCGGATCCATAGGCGCGATTCTTCCAGCGCGCGCCTTGCCCGCGCCAATAGTTGACCGCCGAGCCGCAGGTCGCGGCCATGTAGAAGAGCGCGATCAGCGGCAGCGCCAGGACCCACAGGCGGCTCCGCCCGTAGCGCGCCAAGGTGGGAATGTAGCTGAAGGCCGCGAGGCCGAACGCAATGAAACCAGCCGCCATCTCCCAGCCTTGCCCGAACAGCATGGCCGCCGCGGGTGCCAGCCACACCACGGTCAGCGCCGCCAAGGTAAGCGCCAGGAGCGCCGCCGAATAGCGCAATTGCGTGAAGGCGGTGCGTGAAATCATGTGCCAAATATCCGCGAACTTCGGATACGGGCGAATGGATGCGGCGAGGCCGGAGTGCCCGAGAAAGATGGATCCGGATTTCTTCACCGCCTTGGCCAATGCCACATCATCGATGAGCGCGCCTCGAATCGCGTCGATGCCGCCGATGCGCTGCAGGGCCTCCCGCCGAATCAGCACCGTGCCGCCGGCGGCCGCCGCGAGCTGCGATCGCGGATCGTTCACCTTTTTGAAGGGATACAGCATCTGGAAGAAGTAGACGAAGGCGGGCACGAGCGCGCGTTCGGCGAGACTGATGCAGTTCAGGCGCACCATCTCGCTCACCATGTCCAGCCGCGATTGCAGCAGCTTCGCGATGAGCGATGAGAGGTGCCGCGGGTCATGCACGATATCGGCATCGGTGAACAACAGAATGGGAGCGCGGCTCGCGGCGACTCCCTGGCTCAACGCCCACAACTTGCCGGACCAGTACGCCGGCTTTGATTGCAGGGAGATGACGCTCAAGCTCGATGCGGCGCCCGCCGCCGCGGCGGTACCGTCGGTGGAATTGTCATCCACCAGGATGACTCGGAAACTGCCGCCGTAATCCTGCGCGAGCAGCGAATCGATCACCGGGCCGATGGTCTGCGCCTCATCGCGGGCGGGGACGATGATGTCCACATCCGGAAACTCCGGCGGCAATGCGCACGGCAATTGCGGAGCGGACTGCCAAAATTTTCCGTGCGCGAAACACAGATAAAGCCAAATCAGCAGCGACAGCGCGGCGATCATCGCAGCCACCACCCGCTCGAGAATCTCAAATGGGATCGTCCAAGGATTTTGCGAGGGGCGTGAACAGCTTGGGCCCCGATGCGGTCATGACCCAGCAGTCCTCCAATCGAACTCCGAATTCGCCGGGGATGTAGAGTCCCGGTTCGTCGGAGAAACACATGCCGGCCTGCAACGGAGTTGTGTCGCCGTGCACCAGGTAGGCCGGCTCATGGCCATCCAGCCCGATCCCATGGCCGGTGCGATGCGACAGCCCCGGCAGCTTGTAGCCGGGGCCCCAGCCCTCGCGTTCGTAGTAGCTGCGCACGGCATCGTCGACGGCGCCCGCCGCGAGGCCGATTTTCGCGGTTTCGAGCGCGATTTCCTGTCCGCGTTTGACGGTGTTCCAGACTTGTCGCTGCCGCGCGTTCGCCTGCCCATACACCCAGGTGCGTGATATGTCGGATTGATAGCCGTGCACCGCGCAGCCGCAGTCCATCAAGACCACCGATCCCTCGCGAACCGTCTGTGACTGCCGCGAGCCGTGCGGATAAGCCGAGGCCTCGTTCAAGAGCACCAGTGAAAATTCGGGCGAACCCCCGAGAGCGACGCTGGTGCGATCCATGAGAGCGCCAATATCGGCGGGATTCATGCCCCGCTGCAGGCGCGTGTGCACAGCGCGCAGCGCTTCGATGGTCACGTCATTGGCGAATTGCAGGAGCGCCAACTCCGATGGGGACTTGATGAGCCGGCACTCTCGAACCAGGGGGTCGGCGGAGACGAACTCATAGCCATTCGATGCGTGCCGCAGGCCGTCGACGATGAAAAACCTCACCGTCGATTCCACCGCCACCGCACCCTGTGGCGCGCCACGGTCGCGCAGTCCTTGAACAATCCGATCGATGGGGCTCTCATGCTCGTTCCACGGGCGCACATCGCCGCCCACCTGCAGCGTTTCGCGCACCGATGGTTCCTCGAAGGCCGGCGTCACGACCAGGATTTCGCCCCGGGCGGGGATGATCGCGAGTGTGATTCGCTCGGAACGGTGCCATTGAATGCCGGTGAAGTACTCGAGCGTGGACCCGGGCTCGACGAGAAGCGCCGCCACTTTGCGCTGCTCCATGAGCATTTGAACCTTGGCGAGGCGCGCGTGCCGCTCGTCGGCGGAAATGGCCTTCGCATCCGCCGTCAGGGATTTTATCTCCGCTTCAGCGGACGCCCTGGAGAGCCCGCTGCGCGCGGCCATGGCGACGAAGGTAGCGCCGGCGGCGCCGCGCAGGAAAAACCGTCTTGACGACATGCTCATGTTTTTTTTCTCGTTGAACGGGTCAAATAGTCACGCCACGGGAGCCAATAATACTTGGACCAACCCTCGGAGACTCCGGCAAAATCACTGTCCGCGACATTGACGTGCGTCAATTCGATTCGCGCGCCGTCCGGATGCGTGAAGAACGATAGTATGAGCATCGAATCGAGGTCGCGCGTGGCAAAGTGGGTCGATCTCCAGGATTGCACGATCATCCGATTGGGAACGAGGTGCAGGAGCTTTCCCGATAGGGCGCCGCCAAAGGCGCTGAACGCCGCGCCCGGACGCGCGGCAATCTTCACGGGCGCGCCGGTGAACGCGGCGTGCTGCTTGGGATCGAGATACATGCGGTACAGGCGCGCGGGTGACGCGGGAAGATCGACGGCCATCGTAATGGTTCGCGGCATGAGATCTCCTGTAGGGTGAGTTCAGACTTCCAGGATACTGTAATTGCGCGCAATCGAGACTTCGAAACGGTAATATCCAAAGCAATCGAGGGGAGCGGCAATGACGAAGTACAAGCTCTATGGCCGGCCTGGGTCAGGCTCGTTCGCGGTACAGGCGGCGCTGGAGGAGTCGGGCGCTGCCTACGAGAGAATCTGGGTGGGCAGCGACGCGTCCGATATTGCACGGTTGCGGGCGACGAACCCGACCGGACGCGTGCCCGCTTTGGTGCTGCCGGACGGCACGGCCATGTTCGAATCGGCCGCGATGCTGATCCATCTGGCGCTGGCCCATCCGCAATCCCAGCTGGCGCCGCAGCCGGGCACCAGCCGGCATGCGGCATTCCTGCAGTGGATGGTATTCCTGTCGGCGAACGTCTACGAAGCAGTGCTGCGGGTGTACTACTCGGCCCGCTATTCGCCTCGCGGCGAAGCGGATGCCGACGCCATTCGCGAGCAGGGCACGTCCGATTTGCTCACTCACCTTGCGCTCGTCAGCCAAGGGCTCGGACCCTATGTGCTGGGCGCCGATTATTCCGCCGCCGACATCTATCTGCACATGCTCGCATCGTGGTACCCCGGCGAAAAGATCAACCTATATTCGCGCGTACCGCGATTGGAAGCGCACGCCAAGCTCCTATCCGCCCGACCGGCGGTGGCGAAGGTGGAGGCTGACCACGCGCGCGCCGCGTGATCGCCATGCCGTAGCTATCCCGGGACCGCCGTCGTAGGATAAGGCTTTATTCCCGGGAGCGACTGGTGGACGAAGTGTTCGTGCGGCGTGACGTCATCGATGCCGCCAAGTTGCGCTCGTTGTGCGTCGCATCGAATGGCAGAGGCGCCATCCAGACCGTGTCGCATCTGGGAGCCCTCGGCGTCACGGGTACGCTCTTATGGTTGAGCGGCGGCTCCTGGTGGGCGGTGCCGGTGTTCATGGTTCACGGCACGCTGCTCAATTTTCTGTATGCCGGTCAGCACGAACTCAGCCATTGGACGGTATTCCGTACGGGCTGGCTGAACGAGTGGGTGGGACGCCTGTTCGGCTTCGTGCTCTTCTATCCGCGCACCTTCGACCAGGTGCAACACATGGCTCATCACCGGTTTACGCAGGACTGGGCGCGCGACGGCGAACTGGCGCGCGAGCGCTACACCCTGGCCTCGTACCTCTGGTGGATGTCGGGAGTGTCCTACTGGTATACGCGCTGGCGCCGGATTCTGCGCTTCTCCCTCGGGATCATCACCGAGCCGTATTTGCCCGCCAAGCGTCATGCCGAGCTGATGCGGGAGGCGCGTTTGCATCTTGCCGGCTACGCCATCATTGCGGGCGTATCGCTGACGGCGCATAGCGGGGTGGCGGTGATCTTGTGGCTGGCGCCCATGCTGGCGATGAAGGTGGTGCACCAGCTGCAGAACACCATGGAACATCTGGGCCTGCCGCATGGCGACAACGTGCTTGCCAACACGCGCAGCACGCGCACCAACGCGGCGATGCGCTGGCTGTGCTGGCAAATGCAGTATCACACCGCGCACCATGCCTTTCCGGGGGTGCCGTTTCACCGGCTGCGCGAGCTCAACGATGCCATTTTCACGTCGCGCGGTGCGGCGCCGCCGTCGATGACCTACCTCGGTTTCCAGATTGCAGCGTTGCGCGCCTTTGCGCGCGGCAAGACCGAAGCCGATTATCCCGACCAAGGGACTTGGATCGCCGACCCGCCGCATGGGTAATCGTCTTCTGGTTCATCAGGCATTGTGGGCGATGGACCGGCTGACCGTGCCCGAGGCCTCGGTGGCGGAAAAATTCGACCGCGTGCGCGAGGCGGGGTTCGACGGCATGGCGATCGATTTGGGCGCCCTCTCCATGGAGCAGGCGGAGGCGACGGTTCCGCATTTCGAGCGCACGGGATTGGCCGGCGCATTGACTGCATTCCCGGCTTCGATCGATGCGCTGCGCCCGGCGTTGCGGCTGGCACACCGGATCGGGGCTCCATTCGTCGTCGTGATCGGTCAACAGATGCCTGTCAGGCTTGCCGACATGGTGCCGGTGATCGAGGGCTGGCTGCGGGTGGCCGAGCAGGAGTCGATGCCGATTCAATTCGAGACGCATCGTAATTGCATCACCAATGACCTGTTTACCACCGTGCAGCTGCTCGACGCGGTTCCCGGCATGCGGCTGGCAGCCGACCTTTCGCATTATGTGGTGGACCGCGAAATGCCGTGTCCGCCGCCGCCGGCGCTGCAGCGATTGGTGACACAGATACTGGAGCGCTCCGACTCCTTCCAAGGCCGGGTGGCGGCGCGTGGGCAGATCCAGGTGGCGCTGCAATTTCCGCAAAACGCGAAATGGGTGACGTTGTTCCGCGAGTGGTGGCGGCAGGGCTTTGCCGCTTGGTTGACGCGCCATCGGGGCGAGGAATCCTCGATGGTCTTCCTATGCGAACTCGGGCCGCCCGATTATGCGATCACCGATGCTCAGGGAAGCGAGCTTTCGGATCGATGGGCGGAGGCGGAGCTTCTGGCGCGCTGGGCGCGGGAGATATGGAGCGAGGCCTGTGGGATCAGATCGCCATGAGGATGGCGCCGGCGGCGATCAGGATGCTCCCGAGTCCGACCTTCCAGGTGAGATGCTCGCCGAGAAAGGACACCGCGAACAGCACCACGAAAATCACGCTGAGCTTGTCGATGGGAGCGACGCGCGAGGCCGGACCCGTTTGCAAGGCGCGGTAATAACAGAGCCACGACAGACCCGTGGCGGCTCCCGACAGGACCAGGAACACGACGCCTCTTGCGGAAAGGCTGTCGGGCCGCTGCCATTCGTGCCGCAGCCAAATCAGGAGCGCGGTCACCACCAGGATCACGAGGGTTCTCACGAACGTCGCAAGGTCGGAATTCATTTCCGACACTGCCACCTTGCCGAAAATGGCCGTCAGCGCGGCGAAGAACGCCGATGCTAGTGCAAATACCCGCCAATCCGCGGCCACGTTTCGCTTCCTCAGGCTGGAGGGATTGCACAGGATAACAGCGTTTCGGGGCCTAGCGAATCTGTCCCACCAGACGGTCGGCGAGGAGGCCCACACATTCGCTCAATGCCGACGCGACCGCCGCGGATCCATCCCCCGACAGGGGCGCGCTGAACACTTCGCCGCCGATCTGGTCCCGACCGCTCTGTGATTCAAGAATTCGCCAGTGCGCTTCCATGCCGGCGCGCGCACCGCGATGCAGACTGATCTGCACCACATCGACGGTAATTTTGACCGCGGCGCCGCTGGTGCGAGAGCCGCTCTGGTTGACCAGCAGATCGCCGCGCCGCCGCTCGATGTCGCGGGCCAGGGTTTGCGCAGCCAACTCGCCGAGCGGAGCGGCCCAGCGTTCATGCTCGAGGATGACGATCGCATCCGTGGACGTGTCGAGTATCATTTGCGGGCGATCCAGCCATGAGGGCAGGGTCAGCTGCAGCAGCACCTGCGTCGCAGGCGTCGTTCGCGGGACACTCACGCCCGGCGGCTGCGGGCTGAGCACATAAAAATGATCCGGCCGGCTCGATGCGCACGCGCATACCAGTCCCAAGAAACATACGGCTGCCATAAGCGATTTCAATGCGAGTCTCCGGGTTTTCCGTGCAGCAGCGACTCCGGATGGCGTTCAAGGTAGTCGACCAGCGCGGTGACCGATTTTGCCGCCCGGGATAACTGCAATAGCGCGGCGCCCAGGTCGCTCTGCAAAGGCGAGTCCTGCGCCAACAACTCCTTGGCGTTCTTCATGGCGGCCTGCGCTTCCGCCAGAGTGGCCTCCACCTGCGGCGCAATGCTGTCGTCGACGCGCCGCATCAACTGATCGGTGCTCTTCAATGTCTGCTCGAGGCTCGTCAGGGTCGTGAGCAGCCGATAGGAAATCTGATCGAAGGGCACCTTGTTGAGTTTCCGCGCGATGCTGACCACCGAATCCTGGATCTCATCCAGACCGTTGGACACGGTCGGAAACACGGAGGGCTGCTCGATCCACCACACCTTTTCCACCGGGGCATCCGGATGCATATCCAGGTCCACGTATTTCTGGCCGGTCAATAGATTGCCCGTCTTCAATTCGGCCCGCAGACCGTGCGCGACCAGGCTGTCGATCAGCACCCGGCTGGATGCTGCGGAGGCCACCCCGGCGGCGGGGCGCCGCGAACCGTGCGCCTGCCGCCCGCGGATTCGCTGCGGATACAGCTCCACGGACACGGGAAATCGCAGAGTGCCGGCCTCCGGCTCGTATTCCACGTCCACCCCTTTGACCTCGCCAACCGCAATGCCATGCAGTTCCACCGGCGCGCCGGCCGACAGACCTCGCAGTGAGCCCTTGAAATACATGACGAAGGTTCGGATTTCCGTTTCGGCCGGACGCATGGCGCGCTCTTGATCGGGATACAGTGTAAACGGCGCGTCGCTCGGCGCCTCGGTCTGCGTGCCCCCGGGAAGCGCGTTGAATGCGACACCGCCCTGCAGAATGGCCGTCAACGATTCCGTGCGCAGCTTCACCCCGTCGGAGTTGACCGACATGTCGATGCCGCTCGCCTGCCAAAACCGCGTGGCGGCGGTGACGAATGCGTCAAACGGAGCGTTGACGAATATCTTGAGGGTGACGCCGGCGCCGCCGGGGTCCAACGTATAGCCCACCACCTGTCCCGCAGCGAGGTGACGATAGAAAACCAAGGAGCCGATGCTCAACGAGCCCAAGTCTTCCGCGTGCAAAACGAATTCCCGCCCGGGCAGGTCCAGCGTGACGATCGGCGGCACTTCCAGTCCGACGAAGTGGCGGTTGCGGGTCGTGGATTGGCCCACGTCGACGCTGATGTAGGCGCCCGACACGAGAGTGCCCAAACCGGTGATTCCGGCAGCCGAAACGCGCGGGCGCACCACCCAGAAACGGGTGTCGTCCACCAGATATTCGCTGGCGTCGCGGTGAATCACGGCGGTCACGACGACTTCCTTGCGGTCCTTGGAGACGTGAATATCGCGAACCTCGCCGATCTCGACGTCCTTGTAGCGGATCTTGGTCTTGTTCGCTTCGAGATCCTCGGCGGTGTGGAAGCGGATTTCAATGCTGGTCCCCTGCGCGAGCTTTTCGTGGATCACGACGAAAATGCCGGCCAGAATCACCACCACCGGCAGGATCCAAATCAGCGACAGGCGAGCCCAGGGCGAACTCCCCGGCACGGCATGGGGCAGGTCATCGACTTCGGGATCCGTCGGCTCAGTCATGCCTTGGCGCATCCCACAGAAGCCGTTCGTCGAAAGTCCGCGCCGCAAGCAGGGTCAAGACCACCACCGCGCCGAAGGACCAGGCGCCCCAGCCGACGAGGACGTTCGCGAAGGATTGGACCTGCACCAAGGTGG
>DATFZF010000031.1:0-65750 GCA_035314705.1 Steroidobacteraceae bacterium | reverse complement strand
TGGCATACGGTTCGGATCCGGCGATTCGGGGGAAGAGGCGGTCTGGCTGGACGGCCAGGAGGTCACAGGCGCCATTCGGACCGAGCAGGCTGGAAATGACGCCTCCAAGGTGGCGGCACTACCGGTAGTGCGCGCTGCGCTGCTGGAGCGCCAGAGGCGTTTTGCCGTACCCCCCGGCCTGGTGGCGGACGGCCGCGATATGGGGACCGTGGTATTCCCGCAGGCGGAGGTGAAGATTTTTCTCACCGCGAGTGCGCAGGAACGGGCCGCCAGACGCCATAAGCAGTTGAAAGAAAAGGGGGTTGCTGCTACCCTTGCCGCCCTTTCGCTGGAGATAGCGGAGCGGGATCTGCGCGATACGAGCCGCGCGGTTTCGCCCCTGGTCCCAAGCGCGGACGCGGTCCTGCTGGATACAACGGGCATGTCGGTCGATGCAGTGGTTGAGCGTGTCTTGGAAGTAGCCCGCGGGCGTCTGTCCCGCGGAGCTTGAGTTTAAGGTTGCGGTTGTCATGGAATGACGGCCGTTATTTTATGGTAACCCCTCGGGCACACCGGAAGTGCTAGGGAATAGTGTAAGAGAGAACATGACAGAAAGTTTTGCGGAACTGTTCGAACAGAGCATCGCGAGCCAGCGCATTCGTCCTGGCACCATCCTCAACGGATTGATCGTCGAAGTAGGCCAGGACTACGTCATCGTCAACGTCGGACTGAAGTCCGAGGCGGTGATTCCTTCCGACCAATTCAAGAATGAAAAAGGTGAAATCGAGGTCGTCGTCGGCGAGACCGTCGAAGTCGCCTTGGACAGCGTCGAAGACGGCTCCGGAGAGACCCGCCTGTCGCGCGAAAAGGCGAAGCGCGCCAGAACGTGGACGCGGCTCGAAACCGCCTTTGAAAAGCAAGAGGTGGTCATCGGCATCATCACGGGCCGGGTCAAGGGCGGCTTCACCGTCGAGATCGACAACGTGCGCGCATTCCTGCCCGGTTCCCTGGTCGATGTACGTCCGGTACGCGATCCATCGTATCTGGAGAACAAGCCGCTCGAATTCAAGGTGATCAAGCTCGACCAGAAGCGCAACAACGTCGTGGTCTCGCGCCGCGCCGTGGTGGAACAGGAATACAGCGCCGAGCGTTCGGCGCTGTTGGACAATTTGCAGGAAGGTGCGGCGGTCAAGGGCGTGGTGAAGAACCTCACCGACTACGGCGCCTTCGTGGACTTGGGCGGCATCGACGGCTTGCTGCACATCACCGACATGGCCTGGAAGCGGGTCAAGCACCCGTCCGAAGTCGTCAAGGTCGGCGAAGAGATCGATGTGCGGATTTTGAAGTTCGATCGCGAGCGCCAGCGCGTGTCCTTGGGCCTGAAGCAATTGGGCGCGGATCCGTGGCAGAACATCGCACGGCGCTATCCGGCCAACACCCGTCTCTTCGGCAAGGTCACGAACATCGCCGATTACGGCTGCTTCGTCGAAATCGAAGAGGGCGTGGAAGGCCTGGTGCACGTCTCGGAAATGGATTGGACCAACAAGAACGTCAATCCCGCGAAAGTGGTGCATGTCGGCCAAGAGGTCGAGGTCATGGTGCTCGACATCGACGAGGAGCGCCGCCGCATCAGTTTGGGCGTGAAGCAGTGCAAGACCAACCCGTGGAAGGAGTTCGCCGAGAACTACAACCGCGGCGACAAGGTCAGCGGCCAGATCAAGTCGATCACGGATTTCGGCATTTTCATCGGACTCGCGGGCGGCATCGACGGTCTGGTGCATCTGTCGGACATTTCCTGGGATATGCCGGGCGAAGAGGCCGTGCGCAGCTATCAAAAAGGACAGCAGGTCGACGCCATGGTGCTGTCGATCGATCCGGAGCGCGAGCGCATCAGCCTGGGCGTCAAGCAGCTCGCGAAGGATCCTTTCTCCGCTTACATTGCCGAGCATCCGAAGGGCAGCATCGTCACCGGGGTGGTGCGGGAAGTGGACGCGAAGGGCGCGATCATCGATCTTGGCAACGGAGTCGACGGTCAATTGCGGGCTTCGGAGCTGTCGCGAGATCGCGTGGAAGATGCGCGCTTGCTCCTCAAGGTCGGCGAGGAAGTCGAGGCCAAATTCACCGGGGTGGATCGCAAGGGCCGCAGTATCTCGCTGTCCATCAAGGCGAAGGACATCCACGAGGAACAAGAGGCCATGCAGAATTATCGGACCGATTCACCGACCGGAACCAGCCTGGGAGATCTTCTGAAAGAACAAATCTCCGGCCAGGATTGAGGGGACGAGGCTTATGCGCGGCGGGGTGGCCTGCCGCGCTTGCCCTCTAAAGCATGTCAAGTGATGCCCACGGATCGATAATGACGAAATCGGAACTCATCGAGATCATTTCGGCCAAACAGAAGCACTTACCGGCAAAGGATGTCGAACTCGCCGTCAAGCAGCTGCTGGAAATCATGAGCGACGCCCTGGCGACGGGCGAGCGGATCGAGATTCGCGGGTTCGGCAGCTTCTCTCTGCATTTTCGCCCGCCGCGGCAGGGCCGCAATCCGAAAACCGGCGAAGCCGTCGCGCTCGCCGGCAAACATGTGCCGCACTTCAAACCGGGCAAAGACCTGCGCGAGCGCGTCAACGACGGTGCGGATCAGCCGATCCGCGATTAGCCAAGGCGCGCCGCAGGCGGTCTGAAGGTCAATGACCGACCTCCCGTTGCTCACGTGGATTTTGGTGGTTGCGGCGTTGGTCTTGGGTTTACTCGCCGGGCACTTCGGCTGGGGCAAGCGCTGGGGCGCCTCCTTGAGCAAGCTGCACCCGGATTATTTGACGGGACTCGATTACCTCGTGTCCGAGCAGCCCGACCGGGCGCTCGATATGTTCCTGAAGCTGATGGACGCCAACGCCGACACGATCGAGACCCATTTCGCCCTGGGTGCGCTCTACAGGCGCCGGGGGGAAGTGGAGCGCGCCATCCGTATCCATCAAAACCTGCTGGCGCGCGACGCGCTGGCGCCCGAACATCGCGAGCAGGCGTTGCTCGCGCTGGCGCAGGACTATCTGCGCGCCGGGCTGCTCGACCGCGCGGAAGGATTGTTCCAGCAGGTCAGCGAGGTGCCGCGCCTGCGTGCCAGCGCGCTCGATGCCCTGCGCCTCGTGTACGAGCGCCAGCATGACTGGCAACAGGCATTGGGCGCCTACCGGCAGCTGGCACGGATCAAGGCGGCACCGCCCCCCGTGGTCGCGGCGCATTACTTGTGCGAGCTGGCGGCGCTCGCGATCGAGCGCGGGGACTTGATTGGAGCGCGCCGGCTGCTGCGCGAAGCGCGCGCCGAGGCGACGCCGCTGCCGCGGGCCGCGGTGCTGCGTGCGCAGATCGCCGAGCGCGATGCGCAACCGCAGCTGGCCGTGCGGCTGCTCCGCCAGGCGCTGGCCGAATCGCCGGAACTGTTGCAGGACGAGCTGCCGCATTTGCTCGAGCTGGTGGAGCCGCAGGCGCGCGATGCGGTTCTCGCCGAGCTCGCGGCGCAGGCGGAGGCGCGCGACTTCGGCGAGCTGAAGCGTTTGGTGTTCGCCGCAATCGCGGCGGACCTGATCGGCGTCGCGCCGCTGCGCGCTGCGATCGAAAAAGTCTTCTCGCAAGACGCCACGCTCCAGGCGGTATGGCGCTCGGGTCCGGAGCACCACGAGCGCACCGCGCACGAGATCGGAGCGCTGCTGACGCAGGCTGAGAAATACCGGTGCAACGAGTGCGGCTTTTCGGGGCGAAGCTTTTATTGGCACTGCCCGGCGTGTCATTCCTGGGCCAGCTTCGAGGCGTACGCGGTCGTGAAGCTGCGATAGCCCGCGGGCAAAAAAATCCGCTATCATTTCGCCATGGCACACAAACCCGTCAAAACAGCCGTATTCCCCGTCGCGGGGCGCGGCACGCGATTCCTCCCCGTCACCAAGGCGAGCCCCAAGGAAATGCTGCCGATCGTCGACAAGCCGCTCATTCAATATGCGGTCGACGAAGCGCTGTCCGCCGGTGCCGACACACTGGTGTTCATCACCGGCAGCTCCAAGCGCGCCATCGAGGATCATTTCGACAGCAACCCCGAACTCGAGGCCGTGCTGCAAGCGCAGGGCAAGCAAGAATTGCTCGATACGCTGCGCGGGATTCTGCCGAGCTGGGCTTCATGCGTGTACATACGCCAGCCGGCGCCGTTGGGCCTGGGCCATGCGGTGTTGTGCGCCAGGCCGGTCGTTGGCGATGCGCCCTTCATGGTGCATCTGGCGGACGATTTGATCGACGCAAAGGTGCCGTGCCTCAAGCAGATGGTCGAGGTATTCGCCGCGCACAGGGGCAGCGTACTCGGCGTGCAAAACGTGCCGAGGCAGGACACCGACAAGTACGGCATCGTGACCTTGGAACGCAAGATCGCGCCGCGCCTCGGCAAGATGTCGCACATCGTTGAAAAACCCAAGCCGCAGAACGCGGCGTCGACGCTCGCCGTGGTCGGCCGCTACCTGCTGACCGCCGCGGTGTTCGACGATCTGTCGAAAATCGGCAAGGGCGCCGGCGGCGAGATTCAACTCACCGACGGCATCGCGCAGCTGATGCAGCGCGAGAACGTGTATGCCTTCGAATTCGAGGGCAATCGCTACGACTGCGGCAGCAAGCTCGGATACTTGCAGGCAACCGTGGAGTTCGCACTGAAGCATCCGAGCCTCGGGGCGGACTTCGCCAATTACCTGCGAGAGCTGGTTCCCAAGCTGACTTGAGGGGAGAGCCGGCCTAGCGGAAACGCCCGCGCTGTTGCTGGCCGAAGCTCCTCGTGCCGGAGCCTGAGCCGCTGGCCGGCGCACGGCCGCCGGCCGGCGCACGGCGCGAATCGCGCCCTCCGCCATGATGACCCTGACGACCTTGGCCCTGCGACGGGCGGTTGCCGTGCGGGCGATCGCCTTGAGGGCGGTCACCCGATCCGCGGCGCTCGCCCTGAGAGGCAGGCTGCGGCGCGGACTCGACGACCTTGAATACCGGCGTCGGCACGGTCGGAATGCTGCGGCGTAGAACCCGCTCGATGTCGCGCAGCAACCCGGATTCATCGCTCGAGACCAGCGAGATGGCCTCTCCGGCGGAGCCGGCGCGGCCGGTGCGGCCGATGCGGTGGACGTAGTCCTCCGGAACATTGGGCAATTCGTAGTTGACCACCTGCGGCAGCTCCTTGATGTCGAGGCCGCGCGCCGCCACTTCGGTGGCCACCAAGGCGGTGACCTGTCCGCGCTTGAACATGTCGAGCGCCTTCACCCGCGCCGCCTGGCTCTTGTTGCCGTGGATGGCCGCGGCCTGAATGCCCGCGCCTTCCAGCTGCTGCGTCAGGCGGTTCGCTCCGTGTTTGGTGCGCGTGAAGATCAAGACCTGGCGCCATTGGCCTTCCTGAATCAGGTGCACCAATAGATGCCGCTTCTGCTCTTTTTGCACGCGGTACGCGCGCTGTTCGACCAACTCGATCGGCGCATTGCGCGGCGCCACTTGGATCGACAGGGGGTCGTGCAGCAGCCGTTCCGCGAGACCGCGGATGTCGTCGGAATAGGTGGCGGAGAACAACAGGTTCTGCCGCTTACCGGGCAGCAGCTTGATGATCTTGCGGATATCGTTGATGAAGCCCATGTCGAGCATGCGATCGGCCTCGTCGAGCACG
Organism: Steroidobacteraceae bacterium; assembly: GCA_035314705.1. GTDB lineage: Bacteria > Pseudomonadota > Gammaproteobacteria > Steroidobacterales > Steroidobacteraceae > Bog-1198. The sequence goes on along the minus strand of DATFZF010000031.1, from coordinate 60,097 downwards.
AGCACCTGCACCTTGGAAAGATCCACGCAACGTTGCTGCGCAAGATCGAGCAGGCGGCCGGGAGTCGCCACGAGTATGTCGCAGCCGCTGCGCAGGGCGCTGATTTGCGGGTTGATGCTGACGCCGCCGAACACCTGGTAGGTGCGCAGCTGCATGTACTTGCCGTAGTCGCGCGCGCTCTGCGCGACCTGCGCGCACAATTCGCGGGTGGGCGTCAGCACCAGCGCACGGGGGGCGCGGCTGGTGCCGTTCGCCTGATCGGCTGCGAGACGCTGCAAAATGGGCAGCACGAAGCCCGCGGTCTTACCGGTGCCGGTTTGCGCGCCGGCGAGCACGTCGCGGCCGGCAAGCACGGCCGGAATCGCTTGTACTTGAATGGGGGAAGGCGAGTCGTAGCCCTTATCGGCGACAGCACGCAGCAATTCGGGCAATAGCCCGAGATCGGAAAATGACATTGAAAAAATCCTTGGTGAATTGTGGACTCGCACGACAGAAGCAATCGCTTCCGCAGCGGTCAGCAGCGAGGGGAAACTCAAACGAAGTGCGTCAGGGACGGACTGCGAGCTCAAGGGTGGCACTGACCGAGTGCCGATCCGAACTTGAGCGCCGCATACTGTACACACTTTGCGGCGCTGCGTCCAGCCCGCTTGCCTGCGGCGGCTTGCCATACCTTCGTACAATGTTTGGGATACAGCACTTATGGCCTAATAGCCCGCTGTGTTCATTGACCGAAAAAAAGGAGCTGCGGCGATGAAAGGCAAGAGCATATCGATCAGTGTCGGTGTTACGGCGGCGCTCGCCGTCTTAGGGGTAGGGGCCGCGATGTCGGCCCAGGACAGATACACCCTCAAGGTGCCGAATGGGCTCGCGTTCTCCGAGTTCAAGGGATACGAGAGCTGGCAGGTCATTTCCATCAGCCATAACGGAGAGATGTTGGCTGTGATCCTCGGGAACCCCGCGATGATCGACGCGTACAAGGCCGGTGTCCCCGGCAACGGCAAGCCTTTCCCCGACGGCGCCAAAATGGCGAAGATCCATTGGAACGCGAAAAAGAACGAGACGGCCCCCGGTCAGCCCCTGGTGGCCGGCACTTTGCATGATGTCGACTTCATGGTGAAGGACAACAAGAGGTTCTCGGACAGCGGCGGATGGGGATATGCCGAGTTTGAGTATGAGGCCGCGGCCGAAGCGTTCAGGCCCGGCACCCTGGCGGATAAGCCGCCCCAAGGAAACGACGCCAAGTGCGGGGCCGCGTGCCACACGGCAGCGAAGCAGACGGACTTCGTGTTCACGGAATTCCCCAAGAGGTGACATTGTCCTTGCCAGCGTCAACGCGGGCCAGATAAGCCCGCCAGCCGCCGTATGCGGTGACATCGGCGGCGCCCTCCGCGGCATAGGCCTCGCACAGAAAGCCGAGCGTCGCTGTCCCCGGCTCCAGCTCGAGCGTACCCATGCCCAAGGGCGCGGGGATGACGGCGAGAAACGATCCCAAGGATGCGCCGGGCAGCGCCCACACTTCGACCTCCACGGCTGCGCCGCCGTTCGCAACGCGTACCAGGCCGGGGCGGCTCGGCGGTCCGCCGGGGAGCGCAAACAGCCGGTAGCATGGCGCGGTGCGCGTGGTCCGCAATAGATAACCGCCCCGGTCGCGCAATTGATGATTGAGCGGCAGTCCGCTCATGTGAGCACCGCAGACAGCGATGGCCACATATCCGGGCTCGAGTCCTGTTGCTTGGTCGAGTTCCCGCGCATGCGCCGCGGGCGGCGGCATCGGCACATGCAAGGCGCCGAGGGTACTCACGCAGGAGCGTTGCAGCCGCGCTGCGAGCGCGAGCAGCGCACGATCGGTCCCATGGCGCCCGACCAGAGTGATGCCGAAGGGCAATCCATCGGTACGAAAGCCGGCGGGTACTGCGACGCCCGCGAGCTGGAAGAAATTCATGAAGTTGGTGTAGTAGCCCAAGGTGCTGTTGAGCCGAATGGGATCCGCATCCACCGCGGCGATGGTGTAGATGGTTCCCGCCGTCGGCGTGAGGATGAGATCGACCTCACCCCAAGCGCCGGATTCGCTGGCTCGCCGCAGCGTCTTCAGGCGGTATTCGCCCTGAAAGGCGTCAACCGCCGAGGGCTTGCGTCCACCGGCAATGATCTGCGCCGTGACCGGAAACAGCGCCGCGGGATTCTTCTCCATGAAGGCGCCGACGGCCGCATATCGTTCCGCCACCCACGGACCCTCGTACAGCAAGCGCGCGGCGTCGAGGAAGGGAGAGAAATCGATCTCGATCCGGGTTGCGCCCAAGTGTTCGAGACGACGCGCCGCCGCTTCGAAGAGACGCGCGTACTCCGCGTCGCCGAAGAACTGCAGCTGCTCCGGGCGCGGAACTCCGAAGCGCCGCGAAGGGATCGGCGCATCCGTCATTTTGCTCGAATACGGATCCAGAGCATCGTAGCCCTGCGCCGCATCGAGCACGCTCCCGGCATCCTCTGCGGTCAGGGCGAAAATCGACACACAGTCCAACGACCGGCAGGCCGGCACCACGCCGCGCGTGCTCAAGCGCCCCACACTGGGCTTCAGGCCCACGATATTGTTGAATGCGGCCGGCACGCGGCCCGAGCCCGCGGTGTCGGTCCCGAGCGAGAAGCTGGCGAGGCCGGCGGCGACCGCCACCGCCGAACCGGAGCTCGAGCCGCCGGGAATATAGGCCGGGTCAATGCTGTTGCGACAGGCGCCATAGGGCGAACGAACGCCCACCAGTCCCGTCGCGAATTGATCCAGGTTGGTTTTGCCGAGCGGAATGGCGCCGGCATCCAGCAGCCTTTGCACCACGGGTGCCGTGTGCTGCGGCGTGTAGGCGAAGTCGGGACAGCCGGCCGTCGTCGGCACGCCCTGAAGATCGATGTTGTCCTTGATGACGAAGGGGATGCCGTACAGCGGCAATTCGCTCGCCGAGCGGCCCTGCAAGGCATGCACGTAGCCCATGACTTGATCCAGGGGAAACCGGGTGATCCACACATTGTGCGAATCCGTGCGATCGCCGTACGCAATCAGGCGCGCCAAGACCCGCGCCGGCGTCAGGCTGCCGTTCAGGTAGCCGCGGCGAAGATCGGATATCAGCAAGCTGTCTTGGTCTGGCACGGCGCAAGAATACCTGCCGCGCCTGGGCAATGCATGATGGATGCACCCGCGCAATGCATGAGGGACGCGGCGAGGCTCATGCCACTAATTGGGGCGTCATACTTTTTTCCTGCGCCGTCATGGTGCGCCGTCATGGCGCGCCGCGGCGCGCCGGCGTCGCGACGGAGCGCAGCCGGGAGCGGCCGCCATTGCCGAAACTGCGGCTGCAGAGCTTAATCACGCGCACGAGGTTGCGGATATGAGCGAGCGGCGTGCCCTCGGCACGGGATTTGCAGTTTCCTCGTCATAAATGTGCATCTAGGGTTCCGGCCTGACTTCAAGGTGCCTGGTCCGAGAGATGCAGTCCTCGGGTTATTCGAGGATACACGGCGGGACAAAAACCCGGGAGATCGATCGAGGAAGCCGTTGCGTCCTCGGGATGGTCTCCGACGTGGGAGCGCCCCGAATCCAATGAACGGTTTCCTTCGCATGGCGCGCTTGAGCTTGCTCGGAGGCGGTTCGTGAAAGACATCGGCGGCGGAACCTACGAAACTCTGCTCGAAGGCGGCAAGCACTGGTCATTCACCATGCGCGGCGGCATGCAGTTGCGCCTCACCGACAGCCGCGGAGGAGCGAATGTGGGGATGCTGTTCTACAACCCGCAGAATCCCCTGGAGCGGTACAACGCGCCCGATACCCTGAAATGCCAGCACACGTTCAAGCTGACCAAGGGACATTGCCTGTACTCGGACATGGGGCGAATTTTCTGTTCGATCGTCGAAGACACCGTGGGCTGGCACGATACGGTGTGCGGGACGACGACTCAGCGGCTGGTGGCCGAACGCTGGGGCGAACTGCGCTATCAGGAGCACCGCAATGATTGGACGCAGAACGGCCAGGATGCGTTCTTGGTCGAAGCGGGCAAGTACGGTTTGGGACGGCGCGACCTCGCCGCCAATGTCAATTGGTTCAGCAAGGTGTGGGCAGCCGACGACGGCGCGTTGGTTTTCGAGGCGGACAATTCGGCAGCCGGTCAGTTCGTCGATCTGCGCTTCGAGATGGATACCTTGGTGCTGCTGCATACCTGCCCGCATCCGTTGAATTCGGCGGCGGTCTATCCGCGCAATCCGGTGCAGCTGCAATTCAGCCGGGCGCAGCCGGTGGCGGATGATGATTTTTGCCTGAATTCCCGGCCGGAAAATGCACGCGGCTTCGCCAATACGAATCTGTACCGTGTCGGCAGCACCGGGCGCCTGAGTTGAGCGGCCTGCGGCAAGAAAGCAGTCTTCTGGCCGGCGAGGCGGTTTTCCGCCAGGTGGTACCGGCCGGACAGTATTGGATCAATTCGGTGAAGAAAGACCAAGTGCTGCGCATTGTCGATGTGGAGGGCAATCAGGCGGCCGATACGCTGTTTTTCAACGCGGCGGATATTTCCGACCGCTACAGCGCCGTCGATACCATCCGCGAGCAGCGCAATGTGTATTTGGGCGTGGGCTCGCGGCTGCTCTCGACCGGCGGAAACGTGCTGGCGCAGATCGTCGCCGATACCGTCGGGCGCCACGACACCTTGGGCGGCGCCTGCGCCGCGGAATCGAACACGGTCCGCTACGCGCTCGACAAGCGCAGCATGCATTCCTGCCGCGACAGCTGGCTCCTGGCCGTGGCGCATCACGACCATTTGGGACTGACCAAGCGCGATCTGTCCCACAACATCAATTTTTTCATGAACGTGCCGGTCACTCCGCAGGGCGGCCTGAGCTTCGCGGACGGCCTGAGCGGGCCGGGGCAATACGTGGAAATGCGGGCCGCCATGGACATCATCGTCTTGATCTCCAATTGTCCGCAGCTCAACAATCCCTGCAATGCGTACAACCCAACAGCGCTCGAGGTTCTGATCTGGAACCCGGATGTTTGCTAAGGTTCTGATCGCCAACCGCGGCGAAATAGCGTGCCGCATCATTCGAACCCTGAAGCGACTTGAGATCCGCTCCGTCGCGGTGTACTCGGATGCGGATCGCCACTCGCTGCACGTGATGCAGGCGGACGAATCGATCGCGCTGGGTCCGGGCCCGGCGGCGGCGACGTATCTGCGGCAGGACGCGATTCTCGCCGCGGCGCGCGCCGCCGGGGCGCAGGCCATCCATCCGGGCTACGGGTTTCTCAGCGAGAATGCGGCATTCGCGGATGCCTGCGCCGCCGCCGGCGTGGTGTTCATTGGGCCCACGCCGCAGCAGATGCGTGATTTCGGACTCAAGCATCTGGCGCGCGAGCTGGCCGCGCGGAGCGGCGTGGCGCTGCTGCCGGGCAGCGGCCTGCTCGCGACGCTCGAGGAGGCGCGCGGCGAAGCGGCCCGCATCGGCTATCCCGTGATGCTCAAGAGCACGGCGGGCGGCGGCGGCATCGGGATGCAGCTGGTGCGGCGCGACGCCGAGCTCGCCGATGCGCTGCGAACGGTGGAACGATTGGCGGCAAAGAGCTTCAGCCGCGGCGGGGTGTTCCTGGAGAAATACATCGAGCGCGCACGGCATATCGAGGTTCAGATATTCGGCGACGGGCGCGGCGAGGTCATCGCACTCGGCGAGCGCGATTGCTCGACGCAGCGGCGCAATCAAAAAATCATCGAAGAGACCCCGGCCCCGGGATTGCCCGACGCCACGCGCTCGCGTCTGTTCGAGTGCGCGCTGCGGCTCGGCCGCGCCGTCAATTATGAATCGGCCGGCACGGTTGAATTCGTCTACGACACCGCGACGCAGGAGTTCTACTTTCTCGAGGTCAACACCCGCCTGCAAGTGGAGCATGGCGTGACCGAGGCGGTGACCGGGGTCGATCTGGTCGAGTGGATGCTGCGCCAAGCGGCCAACGAACCCTTCATGCCGCGGATGCCGCCGCCGCAGGGCGCGTCGATCGAGGTGCGGCTCTATGCGGAGGATCCGGCGCGGGCGTTCCGGCCCTCTTCGGGACTGATCACGCAGGCACGGTTTGCGCCGAACGCCCGCGTCGAAACCTGGGTCGGCGACGGCACGGAGGTCTCGCCGCTGTACGATCCTCTGCTGGCCAAGATCATTACGGCGGGCGCGAACCGCAGCGAAGCTCTGACGAAGATGCGGGAGGCCTTGCGCGACACGAACATCGCCGGCATCGAGACCAACCTCGACTACCTGCGCCAACTGCTCGCCGCACCCGAGTTCGCATCCGGCGCAATGACGACGAGGGCGCTGGAATCGTTTCTCTACGCGCCGCGCACGGTCGAGGTGGTGGCCGCGGGCACGCAGACCACGGTGCAGGACTACCCCGGGAGAGTCGGCTATTGGAGCGTCGGAGTGCCGCCCTCGGGGCCGATGGACGACCTGTCGCATCGCCTGGGCAATCAAGCGCTCGGCAATGCGCCGGACGCAGCGGCCCTGGAACTCACGGTGTCGGGGCCCGCTCTGAAATTCAATACCGATGCGACCGTGTGTCTGACCGGAGCGGTCATGACCGCGGACATCGACGGGGCGCCCGTGGCCTTTTGGAGTCCCGTCGCGGTACGCGCGGGCCAGATCTTGCGCGTGGGAACGGTGCAAGGCGCGGGATGCCGCGCCTACCTGTGCGCTCGCGGCGGCTTCGAGGTACCGCCCTATTTGGGCAGCCGCGCGACCTTCACCCTGGGGAAATTCGGCGGTCACGGCGGCCGCGCGTTGATGGTGGGCGATACGCTGCACCTGGGGGATCCGCCGCCGTCGAACAGTGCCTGTTCGGTGCCTGCGGCGGCGAGGCCCGTCATCAGCGAGGAATGGGAACTGGGCGTGCTCTATGGGCCGCACGGCGCGCCGGATTTTTTTACCGAAGGCGACATCGCCGCGTTCTTCGCGGCAACGTGGGAGGTGCATTACAACTCCAATCGCACCGGAGTGCGGTTGATCGGTGCAAAACCCACTTGGGCGCGCACGGACGGGGGCGAGGCGGGCCTGCATCCCTCGAATATTCACGACAATGCCTATGCCATCGGCACCGTGGATTTCACGGGTGACATGCCGGTGATACTGGGGCCCGACGGTCCTTCGCTCGGCGGCTTCGTGTGTCCGGTCACCCTGGTCAAAGCCGAATTGTGGAAACTCGGTCAGCTGCGGCCGAACAATCGCATTCGTTTCCGGCGCCTGACGCCGGACGAGGCGCTCGGTCTGGAGGTCGCGCAAGAGCGCAGAATTGCCGACCTGCGCGCCGAGAATCGGCCCGATGCATCGCGCACCGCGACGGGGGGCAATGGGCTCGATGCACCCATCATTGCGCGCCTCCCCGCCAGCGAGGCGCGGCCCGGCGTGGTCTACCGGCGCGCCGGCGACAAATACATGCTGGTCGAATATGGCCCGCCGGTGCTGGACTTGGAACTGCGGCTGCGGGTTCATGCGCTCATGAGCCGGCTGCAGCAGGAGGAAACGCGCGGCGTCGTGCAATTGACGCCCGGCATCCGCTCGCTGCAGGTTCATTACGACAGCCGCGCGCTCAAGCTGGATCGCCTGATGGATATGCTCATGCGGGCGGAGCATTCGCTGGGGCCGATCGATGAGATGCAAGTGACGACGCGCATCGTCCGCCTGCCCCTGTCGTGGGACGATGCAGCCACGCAGCTGGCCATCGCCAAGTACATGCAATCGGTGCGCGCCGACGCGCCGTGGTGTCCGAGCAATATCGAGTTCATCCGGCGCATCAACGGTCTCGACAGCATCGATGCGGTCAAGCAGATCGTGTTCGATGCGAGCTACCTGGTGCTTGGGCTGGGTGATGTGTATTTGGGCGCTCCCGTCGCCACGCCCATCGACCCGCGACACCGCCTGGTCACGACCAAGTACAACCCGGCGCGGACCTGGACGCCGGAAAATGCGGTGGGGATCGGCGGCGCATATCTGTGCGTGTACGGGATGGAAGGGCCCGGCGGCTATCAGTTCGTCGGCCGCACCTGTCAGATGTGGAACACCCACCATGTGACGCAGGAGTTTCCGCCACAGCGGCGTTGGCTGCTGCAGTTCTTCGACCAGATTCGGTTTTATCCGGTGAGCGGCGCGGAGCTTTTGGATTTTCGCGACGCGTTCCTGCACGGCCGCGCGCACCTCGACATCAGCGAGGAGCTGTTCCGCCTGCAGGACTATCGCCGCTTCTTGAGCGCCAACGCGGCAAGCATCGCCGCGCACAAGGCGCGGCAGCAGAACGCCTTCGACGCCGAACGGCGCCTGTGGGAAGCCACGGGCCAGATCGGCTATGCGGCGGAAATGCCGGCTGTCCACGACGAGGCAGATCCGGAAGGCCTGCCGGCGGGCCACGTGGCGGTGGTCAGTCCGGTGTCGGGCAGCGTGTGGAAGATTGCCTCGGCGCCCGGCCAGAGCGTGAAAGCCGGCGATACCCTGGTGCTGGTCGAATCGATGAAGATGGAACTGCCGGTGACCGCACCGATGGACGGGGTGGTCATGCAGCTCCGTTGTACCGAAGGGCGGGCTGTGCTGGTCGCACAGACCCTGGTGATCATCCGCCCCGACGATGGCCGCGCCGGGCTTTGAGAACACTCGAGTGACATTGGGAGAATCCATGATGAATTGCCGCAAGAGATTGTCGAAGGCACTCTGCCTGCTGCTCGTCGGCCTGGCCGCGATCGCGGCACGACCCGGGTTGGCAGCGGAGAAGACCACGTTCAATGTGGCCTGGACCATCTATGTGGGGTGGATGCCGTGGGACTACGCGGATCAGACCGGGATTTTGAAGAAGTGGGCCTCGAAGTACGGGATCAAGATCAAGCTCACCCAGGTCAACGACTACATCGAATCGATGAATCAATACACGGCAGGCACGTTCGATGCCTGCACCATGACCAATATGGACATGCTGACCATACCGGCGGCCGGCGGCGTGGACTCCACCGCCCTGATCGTCGGCGATTTTTCCAACGGCAACGACGGCATCGTACTGAAGGGCAAGGGCAAGAAACTCGAGGACATCAAGGGGCAGAAGGTCAACCTGGTGGAGCTGTCCGTCTCGCACTACCTGCTGGTGCGCGCCTTGACCGGCGCCGGGATGCGCGAGCGCGATCTAAAAATCGTCAACACCTCCGATGCGGACATCGTCGCCGCGTTCGCGACCCCGGCAAGCACTGCGGTCGTCGCCTGGAAGCCGCAGCTCTCCGCGGTGCTGGCCATGCCCAACGCGCAGTTGGTGTTCGACTCGAGCAAGATACCCGGCGAGATCATGGACATCATGGTGGTGAACACCGCGACCCTCAACGCGAATCCCAAGCTCGGCAAGGCACTGGTCGGTGCCTGGTACGAAACGCTGGCATTGATGCTCAAGAATGACGCGGCGGGCCAGGCGGCCCAGGCCGCCATGGCCAAGGCGTCGGGAACCGATGCCAACGGATATGCCAGCCAGCTGGCGACCACGCGCATTTTCGCGACGCCGGCGCAGGCCTATGAATTCATGACGGGCGAGGGCGTCATCAAGACCATGGATCTGGTACGCAGGTTTTCGTTCGACCACGGAATCCTGGGGCAGGGCGCTGCGACGGTCGATGCCGTCGGCATCCAGTTCCCCAATGGCAAGTCCCTCGGCGACACGCACAATCTGAAAATGCGCTTCGATACGAGCTACACCAAGATGGCCATGGACGGAACCTTGTGAGCCGCTGACCGATGCGCCGCCTCATCAATCAAAAGCCGGGCAGGGGCGGCGCGCTCATGTTGAGCATGCTGCCCTTCCTCCTCGTGCTATCGGCCTACCTCTACTATTCGCATGCGCGGCTCGCGGAGAATCCCGGCGACAAATTGTTGCCGGCAGCCTCGACCATCGCCGCCACCGTGCACCGTTACGCATTCGAAGAGGATGAACGCAGCGGCGAGTATCTGTGGTGGACCGATACCGGGGCGAGCCTGCGGCGGCTGGGGATTGCCCTCGTGATCAGCTCCCTGGCGGGTTTGGGTCTGGGTTTGGCCATCGGGGTGCTGCCGTACCTGCGTGCGGCAATCGCGCCGTTCGTGGCCGCCCTGTCGTTGATACCGCCGCTCGCGATCCTGCCCATCCTGTTCATCGTCGTGGGGCTGGGTGAACTGGCCAAGGTGACCCTCATCGTCATAGGCGTCGCGCCGGTGATCGTGCGCGACCTCGCGATGCGCGCCGCCGAATTGCCCAACGAACAGATCATCAAGGCGCAAACCCTGGGCGCATCCACGTGGCAGCTGGTTCTGCGGGTGGTGCTGCCGCAGCTTTGGCCGCGCTTGATCGACGCCCTGCGCCTGTGCCTGGGATCGGCCTGGCTGTTTCTCATCGCCGCGGAAGCCATTGCCTCGACCGAGGGCCTGGGGTATCGAATCTTTCTGGTACGGCGCTACTTGGCGATGGATGTCATATTGCCGTATGTTGCCTGGATCACCGTGCTCGCCTTCGCGATGGATTGGTCGCTGAAGCTGTTGCGGGCCAAGGCCTTCGCGTGGGCGGATTCGAATTGACGCAAGTTACGGTCAAGCACTTGTGGAAGGAGTACGCCGACCAGGTCGTGCTCGAGAATGTGAACCTGCATGTGGGGGATCACGAGTTCGTGACCATCGTGGGCGCGTCCGGGTGCGGCAAGACCACCTTCCTCAAGATGCTGCTCGGTATCGAGGTGCCGAGCCGCGGCGAGTTTCTCATCGACGGCGAACCGTTGCCCTCGGAACCCGGACCGGATCGCGGCATCGTGTTTCAGCGCTATTCGCTGTTCCCGCATCTGACGGTGCTCGAGAATCTGCTGCTGGGCTTGGAGCTGCGCGGCGCGCCGCTGACGGGGCGCCTGTTCGGCGCGCGGCGGCGCAGGGCCATGGAGAAGGCGATGCCCCTGCTCGAATCGGTGGGCCTGCACAACTCCGCGGACAAATACCCGACGCAGCTGTCGGGCGGCATGCAGCAGCGCCTGTCCATTGCGCAGTCGGTGATCTGCGAGCCGAAGATTCTTCTCTTGGACGAGCCGTTCGGTGCCTTGGATCCCGGCATTACCTCCGACATGCACACGCTGATTCTCAAGCTGTGGAATACGCATAAAATGACCATCTTCATGGTGACGCACGATTTGAAGGAGAGTTTCGCGCTGGGCACCCGGCTGCTGGTGTTCGACAAGGCCCGTGTCGATCCCCAGGCACCCGAAGCGTTCGGCGCCACCATCACCTTCAATATCCCGCTCAAGGGCCAGCGCCATGCGGCCTGAAGAGTACGTCGGCTTCGATGCGAGCGGGCTCGCGGCCTTGGTCCATCGCGGAGAGGTCACGCCGCGGGAACTCGCCGAAGCGGCGATCGAGCGGATCGAAGCGCTCAATGGGCGGCTGAATGCGGTGGTCGAGCGCGGCTACGAGGCGGCGCGAGCCTCCGCGCGTACGTGCGATCCGACGGCGCCCCTGGCAGGGGTGCCGTTTCTCGCCAAGGACATGAACATCGAGGTCGCCGGGCTGCATCTGACCTCCTCGTGCCGTTGGCTCGAAGCGCTGCCGCCCGCCACAGTCGATGCGCCGCTGGCGGCGAGATGGCGAAGCGCCGGACTCACCCTGTTGGGCCGCACCAACACGCCGGAATTCGCCGGCGAATTCGTGACCGAACCGACCTGGCGTGGCCCGACGCAAAACCCCTGGGATTTGGCCTTAAGCCCCGGCGGGTCGAGCGGCGGCGCGGCCGCCGCGGTGGCAGCGGGCATGGTTCCCCTCGCCCACGGCACGGATTCGGGCGGTTCCATCCGGGTTCCCGCCGCCGCGTGCGGCCTCGTGGGGTTGAAGCCCAGCCGCGGCTGGGTGCCGGTGGGTCCGCAGCACGATGAATTGGCGGGCGGCTTGGACTGCGAACATGTCCTGGCACGCTCGGTGCGCGATTCCGCCCTGATGCTCGAGTTGACGAGCGGCGCGGAACCCGTGTCCCGCTATCCGCTGCAGCGGACCGCCGGAACATTTGCCGCGGCGGTCCACAGGCCGGTGCCGCCGCTGCGCATCGGCATCGCGCTGCGCTCGCCCGGCGGCATCGTACCCGCGGACGAGATCGGCGCCGCGGTGGAAACGGCGGCGTCGGCGCTGGCGCGCGCGGGCCACGTGGTGGGCGAATTCGAGTATCCGGCGTCGGCGAACACCGGTGAGCCGGCACTCATCATTTGGTTGACCGCCATCGCCGAGGAGATCGACTACTACCGCGGCCGGGTGGGGCGGGATCCGCAACCGAACGAACTGGAAGCGCTGACCTGGGCGAGCAGGGCGATGGGGCTTCGCAGCAGCGCCGTGGACTATGTGCGTGCGCGCCGGGCACTCAGCGCGTCGACTCGCGACATGGCCCAGGCATTCACGCAAGTCGACATGCTGTTGCTGCCGACGACGGCCAGCCTGCCGGTGCGCACCGGACAAATCGACGGCCGCACCCACGCCTTCAATCTCGACCGTTGGAATCAGGATTCCTACGGCTACGCGCCGTACACCGAGCTCTTCAATGTGACCGGTCAACCCGCCATATCCCTGCCGCTGGCGATGTCGAGCGGCGGGCTGCCGATCGGAGTGCAACTCGCGGCCCCGCTGGGTGAGGACGCGCGCCTGCTGGCGCTCGCGGCGTGGTTCGAGCGCGAGCAGCCCTGGGAGCCGCGCCTGGCGCAGTTGCGCCGGCGCTTTCTGCCTGCCGCCGCGCCGCCGCCCACTTGACACCCCCCCGGTGCGGGGTCCATATATCTGAGGTGCGCTTTCAGGGGGGCTGCGATGTTTCACCAGGACAAGACCTTCACCGACGAACGCATTGAGCTCAGCGGCTGCGGATTCCACGGCTGCACCTTCAAGAATTGCGAGCTCGTGTATCGCGGCGAATCATCGCCGAACTTTCAGGACAACAATCTCATCGACTCGGTTTTCGTGTTCACGGATGCGGCGATTTGCACGCTGTATTTCCTTTCCAATGTCTATCACGCCGGCCGCGGCGGCCGTGAAGTGGTGGAAAAGACCTTCGAGGATATTCGCCAAAGCGCCATTCACGGCCGGATGGCCAAGACGGCCGCACCGGGCACGCCGGATCACAGCCTGCGATAGCGTTCGCGTACAACAACCAGGAGAAATCGTGAACACTCAGCTGCAGTATCTGACCTATGTGACCCTGCTCACCGCCGTGATGTGGGTTCCGTACATTCTCAACGAGATCCTGGTGCGCGGCGTGGTGGTGGCCGTCGGCTACAGCAAAGACCCCAAGCCCCTGGCGCCCTGGGCCGCGCGCATGAAGGCGGCTCATTACAACGCCGTCGAAAACCTCGCGGTTTTCGCGACTCTGGTGCTCGTCGCCCACGCGCTGCACATGAGCAGTCACGCGATCGCGATGTCGTGCGTGGTGTATTTCTGGGCGCGCGTCGCGCATGTGCTGGCCTATACGTTTGCGATCCCGTGGGTCAGAACTCTGGCCTTCGTGGTGGGGTTTCTGGCGCAGCTGTGCATCGCCTGGCACATCTTGGGCTGGTAGGAACCCCGCTTCAAAAATTGTAAAGGCCGAACTTGATGCGGTAGGGAAGGCAGAGCGGAACGGGCTTGCCGTCCTGCATGGCGGGCTTGAATCTCGCCTCCCTGCCGATGCCGACGGCGGCCTGATCGAGGCGGGGGAACCCCGAACTCTCGGTCACTTCGACGCTGTCGACCGCGCCCAAATCCGAGATGCAGATCGTGATGGTCGGCGCTCCCGTCTCCTTGGCGCGAAGCGATTCCGCCGGGTAGCGTTGCCAACCGCCCGGCACATAGATGGCCTTCGGCTTCACGCCGGGACGCGGCGCCGGCGGCGCTGCCGGGCCTCTCGGCGGCGTGGGCGTGAGGTCGCTCTCGACCATCTCGACGTGCAGCGGCGGCGCGGGATCCGCGGCCGGGATGGCGACCTCGGGGGCGGCAATTTGAATCGCGGTGGATCGATTCAAGTCGACCTGCGGCAGCGGCAGCGGGGGTAGCGGCTCGCGACGCCGGTCGGTGTCGATGACCCGGACCTCGAGGATGTCCGGCATGGGCCGCGCGCCGGAATCGGCCAGGCCGAACCAGAACGCGCCGATCGCGAACAGATGCAGCAACACCACGGTCGCGAAGGCGCTTGCGCGGGCGCCAAGTGAACCGCGCATGCGGCTAGTCCGCTGGATTGTAGGCGCGCAGAAAGTCCACCGACTTGCGCAGCATCGCGAGACGAGTTTCGCCGCTGGCGAACAGCTCATCCTCGTGGTCGAGCGCGACGAGTTCGGCTTGCTTGCCGGCGTGCCGCAGCGCGTCGTACATCATCTGGCTCTGCTCGAAGGGAACCGCGAAGTCGTCCCGCCCGTGCAGCAGCAGGACGGGCACCTGCACGGCGTCGATGTGCTTGATGGGCGAGAGGCTGCCAAGGTTGGCGGCGTCATTCGCACCGGCGACTTCCATGAAGCGCTGCCAGCCGCGCTGCTCGGGATTGGAGCGGCGCGCGTCCTGGTCGGCCAACGATTTCTGCCAGCGGCGGAGGTCCGACAGCCCGTCGACCGAGACCGCGCATCGATACACCCCGGGGTCCAACGTCACCGCCGCGAGTGCCGCATAGCCGCCATAGCCGGCGCCGACGATGCAGACGCGCTTCGGATCGACGATGCCCTCGTGCACCAGATAGCGAACGCCGTCGGACAGGTCGGTCTGCATTTTCCGGCCCCACTCGCCGAACCCGGCCTCCATGAATTTGCGGCTGAGCTGACTGCCGCGAAAATTGGGGCGTAGCACGGCATAGCCTTGGTCGGCCAAGGCCTGTGACCACCAATCGAAGTCTTCGGTATCGACGGCGGTGGCGACGCTGTGGGGCAGCACCACCAGCGGCATGTTCTTCGCTGCGCGGTTCCGCGGCAGGGTGAGATAGGCCGGGATCTGCAAGCCATCGGCGGCCGCGTAGGTGACCCGGTGCACCGGCAAAGGCTGCGTGACACCCTGGTAGACATTGCCGATCGAGTCGGCCTTGTGCGTGTTGAAATCGACCAGTTCGTACTTGTAGCCGAGGGCGGGAGCCTCGACCCGCACGACGACGTATTTGAAGTCATCGGACAGGGATACGAGCCGCATGTGTGCGCCCTCGAAGCCGCGGACCAGGGCATCCCATTTGCCCTGGGTAGCAGGATCGAAGAACACGTAGTGCGAATCGTCCTCGATGTGCGCGCCACCGATCAGGCGATAGGTCGCGCGCTGCTCGATGGGGCCGCTCAGGCGCGCGGCTATCGGCGGGCCAAAGGTTCCATCCTTCAGCGACAGCAATTTCCAGACGCTGTCCTCGCCGTCCACTGCTTGTACGAGCAGAGTGTCGGGCGTGGGCCCGAAGCCGAGCAGCCGGGGATAGTCGAGTGATTCGCGGCCGGAGGCGGCCTCGTCGAAGCGCCCGTTGCGCAGAATCTTGAGCGCCCAGCGCTGTTGTTTGCCGAATTTTTCCTCGGAGTAATCTTGTTCCGCGACCACCTCACCGGAGGCGTCGGTGAGCCAGAGCTGGGTGTCCTTGGATCCCTGGCGCAGCACCGCTTCAGAGCCACTGTCCAAGTCCAGGCGAAGCAATGCCGGCCGGAGCACAATGGTCTCATCGTACAGCGCCCCCATCCCCGGGTCGGTGTAGTACAGGCCGGGCACGAAGATCACGGTGTGGCCGCCGATCTGCCGGACCATGGGATCGCCTGCGATCACGTTCATCAACTTGATCTTCTGGATCCCCGCGGGATCGGGCAGAGATTTCGTGGTGTGGGTGTTGAGGTCGTACACCTGCAGCAGCGACCAGTCGCGCCTGATCGACACGTCGTGGCCGATGCTCAAGATGGCGCTGCCCATTCCCGCGGATGAAGTCGGGGCGGCCCCCCGGCCGCCATTGCCGCCACCCAGCGCCGCGGCCGAGGGCGTGGCCTGCCCCCGCTCCAAGCCTTCCATCTTGGTCGTGATGACGGGCGCATACACCATGGAGGTACGAATCAGCAGGCGATTGTTGTCGGCCCACTCAATGGAGCGCAGCCGCTCGGCGCCCACCTTGAGCGCGCCTTGGGGCCGGCGGTCGGGAAGCGACACCACGGCGACAATGCGCTCATCGCCGTCCGTTCGCACATAGGCGAGACGAGAACCATCCGGTGAGATCGCCGCATCCTCCAGGCTTGGCAGGCGGCCATAATCTTCGAGCGCCGCGGGGTGGGCGGCACCGGCCGCCAGCAGCGCCGTCAGCGCCATAAGTGCCTTGAGCGTCGGCGACGTGAGTGTTGTCATCGAAGTCTCCCCGGGGAATGACACCGCTGACATACTAGGCCAAAAAAATAGCCCGCGTCATCACGGGTGACGTAAATAACTGAATACGAGAGAGATTCTTAGGAAAATTCGAGAATTCGCTCAATTCGCGCGCGGCGTGGGTGGACGGGCTTTTCGCTCCTGCCGGCGGGCGGTCAGAATCGCTTCGGTATAGCCGTTGGGCTGTTCCCGGCCCTTGAAAACCAGGTCGCACGCGGCCTTGAACGCAATGTTGTTGTCGAGGTCTTGGGTGAGCGGCTGATACGCGGGATCCGCGGCGTTCTGCCGGTCGACCACCGCCGCCATGCGGCGTAGCGCAAGCATCACCGCATCGGATGAACAGATACCGTGCCGCAGCCAATTCGCGACGTGCTGGCTGGAGATGCGCAGCGTGGCGCGATCTTCCATGAGCGCGACATTGTAATAATCAGGCACCTTCGAGCAGCCGACGCCCGAATCGATCCAGCGCACCACATAGCCCAAGATGCTCTGCGCGTTGTTGTTGAGTTCCTCTTCGATGTCGGCCGCGCTCCACCGCGGTGCCTTGGCGAGAGGCGGCGTCAGGATGTCATCGAGCGAGGCGCGCACCCGGCCGGCGAGCTGCGCCTGCACCTCGGCGACATTCACCTGGTGGTAATGCAGGGCATGCAAGGTCGCGGCGGTCGGGGAGGGCACCCAGGCGGTATTGGCCCCGGCTTGCGGCTGCGCGAGCTTGGCTTTGAGCATATCCGCCATGAGGTCCGGCATGGCCCACATACCCTTGCCGATCTGCGCCCGGCCGCGCAGGCCGCAGGCAAGTCCGATATCGACGTTTTGACGCTCATAGGCATCGAGCCACACGGCCTTCTTGAGGTCGCCTTTGCGCAGCACCGCGGCCGCCTCCATCGAGGTGTGAATTTCATCGCCGGTGCGGTCGAGAAAGCCCGTGTTGATGAACACCACACGGTGGCGTGCCGCGCGGATGCACTCCGCCAAGTTGACGCTGGTGCGCCGCTCTTCATCCATGATGCCCATTTTCAAGGTGTATTGCGCGAGGTCCAGCAGTGTTTCGACGCAGGCGAAGAGTTCGTCGGCAAAGGCGACCTCGTCGGGCCCGTGCATCTTGGGTTTGACGATGTAGACCGATCCGGAACGCGAATTGCGCCGCGCACCGCCGCCGCGCAGGTCATGCAGGGCAATGAGCGAGGTGACCGCGGCGTCGATGAAGGTCTCCGGGATGGGGTTGCCGTCCAGGGTGACCGCGCCGGACATCATGTGGTGGCCGACGTTGCGAACCAACATGAGGCTTCGGCCCGGCAGCAGCAGGTCGCCGCCGCCCGGGGTGCGATAGCGCCGATCGGCGTTCAAGCGGCGGACCATCCTGCCGCCGCCTTTTTCGAGGCTGGCCGTCAGGTTGCCCTGCATGAGTCCCAACCAGTTTCGATACAGCTGAACCTTGTCGTCCGCGTCGACCGCCGCCACCGAATCTTCGCAGTCTTGAATGGTGGTGATCGCGGACTCGAGCAGGATGTCGCTGATGCCGGCCGGATCGCCGCCGCCGATCACATGCGTGCGGTCGATGTGCACTTCCACGTGCAGTCCATGATGGACCAGGAGCAGCAGCGTGGGAGAGCCGCGTTCCCCCTGAAAGCCGCGCAGTCCGGCGGCCTCTCTCAAACCGGTCACGGCGCCGCTTTGCAACTGGACTTCGAGTCCCTGCGGTCCGAGGCGGTATTGCGCGGCCTGGTGATGCGAGCCTGAGGCAAGCGCAAAATGCCGGTCCAAGAAATCACGGGCGAAGGCGATGACCTTGGCGCCGCGTTGCGGATCGTATTGGCCGGTGCGGGCCGCTGTGTCTCCGGGAATGGCATCGGTGCCATACAGTGCATCGTACAGGCTGCCCCAGCGCGCATTGGCCGCGTTGAGCGCGTAGCGCGCATTGCCGACCGGAACCACCAGTTGCGGTCCGGCGATGTGCGCGATTTCCGCATCGACATGGGCTGTGTCGACGGCGAAGGCTTGCTGCTCGGGCACCAGATAGCCGATGTCGAGCAGGAACTGCTTGTAGCGGGAGTGCTCGAATGCCGCGCCCGGACTTCGCCGGTGCCAGTCATCGATCTGCGTCTGCAGCGCGTCGCGCCGCGCCAGCAGCGCGGCGTTGCGCGGCGCCAGAGACCGAACCAGCAGCGCGAATCCGCGCCAAAAGGCGCGTTCTTCGATCTCGGTGCCCGGCATGGCCTCGCGATTGACGAAATCGTACAAGACCTGATCGATCTGGATATGATCGACGCTGATCATGGCTCGCATGGAGACACATCATCTACTATATTGCGGATAATGTCGCCCGGCGACACTTTACAGAACGCGTTTCAAATAATAAAAGGCGCGCGATACAGCGCTACCGGCACGGTTACTGAAGCATGAGTTTATTGATCCGAATCAACCTGGCCTTGGGAGCGGTGTTCATCATCGCGGCCATGATCGGAGGCTACGCCTGCCGGAGCATTCTCGAAGCCAATGCGCAGCGCGAAGTGTTCACCGAAGCGGGCCTGATGCTGGACAGCGCCTCGTCCATTCGCGCCTACACGGCCAACGAGATCGTGCCGTTGATCAGCCAGCGAATTGCGGAGGATTTTCCGCCGCAGAGCGTGCCTTCCTATGCGGCAACCCAGAATTTCCTGCACCTTCGCGAGCGACATCCCGATTACACGTACAAGGAGGCGACCCTCAATCCGACGAACCCGCGCGACCGGCCGGCGGACTGGGAGGCGGACATCATTCAACGCTTCCGCAACGACCCCAACACTCAAGAGGTCATCGGCGAGCGCGAGACGCCGATGGGCAAATCGCTGTACCTGGCCCGGCCGATCCGCAACGAGGCGGAGTGCCTGACCTGCCACAGCACACCCGCGGCGGCGCCGCGAACGCTCATTGCAAAGTATGGGAGCAACAACGGCTTCGGCTGGCAGACCCATGAAATCGTGGGCGCCCATGTCGTCTCGGTGCCCTTTGCCACGGCCAGCGCCAATGCCGACCGCGCCTTTCGCGCTTTCATGATTTCCCTGGCGGCGGTGTTTTCCGCGGTATTCATGGTGGTCAACGCGCTGCTCTACCTCCTGGTGGTGCGGCCGGTGCGGCAGATCGCGCGGGTCGCGGATCGATTGAGCCTGGGGGACACGACGGCGGAAGATTTCCCGCTGCGCGGCGCCCGGGAGATCGTGTCCGTCACGCGCTCCTTCAACCGCATGCGCACGAGCCTGGAAAAGGCCCTGCGGATGCTGGAGGCATAGCATGGCGGGCGAGGTATTCATCAGCTACTCGCAGCCGGATCGCGACTGCGCCTTCGAGCTGGTGGCGCGCCTCGAAGGGGAAGGGATCAATTGCTGGATCGCGCCGCGCGACATCGCGCCGTCGGCCGATTGGGCCGCGGAAATCATGGATGCCATTTCCGCGGCGCGGGTGATGATTCTGGTGTTCTCCGCCAGCAGCAATCAATCGCCGCAGGTGCGCCGCGAAGTGGAAAGAGCGGTCCACAAGCAGCTGAGCATTCTGCCGTTTCGGGTCGAGGACGTGCTGCCGTCCAAGAGCCTTGAATTCTTTCTGAGCACGCAGCATTGGCTGGATGCTTTTCCGCCGCCGCGGGAACCGCACTACGCGCGGCTGTGCGCCTATCTCAAGCCGCAGCTGGCTGCGGAGCCGATTCCGCCGTCGCCCATCGTGGGCCGAACCGCGGGTGGCGCCGCCACTTACCCCTTTGATATCTCTCAATTGCAGCACATCGAGCGGCAGTTGGCCGGATACATCGGTCCGCTCGCCAGACACCTGGTGAAAACCACCGCGCTGCGCGCGGCCGGTGTCGATGACCTGGTGAGCCGACTCGCGACGGAACTCGACAGCGAACCGCAGCGGCGGGAGTTTGCACAGCGCTGCAAGCCCTAAGCGCCGCGCCGCGCGATGCGGCGGCTGTGCGCAAAGCGCCACTCGATTTCGCCGACGACGCCGCGCCGAAAAATCATCACGCACACCACGAAGATGGCGCCGATGATGACCGACACCCACGCGCCCACATGATCGGATAAATACTCCTGCAGGGTGAGGACGACGCCGGCTCCGACCACGGGTCCGAGAAAAGTCCCGCTGCCGCCGAGCAGGGTCATCAAGATCACCTCTCCCGAGGTTCCCTGACCCACGTCCGAGAGGGTGGCGAATCCGAGAGTCAGCGCCTTCAAGGATCCCGCCAATCCGGCGATGCTTGCCGACAGGACGAAGGCGAGCAGCTTGTAGCGGGCAACCTTGTAGCCCAGGGAAATGGCGCGCGGCTCGTTTTCCCGGATCGCCCGCAGCACGTGACCGAAGGGCGAGCGCACGATGCGGCGGATGAAGAGGTACACCGCGACGAAGACGGCCAGCACGAAGTAGTACATGGTGCCATCGCGGGCGAGTCCGATGAGTCCGAATATGCTGCCCCGTGGGATGCCCTGCAGGCCGTTCTCGCCGCCCGTGAAATCGGCCTGCAGGCAGATGAAGAACACCAGCTGGGACAAGGCGAGGGTGATCATCGCGAAATAAATACCCTGGCGACGGACCGCGATGGCGCCGATGACGAGGCCCAGCAGCATGGACGCCGCAACGCCGGCAAGAATCCCTGCGATCGTTCCCCAACCGCGGACCGCGACCAGCCATCCGGTGACATAGGCTGCCGAGCCAAAATAGGCGGCGTGGCCGAAGGACAGCATTTTGGTGTAGCCCAGCAGCAGATTGAAGGCGCAGGCAAACATGGCGAAGCACAGAAGCTTCATCAGAAACACGGGATAGATGCCGAGGAAGGGCGCGGCCAGCGCCAGGACCGCGAGAACGACATACACGAGACGGGCGCGAATCTTATTGCTCCCGGCCGAACAGGCCGGCGGGGCGCCACATCAACACCAGCGCCATGATGACGAAGACCACGATATTCGATGCCTCGGGATAGACCACCTTGGTGAGTCCCTCGATGAGGCCCAGCACGAGTCCGCTGACGATGGCCCCGACGATGGAACCCATCCCGCCGATGACCACCACCGCGAACACCACGATCACCAGGGACGAGCCCATCAGGGGGCTCACCTGGACCACCGGCGCCGCGAGCACACCGGCGAGTGCGGCGA
This sequence comes from Steroidobacteraceae bacterium, assembly GCA_035314705.1. GTDB lineage: Bacteria > Pseudomonadota > Gammaproteobacteria > Steroidobacterales > Steroidobacteraceae > Bog-1198. Next base: position 38,627 of record DATFZF010000031.1, on the reverse strand, counting down.
GCGCCACGCCCCCGCCGTAGGTGCCCATGACCATGAGCGGCACATTGATGCCGAAGGCCTGCACCAGGCGCGCATTCTCGGTCGCGGCGCGCAGCCTCGCGCCCAAGCGAGTGCGCTCGATCAGGAACCAGGTCATGGCGCACACGGCCAGCGACGCGACCACCACCCAAGCGCGATAGATGGGCAATACCATGAAGCCGAGATCGAATACACCGCGCAACAGCGGGGGCACCGGATAGGATTTTCCCGAGGCGCCGAATTGATCGCGCATGATTCCCTCGAATATCAACGCAACACCGAAGGTGAGCAACAGCCCATAGAGGGGATCGAGCCGATAGAGATGGCGCAGAAACAGGCGCTCGATGAGCACGCCCAAGAGCCCCACGACCAGGGGCGCGAGCAGGAGGGCCCACCAGTAATTCACGCCGAAGGTCTGCAGACCGATGTACGCCGCGAACGCGCCGAGCATGTAGAAGGCGCCGTGCGCAAAATTCACGATCCCGAGGAGGCCGAAAATCACCGCCAACCCCAGGCTGAGCAGCGCGTAGAAGGAGCCGTTGACCAGGCCCAGCGTGAGCTGGCCAAGGATTGCCGGCAGCGGCACGCCGAATACGCTGCTCACGTAAGCCTGCGCCTACTGCTTGGCGAAAGAACAGGCCGGATCGGGTTGCGATCCGTAGGCCTCCTCGCCCGTCATGACCCGGATCACTTTGTAGTAATCCCAAGGATACTTCGATTCGGCCGGGGTCTTGACCTGCATGACGTACATGGTGTGGACCATCAGGCCGTCGGCGCGAACGTACCCATTCTTGACGAATAAGTCGTTGAGCTTGGCCTTCTTCAGTTCCGCCATGACCTTGTCGGAATCAGTGGAGCCCGCCGCTTTGACCGCCTTCAAGTATTGCAGCGTGGCCGAGTAGGCGCCGGCATGGTCCATGGTGGGTTCGCGCTTCATCTTGGCGAAGAAGCGCTTGCCGAATGCACGTGTTTCGTCGTTCAGGTCCCAGTAAAAGCTGGTCGTCAAATACAGCCCCTGGGCCGTCTGCAGCGTCAGGCTGTGAATATCGCTGATGAAGGCCAGGAGCGCCGCGGGCTTCATCGTCTTGGTGATGCCGAATTCGTCGGCGCCCTTGAGCGAGTTCGAGAAGTCGGTGCCGGCGTTCGCGAGGCCGAGGACCTGCGCGCCGGAACTTTGCGCCTGGAGCAGAAACGAGGAGAAGTCGGTTGCGCCCAGGGGAACCCGGACCGAACCCAAGACCTTGCCGCCGTTCGCGGTGACGACGCGGGTGGCCGAATCCTGCAGCTGCGTGCCGAAGGCGTAGTCGGCGGTGAGGAAGAACCACGACTTGCCGCCCGCTTTGATGATGGTGCTTGCCGTGCCGTTGGCCAAGGAGGTGGTGTCATACACATAGTGTATGGAATAGGGCGTGCAATCCGCGCCCGTCAGCGAGGAACCCCCGGCTCCGATGACGATGAGCGGCACCTTCTTTGCCGCAGCTACCTTGGACATGGCGATGTTCACGCCGGTGTTCGACCCGCCCAGAGCCAGATTCAGTCCACTCTGATCGGCCCACTCGCGAAATTTGGTCGCGCCGATGTCGGGTTTGTTCTGGTGGTCGGCGGTCAGCAGTACGATCTTCCTGCCGAGCACCATGCCGCCGAAGTCCGCGATGGCCATGTTGATGGCCTCGATACCCCCCTGACCTTGGGCGTCCGCATAGACTCCCGACAGATCGTCGATGTCGCCAATGACGACCGGGTCACCCGCGGCGCATGCCTGCCAACTCAACACACTGCATAGGGCCGCGAGAGCGGCGCGCAACGAGCCAATCTTCATGTTGTTCTCCTGTTCAGTAACGTTTGAGTCAGACACCCAAAAACTCGCGCAGCATCCCCATCTGCGAGGCCAGCTGGGCTTGTTCAAACTGGCGCACAATCCTGCCATGTTCCATGACATAGAAGCGATCCGCCAGTGGGGCGGCGAAACGAAAATTCTGCTCGGCCAGAACCACGGTGAAACCCCTCGATTTGAGGCTGCGGATCACCTCGCCGAGCTTCTGGACGATCACGGGCGCGAGACCTTCGGAAATCTCATCCAGCAGCAGCAGCCGCGCACCGGTGCGCAGGATACGCGCCACGGCCAGCATCTGCTGCTCGCCTCCCGACAGCCGCGTGCCGGGACTGGCGGCGCGCTCCTTCAAATTTGGGAACATGCAGTAGATCTCCTCGATATCCATGGCCTGGCCGCGCTTGAGCCGCGGCGGCAGCAGCAGATTCTCCTCGGCCGACAGCGCCGAGAAAATGCCCCGCTCCTCGGGACAATAGCCGATGCCGATGCGGGCGATGCGGTGCGGCGCCAGCCGCACGGTCTCCACCCCGTCGATCAGGACCGAGCCGGTGCGGCTGCTGATCAGGCCCATGATGGCGCGCAGCGTGGTCGTGCGCCCGGCGCCATTGCGGCCCAGCAGCGTGACGACCTCGCCTTCCCGTACGCAGAGATCGACGCCGTGCAGGATGTGCGATTCGCCGTACCAGGCGTCGAGATTCGCGATCCTCATCAGCTCGCCGGCCATCAATGAGTTCCCTCGAGATCCGTGGCTGAGCTGCCCATGTAGGCCTCGATGACCTGAGGATTCGCCGCGACTTCGGCGTAGGGGCCCGCCGCGATCACCCGGCCGCGCTGCAGTACCGAAATGGTATCCGCGATGGATGCGACCACGCTCATGTTGTGCTCGACCATGAGCACGGTGCGGTTCGCCGCAATCTTCTTGATCAGCCGGGTAACGCGCGAGACGTCCTCATGTCCCATACCTTGCGTCGGTTCGTCGAGGAGCATCAATTCAGGCTCCAGCGCCAGCGTCGTGGCAAGCTCGAGCGCCCGCTTGCGCCCATAGGCGAGATCGGCGGTGAGCGTGGGCGCGCAATCGGCGAGGCCGACCTCGGTCAGCAATTGCATGGCGCGGTCATTGAGCGCGGCGAGGCTCGTTTCGGAGCGCCAGAAAAAGAACGAGGTGCCGAGCTTGCTCTGCAGAGCCACGCGCACGTTCTCGAGGACGGTGAGGTGCGGAAAGACGGCGGAAATCTGGAAGGAGCGCGCAATACCGCGGCGGGCGATGTCCGACGGTTCTTCGCGCGTGATGTTCTCGCCGCGGAAAAAAATCGTCCCCGATGTCGGCTGCAGGAACTTGGTGAGCAGATTGAAGAGGGTGGTCTTGCCGGCACCGTTCGGGCCGATCAGCGCATGGACTTCTCCGCGCCGCACGCACAGCGAGACCCCGTCGACCGCGACGAATCCCTTGAACTCCTTCACCAGACTGCGCGTCTCGAGGATGGAATCCTGCGCCATCAGCCGTCCTTGAACTTGACGGCCACATGCGTGCCGTCGCAAAACGGCTTGTTCTGCGACGCGCCACATCGGCACAAGGTCACGCGGTTGCGCACTTCGTAGTGAAACCCGTCCGACCCGATCACCTGCACGCCGCCACGGAGCCAGACCGGTCCCGCACACTGATTCGCCGGATCCTCGATGAGGCCGATGGAGGGCTCAAACTCGGGTTCCACCGGCTTTCCGGTCGAATTGTCCCAGGCGATCAGCCGTCCCGAGGGACAGTCACCCGTCTCTCTCACGAAATGCTTCCTGGCTGTCGGGTTGCCGGTTTCATTCACGAGATTCCACACCTGGCCATGCGGGTCGCAAAATCGCGCGAAGGCACACAGCGCTTGCGCGTCCGTGAGCGACATGGTCGGTCCCTGCATGATGCTGGCCTGCTTTTGGTAAGGCTCGCGGCTGGCTGTCTCGGTGCCGTCGAATCCCACCTTGGCATGCGAGCCGTCGCAGAAGGGCTTTTTTGCGCTGTGACCGCAGCGGCAGAGCGCGTACGCGGCCGAGGCGGGGTAGGCCTCACCCTCGATCCATGTGACCGATTCGCCCGCGGAATTCGTGCCGATGGATTGCTTTTGCAACGGCAGCTTGCCCGTGACCAGGTAGGGACCATTCTTGGCGATCTGCACCGCGGGGCCGTCCGGCGCTTTTGACGTGCTCATCGGTTCTCTCCCGTTGTTGCTCAAGAGTTCTTTAGGACGGAAAGCCGCCGGCAATGAGTGCGTGCACCCCATTCCAGCAGATCTGCACTCCGATGCACAGCAGAATGAAGGCGGTCAGGCGCACCACGACGCCGGTGCCCGTCGGACCCAAGGTACGCATGATGCGATCGGCGTAGCGATAGCAAAGATACACACCCACGGCGACGATGAGGATACCGATGGCGTGCGCCACGGCGGTGACCAGCAGCGGCCGAAATCCGGGTGGTGGATTGGCGCCCAGCGTCAGGGCCACGGAGATCGAACCGGGTCCGACGGTCAACGGCATGGTCATGGGGTAGAACGCCCGCTGGTTCAGGTCCTCGGGCGTCGGCGGCGGGGCGTTGCGCTCGAGCGCCGGCGGGGAATTGGGGCTATTGAGCAGCGACCAAGCGATGGCGCAGACCACGAGACCGCCGGCGACTTGGACCGAGGGAATCGACAAGCCGAAGAAATCCAGAACATAGGCCCCGATCAATGCCGAGGCGATCAGCAGCAGAAAACTGTTGATCGCCACGGACTTCGCCATCCGGTTGCGCTGCTCGGCGGTGAGGCCGGTGGTCATGATGAGATAGATGGGAGCGCCGCCGAGCGGGTCCACGATGGGCAAGAGGGCGCCCACCGCCAACATGACGATGGAGCCGAAATGCACGATGGCATTCAGTACGGAATTCACGGACACGGGCGGAAGATGTTACTCGTTCCAGCCGGCGGTGACGAGACGCGTTTAGGCGGTCGTTGCGGCCAACGCGGCCAAGGAGAACGCAGTCAACGATCTTACTTGCGTGTCTGTGCGCCGATCAGATGGGTCGCTTTGGGCCCGTCGCCGATTTGAAAGCGGCGCACGACCTGCTCGAGCATCCGGTCGGCCTTGGTCACGCGCTGGTGCTGTCGAAGATGCTCGAGCCAGGAGTCCGTCAGGAAGGTTTCGATGAAACGGCCTTCCTTGGCGGGATCCTCGAATATCCCCCAGTCATAGGCGCCGTCGCGGCGGCGCTCGCGGGCGCTCTTCACCAGTGCGCGCAAAAACGCTTCACGATTCTTCGGATCGATGTGGTATTCGATCGTCACCAGAACAGGTCCACGGTCCGGCTCGATCGCATGAGTCGTGATGGGGGCCGGCCAATGCATCGACGGCGACAAATCAACCAGGGCGCCCGTTTGTAATTTCCAGCGCCAGGTCAACGGAATCGCGATGACCGCGCCCGCGGCCGCGACGAGCAGAGCGGCGGATACGCCGATTGAGGCCGCAAGCCCGCCCCAGATCGCGCTGCCGACGGTCAGAGCGCCGAACATCACGGTCACATACACCGCCAGGCCGCGGCCGCGAACCCATTCGGGCAGTGCGACTTGGGCGGAGACATTGAGGTCCGACACGGCGGCGATCCACGACGCGCCTGCGATGAGGCTCGCGGCGATGGCGGTCGCGGAATTCTGCGCGACTGCAAACAACCCCGTCGCCAGTGCGGTTGCCAGAGTGGCGATGGCCAGCAGCCGATCCGCACCCAAAGCCGCCCTGAGCCATTTCAGCAGGAAGGCACCACCTACCGCAGAGGCGCCAATGGCGCCGAGCAATAGTCCGTAGAGCTCCGGGCCGCCGGCAATCCGGGTGCGCGCGACCAGCGGCAGCAACGCCCAGTAGGCGCTGGCAAAGACAAAAAAACCGATCGTTCGAATCAGAGTCGCGCTGAGATGCGAGTTGTAGCGCGCATGCCGAAGGCCGGTGCGCACGGCTTTGCCGAAAGCTTCCGCGGGCAGGGGCGTGCCGCCTTTTTTCGGCAGGCGCCATCGTACGAGCGCTGCGATGACTCCCGCATTGCTGAAGGCGTTGAGCCAGAACGGCGCCGCAATTCCGAATGCGCCGACCATGAAACCGCCGATGGCCGGTCCGACGGCACGGCTGACGTTGATGCCCACACTGTTCGCCGCAACCGCCGCGGACAGATCGGATCTCGGCACCAGCCGGGGCACCACAGCCTGCCAGGCGGGTGCGGTGATGGCCGATCCGACGGTCACGATGAAGCTGAGCACCAACAGAGTCAGCGGCGTGATGAGATGCAGCCAAACGAGCGCAGCGAAGGCGGTCGAGGTGACCAAGATCGCCGTCTCGCCGAAGATCAGGAGACGGCGCAGATCCACGATATCCGCGAGCGCTCCGGCCGGAATCGCGAACAGAAACATCGGAAGGTTGTTGGCAACCTGCACCATCGAAACGATGAACGGGTCCGGGTCGAGACTGGTCATGAGCCAGCCCGACGCCACGGTGTACATCCAGCCGCCGATGTTCGAGACAACCGTCGCGGCCCAGATTACCGCGAATGTCCTGTGACGAAACGGAGCCCCCGCAGAGCCGGCCGCGGGCGCCGCTGCCGACGGTTGCGGTGCGGCAGCTGGATCATGCGCGCCCGGTAAGGTCATCGGCCAGTGCTATTTGCGCCCGTTGCCGACACAGGCGGCGGTCACACCGAGGCCGATGAACACGCCGCCCGTGACGTAGCGTTCCCAGCGCAAGTAGCGCCCACTGCGCTTGACCCACCCCCCGGCCGTGCCGGCGACCAATGCATAAAGAGCATCACTCGTCAGGCCCATCAATGTGTACAGCAGACCGAGAAAAGCGATCTGGGACGCGACCGCGCCGCGCGAGGAATCCACGAATTGCGGCAAGAACGCCAGGAAGAACAGCGCGGTCTTCGGATTCAGCAGATTGACGACGAACCCGTCGCGATACAGCCTTCCCAAGCTGCGCCGCGGCAGCTCCATTTGCGCGGTCGGCGTGTCGGTCCGGCTGAGAATCCGCCGCACCCCGATGTAGATCAAATAGCCGGCGCCCGCATACTTGACGACCGAGAAGGCAAGCGCCGAGGAGGCCAGCAGCGCTGACAGCCCCAGTGCCGCCGCCAGCACGTGTACAAGCGTTCCCGTGGTGATACCACAAACCGAGGCCAGCCCGGCGATACGGCCCTGCTCGACGCTGCGCGCGACGATATAGAGAACGGCCGGCCCCGGTGTCAGCAGCAGCAGGATAGCCGCCACGGCGAAGATTCCGATCGACGTCGCGTTTGGAATGACGATGTCCATGCGCGAAACTCCCACGGTACGATTATCGCCCTACCTTAGCCGATGGCGGACAAGCTGCCAACCGGCTCGGATGCCCCACGGCGGCCGGGATCACGATGTGTACGCCAGCGAACGGACCCGGGCGGGGCTAGGCACATAATGGGTGCGTTATGCACTCTCCGTCGCGATGCCGCCTGCTCTTGGCCCTTACCTTTGCCGGCTTGCTCGCAGCGTGCTCATCAGTTCCGGCGAGATTCAACAATCCGAAATCATTGTCCGTCGCACTCGCTCATCCGGAGGACACGCGCCTGGGGGCGCAGTTCGGAAGTGCCGCCCGGCAGCGAGACGGTGAATCCGCATTTCGAATCATCTCCGTCGGGGTGGATGGATTCCTGGCCCGCGCGCAAATGATCGACGCCGCGGAGAAAACCCTGGATCTCGAGTATTTCATCTTTCGCGGCGATGCAACGGGTCGGCTGCTCACCGACGCTCTGATACGCGCGGCCGATCGTGGGGTGCGGGTTCGGGTGCTGGTCGACGACGGCGACACTGTCGCCGGCGATGAGCAAATTAGCGCGCTGGATGCCCACCCCAATGTCGAGATTCGCATCTTCAATCCGTTCGTGTATCGCGGGCACAGCACTCTGCGGCGTTCGCTCGAGTTCTTGGTCAACTCCCCGAGACTCAACTACCGAATGCACAACAAGCTGCTGGTGGTCGACAACGCGGTGGCGCTGCTGGGCGGGCGCAACATCGGCAATCAATACTTCCAGATGGACCCTGACTCGCAGTTCGCCGACGACGATGTTTTCGCCGCCGGTCCGATCGCCATGCAGCTGTCCGCGACCTTCGACGAGTTCTGGAAAAGCCGCTTTGCCGTGCCCGCCACCGCGCTCAATCGCAGCCAGCGCTCGGGAAGCGCCCTCGCGGAACGCCGGGAGCGGGCAAGTGAGCACAAGGAGCGTCATTTGGAGCCGCTCAAAACCGACGGCGTCGACTATGTGGCGCGACTGGCGACCGGGGAACCCTATGCCGGGATAATTTCAGGCCGCCTGCCGCTGGTGTGGGCACAGGCGCAAGTAATCAGCGACAGTCCGGACAAGAAGAACGTCGACCGGGGCGAGTTGCCGGGCCGCCTCATGGCCGAACAACTACTCAAAGCCGCCAGCGCAGCCCAATCCGAGCTGCTGATGGTCACGCCCTACTTGGTGCCGACACCGGATGAATTGAGCGCGGTCCAGGATCTGCGCAGGCGTGGGGTCCGCGTAGGCATCCTAACCAACTCGCTCAATTCCACCCCGGATTTAATTGCGCAATCCGGCTACGCGAAGTTCCGCGTGGGATTGCTCAAGGACGGCGTGGAACTCTACGAAATCCGATCGATGCTCGGAACGACCCGCGGGAGCGGTGAAACCGCGGTGGTCTCGCGCTACGGCAACTATGGGCTGCATGCCAAGCTATTCGTGTTCGATCGAAAACGCGTCTTCATTGGCTCGATGAATTTCGATCAGCGCTCGAAGCACCTCAATACCGAGATCGGTTTGATCATCGACAGCCCGGAGCTCGCACTTCAAACGGTGGCGCGTTTTGACAACATGGTACGGCCGGAAAACGTGTACGTCCTGGGATGGCGCAAACCAACCCCCGGAGCGCCGGCGCGTCTCGTGTGGGATACCCGGGAGGATGGCAAAGCGGTCGAATATACGCGGGAACCGGCCCGCAGTTCGTGGCAGAGGTTCGACCTGAGGTTCTTGTCGTGGCTGCCGCTGGACCGTGAACTATGAGCCTTGCAAAGCCGCTGTTGTTCGCAGTGATCATGGTCGCGATGCACGCCCTACCGGCCGCGCGGGCAGCGACGCCGACGGTCCCAGAGGCCGAGATCAACTATCTGCTCGAATTCATCGAACAATCCGGGTGTGACTTTTACCGCAACGGCACTTGGTACGATGCGCAACAGGCGCAGGCGCATTTGCGCGCGAAGTACAACGCGCTGGCCGCGAGGAACGAGATAAAAACAGCGGAAGATTTCATTGAGAAAGCCGCCAGCGAAAGCAGCCTGAGCGGCCGACCCTACCAAATCAGGTGCAGCGGCAGCGCCGCGATTCCAACCGGCCAATGGTTGAGCGCGGCCCTCGCGCAGTATCGAAAATACCGGGAGCAGATATCCTTGCGCACGTTGCCTTCAGCGTCGTGCGCAAGGACTGCCCATTCACATTACTTCACGTCAATCGTCGAGTCTAACCGTGAGATCGTTGTGGACCGACTTCACGTGCTCCGTATGGCGCGCAAGGGACACGGCTTGCGCGATGGCCTCCTGGCTCCTCGCGGTGCCGGTTAGCCACACGATACCATTCTGGTCGGTATCGACATGAATGCGGCCGAGGCTGGTCAGATGGTCGGCGGCGAGCTTGGTTTTGATTTTCGTGGTGATCGCCGAATCCTTCACGAATACCACGGTGCTGGTCCCGACCGCAGTGGTATCGTCGCCCGCCATGGCGGCCGCCGACCCGAGTAGAGCGCCGAATACGACGCAGGTCATTGCTAGTTGTGTCTTCATAATATGTCCTTGATTGAATTACGCCATTAGTCTCTCACGCGCGGCGATTGCGAGCGGTTCGTTACCGTACATAGGCAGCGGTTGGCCGAGACTAGCCCGGTCTGTTGCGCAGGAGCAGTAGACCGCCAACCACAATCGCGCAAATACCGGCCCAGACTGGAATGTTTACGTATTGCTTCTCGTTATACGACATGTGCAGGGAACCCAGGTCCGCCTGATGGGTCGCTTTGGTGTAGCTGAATCCACCATAGGCCAGCCCCAAGACGCCGGCTACGATAAGCACCAGTGCTGCCAACTTGCTGGTAATCATAAGCTCGAACCATCCTCGATCATCGCAGGTGAAGCGTGCCGGTACCGAACAAGCCGATGAGTCCAATCGCAATCAAGTAAAAGGCGACGATGTAGTTCAACAGCTTCGGAACGATCAGAATCAATACACCGGCGGCCAGCGAGACGATCGGTGTAAGACTTAGGTTCAGATTCATCAAGACACCTCGCGGTAACGGGCTCGAAAGTCAATCACAGCGAGATGATGCACCGAGCTGCCCCAAGATGCGGTGCGCTGGCGTACACAGTTGGAGGCCGGCGCAGTCCCAGAGGGCGGACGCGATCCCTGTGACCTATGTTCGCCAGCGCACCGACGCCGCATGGCGCGCGGGCGATGATGCCTCGCTCAATTGACCGGCCGAGAGGGCGTCAGCTCAAGCGATCAATTCTCTTCACCGCTTCCTAGCTGGGCAAAACGGGTCATAATGCATATCGGTAAGCAAGATATCGGTAGTGCGGCCGTTTTGGTGGAAGCCCCTTCGCAGGAGAGGCTCGACATCGCCTCGACCTTGCAACGGGCGATATTCAACAGCGCCAATTTCTCCAGTATCGCCACCGATGCCAAGGGCATCATCCAGATTTTCAACGTCGGCGCCGAACGTATGCTCGGATTCACGGCCGCGGAAGTCATCAACAAAGTGACACCGGCCGACATTTCCGATCCGCAAGAAGTGATCGCACGAGCCAAACTGTTGAGCGTGGAACTGGCCACACCGATCGAGCCGGGTTTCGATGCGCTGGTGTTCAAAGCTTCGCGCGGCATCGAAGACATCTACGAGCTCACCTATATCCGCAAGGACGGCAGCCGCTTCCCGGCCGTGGTGTCGGTCACGGCTTTGCGCGACTCGCACGACGCCATTATCGGATACCTGCTCATCGGCACCGACAATACGCTGCGCAATCGATTCGAAAGCGAGCAGAAGCGCCTGGATCAGCGGCTGCGCGACCAGCAGTTCTATACCCGCTCCCTCATCGAATCGAACGTCGACGCGCTCATCGCGACGGATCCCTCCGGCATCATTTCGGACGTCAACAAGCAGATGGAGGCACTCACCGGCTGCACGCGCGACGAATTGATCGGTGCACCGTTCAAGAACTACTTCACCGACGCCGAGCGCGCCGAAGCGGGCATCAAACGCGTGTTGATTGAAACCAAGCTCACCAACTACGAACTTACCGCGCGCGCCCGGGACGGCAAGGAAACGGTGGTGTCCTACAACGCCACCACGTTCTACGACCGCGAACGCACCCTGCAAGGAGTGTTTGCGGCGGCCCGGGACATCACGGAACGCAAGATTCTCGACCAGGCGCTGCAGGAGACCAACCTCGCGCTGCAGGGCGCCAAGCTTACCGCGGAAAAGGCCAACCTCGCGAAGTCGGATTTTCTCTCCAGCATGAGCCACGAATTGCGCTCTCCCTTGAATGCGATTCTCGGGTTCGCGCAACTCATGGAATCGGGAACACCGCCGCCCACGTTGGCTCAACGGCAGAGCATCGATCAGATCCTTCAAGCGGGTTGGTACTTACTGGTACTCATCAACGAGATCCTCGATCTCGCGCTGATCGAGTCGGGCAAGCTGTCCTTGTCCGGGGAGCCTGTCTCGCTCAGCGAGGTGCTGAGCGAATGTCTTGGAATGATTGAACCCTCGGCATTGAAAAACGGCATTGGATTGACCTTCCCGCGCTTTGAGGACAAGCCCTTCATCAAAGCGGATCGGAACCGCGTCAAACAGGTCTTGATCAATTTGCTTTCGAACGCGGTCAAATACAATCGCGCCGGCGGCACTGTCCAAGTGATCTGCACCATGAATGATGGGCAACGAACGCGCATTGGCGTGCATGATACCGGCAATGGACTGTCGCCGGAGAAGCTCGCGCAGCTGTTCCAGCCCTTCAATCGCCTCGGTCAGGAGTCCGGAAGCGAGGAGGGAACCGGCATCGGCCTGGTGGTGAGCAAGCGGCTGGTCGAACTGATGGGCGGGGAAATTGGCGCGGAAAGCACGGTCGGCGCGGGGAGCGTGTTCTGGATCGAACTGCACCCGACGCATGCGCCGCAGCTGGTTGCGACCGTGGACGAACTCAAGGTGGCCACACCGGCGCGCGCGCATACCGGCGCGCCGCTGCACACCCTCCTGTGCGTCGAAGACAACCCGGCGAACTTGATGTTGGTCGAGAAGCTTTTGGAGCGGCGGCCCGACATCCAGCTGTTGGTGGCGAAAGACGGGATCCGTGGCGTCGAGATGGCGCGGTCTGCGCGACCGGATGTCATCCTGATGGACATCAACCTGCCAGGTATCAGCGGCCTCGTCGCGCTTGGCATCCTGGCGGGAGATCCGGAAACGGCAAGGATTCCGGTAATTGCACTCAGCGCCAACGCCATGCCGAGCGACATCGAGAAGGGTCTCGCGGCCGGATTCTTCCGCTATCTGACCAAACCGATCAAAGTCAACGAGTTCATGGACACGCTGGATAGCGCGCTGCTATTTGCGATCCGCCAGGCAGATCCCGGTACGCTGCGACGCGCCCGATGATCGACGCCAAGGACTTTTTCACCGCGAGTATTCTGATCGTCGACGACCAGAGCGCCAACGTACTGTTGCTCACGCGCATGCTCGAAGAGGCTGGCTATCACAACGTAACTTCTACCATGAACCCGCTCGAAGTCTGTGCGTTGCACCGCAAGAACCGCTACGACCTGATCCTGCTCGACCTGCAGATGCCCGGCATGGATGGATTCCAGGTCATGGAAGGCCTCAAAACGAATGCCGCGGACGGGTACCTGCCGGTCATCGTCCTCACCGCCCAGCCGGGCCACAAGCTGCGTGCGCTACAGGCCGGCGCCAAGGACTTCATCAGCAAGCCCTTCGATCTCGCGGAAGTGAAGACGCGCATCCGCAACATGATCGAGGTGCGTCTCTTGTACCGGCAGCTCGAGCATTTCAATGCTGTGTTGGAACAAACCGTGCTCGAGCGCACCGCCGAATTGCGCGAGAGCGAAGCTCGCTACCGCAGCCTCACCGAACTCGCCTCCGATTGGTATTGGGAGCAGGACGAAAGCGGCAGTTTTACCAAGGTATCCGGCCCCGTCCTCGACATGTTAGGCATGCGCGTGGACCCATTGATGGGGGGCGATGCGCCTCCCACAGCGACGGGCGGATGGGATGAGACGCAGCGCCAGGCGCTGCAGGCGAAGATTCTTGCGCGTCAGCCTTTTTTGGATTTCACCTTGAGTCGTGCGAATCCCGACGGTTCAAGCCAGCGGTTTCGCGTCAGCGGCGAGCCCATGTTCAACGCCGCCTGCCGCTTCCTCGGCTACCGCGGAATAGGCGTGGAAGTCACCGGCTAGCACTAGACACAGCAGCCGAAGCGAAAAACTTGCCCGTAGCTCATCACCCCACTCAAAATCTTCTGCTTGCTGCTCTGCCCAGCGCGGAGTTGCAGCGCGTGTCCGCGAAGCTGGAACTGGTGCCGATGCGCCTCGGCGATGCGCTCTACGAGTCCGGCCGACAGGTGGAGCACGCTTTTTTCCCGACGACGGCCATCGTTTCGCTGATTTACATGACCCGCTCGGGTGCATCGTCGGAAATCGCCGGCGTTGGGCCTGAAGGCGTCGTTGGGATTCCACTGTTCATGGGCGGCAACACCACGCCGAACTCCGCGGTGGTACGCGCGGCAGGGCACGCTTACCGGCTGGAGCGTCGCTCGTTCGCGGCGGAGTTCCAGCGCGCCGGCGCCTTGCAGGGTCTGTTGTTGCGCTACACGGAGGCGCTGATCGCCCAGACGTGCCAGACGGCCGCCTGCAACCGCCACCACTCGGTTGAACAGCAACTCAGCCGTTGGCTATTGTGGACCTTGGATCGACTGCCTGCGCAGAAACTCACCATGACTCAAGATCTGGTCGCCAGCCTGCTCGGTGTGCGCCGCGAGACCATCACCGAAGTGGCGGGGCGGCTGCAGCAGTGCGGTTTCATAAAATATCGTCGCGGTCATATCGACGTGTTGGATCAAGTCGGCCTACAGTCCCGGGCATGCGAGTGCTACGCCGTAGTCAAAAACGAAATGAATCGCCTGCTACCCGGGGCGCTGCACCCGACACCCTTTCCTGCGGTACCGTCTGCTGCTTAGCTCGGGCGGGCTGTACGGTCCGGCGCCGGCCGAGACGACCCGGTACTAAGGCGCGTAACGGGTGAAGACATAATCGCGATCCTTCACAGGCACGTGGCAGGGGAAGCAAGTTCCATGCTTGGCTTCGTCAGCAGGGTTGCCATCCTTGTCAAATTGGGCATACCCCCAGCCGCCGGTTGAAGCATATTTTTTTGAGTCCTTGACCATGAACTGCAGGTACCAAACCGGGGCCGATCCGGCGACGAAGGATTGCTCGCGACCAAATACTTTGTTGTTCTCTTCGGACGGCACGTAATTCCAAGAGAGTCGGGCAACGACGGCACCGTCCGGGAACGACCGCTTGTCCTCGCGATAGGCCTGGATCGCTATATCATTGCCCAGAACTGCCCGGATATCGTTCAGATTTCCTGCTTCGTGGGCCACGGAGATCAGCTTCCAGTCGCGGTATCCGGCAAAGATCTTGATTCCGAAGATCGGGGCCGCCTTGCCATCGGCTTGTCCGGATGCCGCGGCCAGGTAGGTGACTGGACCGGCCAGGACCATGGCTGCAACCGTAACGGAAAAAATTCGTCTCATGCGATTTCTCCTTCAAACGTGGTAGGGGTCTGATCGGCAAAGCGCCCGAAAGCCATGTGATTACAGTGGATGCGCGATGTCCATTTCAATTGAACTATGGTATGGGTCGAGCGCACCCGGGATCCATAGTTCGGCGAAGAATGCTCGTCGTCCGCGGCTACCCATACCAAAGTGCAATGGATTCCTCCGCGGCATTGGCCGAGGCTACCCCTAATGGTGACGCGTCCACTCGTGTCCTGGTGCCATGGGCATTGTGGCGGGGGCGTGATCGAATCAATGAAGCGCGTTGGTTCGGGCCGGAAGTGAGATTGCATCAAGCGTTGCGGATGTGGCAATTGAAAGGGATGAAGAAAAGTTGGAATGCACTCGCATTGCTGTGCGTTGCATCGGTCGCGACAGCGGTGGCAGCGGAGCCGAGACCTGCGAAAGGCGGCGATATGTCCATGCCTGTGGCGGCTGCAGCCGGATGGCTCAATTCTGGACCTCAAACTGCGGCGGATTTACGGGGCAAGGTGGTTGTCGTCCAATTTTGGACCTACACCTGCATCAATTGGCGCAGAACACTGCCCTACATACGCGCCTGGGATGAAAAATACCGTGAGCAGGGACTGGTTGTGATCGGGGTACACACTCCGGAGTTTGATTTCGAGGAGAACGTGGATAACGTGCGGTCCGCGCTGGGGGAGATGCACATAAACTATCCTGTTGCGATCGACAATCAACGCGTGATCTGGACGGCATTTCATAACGTGTATTGGCCCGCTCTATATCTCCTCGACGCTAAGGGACAGGTGCGTTATCGGCAATTCGGCGAAGGCGAGTACGCACGCACGGAGCGCGAGATCCAGAAGTTATTGACCGAGGCGGGTGGCCATCCCTCGAGCCATCTTGCCGAAGTTGCGCCTCTCGGCGCTGAGGTTCCCGCGGATGTGGCGAATTTGAGATCGCCAGAAAGCTATGTGGGTTATGAGATGGCAGAAAGGTTTGCCTCCAAGGGCGGAACCGTACCAAACCGCCGGCATGAATACGTGGCTGCCAATCATGTTTCACTGAATGAATGGGCATTGTCGGGATCCTGGACCATGGCGAGGCAGGCCGCGGTGCTCGATGCTGTCAACGGGAAAATCGTCTATCGATTTCATGCCCGTGATCTCAATTTGGTAATGGCTCCCTCCGTACTGGGAACCCCGGTTCGTTTTCGCGTGCTCATTGATGGTCATTCACCGGGCCCGGCGAGCGGCGCGGATATTGACGAAGAAGGATACGGTTCCGTCAGTGAGGCGCGGATGTATCAATTGATACGGCAGCCGGGAAGGATCGCCGATCAGGAATGCGTAATCGAATTTTTCAGCTCCGGCGTCAGCGTGTACGACTTTACATTTGGTTGAGCCCGCTTAATATCACGGGTCTCCTGGCTTTGCGTAGCGCATCGTCCAACGCGCGTCATCGCCTGCAGCATACTCGTTGCCGTCCCATGGCGTGCCGCAAATGTGCAGATAAGCGTAGGGTGTTCCGGCAAACATGATCCATGCGCCTGCATCGCGAACGGTGGTAGGTAGACCGCAGTGCTTGGCGTCAAACGGCCACAGAATCATCCAGTGGGGTCCGATCGGGATCGCAGGACTGGTGTGATCAAAGGGTGTGTCGTTGCTGTGTTGTGTCGCGCCACAGAGCATGTAGCAGAGTCCGGGAGCGCGGTTCGTCGGAGCCGGCTTCCCGGCGTGTGCATCCCTAAACCATTGCAAACCAAGTTCGTCGACGCACATGGGAGGGTCGCCGATCTTGTTTTCGTCCCCCGGAACGCAGATCCACTCGTTGGTACCCTTTTTTAATACTGTCACTATGTTTCCGTGCCGATCCATCTCCGCGACGGTTGCGTTGCGGGTGATCTCGATCGGACCGGCACGCATGGCACGGGAGACCTTCACGGCCTTCTCTTCTCCCAGCGCGTCGCCGATAGACGCGGACGGCGGCTGCGCGATGGCTGCATCACCATAACTTCCCGGGCTCCCGGAGTGCGCGTCGGCGAGCCCTTCGAGCACGGTCATCGCGGAGCCAAACAGCGCCAATCGGCCCAAGAGCTGCCGCCGCGAAAGGAACGGCGACCCCCCCGAGGCTCTTGTTGTCTCTTCGTGTGCGGCTTGCGGATCAAATGTGGAGATTGGCAACGGTATCTCTCTCATGGTGCCTCCTTTGCTTCAAGAGTTGGTCTTCGAGATCTGGTGATAAAGGCCTGATCCGCCAATTGCTTGCGAAGCATGGGATTACAGCGGATGCGATGTCCATTTCAACTGCACCATGGTATGGGTGGGGTGGTGGGCGGCGTTCACGGCCCAGTTCCCGGCTGCGAGGGAAGATTCGGCGGCGGTCCAGCTGAGTTTTGACTCAGATAAATCGAGCGGCTGGATCGACTTTCACAATCTGGTCAGGATCAACGGCGTGTGGAAGATCACGAACAAAACCGCCACTCATAGCAGCAGGTAAGCCTGTTGCGCCGAGGCGGTCTCTCCTCTTAATTCATGGCTAACGGATCCGTATACTAGACGTCTCCGATTCGCAAAAAAAGGAAGGTCGATGTTTTCCCACATCATGATTGGAACCAATGATCTGGAGCGCGCGAAAATTTTCTATAATTTGGTACTTGGCACGCTTGGAGTGCCGCCGGCAAGAGTCGATGGACACAGGATCTTTTATAGGACGCCGGCCGGCGTTTTCTCCGTCACAACACCTATAAATGGCGAGCCCGCGACTTGCGCCAATGGTATGACGATCGGTTTTGTTGCTGCGTCGCCGGCTCATGCAGATGCCTGGCATGCGGCCGGCCTTGCTGCTGGCGGCACAACCTGTGAAGGCCCCCCGGGTGTGCGCGAGGGCAGCGTGGGTAAACTCTATTTGGCCTATCTTCGTGATCTCGATGGGCACAAACTCTGTGCGTTGCACAGGTTATGAACTTCGCGCCAAATCGGCTGGGGAGGGGTGTGCCGAAGGCTGCCCCGTTCTCAATGGGGCGGCGAGCGCGATTGTCCTAAGGAGCGAACCCGGATGACCACAGTTGCGATTGCAAAAGTCAAAATGAGTTTCATGCAACTTCCCCGAAGCAACGGTTCCTGAAACCGGCCGTGTAGGTCTGTCAGCCGGTAATGCGCGCCAGGCAGTCAGCGAACGCTAGCCAGGTATGGGTTCCACTGAGCGGCCCGCGCAGCAGGATTACCGCTGTCGTTACTGCCGCTCCGATGAGCCAAACGGGATGAGGCCGGCCTCGTGTGCGCCAATCGTAAATCAGGCCTGCGACGATCAGGAGTTCGGTGATCAGACTTGGCACAAGGCCGATGACCAAAGGGGGTGGCGGCCCGAAACGAATTCCATTGCGGCCCGGCCGACATCAGCGTCGGCCGTGGCCGGGTTGATGGTGAAACGCCCATTCGCGCCGAGGGAGAATGCTCCCGCCTCGAGCAGGTGATTGAGCACGTAGGTCGAGCCCTAGCTGGAAGTGCTGCCCAGGCCGCCGCGGACGCGCGCCAGTGCCTCATTGGTGCGATAATCATTGTGATATAATCTGATTAATTTTGATTAGGAGGGTTTTTGGGTGGAAACAAAAGTCGTGACGGCCCATGTACCCACGGAATTGGCTGCAAAGGTCGATGCCATCGCGGCGCGACGCGATCGGTCGCGCGGTTGGATCATGAAACAAGCGCTGAGCGCCTGGGTAGAACAGGAAGAGCAACGGTATCGGCTGACGCTTGAGGCGCTTGCAGATGTCGATGCTGGCCGAACGGTCGATCACGACAATGTCGAGAAGTGGGTGGACACTCTGGACTCCGAAAAGCCGCTACCGATGCCGACGTGAAAGTCAGGTGGACCAGCCAGTCGCTGCGCGATGTTGCCCGCGTGCATGGGTTTTTGGCGGAGGTGAATCGACCTTCGGCGGCTAAGGTCGTGCGGTCGTTTACGGCTGCCGCGCGACAGTTACGGGAACACCCGCGCAGCGGCGAAACGTTGGAAGAATTTGCGCCGCGCGACGTTCGACGATTGGTCGTGGGACCCTACGAAATGCGCTACGAAATTACTGAGCAGGCGATATTCATTCTTCGGCTGTGGCATGGACACGAAGATCGCTAACCGACGAGTTGCGCGTGCGATCCGGCGCTGGGCGCAGCCAACGCGGATCGGACGTAGATGGCTAACTCAACACCTTAACTAGACTGTATAAGTTATTGATTTTATGGCTCCCCGGGACGGATTCGAACCGCCGACCAACGGATTAACAGTCCGTCGCTCTACCACTGAGCTACCGGGGAATTCGGAGGAGGCGCGGATTGTCGGGAAGCGGCGTCTCTAAGTCAAGGCAGAGCGCCAAGCGTTTCCGCGGGAACGTCACATTTCCCACATTGGACCGAGCGCGATTGCGTCCGCGATCGGCCGTCAGGCGCGCTTCGCCACCGCGATGTCGAGCACCCGCCTGATGCGGCCGAGGGCGTCCTCCAGGGTCTGCATGCTGCAGGCGAAGGAGATGCGCATGTGGCCGGGTGCGCCGAACCCTGATCCGGGGACCACGGCGACGCCGGCCTCGACCAGCAGGTACTCGGCGAAGGCATTGTCGTCCTTCAGCCCCAACGCGCGCATCGCGCCTTCGACATTGGCGAAGGCATAAAACGTCCCGGCGCCGGGAAGACAGGACACGCCGGGGATGGCGTTCAAACCGGCGACCACGAAATCATGGCGTTGCTTGAAAGCCTTGTTCATTTCAGCGACGCAGGTTTGGTCGCCGTTCAGCGCCACGGCCGCGGCGCGCTGCGAAATGCTGGAGGCATTCGACGTGGATTGACCCTGAATCGTCGTCATGGCGTTGACGATGGCCTTGGGGCCCCCGCAATAGCCGATGCGCCAGCCGGTCATGGCATAGGACTTCGACACGCCGTTGATGGTGATGGTCCGATCGTAAAGCTGGGGGTTCGCCTGGACGAAGCTGGTGAACGGTTCCGCCGCCCAGTAAATGTGCTCGTACATTTCATCCGAGGCGATCACGACCTGCGGATGTTGTTCAAGGACAGTTCCGAGCGCCTGCAGTTCGCTCTTCGTATAGGCGGCGCCGGTCGGATTACTCGGGCTATTGACGATCAAGAGCTTGGTGCGCGGCGTGATCGCCGCAGCGAGCTGGGCGGCGGTGATCTTGTAGCCCTGTTCGGGGCCGGCGTACACGCTCACGGGTACCCCGTCCGCCAGCAGCGCCATGTCCGGGTAGGAGACCCAGTAGGGCGCCGGTATCACGCACTCATCGCCCGGATCCAGGAGCGCGGCGCAGACATTGAAGCAGGTCTGCTTGGCGCCGGAGGACACGAGGATTTGATTGCGCTCGTAGGTCAGCCCGTTGTCGCGCTTGAACTTGGCGATGATGGCGTCTTTGAGTTCCGGGGTGCCGTCCACGTTGGTGTAGCGCGTGAGCCCCTTGCGAATGGCCTCGACGCCCGCATCTGCGATATGTAGCGGCGTGTCGAAATCCGGCTCGCCGGCCCCCAAGCCGATGATGTCCTTGCCTTCAGCCTTGAGCTTCGCGGCCCGGGCGGTGACGGCCAGGGTGGGGGAGGGCTTAACCTTCTGAACACGCTTCGACAGTGACACGGCCAAGGGAATTTTCCTGTGTTTAATGCGGCGCACGAGTGTACGAAAAAAGCCCCAGCGGCGCCAGAAATTGCCTTTTGGAGCCGCAAATCGGCCGCGCGACCGGCAAATCGGCCGAAAGCGGCGCCTTGACATATCACCCGCCCAACCGGCGACCGGCGCACGCCACCTCAAGGGGGCGCGTGCCGGCGGCGCCCGCAACATGAGAGAATGTAAGCATGAGTTTTGAGCTCTATTCGGATTACCTGCCGGCCGGGGATCAGCCGCAAGCGATTGAAAAACTTGTCGATGGACTGACCAGCGGCCTGGCCCATCAAACCTTGCTGGGCGTCACCGGTTCGGGCAAGACCTTCACCATCGCCAACGTCATTCAGCAGGTGCAGCGCCCCACCCTGGTGCTCGCGCACAACAAGACCCTCGCGGCGCAGCTGTACGGCGAATTCAAGGTGTTCTTTCCGAAGAACTCGGTGGAGTACTTCGTTTCCTACTACGACTACTACCAGCCCGAGGCCTATGTGCCGGCGTCGGATACCTTCATCGAGAAGGACGCCTCGATCAACGAGCACATCGAGCAGATGCGACTATCGGCGACCAAGGCGCTGCTCGAGCGGCCCGACTCCATCATCGTCGCGACGGTGTCGGCGATCTACGGCTTGGGCGATCCCAAGGCCTACTTGAGCATGGTGCTGCACATGTCGCGCGGCGACCTTTTGGACCAGCGCAAGCTGCTGCGGCGTCTCGCCGACATGCAGTACACGCGCAATGAGATCGACCTGCAGCAGGGCACCTACCGCGTGCGCGGCGATGTCATCGACATCTTTCCGGCGGAGTCGGAACGGGAGGCGGTGCGGGTGGAGTTGTTCGACGACAAGATCGACGCGCTGAGCTTCTTCGATCCGCTCACGGGCGAAGTATTGCGCAAGGTGCCGCGCCTCACCGTGTACCCGTCATCGCACTACGTGACGCCCAAGGAACGGGTGCACCGGGCGGTGGATGAAATCCGCGACGAACTGCGCACGCGGCTGGTTGAATTGCACGGCGCCAACAAGCTGGTCGAGGCGCAGCGCCTGCAGCAGCGCACCCTGTTCGACCTGGAAATGATGAACGAGGTCGGCTATTGCGCCGGCATCGAGAATTATTCGCGCTATCTGTCGGGCCGCGCGGCCGGGGAGCCGCCGCCCTGTCTGTTCGACTATCTGCCGAAGGATGCCTTGTTGGTGATCGATGAGAGCCATCAAACCATTCCGCAGCTGGGTGCGATGTACAAGGGCGACCGGTCGCGCAAGGAAACCCTGGTGGAATACGGTTTCCGTCTGCCCTCGGCGCTCGACAACCGGCCGCTGCGCTTCGACGAATTCGAGCACTTGGCGCCGCAGGCCATCTATGTCTCGGCGACCCCGTCGCACTACGAAAAACGGGTGTCCGCGCAGGTCATCGAACAGGTGGTGCGGCCCACGGGCCTGACGGACCCCGCGGTGGAGATTCGCCCGGTGCGCGCGCAGGTGGACGACTTGCTGTCGGAGATTCGATTGCGCGCGAACGCCAACGAACGCGTGCTGGTCACGACGCTCACCAAGCGCATGGCGGAGGATCTGACCGAGTATTTGAACGAGCACGGAGTCAAGGTTCGATACCTTCATTCCGACATCGAAACCGTGGAACGCTCGGAGATCATCCGCGACCTGCGCCTGGGGAAGTTCGACGTGATCGTCGGCATCAATTTGCTGCGCGAAGGGCTCGACATGCCCGAAGTGTCCTTGGTGGCCATTCTGGATGCCGACAAGGAAGGCTTCTTGCGCTCCGAAGGGTCGTTGATTCAGACCATCGGCCGCGCAGCGCGCAATATCCAAGGCAAGGCGATCCTGTATGCGGATGTGAGGACGGGCTCGATCGAGCGCGCCATCGCCGAGACCGACCGGCGCCGCAACAAGCAGATCGAGTTCAACGCGGCGCATGGCATCACGCCGCGCACCATCGTCAAGGCGGTGGGCGACGTGATGGAGGGCGCGCGCTCGGTCCAAGAGCGCGAGCGCTACGGCTCGGATGACGATGCGGCCGCGCTGGCGCCTGAACAGGCGCTGAAGCGCATCAAGAAGCTCGACGCGGAAATGATGAAGCTGGCGCGCAATCTCGAGTTCGAGCAGGCTGCGAAAATACGCGATCAAATACAAAAGCTGCGTCAGGCCGCCTTGGGCGTGCCGACCACAAGGACGGGCTAGGGGACAGCGATGGCCAAGGAACGCAGTCATACCCCGAAGGACCACAGCCGCGCCGCGAAGGAGCATAGTGGTGCCGCGAGTGAGCATAGTAGTGCCGCGAATGAGCACAGCCATGCGCCGAATGACCTCGGTCATACCGCGGATTCGGACCTCGACAGGACCGACCAGCTGCCGATTCTCGCGGGTGTCACCTTTGATCAGGATGTCGAGGACGACGCGGTGCGCATGGACTTTTCGACGCGTTTGGACAACACGGCACGCATGGAGCGCGCCGGGTCGCCAGGCCCCGTATCGAGCGCCGCGGGTGCGGGGATGGCGGCGGATTTCGTCCGGCCGTCGCCCGTGGATCTGCCGTCGCTCGCGGAGAGCGTGCGCTCGGTGGAGGAGCGCATCGCGCGGCAGCACGCCGAATACGAGGCCCTGACTCGCGCCTATGAGCGTGCGCGCGATGCCGAATCGGCGGCGGTCGCACGCGCCAATGCGCTGGCGGCGGACCTGGCGGCGGCCCGGACCGCCCTCGAGGCGCGCGATGCCACCATCGTTCAAGTGCTGCATTCTCTGAGCGAGCGCGACGCGCAATTATCGGCGATGCAGGCCGAGCACGCGAAGATCGTGCCTGAGCTCGAAGCCAAGTCGAGATCCACCGCGCAGCTGGATGCGGATTTGCACGCTGCGCGTGGCCAAGTCACTGCGCTGACGACGGAACTGCAAACCAGCCGTCAGGCAACCGCGGATCTCGCCGCGCGTTTGAAGCACGGCGAATCCGAGGTGAATGCGGCTCGGTCCGAGGTGGGCGCTGCGAAGACCCAGGCGGGCTCCTATCTCGAGCTGCTGCGCACCCGGGAATGGCGCCGCGGATTCGATCTGAATTTGTTCCGCGAGCTGGACGCGCAAGTCGGCGCGGCGCACATGGGAACCAGCGCACTCGAGTCCGAACGCGATCGCCTGCAGGGCAAAGTGGCCGCGTTGGAAGCGCGGCTGGCCGCGCAAACGGCCGCTGCGGACACGGAGCGGGCCAGGGTTGCGGCCGAACTGGCGGCGAGCGATCGCGCCATCGCCGAAGAGCGCGACCGGGGCAGCGGCAATGCGCGAAGAGTCGCGGAACTGCAAGAAGCCGCGCAACTACGTGAGGCCGAACATGCGACGCAAGTCGCGCAGCTGCGCAGCGAGCAGACCGGGCAAATTGCGCGATTGGAGGCCGAGGCGGAGACTCACGAGCAGGAATTGACCGTGCTGATGGCGCACTTGCAGGAAGCGCGACGCCCCATCCAATCGATCGAAGCGGACGTCAAACGCTTGACCGACGAGCTGGCCGCCAAGAGCGCCGCCGCCGATGGGCTGGCCGAGGAAAACCGTCAGCTGCAGGCCATGGTGGAGCGCACGAAGGGTGCGCTCGAGGAGCGCGAGTTTCTCATCCGCCGGCTGGAACGCAGCGAGACCAACAACGCGAATGTGCTCGGCCGAATTCAAACCAGCATCGAGCGGCTGGGGTCGCCGGCCGGGCCCGCGGCGGATTGGTCGGCGGAGCTGATCAGGATCGACGGCGAGCAGCCGGTGACGCACGTGCTGTCGCGGCGCACTCGCATCGGCCGGGCGCCCGGTTGTGAATTACAGATCGATTCGACCTCGGTGAGCCGCCATCACGCGCTGGTCGTGGTGGGACCGCGCGACGTGTTCATCGAGGACCTCAACAGCACCAACGGGGTGCTCGTGAACGGCCGCAAAGTGACGCGCCAGCAGCTCAACGATGGAGATGCGGTGACGATCGGGGACATCCATTTCCGCTATTTCGCAAGGCCCATGACCGGATTGCCGGAGCCGAAGCCCGCGGAGCCATCCCCTGCGACGTGATTTTTAGTGCAAAATCCGGTATCTTTCGCGCCCTTCAAGCGCGCTTAGCTCAGCGGTAGAGCATCACCTTGACATGGTGGGGGTCAGTGGTTCGATCCCACTAGCGCGCACCATTCTCGAGCAGGGGTGCCGGCCCGAAGGGCGGCACCCTCGCGGAATCCCTTTGGTAAGATGAGTCTATGCCCGTAATTACACTTCCCGACGGAAGCTTACGACAGTTTGAGCGCGCGATTTCCGTGGCGGAGATCGCAGCGAGCATTGGCCCTGGCCTCGCCAAGGCGGCGCTCGCCGGCAAGGTCGACGGCAAGCTGGTGGACACCTCCGCGCTCATCGATCACGACGCCACCTTGAGCATCGTGACCGACAAGGACCCCGAGGGCCTGGAGATCATCCGGCATTCCACGGCGCATTTGCTGGCCAATGCGGTCCAGGAGCTCTTTCCCGACGCCCAGGTCACCATCGGCCCGGTCATCGAAGACGGCTTTTACTACGACTTTGCCTACAAGCGGCCGTTCTCGACCGAGGACTTGGCGGCGATCGAAAAACGCATGGCGGAGATCTCCGCCAAGGATTTGAAAGTGCACCGGCGCATCCTGCCGCGCGACGCGGCCGTGGCGCACTTCAAGAGCATCGGCGAGCACTACAAGGCCGAGATCATTGCCGCCATTCCGGCCGGCGAGTCGATCAGCCTGTACGGGCAGGGCGATTGGGAGGATCTGTGCCGGGGACCGCATGTACCGTCCACGGGCAAGCTCAAGGCGTTCAAGCTCATGAAGGTGGCGGGCGCCTATTGGCGCGGCGATTCGCGCAACGAGATGCTGCAGCGGATTTATGGCACGGCCTGGGCCAGCGAGAAGCAGCTCAAGGAATACCTGACCCGGCTCGAAGAGGCCGAGAAGCGCGATCACCGCCGGATCGGCAAGGAATTGGACCTGTTTCATCTCCAAGAGGAGGCGCCGGGTGCGGTGTTTTGGCACCCCAAGGGTTGGGCGCTGTTCCAGCAATTGATTACCTACATGCGCGAGCGCCAGACGGCGGCCGGCTATCAAGAAGTCAACACGCCGGAAATCATGGACCGCGAGCTCTGGGTGAAGTCCGGGCACATCGAGACTTTCGGCGAAAACATGTACATGACCCACACGCCGGATGACCGCACCTACGCGATCAAGCCCATGAATTGCCCGGGGCACATCCAGGTGTTCAAGCAGGGGCTGCGCAGCTATCGGGAACTGCCGCTGCGCTTCGCCGAGTTCGGCAAGGTCCACCGATTTGAGCCCTCCGGGGCGCTGCACGGACTCATGCGGGTACGCGCCTTCACCCAGGACGATGCGCATATTTTTTGCACGACCGACCAGATCACCTCCGAGGCGGTCAAGGTCACCGAGCTGATCCTGAGCATTTACCGCGATTTCGGCTTCGACGACGTGCGGATCAAGTTCTCCGACCGCCCGGCGAAGCGGGTGGGTTCGGATGAGATCTGGGACCGGGCCGAGGCGGCTCTCAAGGCGGCAGCCGCCGCGGCCGGCATCGAAACCACGCTGAACCCCGGCGAAGGCGCGTTTTACGGGCCCAAGCTCGAGTTCGTGCTGAGGGACGCCATAGGGCGAGATTGGCAATGCGGCACCCTGCAGGTGGACTTCAACCTCCCCCAGCGCCTGGGCGCGGCCTATGTCGGCGAAGACAGCCAGAAGCACATTCCGGTGATGCTGCACCGGGCGATGTTCGGGTCTTTGGAGCGATTTACCGGGATTTTGCTGGAACACCATGCGGGAAAGTTGCCCACTTGGCTGGCTCCGGTACAGGCCGTGGTGATGGGAATTACCGACCGACAGGACAAATACTGCTACGAAGTTGTGGAAAACCTGAAAAATCAGGGGCTTCGGGTAGAAACGGACTTGAGGAATGAGAAGGTAGGCTTTAAAATCCGCGAGCACACAATTAAACGTGTCCCTTACCTCTTGGTCGCCGGCGACCGGGAAGTGGAGGGGCGCACCCTGGCCGTACGCACGCGCGGTGGCAAAGACTTAGGTAGTTTGGGGCTGGCCGAGCTCACTGCCTTGCTTTGCGACGAAGTCGCGAGCCGCGGCCGTCTTGTTTTGGAGGATCGCGTATCGCAACGTCGAAGCGCGTAAGGCGCAATGAGGAGATCTCCGCACCATCGGTGCGGGTGATCGCAGCGGATGGAAGTCAAGCAGGGGTCATGTCACGCGCAGAAGCGCTACAAATGGCCAGCTCGCAGACTCTGGACCTCGTCGAGGTCTCGCCAATGGCGGAGCCGCCGGTGGTACGGGTCATGGATTTCGGCAAATTCTTGTTCGAACAAAACAAGAAGGCGCATGCCGCGAAGCGCAAGCAGAAGCAGATTCAGGTCAAAGAAGTGAAATTTCGTCCCGGGACGGAAGAGGCGGACTACCAGGTCAAACTGCGTAGCATCATCCGCTTCCTGACCGAGGGTGATAAGGCCAAGGTGACATTGCGTTACCGCGGCCGTGAGCTCGTGCATCAGGACATCGGTCGGCGTCTGTTGACGCGGATTTCTGAAGATCTCGCCCCGTATTCGGTGGTGGAGCAGAACCCGCTGATGGAAGGCAAGCAGATGATCATGGTGTTCGGGCCCAAAAAGAAGTGAGCGGCAGACCTTAGAAATCCGCCGTCCCGCCTGTAGCGGCGCCGCCAAGGAATCGCGAGATTCCGCGGAGGCGTTTGTGAACAGGGCTAAAAAATCAGGAGTCGAGCATGCCTAAGTTGAAAACTAAGAAGGCTGCGTCGAAGCGTTTTCGCAAAACAGCGAACGGCTTCAAACGCGGTCAGTCCCACCGTCGTCATATCCTGACGAAAAAACCCAGCAAGCGTAAGCGCCAGCTGCGCCGCGAGATGCACGTCAGCGAGTCCGACGTGAAGCGCATCAAGCAATGTTTGCCGAACGCTTAACGAGTCAGGAGAAACAACATGGCACGAGTTAAACGCGGTGTCGTCGCGGGCCGGCGGCACAAGAAAATTCTCAAGAAGGCGAAGGGCTATTTCAATGCCCGGCGCAAGGTCTTTCGCACCGCCAAGCAGGCGGTCATCAAGGCGGGCCAGTACGCCTATCGCGGCCGCCACGAGAAGAAGCGCGAGTTCCGCGCACTGTGGATCACGCGCATCAACGCGGCATCGCGTCTGTGCGGCATGACCTACAGCACGCTGATCGACGGGTTAGCCAAGGCGGGTCTGGCCATCGACCGCAAGGTGCTTGCCGATCTCGCGGTGCATGACATGCCGGCTTTTGCGGCCATCGTGGAGAAAGCCAAGGCCAGCCTCGCGGCTTGAGGCCATCGGGAATCCAGGGGCGGGATCGGCTTTCGAAGGTACGCGAGCTGATCTTAGTCCCTGTCCCTATCCCGGGAATCGTCCAATGGCCACTGCAGAAGCACTCGGAGCACTCGTCGAGCAGGCGCTCGCGGACGTGAATTCGTCTGCCACGCTGGCCGCCTTGGACGAGGTGCGCGTACGCCTTTTGGGTAAGAAGGGGCTGCTCACGGAGCAGCTCAAGGGTTTGGGGGCGCTTTCGGCCGCCGAGCGTCCTGCCGCGGGCCAGCGCATCAACGACGCGAAGACCTCGATCCAGACGGCGCTCGAGATGCACAAGATCCGCCTCGAGCAGGCGGTGCTGGAGAAGGACCTCGCGAAGGGTACGCTCGATGTGACTTTGCCGGGCCGCGGCCAGGATCCCGGCAGCGTGCATCCCGTGACGCGCACTCGCTTGCGCATCGAGCGCATCTTCGGGCAGGCGGGATTCGAAGTGGCGTCGGGACCCGAGGTCGAGGACGACTTCCATAATTTCGAAGCGCTGAACATTCCGAAGAATCACCCGGCGCGGGCGATGCACGATACGTTTTATTTTCCGGACGGACGCTTGCTGCGCACGCACACCTCGCCCGTGCAAATCCGCAGCATGCGCGCGCAGCGGCCGCCGCTCGCGGTGATTGCGCCGGGGCGCGTCTACCGCATCGACTCGGACATGACGCATACGCCGATGTTCCACCAGGTCGAAGGCATGGTGGTGGGCGAGAACATCAGCTTCGCGAACTTGAAGGCCATGCTGCACACCTTCGTCGAGCGCTTCTTCGAGCGGCCGTTGGGCATGCGATTGCGGCCTTCGTATTTTCCGTTCACCGAACCCTCCGCCGAATGCGACATCGAGTGCGTGTTCTGCAGCGGTGCGGGCTGCCGCGTCTGCAAGCAGACCGGGTGGCTGGAGATCCTGGGCTGCGGAATGATTCATCCCAATGTGCTGGCCGCGGCGGGCATCGACAGTGAACAGTGGCAGGGCTATGCCTTCGGCATGGGCATCGACCGGCTCGCCATGCTGCGCTATGGCGTGGATGACCTGCGGCTGTTCTTCGAAAACGATTTGCAGTTTCTGAAGCAATTCCCGTGAAAATCACCTACTCGTGGCTCAAGGAGTTCGTGCCGCTCGCCCCGCCCGCGGAGCTTGCCAGGCAGCTCACCGTGGCGGGTCTCGAGGTCGAGTCGGTCACGTCCGTGGCGCCGCCGTTCTCCGGCGTCGTGGTGGGCGAGGTGCTCGAGTCCGGGCGTCATCCGAACGCCGACAAGCTGTCGCTGTGCCAGGTGACCACCGACGGCGCGAATCGACTGGCAATCGTGTGCGGCGCCCCGAACGTGCGCGCGGGACTCAAAGTCGCGGTGGCCGTGGTGGGCGCGCAGCTGCCCGGCGGCATGATCATCCGGCGCGCCAAGCTGCGCGGCGTGGAATCGAACGGCATGCTGTGTTCGGCGCGCGAGCTGGGCTTGGGCGAGGAGCATGACGGGATCCTGGAGCTGTCCGCGTCGCTGCCGCTCAATCTGGACGTGCGGGCGGCGCTCGGCCTCGACGATGTGATTCTGGAGGTGAATGCCACGCCGAACCGCGGCGATTGCATGAGCGTGTTCGGCATCGCGCGCGACTACGCGGCGGCCCAGGAGCGGCGCTATCTCACCCCCCGCGTCGACCCGGTGGCGGCGCGAGGGACGGCGGTATTTCCGGTGGCTCTCGAGGCGCCGGCCGCCTGTCCGGTATTCGCGTCGCGGGTGATTCGCGGCGTCAAGGCCGGCGCGGCCTCGCCGGCGTGGCTGCGCGAGCGTCTGCGCCGCGTCGGCATCAACAGCATTTCAGCCGTAGTCGATGTCACCAATTACGTGATGATGGAACTGGGGCAGCCGATGCACGCCTACGATCTGGCGCGGCTCGACCGAGGCATTCAGGTGAGGGCGGCCAGGGCCGGCGAACGCCTGACGTTGCTGGACGACAAGGAATACGCACTCGACCCCGATCATTTGGTGATCGCGGATGCGAGCGGACCGATCGGGCTCGCCGGCATCATGGGCGGGCGGCGCACGGCGATCTCCGCTGCGACCGGCGACGTGCTGCTGGAGGCGGCGCACTTTGCGCCCGACGCGGTCGCCGGCCGTGCGCGGGGATTGGGGTTGTTTACCGATGCGGCACAACGCTTCGAGCGCGGGGTCGATCCGAGCTTGCCGGCGGTAGCCATCGAGCGCGCCACGGCGCTGCTGCTCGACATCGTCGGGGGCGAGCCGGGGCCGGTGCAGGTGACGCGCGCGGCAGCCGGCGGAACTGCCGCAGCCGAGGCGTGGGTGAGCCTGCGCCGCGCGCGCCTCATCAGGCTGCTCGGGGTGAGCGTGCCGGACCACGAGGTGAGCGCGGTGCTCCGCGCGGTGAGCGATCGCGTCGAGGCGACCGATGCGGGCTGGCGCGTACACCGCCCAGCGCATCGCTTCGACATTCGCATCGAGGAGGATTTGATCGAAGAAGTGGCGCGCCTGCGCGGCTTCGACAGCATTGCCGAGAGTCACGCCACCATGCCGCAGATCGCGGGGCAGGCCACCGAGTCGCGGGTGACGAGCGACCGTTTGCTCACGGCAATGGCCGACCGCGGCTATCGAGAAGTCATCACCTACAGCTTCGTCGACCCGAACTTGCAGCAGCAGCTGTTTCCCGACACGCCCAGCCTCAAGCTGACGAATCCCATTTCGGCGGATTTGAGCGACATGCGGGTGTCGCTGTGGGTGGGCCTGGTGCAAGCGTGCCGCGAGAATCTGCGGCGCCAGCAAACGCGAGTCCGGCTGTTCGAGATCGGCAAGAAGTTTCAGGTGCAGGGCGAGGAGCTGCGCGAGATCGAAACGCTGGCCGGCATCGCGACCGGCGCGCGCGAGCCGGAGCAGTGGGGCAGTGCGCGTGAGGCCTTGGATTTCTACGATGTGAAGCAGGATCTGATGGGCGTTCTGGCGCTCACCGGCGATGCGGCTGCAGTGCGCTTTGAGGCGCAAAGTCTTGCTTGTTTACGCCCGGGACGCGCGGCTCGAATTCATCGCGGGACGACGGCGGTGGGGTGGCTGGGCGAACTTCATCCGCAGGTGGCTCGGAGTGTCAATCTGTCGAGCACGGTATTTTTGTTTGAGCTAGAAATTGACTTAGCATTTAGTTCTAAGCCATTGCAATATAACAAAATATCGAAGTTCCCGAGCGTGCGCCGGGATCTCGCCATCGTGGTCGATGAAAACCTGCCGCTCGCAGTGTTGCAGGAAAATGTTACTGTTAGCGCATCGGGCCTTTTAAGCGAGCTGCGGGTGTTCGATGTCTATCGAGGCCCGGGCATAGAATCTGGACGAAAAAGTATCGCTTTAGGCTTGATTTTACAGGACTCTTCCCGCACTCTTACTGACGTTGACGCAGACGCCGTGGTGACTTCAGTGGTTGCTCGGTTACGGGATGAATTGAGCGCCACAATAAGAGATCAATAAGCATGGCAGCCCTGACTAAGGCAGAAATGGCCGAGGCCCTATTTGATCAATTGGGGCTGAACAAGCGCGAAGCGCGTGAGCTGGTTGACCTTTTTTTCGAGGAAATTCGTGCCGCGCTATCCTCGGGTGAGCAAGTCAAACTGTCCGGATTCGGCAATTTCGATCTGCGCGACAAGAATCGGCGGCCGGGCCGCAACCCCAAAACCGGTGAGGAAATCCCCATCAGCGCCCGCCGCGTGGTTACATTCCGCCCGGGCCAGAAATTGAAGGCCCGCGTCGAGGCGTATGCTGGAACCAAGCAACAATAGCGAACTGCCGCCGATCCCGGGCAAGCGCTACTTCACGATCGGCGAAGTCAGCGACTTGTGCGGCGTCAAGCCGCATGTGCTGCGCTACTGGGAACAGGAGTTTCCCCAGCTCAAACCCGTCAAGCGCCGCGGCAACCGCCGGTATTATCAGCGGCAGGACGTGCTCATCATTCGGCAGATCCGCAGCCTGCTGTATGAACAGGGATTTACCATTGGCGGAGCACGGAACCGCCTCACCGGCGACGATGCGCAGGTGGATCTCAATCAAAGCCAGCAGCTGATTCATCAGATGCGGCTGGAGCTCGAAGAGCTCATCAAGATCCTGCGCCGCTGAAGGCTTAGGCTCTCAAGTTCTCAAGGCCCTTTTGGGCTATCATTCGGTCCCTCGGTCGGGGCGTGGCGCAGCCTGGTAGCGCACTTGCATGGGGTGCAAGGGGTCGCAAGTTCGAATCTTGTCGCCCCGACCATTTACTTACGGTCTGCTTGTGGCGTTGCGCCCAAAATACCGCTATGAAGTTCTTAGATCCAGACACAGAGAGTGTCATACGCACCTTCCTCGCCCGGCTTCCGGCCGACTTGCGGCTGAAGTATGCCGTTCTATATGGTTCGCGCGCGCGCGGCGAAGACAGGCCCGATAGCGATGCTGATCTTGCGCGTGGCGTCCTAATTCAACCAGTGCCCATCTCGTTAAGGCACTGGTTGAACCCTGAACGCTTCCCAAGGCCGGGTTTTCTGCGCAATGTCGCCCGCGACGGGATCATCCTTTGACGCCCTCTCCTCTGGGTCGAGACCTCAGACTTAAAGCCGAGCGCGCATTGACCCCGAGAACTGGTTGCAGCTGCGGCAGGAAAAATCCGGGGTCGCAATAGGTGTCCGGCATTCCAAAGATGCCGAGCGAAGCGTCAAGGAAGATCAAGGTCATTCAATCGACGAAGATTTCGATGAGTAGCGCTGTGTCGTAGCGCATCGAGCTCACTAGCAAGATTTTATCGCTGACCTCCGCGATGCAGATGGCACCTTGCATTCAGCATTCCGATCTCCCTGAGCATCCTCTAATTGGAGTCATAAGTGAGTGTGAGCTTTCCTAGTGATCGGTCACTGAGCATCGCTGAGGCCGGGACGCGCCGTGTCGCGCTTGCCCTGCCGTGGCTCGAGGCGGTGCCCGCCATCGGTGGAGAGTGTCGAGGGGCGTCGGAATTGCTGGCATTTGCCGTCCTGTTGATCTACAGCCGGATGCTGCAACAGGACACCCTGTGCGTCACCGTCGTGGGCGGAAGGACAGCCCCAGATGAGCTTCGCCACGTTACGGCTCACTTTCCTGTCGACGCGCGCCTATTTGATTCCTGGGTGAGCACTAAAGTGGTTGGCGAGTTGCACGGCGCCGGACAGGAGATTGACCTTTTGATTTGCGGGACATCACCGATCCAGTCCCCCGTGCCTGAAGGCTACCGGCATCGACCCGTTCTGAGCTATCGGGTCGAGGGCGACAATCTGATGATGTGCCTCGATTGCGACGCACAAACAATCTCCCAGGTTTCAGCTCTCGATCTGCTGCAAAAGATAGGCCTGATACTGAGCGGCTTGTCGGAGCGCGCGAATCTGCCGCAACGATCCCTGGAGTTGATCACGCGCGCCAGTACGGCCTTTATTCCGGACCCGAGCAAACCCATCCCGATCGAGTTGTTCGACTTTCTGCCGACGCGTTTTCTGCAGATTGCTGACCGCTATCCGCATGAATTGGCCATTGTCAGCTCGGCCCACGGAGACGGCGCTGACGAGCGTGAATACACGTACGCGAACCTCAAATGCCAGAGCATCGTTCTGGCCAATCGTCTGATCAACTCTGGTGTTGTGGCCGGAGACGTGGTGGCGGTGATGGGATTCAGCAGCTTCGGAACGGTGGCCGGCATGTTGGCGGCACTGATGGTGGGTGCTGTGATCGTGATCATTGACCGCAAGCTGCCCGAGGAGCGGCAGCGGCAGATCGCCGAGATCTGCCGGCCCCGCGCCTGGGTGGCCGCAGTCGAAGGTGAGTCCGCGGAATCCCTGCCGCTTGGCGCAATCGTCACCCGCGCATGGCCAACGGCACATAGCTTGATTGAGGAACCCCTCGTACCGATTGCGCCTTGGCAGCAAGTCGATTCGAGTGCTTATCTTTTCTTCACAAGCGGCAGCACCGGCGTGCCCAAGGGCGTGCTGGGTCGACATCAGGGCCTGGCGCATTTTCTCGACTGGCAGCGCCGGACCTTTCCGATAGGTCCGGGTGATCGGACCGCGCAACTTACCGCTCTCTCTTTCGACGTGGTGTTGCGAGATCTTTTTTATCCGCTGACCAGCGGCGCCTGCATCCACATCCCGGCACGGGAGGCCGTGCTCGATGCCCGCCGCATGCTGCAATGGATATCGGAGACCCACATCACCGCCATGCATTGCGTACCCTCTCTGATGAAGGCTTGGCTGATGGCTGAGCCGGCGACGCAACCCTTTAGGACCCTGAAACACATTTTCTTTGCAGGCGAACCCCTCAGCGATCAACTTCTCACCCGCTTTCAGGCTGCGGCGGCCTCCAATACCCAGATCACCAACCTGTATGGGCCTACCGAAACCACGCTGGCCAAACTATGGCATGGCATCGAGCGCATCGAATCCGGCATTCAGCCTGTGGGACGGCCGCAGCCAGGAGTCGATGTGCTGATCGTGCGTGACAGACAATTGCTATGCGGACTCTGGGAGGTTGGCGAGATCGCGATCCGCACGCCGTATCGCTCCAATGGGTATTTTCAGAATCCCGAGCTGACTCGTCAGGTATTCCAACCCAATTTCATGCGGGAAGATCCGGATGATTTGATCTATTACACAGGGGATCTCGGACGCTTTCGTTCTGACGGCAGGGTCGAGATCTTTGGGAGAATGGACGCCCAAATCAAGATTCGCGGTGTCCGTATCGAACCCGATGAGATTGAGGCCTGCCTGCTGAGTCAGGCCGGTATCAGGGACGCGGCTGTGACGACGCGATTGGGTCCGAACGACGACAAGTTGTTGTTCGCGGTTGTTGTGACTGAAGGCGGCATGCCGGCGAATCAAGCCGGGCGCGGGGCGAACCTCCGTGAAGCCCTGAGAGCACGCTTGCAGGATGCAATGGTGCCGTCTCGCATCGTTTTCCGCGACCAATTGCCTTATCTGCCCAACGGAAAACTTGATCGCAAGACACTGGCGCTGCTGGATCTTGAGCCCGGCAACGATCCAGGCCCGGTGCACTCGCCCGGCAAACCACTAGATCCGAAACTCGCGCGCATCGTGCACGAGATCGAGGCGACGCTCGGCCTGCGGGTGATCCATGTGGACGATTCGTTCATCAGTCTCGGAGGCGATTCGCTGTCCTACATCAGTGTCTCGTTGACCATCGAGGATGAACTCGGATATTTGCCGGAGCGCTGGGAGCAAACTCCGCTTCGTGAGCTGACGGCGGGGGTCGGTTCCGCGTCGGAGCGGATGCAAGCAAGCGTCAGCACTTTCTGGCAGACCATCGAGACGCCGATCGTCTTACGCGCCATATCGATCATATTAGTGGTGCTCGGACATGCGACCCGGCTCAATGTGATCGGCACCTCGACCCTTTTTGTCGTATCCGGCATGAGTTTCGGCAAGTTCTTTCTGCGCGACCTGGAGCAGCGGGCCGAATTGAGGCCGGTTTTGACGTTCATCATTCGCTTTGCCGTTCCAGCGGCCCTGTGGCAACTGGTGCGGTGGATGTCCGGCGTCACCAGCTTCTGGTTGCCGGATTTCTTGCTGATGGGCTCGTTTTTCGCTGACACCGCGCATCCGCATTGGACCTTCTGGTTCCTTGACGTGCTGGCGGCGAACACTCTCGGTTTGGCGCTCATCACGCAGCTATGGGGCTTGCTGGCGAAAAGGCGGGGAGGAGGCACGCGCACGTTCACGCAGGATTTTGCGGCCAGCTTTGCGCTGGTGCTGGTGGGTCTATGTGTTTCATTTGCACAGGTGGGCATGCACTGGTGGGACGGTGTACCGGGGCAGTCAGGCGTGGCGCCCTTCAAATTTTTCTGGATGCTGGCTCTTGGGGTCGCGGTAACGCAGGTGCGGAGTCGCGGCGATAGGCTGTGGCTAAGCGCATTGCTGAGCGCTTTGGCGATTGCGACCTATGTGGGTGTGCCGGGCGTTGCTGGAAGCTTCAGCCAATTGGATGCTTTCTTTTTCCTTTCGGCCATGATGCTGATTTGGAAGAACCGGATCCCGATTCCACGCCTGCTCCGCCGCCCGCTGGTAGCGGTTGCCTCAGCCTCGCTGTTCATCTACATCGTGAACGACTTCGTCATCGCGCGTGCCCACAGGGTGCTGAAATGGGACTCGGCGTGGCTAATGGAAATTGTGCTGGCGGTCGCGATCGGCATTGTGTGCTCGTCGATTTGGAATAGAGTCGAAGCGTGGACAAGGGTTCGCCTGAGGCATGCGAAGGATGACACTATTTTCGAGAGACATGACTGATTGACGCGCTCGGGAAGTCCCGTTGGGTTGCCCTCGTTGTCATAATCCTGGGTTCGATGTGAGTTCTGGACTAAATACCTATTTTCGCTAGGGGAACCCCTTAAGAATGCCGACTCCCTGCCGATGAACACGTAGACGACCAGGAAGTTTGCCGGGAGTTGCAGTGATCGAGCAAAAATGAATTACGCCGATGGAGCCGACGTGAGGTTGGATGAACGCGTCCTGAAGTCGGCGATCCTGCCGGACGTTTCCGTCCGCCCATAGGCTTCAGTTCAATGCGCGTCGTCAATCCACTCATGCTTCCCGATGCCGAGACCGAGCCCTCGGAGGCAAGCGCCCGCGAACTGGCGCAGGTGCTTGAGCAGAGCGGGGAGGCTGTCATCGTCAAGAACCTGGACGCGGTAGTCACGTACTGGAACCGCGAAGCGGCCAGCTTGTATGGCTTCTCCGCCGAGGAAGCCATCGGTCAGCCGCTCCGAAGACTGCATGCCGCCGAGCTCTCCGAGGGCGACTATGCGCGCCTGCTAGAACGCGTGCGCGCGGGACGCCCTACCTCATCGACGACCGAGCGGCGCAAGAAGAGCGGTGAAATCGTCCGAGTCAGCCTCAGGACGACGCCGCTGCTGGACAATCACGGCAAATTGATCGGGGAGATCACGACCGCGCGCGACGTGACCGCGATGTATCAGAAGGAAGCCGCGTTGCGTAGCGCGGAGGAAACGCTGCAAGTCCGGATGACGGCAATTCGCGATGCAAACCGCAATCTGGCCCGCCAGGTTGCGGCGCGCCGCGAGGCCGATGCCGCGATGCAGCGCAACAACGAGCAGTTGCAAGCCACGGTGCGTCAACTCGAAACGTTTCACCGCAATAACGAAACTCTGTCGCTCATGGCCGAGCTGCTGCAGTCGTGCACGCAGCGCAGCGAGGCGTACGAGATCGTGCGCGATACCGGCGCGCAGTTGTTTCCCGCGTCGCCCGGATCTCTATTCATCTACCGCGAGTCGCGCGATGTGCTGGAACACGTCTCCACCTGGGGCGGAGGGTCCGCGCCTGAGCCGACACTGGCACCGGATGAATGCTGGGCCCTGCGGCTCGGCCGCCGGCATTTCGTCCCGCGGACCGGCGCCATTCGGTGCCGACATGTGCGCGCGGAAACCGAGAGCTACGTCTGCATGCCGGTCCACGGACAGGGGCAGATTCTGGGTCTATTCCACATCGCGGTTGAGGTGAGCGCGAGCACCCGGCGTCCGGACCCGGACACCGAACAGCGACTGCGCGCGTTGTGCGACAGGGTCGGACCGGCCCTCGCCAATCTCAAACTGCGCGATGCCCTGCGCGAGCTGGCCCTGCGCGACGGCCTGACAGGTCTGTATAACCGACGTTACATGGAAGACGCCCTCAACCGCGAACTCCACCGCGCCGAGCGCAGCGGCAAGCCGGTGGCGGTTGTGATGATCGACATCGACCACTTCAAGCACTTCAACGACAAGTACGGCCATGACGCCGGCGACTTCGTGCTGAACGCCCTGGCACGCGCCATCATGAAGAGCATTCGCCCCTCCGATATGGCGTGCCGCTACGGTGGTGAAGAGCTTGCCGTCGTACTGCCGGAAGCGAGCCTGGAAGCCGCCTGCCAGCGTGCGGAGCAGATGCGGGCGGCAATTCGGAACACCAACCTCACCCATCTGGGGCAAACGCTGCCGGCGCCCACCGCCTCGTTCGGCGTCGCAACATTTCCCGCGAACGGAACCACACCGATCGAACTGCTCAAGGCAGCGGACGATGCCCTCTATCGCGCAAAGCATGAGGGCCGGGACCGCGTGTGCATCGCCACAACGGTCCGCGGAAACGAATTTACAAAGTAAAGTGCGCTAACAGACGGACAACGCGCTGCAACACTTGGCAGCGTTTGTGTGTCATGGAAGACTTATTACGGCAAATTGACCTGGATTATTATCGTTCGGCGCGGTTGCTCATCGCGCGCGCCCAGATAGCGCAATTACGCCGAGAGCTTTCGGCATCGGCGCCCGTTGAACAAAAGAGCAAAATTCCCTTGCGAGCGTCGCCGCCCGACTTCGATCAGCTGCCCGTGCACCTCTAAATGCATGTCGGCCGCTGAAATCTAGTAGCATTGCCCCGGCTATGCTTCCTTCAGCAGCGGTCGAATCGTGGGTGCGTTTGGCTCTAGCCGGGCTGATTGGCTGCGTACTGGTTGGATCCGCTTTCGCGTTGGGCCTGGCCGATCTGACGAACCAGGACGCTGCTCGGGGAATCAAAGGTGCGCTCGACAAAGGAGCCGCTTCTGCTATCGCCAAGCTCGGCGTTCCGGGCGGATTTCTGGACAATCCCAAGGTCAAGATCCCGCTGCCTCCAGCGCTCGATGAAGTCGCCAATGTGATGCGCATGATGGGACGCGGCAAGGATACCGACGAACTCGTTGTCGCCATGAACAGAGCAGCTGAACAGGCAGTACCGGAAGCCAAGGAGCTTCTCGTAAACGCGGTCAAGACAATGTCCGTGGATGACGCGAAGAGAATCCTCACGGGCGGTGATAATTCGGTTACCGGGTTTTTTAGGACCAAGACCGAAGCGCCTCTGGCG
>DATFZF010000030.1:0-12226 GCA_035314705.1 Steroidobacteraceae bacterium | reverse complement strand
GGTCACCTGGTCAAGGAGATCGATGCCCTGGGTGGCGCGATGGCGCTCGCCGCCGATGAAGCCGGCATTCAATTCCGCACCCTGAACTTGAGCAAGGGACCGGCCGTGCGCGCCACCCGGGTGCAAGCCGATCGGCAACTCTACAAGCGCGCGATTCGTCGCATGCTCGAGACCCAGGCGAATCTCACGCTCTTTCAGCAAGAGGCGGCGGACCTCGTGATCGAGGGTGACCGCGCGGTGGGTGTGATCACGCAAAGCGGCATCGAATTCCGCTCGCGCAGCGTCGTGTTGACCGTCGGCACCTTCTTGGGCGGCAGGATTCACGTCGGTTTGCAGAGCCATCCGGGCGG
The DNA here is from genome assembly GCA_035314705.1 of Steroidobacteraceae bacterium. Classification (GTDB taxonomy): domain Bacteria; phylum Pseudomonadota; class Gammaproteobacteria; order Steroidobacterales; family Steroidobacteraceae; genus Bog-1198. Next base: position 11,876 of record DATFZF010000030.1, on the reverse strand, counting down.
GCGCGCCGGCGATCCGCCCTCGACGAGTCTCGCGGCTCGCCTGCGCGAACTGAAGTTGCGCGTCGGCCGCCTGAAGACGGGCACGCCGCCGCGGATCGACGGCCGCAGCATCGATTTTTCCGGCATGCGCGAACAGCACAGCGATGATCCGCGGCCGGTGTTCTCCTACCTCGGCACACGCGGCGCCCACCCGCGCCAGCTGCCCTGCCACATCACGGCCACCAACGAGCGCACTCACGACATCATTCGCGGCGCCACCGCCCGCTCGCCGATGTTCACCGGGTTGATCGAGGGCGTCGGCCCGCGTTACTGCCCGTCGGTCGAGGACAAGGTCGTGCGCTTCGCCGACAAGACCTCGCATCAGATCTTCGTCGAGCCCGAGGGCCTGGACACGCATGAGATCTACCCCAACGGCATCTCCACCAGTCTGCCGTTCGACGTGCAATGCGAGTTCGTGCGCACCATCGCGGGGTTCGAGCGCGCGCACATCACGCGCCCGGGCTACGCCATCGAATATGATTTCTTCGATCCACGCGATCTCAAATGCAGCCTGGAGAGCAAGTTCCTTGCCGGCCTGTTCTTCGCCGGCCAGATCAACGGCACCACCGGCTACGAAGAAGCCGCGGCTCAAGGGCTGCTCGCCGGCATCAACGCGGCGCGGCTGGCCGATGAGTTCGAGGCGTGGAGTCCGAAACGCAGCGAAGCCTATATCGGCGTGCTGGTCGATGATCTGATCACCCGCGGCGCCCCGGAGCCCTACCGGATGTTCACCAGCCGCGCGGAGTACCGCCTGAGCTTGCGCGAGGACAACGCGGATCTGCGCCTCACGGCGCAGGGCCGTGCGCTGGGGGTGGTCGATGATGACCGCTGGGATTTCTTCGAGCGCAAACGCGCGGCCGTCTCGGACGAAGTGTCGCGGCTGGCCGCGGCCGTGGTGCAGCCGGGCGACGTGGACCATCAGTTGCTCGCCAAACTGGGTTCGCCCCTGTTGCGCGAGGCGCACGCCTTGGATTTACTGCGCCGTCCGGAGCTCGACTATGATGACTTGATCCGCGTTGCGCCAGCAGCCGCACCCGCATCGGCAGGCGCACCCGCGGCGGTGCAGCGCGGCGCTGACTGGCGCGGCGACGAACGCCTGGCCGAGCAAGTGAAGTTGCAGGTCGAGGTCCAAGCAAAGTACTCGGGGTATCTGCAGCGGCAGAACGACGAAATCGAGCGTCAGCAGCGCAACGAAGACTTGCGCCTGCCGGCGAACATCGACTATGGGGATGTCGGCGGACTGTCGAACGAGGCGCGCCAGCGCCTGCGCGACGTGCGCCCGGAGACTCTGGGCCAGGCCGCACGAATTCCGGGCTTGACGCCCGCGGCGGTGTCGCTGCTGCTGGTGCACTTGAAGAAGCGCGACCGCGCGGCTTGAGAAAGGAGTCATGACGAGCACGGGCCACATGACGAATTTCTACGATTTTGCCGTGCTGGGCCTCGACGGCACCCCGAATATTCTCGCCCCACTACACGGCAAAGTGACGCTGGCGGTGAACGTCGCCAGCAAGTGCGGCTATACGCCGCAATATGCGGGCCTGGAGGAACTCTACCAGGAGCTCAAGGAGCAGAATTTCACGATCGTCGGATTCCCCTGCAATCAATTCGGCGCGCAGGAGCCGGGCACCGCCGCGGAGATTCAAAGCTTCTGCTCCCTCACCTATGGCGTGAGCTTCCCCTTGGCGGCAAAAATCGACGTCAACGGCGCCCACCGGCATCCTCTCTATGCCTGGCTGACCGCCAAAGAGAATGGCTTTCCGGGAGATATCGGCTGGAATTTCGAGAAATTCCTGATCGATCGCGACGGGCGCGTCGCCTGCCGTTACCCTTCGGGAGCGAAGCCGACGGACCCCACTTTCTTGCAGGACTTGGCGGACGTCCTCGAGTAGCGGCGCCGCGATTTCGCCGACGCAGCATTGCGCGAGTGGCATTTTGAGCGGCCACTCTTTAACATCAGCGCTCCATTTGCACCCCCTGGACGCGGAGAATGAGATGTTGTCTCGATTGAATGGCCTGGCCTGGCTTGCAAGCACGGCGCTCTGCGTGAGCTGGTCGGTTGGCGCGCGCGCGGCAGGCGATCCGGCCCTCGGCGAAAAGAAGTTCTACACCTGCTACGGCTGCCATGGCATCGAGAATTACCGCAACGCCTATCCGGACTACAGCGTGCCCAAGATTCGCCACCAGCATGCCTCCTACATCGTCGCTGCGCTGCAGGAGTACCGCGACGGCACCCGCCCGCACGCAACCATGCATGCGCAGGCGGCATCGTTGACCGATCAAGACATGGAAGACATCGCCGCCTACCTGCAGGGACCCGCTCCGGTTCAACCGAGCGCCGCGGTGAACGGCAAGGTTCCGAAACAAGTGGCCGCCTGCGTGGCCTGTCACGGCGAAAACGGTCTGGGCGTCGAGGCGCCGATGACGCCCAAGCCCTCCGTGCTCGCGGGGCAACACGTCGACTATCTGGAGCAGGCGTTGACGGCCTATCGCAATGGCCGCCGCAAGAACGTGGTGATGGATGGCATGGCGCAGCTGCTCACCAGCGACGAAGACGTCAAAATCGCCGCCGCGTATTTTGCCAGCCAAACCTCCCCGTTGGTGACGGCGAAATCCGGCAGCAAATAGACGCTCGCCGGCGCGAGCGGCGTGCCGCTCATCGGCTCGTGTTCAACAGGAACTGCGCGAACGCTCTGTAGTAGGCGTCCCGGTTCTGCTTTTTCCGAAAGCCGTGACCTTCATCAACGGCTTGCAGATACCACACCTCGCCGCCCTTGCCGCGCAGCCGGTAGACGATCTGCTCCGCTTCGCTCAGCGGCACTCGCGGATCGTTTCTGCCGTGCACGATGAGCACGGGACGTGAAATGCGCTCCGCATTCGTCAGCGGTGAAATTCGCTTGAGATACGCGCGCATGTCGGGATCACGTTCGTCCCCGTACTCGGCGCGGCGCTGATTGCGGCGATACGGCGCGGTATTGGTCAGGAAGCTGACGAAGTCGGCGATGCCCGCCATATCGACGCCGCCGCGCAGCCGATCGCTGAAATTGACCAGCGTCGCGAGCGCCAGGTAGCCGCCGTAGGACTCGCCGCAGACCACCGCATGTTTCGCGTCGAACCCGCTTTGCAGGCCGAGCCAAACGAGCAGCGCCCCGATGTCCTTCACCGCGTCCTCGCGCAGCACGCCGTTGTCGAGCGCCAGATAGCCCTTCCCGTAGCCGGACGAGCCGCGCACATTGGGGGCGACGACGGCGAATCCGAGCTCATTCACCACGTACTGCAGCCACGGATCGAAGCCCGGTTTGAACTGCGATTCAGGCCCGCCGTGCAAGGTGATCAGCACCGGGTGCGGACCCGGCGTCGCCGGCTCGTAAACGAACACCGGCACTTGGCGAATCCCGCCCTCCACGCGATCGAAGGTCGGAAACTGCGTCAACCGCGGCGTCACGAACTTGGCGAGGTCGACCGCGCCCGCCTCGCTGCGCGTCCAGGGCTCCAAGCGATTCGCGGCGATGTCGAGGACATAGGCATCGCGCGGCCGATCGGGGGCCTCGAAGCCGAAGGCAAGCCGATTGCCCTCCGCGTCGAAACTCAAGGAGCCGATGATGCCGGCCGCCGGCAGCTTGGGCGGTATCAGGTCCTGGTGCGCGCGCAAATCGAGCAGGTTGAGCTTGCCGAACCCGGCCTCGTTGCTGACGTAGGCCAGGTAGCGGCCGTCGCGCGAAATCGCCAGCTCCTCGATGTCCCAGGCCAAGTGGCCCGAGACGACGGTCTTCTCGCCGTTGAACAGATTGACGTAGCGCAGCTGCGCGAAATCGCCGTCGCGGTCCGAAATCAAATACACGCCCTGACCGTCGCGGGAAAATTTGGCGCCGCGGATCCCGGCCTTCGACGCCGAGGGTTCCAATTCGCGCTTCTGCCCCGATTCCAAATCCACCACGTACAGATGCGCGTCGGAGATCGAAAGATATTTCATTACCAGCAGCTTGCGGTCATCCGGCGACCAATCGAGCGGATACCAGGCGCCGTCGGCGTCGCCGGTGACGGCGAGCCGCGGCAGCGAGCCGGACTCCGGGTCGACGATGTCGATGTCATAGGTCACTCCGTCGCGTGCGGTGGTGAAGAACGCGATTTCGCGCCCCCGGTTCGACCATATAGGCGCGCCGTTGACCGACTTGCCGTCCGTCAGGCGTTTCGCGGCGGGTTCCCCCAGGCGCTGGTAGTAGAGCTGGGCATTCTCGTTGCCGCCTTCGTCCTTGAGATACACGAAGGCGCTGCGTCCGGGATCCGGGGAAAACGCGGCCTGAGTGACCGGCTCGGGCAGAAAGGTGAGCTGGCGGCGTGCGCCCCCCGACTGCTCGACCAGATGCAGCTGATCCACTTCGGCGAATCGCGTGGCGATGAGCAGCTGGCCCTTCGGCGAGAAGCCGAGCGGAGTCGCCGGGCGAGCGTTCATATAGGCGTCGAGCTTCTCGCCCACCCCCACCCCCGACTCGGGGATATTCTCCAAGATCAGGCTGCCGCGCACCTCGCGCGTGGTCGCGCCGGCACCCTGTGCGCCGATCAGGAACGCCGCCAATATCGCCAATAAATAAATTCTACTCATAATTCCTAATGTTCTCATGCGGCGCGGATAATGCGATCGATGGCGGCCTATGAACACCTGGTGAAATCCTACGACGTGGGCGACCTGCTCGACGATATCGCGAGCGCGGATCCGCCCGCTTATCTACGCCGTTGCTTTGCCGAGGGCTGCTCCGCGCCCGCTCTGAGCTGGGGCCGGGTGCAGCAACTGGCCGTCTGCGCCATGGTACTCGACGCCATCGTCGACGAGCGAGACTACGAGTTGTTCGAGCATGAACTCATCGCGGACTGGCGCACTCATTATGCCAGCGCATGCGCCAAACTGAAGGGCACGGCGCTGCGGGCTCTGCGCCGCGTCCTCGATGATGAACGGCCGCAGGACCCCGACGCCGCGGCAGAACTGGAACAGCTTGCGGGCAGACTGGCGGCCGCCTGAATGATTCATCGGCATCAGCGCGGCGATGATCCTGCGCGAGCAAGCGCGGGCGTGATGCTGTTGCTGGGGGCATTGCTGGCGTTGCCCGCCTGCCGAGCGCCCGCGCCCCGGGCGACGGCTCCGGACCGTGCCGCGCCGGATCCGCAGACGCATGAGCCCGTGGATGGCTCGTACGATTGGCACGGCCTGCTCATCGCTCCGTTCGGCAGTGTGCTCAAAGACATTCCCGTGTCGCTTCACGAGGTGCTGCTGTTCCGCGACGAGGCGCATGGCGGCGCGGCGGGAGAGGACGCGGAGTGCTACGCCGCCAATGCTCCCGCGCCCCGCTTCGTCGGACGCATGCCGGATGAGTACCTGCTGTGCTTCAAGCATGATCGCCTGTCCCGTGTGCAGGCCTCCGTGAGTTTGGCGGCGGGAGAGGCCCAGAGCGTATTCACGGCGGCGTGTGCCGGCTGGCTGAAGAACGCCGCGCCGGCCTCGGCCGGTGCCGCTAGCCAGGCCGCCGCCTGCGAGGGTCGCGAGGGCGAGATCCGCTTCAGCGGCCGCCTCGAGGTGGCGCCGGATCAAGCGGAATTATCCATGGTTCTCGACAGCGTTCCCGATCCTTGAGCACGTCGCTCGTGACGCGTGAATCGGAACATGAGCTGCTGGCGGCCGGCGCGCGCGACCTCGGGATCGCGTTGGATCTCGAGAGCGGCGAGGCGCTGCTCAAGCTGGTGGACGAACTGGAACTCGGCAATGCGCAATTCAACCTGACCGCCATCCGCGACCGCCCGAGCATGCTGCGCAAACACGTACTCGACAGTCTGAGCGTGCAGCCCTATTTACGCGGCGACCGCGTTGCCGATATCGGCACCGGCGCGGGTTTTCCGGGCCTGCCGCTGGCCATCGTCAATCCGCGCCGCCGCTTTACGCTGGTCGAGGCCACCGGCAAGAAGGCGCGATTCGTCGAGCGCACCGCCGCGCAGCTTGGGTTGGTCAATGCTCGAGTCGCCCATGCCCGGGCGGAAAGCTACCGGCCGTTCGAGCTTTTCGATACCGTGGTCGCGCGGGCACTGTCGTCGCTGGCGGATTTTGCGGCCTACGCCGGGCACCTGTGTGCGCCGGACGGAGTATTGCTGGCCATGAAGGGAAAGCGGCCGGACGAGGAAATATCCGCCCTGCCGAAGTCGTTTCGTGTGCTGGCGGTGCACCGGCTCAAAGTGCCGGGGCTGGACGACGAGCGGCATCTTGTGGAATTCTCACCTGCCAAGGCCCACTCGGCCGGACCCAAATCGAGCAGAAAATGAAGCGGGTCATCGCGGTAGCAAACCAAAAAGGCGGAGTCGGAAAGACCACGACCGCCGTCAATCTGGCCGCCTCGCTGACGGCCACCAAACGGCGCGTGCTGCTGATCGATTTGGATCCCCAGGGCAATGCCACCATGGGCTGCGGTATCGACAAGCATTCCCAATCGCGCACGAGCTGCGACGTGATGCTGGGTGATTGCAGCGCGATGGAGGCGTTGGTGCCGGTCGAGTACGGCGGATTCATGCTGATGCCCTCCAATCAGGATCTCACCGCAGCCGAGGTGCGGCTGCTAGGCGCGGCCGCGGGACGGGAGTTCAAATTGCGCAACGCGCTGAAACCCGTGCGCGAAGACTTCGACGTGATCTTGATCGACTGTCCGCCGGCGCTCAATATTCTGACGCTGAACGCATTGGTGGCGGCGGACTCCGTGATGGTCCCGATGCAATGCGAGTACTACGCCCTCGAGGGCTTGAGCTCCTTGATGCAAACCATCGAACAGATTCAGGGCAGCATCAATCCCGATCTGGAAATCGAAGGTCTGCTGCGCACCATGTACGACCCGCGCAACAACCTTGCCAACGAAGTGTCCGCGCAGCTGATCCAGCACTTCGGCGACAAGGTGTTTCGCACCATGATCCCGCGCAACGTGCGCTTGGCGGAGGCGCCGAGCTTCGGCAAACCCGTGCTTTTCCACGACAAGGAGTCGCGCGGCGCGCTGGCGTATTTAATGCTCGCCGGCGAGATGATTCGCCGCGACGACGTGCCGCCCGCCCCCGTATAATCGTCCGATGTCCGGGAAAAAACCGTCATTGGGCCGCGGTCTCGCCGAGTTGAGTCCGCTGCTCGCGAAGCGCGCCGGTGCGCCTGCGCCCGCGGCCGAACTGCCCGTGCTCGCGGGCGACCGGCTGGCGAGTTTACCGCTGGATTTGCTGCAGCGGGGGAAATACCAGCCGCGCGTCGATATGCGCACGGAGACCTTGAGCGAACTGGCGGACTCGATCAAATCACAGGGTCTGGTGCAGCCCATTCTGGTGCGCCCGCTGGGAGCGCGCGTTCCCGGCGAATCACAGCGCTATGAAATCATCGCCGGCGAGCGCCGTTGGCGGGCGGCCCAAATGGCCGGGCTGACGGAGATTCCCGCGGTCATCCGCGATGTGCCCGACGAGGCCGCCGTGTCGATGTCGCTCATCGAGAATATTCAGCGGGAAAACCTCAATCCGCTGGAAGAGGCCGGAGCGCTGCTGCGCTTGATCGAAGAATTCGGGCTGACGCATCAGGCGGCCGCCGAGGCCGTGGGCCGCTCGCGCGCCGCGGTGAGCAACCTGCTGCGCCTCATGGAACTGGCCGACGAGGTCAAGGAATTGCTGGAGCAGCGCCGCATCGAAATGGGCCACGCGCGCGCGCTGCTGGGCTTGACCTCCCGCCGCCAGCAGATCGAAGTGGCCGTCCTCGTGGCCAAGAAATCGCTGTCGGTGCGCGAAACCGAGAGCTTGGTGCGCCGCATCATCAACCCGCCCGCGCCCGGCGCCCAGGAGCCGCCGGCGGCGGATCCGGATATTCAGCGCCTGGAGCGAGAGTTGGCGGACAAGTTGGGGGCCAAGGTGATGTTCCAGCACACTGCATCGGGCAAAGGCAAGCTCATCGTCAGCTACAATAGCGTGGATGAACTCGAGGGCATCCTCGGACATATTCAGTAACAAAAAAGGCGCCAAAATAAGGGCTTGAACGCCTTGAAGCAGCGGGGCCGCCTCTCTATAATGCGCCGGCAATTTTGACTGGCGACGGCTCATATGTGCAAAACGAGGGTAGCGCGCCGTTCGCCGCGTCGACGACATGCGTCGATTTGGTTCCCTTCGCGATGAGTGACGTTCCAGATCGGGGCTACCGGCTGGTCGTTCGCGTCGTGCTCCTGCAAGCAGGCTGCGCGGTGCTGGTCGCGTCTGTGTTTCTTGCGCTCAAGGGCGCATCCGCGGCGGTTGCGGCGCTGGCGGGCGGGTTGATCGTCGCTGCGGGCAGCGCGCTGTTCGGGTGGCGCGCCTTCAGGCCGGGGGTCGCCGGCGCCGCGACGCTGAACATGGCGATGTACGGCGGATTGGCCTTGAAGTGGCTGTGGTTCGTGGCGGCGCTATATGTGGCGCTGGCGCGCTTGAAACTCGAGGCGGCGCCGCTATTGATTGGTGTAGTGGCCGCGCAATTGGGATATTGGGTCGGGTTGATTCGGCGTGGTTGACCAGTGCTTGACTTTAGATTGGGGACTTATGCGTTTCGGAATGATGGCTGAAGAAGAAGCTGCGGGCGGGGTGACGGGCTACATCAAGCACCACTTGACGCATCTCACCGTCAATACGACGCATGGGAGCTTTTGGGCTCTGCATCTCGACAGCGTGGTGTTTACGCTGCTCCTGTCCTTCGTGCTGATCGCGCTGCTCTCGTTTGCCGCCCGCCGCGCCACCGCCGGGGTGCCGGGCAAATTTCAGGCGGCGGTCGAGATGTTGGTGGAATTCGTCGACGGCATGGTGAAGGACACCTTCCACGGATCGAACAAATTCATCGCGCCTCTCGCGATCACCATTTTTGCCCTCGTGTTTATGGAAAATTTCATGGACATCCTGCCGGTGGATGTCCTGCCTGCCGCCGCCAAAGCGTTCGGCGTGGGGCATCTTCGAACGGTCGCGACTGCGGACATCAACACCACCGTCGGCATGGCATTGGGCGTATTTATCCTGATTCAGTATGTCGGCATTACGAGCAAGGGCCCGCGTGTCTTCTTCGGCGAATGGTTCACCGCGCCGTTTCACGGCCACGGCATCTGGGCCGTGATTCTGGCGCCGGTCAATTTTCTGTTTCGTGTGATCGAAGAGGCAGTGCGGCCGCTCTCGCTGTCGATGCGGTTGTTCGGCAACATGTATGCGGGCGAACTCATATTCCTGCTGATCGCCTGTTTCACCCTGGGCGCGGCGCTCAACCAAGTGTCGACCTATTTTCTGGGTGCCGGCCAATTCGTCGCCGGCGTCATCTGGACCGCGTTCCACTACCTCATCATCACTCTTCAGGCCTTCATCTTCATGGTGCTGACCATCGTGTATGTGGGTATCGCGGCCGAGAAGCATTAGATTCGATTCGTTATCAGACTTTAAAGACCGGAGACAACAATGGAAAATGTGAGCCAGATCGCTCAACTCATGAGCGCCACCGTGATCGCAGCAGGCCTGGTGATCGGCCTGGGCGGAGCGGGGGCCGCTATCGGATTCGGCATCCTCGGCGGCAAGTTCCTGGAGAGCTCCGCGCGCCAGCCCGAGCTGACCAACATGCTGCAAATCAAGATGTTCATCGTCGCCGGATTGCTCGACGCCGTGCCCATCATCGGCGTAGCCGTTGGCTTCCTGCTGCTGTACGCCAATCCTTTCTTGGGTTCTCTCGGCGCCAAGTAGTCGCACGTTCGAGGGCGGCGGGCTCGTCTTCGAACCTCAGGAGAAGGATATGGACTTAGCACTAACGCTGGTCATCCAAGGGGTGGTGTTCTTCGTCGTCGCCTGGGCGGTGATGAAATTCATCTGGCCGAACATCCTCGAGATGATCGAAGTGCGGCAGAAGAAGATTGCCGATGGCCTGGCCGCCGCCAGCCAGAGCCAAAAGGATCTCGACGAGGCCGAAAAGCGCTCCAAGGAGATCATCCACGAGGCGCGCGAGCGCGCCGCGCAGATCGTCGACCTGGCCGGCAAGCGCTCGAACGAAATCATCGAGGAGGCCAAGGGCACCGCCTCGAGCGAGGCGCAGCGGCTGGTGGAGCATGCCCACGAAGAGGTGGTGCGCGAGACCTCGCGGGCGCGTGAGACTCTGGCCCGTGAAGTGGGCAAGCTCGCCGTCGAGGGTGCGTCGCGTTTGATCGGCCGCGAGATCGATCCGAAGACTCACGCCGAGCTGTTGGACAAATTGGCGGCCGAGGTTGCGCGTGGCTGAGCGCGCGACCATTGCCCGGCCTTACGCGAAAGCCGCGTTCCAATACGCGCGGGACGCGAACGCCTTCGCCGCGTGGTCGCAGGGGCTCGAGGCGGCGGCCGAGATCGCCGCCGATCCGCGGGTCGCGCCGCTTGCCAAGGATCCGCGGTGGACTCCCGCGGACCTGGCCGGGCTCATTACCGGCGTCGCCGGAGCCAAGCTCGATGCCGGTATGCAAAACTTCGTGCGCGTGCTGGCGGAGAATCGCCGCCTGCGGCTGCTGCCGGAAATTGCCGCGCACTACGAGGCGCTGCGATCCGCGGTCGAGAATACCGTCGATGTCGAGGTGATCTCGGCCGTGCCGCTCGACGCCGCCCAAGCCGGGAAGCTCAAGCAGGCCTTGGCTCAGCGGCTCAAGCGCGAGGTGCGCATGAGCACGTCGGTCGATGCGGCGCTGCTGGGCGGCGCGCTCGTGCGCGCCGGGGATCTCGTCATCGACGGCTCGTTGAAAGGCCGCCTGGAACGGCTCGCCACGGAATTGACGAGCTAGCGATGTTGGCGAACTGGAACTGATTTAGTCGCGGGTCATTTCGACCCGCAGCAAGAGGATCGATATGTCCATCAAGGCATCGGAAATCAGCGACCTGATCAAGGCGCGCATCGACAAATTTGAGGGAGCCACGGAGGCGCGCAACGTCGGCACGGTGGTCAGCGTCACCGACGGCATCGTGCGCATCCACGGCCTCGCCGATGCGCGCTACGGCGAAATGCTCGAATTCGTCGGCAACACCTTTGGGCTGGCGCTGAACCTCGAGCAGGACTCGGTGGGCGCGGTGGTGCTCGGCGACTACAAGCACATTTCCGAAGGATCGGTGGTTAAAACCACCGGCCGCATCCTCGAAGTGCCGGTGGGCCCGGAACTTCTCGGCCGCGTCGTCGACGCGCTCGGACTGCCCATCGACGGCAAAGGCCCGGTGAACGCCAAGCTGAAATCGCCCCTCGAGCGCGTGGCGCCGGGCGTGATTTTCCGCCAGAGCGTGTCGCAGCCCGTCCAAACGGGCCTGAAAGCCATCGACGCCATGGTGCCCATCGGCCGCGGCCAGCGCGAGCTCATCATCGGCGACCGTCAAACCGGCAAGACGGCGGTGGCCATCGACACCATCATCAATCAAAAGGGCACGGGCGTTAAATGCGTCTATGTCGCCATCGGACAGAAGCAGAGCTCGATCGCCAATGTGGTGCGCAAACTCGAAGAGCACGGTGCCATGGGGCACACCATCATCGTCGCGGCCTCGGCCTCGATGCCGGCGGCCATGCAGTACCTCGCGCCCTACGGCGGCTGCGCCATGGGCGAGTACTTCATGGACAACGGCGAAGACGCGCTGATCGTCTATGACGATTTGTCCAAGCAGGCCGTCGCTTATCGCCAGATCTCGCTGCTGCTGCGCCGTCCGCCGGGCCGCGAAGCCTATCCCGGCGACGTGTTCTACCTGCACTCCCGGCTGCTCGAGCGCTCCGCGCGCGTCAACGCGGAATACGTCGAGAAATTCACCAATGGCCGGGTCAAGGGCAAGACCGGCTCGCTGACGGGCCT
>DATFZF010000029.1:0-5066 GCA_035314705.1 Steroidobacteraceae bacterium | reverse complement strand
ACGCAGCGAAAACTTCAGGCTTGCTGATCGGAGTGTTGACGTGCGGCCTGATGGACTCGCATTACGGGAAGCTGAAAGTCGCCACTCGCGCGTGCCGCGAATCTCGTCAGGTAGCCGGCCAATCTGATTGTACGCACCACTGAAATGTCCGATGATGGGCGGGTTCGCCACCGTGACCCGACCGCGTTTGAGAAATCCAGGCTAAAGTCCTCCCACACTGCACCGGGTTCCATGCCGGTGAAGTCCGCGCTGATCTCGTAATAGCACCGAATTTTAGAATGCCTCTTGGCGGCCGCCTCGACCCTCGGGATCAGAACCGCCTCATAATCCTCCCGCGTGACACGGCCGACAGCACTGGCCGCGACCACGTTGTCCGCAAACCCTTCTAAGATTTTGATCATGTCATTCTCCTGGTCCTTATAACTCGGGTCGCTTCGCCTTCTTTCTTGCTGCCGCCTTCACGCCGTCAACCGCTGCGCTCTGTCTCGCCTGCGTCGATCCGCTTGATCGCCTCGGCCTGCTGGTGCGGGGTGAGCATCGGCTTGCGTCCGAATTTAACGCGCTTCGCCTTCGCATCCTCGCGGCCTCTTGCCATGCGCTCCAAGATGCGGCGGCGTTCGAGCTTCACGGTAACACCAAGGATCGCAAAAACGATCTCGAAAATCGGACGTGGTATCCAGGAACGGCTCGGCTAGTGAACGGATGCCAGCCCCGGCTTGCTGCACCTGACGAGCGATAACCAGAAGGTCGGTCGTGTCGCGCGACAGGCGGTCAACGGCAGGGGCTGCCTTCAGTTGGGCAAGCTGTCCGGTGAGGTCTTGCGCGCCGGTCGAGACGCGGGCGCAGCCGCAATTCATGCCCGTATTATGCATTAGAAATTTGCATCCGCCCGGTGTTTCGACTATTCTGGAATCATGGAGAAGTCAAAAGCTCTAGCCGCTCTGTCGGCATTGGCACAGGAATCGCGCCTCGATGTCTTCCGGCTGCTCGTTCAAGCTGGAGCGGACGGGATGCCCGCAGGGCATATCGGGGAGAGCTTGGGCCTTCCATCCGCGACGCTCTCCTTTCATCTCAATCACCTGAAGCAGTCCGGCTTGGTGAAGTGCCGCCGCGAAAGCCGCTCGCTGATCTACACGGCGGAATATGCGGCGATGAATGGCCTGCTCGCCTACCTCACCGAGAACTGCTGCCAAGGCGACGCTTCGGCTCGCCGCGTCGCCGTCTGTGATCCCGCAACCTTGTCCACAGGAGAAGCATGTCATGAAACGCCTGCACGTTCACGTCTCCGTCGCTGATCTTGCGCAGTCGATCCGCTTCTACAGCACGCTGTTTGCGGCTCAACCGGCAGTCACAAAGCCGGACTATGCGAAATGGATCCTGGAAGACCCGCGCGTAAATTTTGCGATTTCGACGCGCAGCGGACAAACCGGCCTTGATCATCTCGGCATACAGGTCGAGACGCCGGACGAACTGCACGAAGTTTGCGGACGGCTGAAAGAGGCAGATCGCCCGGTGTTGGAAGAAGGCGCAACCACCTGCTGCTATGCGCAGTCAGAAAAATCATGGATCACGGACCCGCAAGGGCTTTCGTGGGAAGCTTTCCTCACCTCGGGCGAAAGCACCGTCTACGGCGATAGCATCGATCTCGGCCCGATCCGCACGACTGCCGGGGCGTGCTGCACGCCGGAAACCCCGCAAGGCGCGTGGTGCGCGCCGAAGCATGAAGCCGCCGATGCTCCGTGCTGCGGACAGAGCGCGGCTGCATGACGGTCACGATTTATCACAACCCGGACTGCGGCACGTCGCGCAATGTCCTCGCCCTGATCCGCAACAGCGGCGAGGAACCGCGCATCATCGAATATCTGAAAACGCCGCCGAGCCGGGACGAACTGGTGAGCCTGATCGCGCGCATGGGGATGCCGGTGCGCGATTTGCTGCGCCAAAAGGGGCCGCCCTATGCCGAGTTGAAGCTGGATAATCCGGCTTTGACGGATGACCAGCTTATCGACGTGATGATGACGCATCCCATTCTCATTAACCGTCCGATTGTCATCACGCCCGCAGGCGTGAAGCTCTGCCGTCCATCCGAAACCGTGCTGGATATCCTTCCGCAGCCTCAGCATGGTGCTTTCGCCAAAGAAGATGGCGAGACAGTCGTCGATGCTCGCGGCAATCGCATTGCGAGGCCCGCCCCATGAATGAGGCCGCAACTGCCGTGCGGAGCAAAGCGCCTTCGATGGGCACGTTCGAACGTTATCTGACGCTATGGGTTGCGCTCTGCATCGTCATCGGTATCGCGCTCGGGCAAGCCGTGCCGGGACTGTTTCATGCGCTCGGCGCGGCGACGGTCGCCGAAGTCAATCTGCCGGTCGCGCTGCTGGTCTGGCTGATGATTATTCCCATGCTGCTGAAAATCGACCTCGCCGCGCTCGGGCAGGTGAAGGAACATTGGCGCGGTATCGCCGCAACGGTCGGCATCAACTGGTTGGTCAAACCTTTCTCGATGGCGCTGCTCGCCTGGCTGTTCATCGGGCATCTGTTCCGGCCCTATCTGCCTGCCGGTCAAATTGATGGCTATATCGCCGGACTGATCCTGCTGGCGGCGGCTCCCTGCACGGCAATGGTGTTCGTCTGGTCGAACCTCGTGGACGGCGAGCCGCATTTCACGCTCTCTCAGGTCGCCCTCAACGACACGATCATGGTGTTTGCCTTCGCGCCGATTGTCGCGCTTCTGCTTGGGCTGTCGTCCATCACCGTCCCGTGGAACACGCTCATTCTGTCCGTCGTGCTGTATATCGTAGTGCCGGTGATCGTGGCGCAACTGTGGCGGCACATGCTGTTGGGCCGAGGTGGACCGGCGGCGCTCGCCCGCACGCTGCGCAGTCTCGGGCCGCTCTCGCTGTCGGCGCTGCTGCTGACGCTGGTGCTGCTGTTCGGCTTGCAAGGTGAGCAGATTATGCGTCAGCCGGTCGTGATCGTGCTGCTCGCGGTGCCGATCCTGATACAGGTCTATTTCAACGCGGGGCTGGCCTACTGGCTTGACCGCTGTCTCGGCGTTGAGTGGTGCGTAGCCGGACCTTCGGCACTGATTGGGGCCAGCAACTTCTTCGAATTGGCCGTAGCGACGGCAATCGCCCTGTTCGGATTCCAATCCGGCGCGGCGCTCTCAACTGTCGTCGGGGTGCTGGTGGAAGTGCCGGTGATGCTGTCGGTCGTCCAAATCGTCCGCCGCTCGCGAGGTTGGTATGAACGTGGATTGCCCGCCGCATAAGGCCATCCCACCCCCCGCCCCGCCGCTTGGATCGGCTGCCGCAAGCTGCTGCGCGTCCGAGTGCTGCGCGGAGGCCCCGCCGCGCTCTGTATCCGACCCTGAGCGGCCCGCCCTCATTCGAGAGGCGTTTGGGCTCGAATGGCTGACAATAGCGTGGATGATTATCGAGGCCGTGGTCGCCCTAGCCTCCGGTACCGCCGCCGGAAGCGTCGTTCTGCTTGCCTTTGGACTGGACAGCATTATCGAGTTGATTTCCGCCGGGGTGCTGATCTGGCGGTTGTCGGTCGAGTTGCGGCACGGGCAGGCGTTTTCCGAAAGTGCGGAACGACTCGCGAGCCGGATTGGCGGCGCTCTGCTATTCGCGCTGACCGCCTACGTGGTGATATCTGCGGGTTGGGGCCTGTGGCAGCATCAAGGCGCGGAGTTCACCGTCCCCGGCCTTGCTGTCAGCGTGCTTGCCATTCCCATTATGCGCGATCTCGCACGGCGCAAAATCGCCCTTGCCGATAAACTTGGAAGCCGCGCAATGCGGGCCGATGCCATGGAGAGCATTGCCTGCGGCTGGCTGTCGCTCGTCGTGGTGGTCAGCCTCGTTGCTCAAGCTGTGCTTGGAGCGTGGTGGATTGACCCGCTCGGCTCGCTGGTGATTGTCTGGTTTTTGGTCAAGGAAGGTCGGGAAGCGTGGGCTGGCGAAGAATGCGGTTGCAGCTAATGTATGCTCACGCATGACGTTTCAGGTGATCGCGGAATCAACCATCACCTGCCCCAATTGCGGCACGTCCAAGACTGAGTCGATGCCAACCGATGCCCGCCAGTTTTTTTATGACTGCACCGGCTGCGGAACGCTGCTGCGCCCGAAGCCCGGCGACTGCTGCGTATTTTGCTCCTTCGGAAGCGTTCCATGCCCGCCGATTCAGAAAGCGGGCGGCAAAGATGCTTGCTGCGCACATAGATAACGCACTGGTGGCTCATCGGTAGCCGCAGAATGCATTGTGTGGAAACTGCCCGCCTTGGGGGTTACGGTTAGCCTGGAGGACACACACGAGCCACCCGCTTAGAAATTTCGTTAAGGTAATCGTCTGCCCAGTGACAAAATGGTCTGTCGTTCGGCCAGTTTCGAAATCCGGGCATAGCCAGCGATGGAATTACAATCAGCGTTCACGATCGACTGGATCAGACGTTCACGATCAAACGGATTCGATGTTCACGATCGACTGGAACGCGCGTTCCCGCGTCGCCGTTGTCACTTCTACGGGCACGAGGCCCCCTCCCGGTACGTTATATCCGGCGATACCAGTTCTTCGGGAGGGCGCAGCGCGGCCAGCGAATTGAGCGCGCGGCGGGCGTGCCTCACAACCCCATCGAGGTGCGCCATCGCCTCTTCCAGAGTGGTGTAGTCAAAATCCCGCCGCTCGATGGGCGACAGCGGCGGAAGGGACGGTGAGTCGACCTGGATCTCGCCATCCATGATCTCACGGCGCGGGCGGCCAGGCCCTCGGTCGGGATCGGGTTGATAGGGCGGCCGAACCACGTCGCGCAGCGGCGTCAGCCCGGCCAGTCCGAAGAGCCGCCGCGTTGACCGGTGCGTGACCTCGATCGCGATACCCCCGGCGCAAAGCTGGTCAAGCAGGCGGATCGCGTTCTTGACGGCGACTGTCGCTCTCCCTTGGCGATTTCAGTGCGACCGAAGCGATTTCAGCGGCTTGATCCCTTGTCGATTTCACTGAACGGTCCCCTTGCGGGTTCAGCGTGCGGCGTAAGGTCCCCTTGGCGCTTCAGCGTGGGGTGAGATGTC
>DATFZF010000028.1:0-15350 GCA_035314705.1 Steroidobacteraceae bacterium | reverse complement strand
ACCAGAAACTCCTGAACCGAACCACGCGCAGCGTGGCACCCACTGAAGCGGGCGAGCAACTCTTCCGCACGATTGACCCGCGCTTTGCCGAGATCGAAGCGGAACTGGCCGTACTCGGGGAGATGCGTGGCAAGCCGATCGGCACGGTACGCATCACGGCGACCGAGCACGCGGTGCGCACGTTGATCTGGCCAAGGCTTCTACCTTGGTTTGCGAAGTACCCCGCAATCAACGTCGAGATCAGCAGTGATAACCGCTTTACCGATATCGTGGCTGAGCGCTTCGATATCGGCATCCGACTTGGGAGCGACGTGGCGAAGGATATGATTGCGGTCCGCATCGCGCCTGACATGCGGATGGCCCTGGTTGGCAGTCCGGAGTATTTCAGGTTTCATCCGCAGCCTCATTCGCCGCAGGATCTTACCGAACACGATTGCATCACCCTGCGGCTCCCTACTCACGGCGGCCTGCTGCCATGGGAATTTAAGCAGGGGGATCGCACGGTGAATGCCCATGTGAAGGGTCGACTCGTGCTCAACAACAGCGATCTCATGGTCGCGGCTGCGATCGCGGGCTATGGACTGACGTGGGTCCCGGACGATATCGTTGCCAAACACGTTACCGCTGGTCGCTTGGTGATGGCTTTGGCCGACCGTGCGATGATCTACCCGGGGTATCACCTGTATTACGCAAGCCGTCGTGCCTCGCCGGCTTTAGCGCTGGTGGTAGAGGCGTTACGCCATAAGAAAAAAATTCAGTGAGTCGAGTCACGCGCTGCTCGTGGCTTGAAGATTCCCTTCGCCACACTTCAAAATCGAAAAAGATCAATCTATCAAGCGGATCTCGATTCTGGCCCGCGAGGCGGTAAGCTGTTTAGCTGATTGAGACTCTGGAGCAATTGGCGTCAGCAACTTCGCCGGGTTCAGGCAAATCTTTTTAGGCCGAGACATCGTGCGCGGATATCCCGTCGATTGCGCATGATAATGGCAGTTATCGGCCGCACAGATTTGGACGCCGCATCGACCAGAAGCACTTTTCTCGGAGCAGAGTGTTGCCGTCGCTAATCATGAGTAAATTTGCGCGACGCATGTCAAAGCCCAGGCTCTCGCCGTGCCACGGCAAACCGCATTTGAATTGTACTTCCAGTCACGGAGGGGACGAGCCATCTTTTTCGAAGTGCGTATCGCTCGGACCCGTTCCGGTGATGAAAACTGTCGCGGGCTGGTCACCCGTAAAGGCGAAGTGGGGCGTGTTGGCGGGTTCGGTGTAGAACGCGCCCTGCGTAAGCACGCTCGCCTGAGCGTCGTCGGCCTTCTTGCCGTAGCCGAAGTGCCATTCGCCGGAGACAACCGTTGCAAACCGATTATCGCGGTGAGTGTGCGCCGCGATGTGTGTATGCGCGGGTATCTTGAGCTCGATAGCATACGGACCCGCCTTGGCAGGATCACCGGACAGCACAATCGTCTGAATTCCGCCGACCCCCGATGTGCCGACGCCCGCGCCGCTCCGAGCCAGGGCGCCAATCTCGGCAACACCGAGCGTGCGTGAGTTTACGGGGCTATCGGCTGACAGGAAATCTACAATGGCTGACACGGTCGCTTTGGGCTGTTCTTCCATCAGCCAGTGACCGGAGTCCGTTATCACGACCTCGCGAACATTATCGGCCGCAAATCTCATGATGTAGGCCATGGTCGAACCTAAGGAATGATCACCTCCGATCGCCAACACAGGCATTTTCAGCCGGCCACGTCCAACAGCCGCTCTGTTATCGATCACGTCCTGGTCGAACGCCGCAAATTGCGCAAAGCCGGCGTGCATGTGCCTCGGCTTTGCATAGAGTTCCGCATAGTGCACGCGAGAGGCCTCGTCGAACTTTGAAGGGTTTGCGGCAAAGTCATTCCAGAAGCGATCGAGATAGATGCGTTCGCGGCCTGCAACGAGCCTCTCCATGTCGGCTCCGCCAAACCTGAAATGCCAGAGAAGAGGGCTTTTTAAAATGTCATCCCATGGACCAACCCCAGGGACGGGCGCGTCCATCATCACAAGCTTCGTCGTGCGCTCCGGATACCGCTCAGCAAATGCAAAGGCGACCATATTGCCAATGTCATGACCGACAATAACTGCGCTCGCGATACGAAGTGTGTCCAGAATGTCCGCAATGTCTTTGGCTTGATTCATCTTCTCAAAACCATGTTCCGTCACAGCCGACAAACCCATGCTGCGAAGATCCGGCACGATCACCATATGATCGCCGGCGAGCGAGGCGGCAAGTGGCGCCCACATATCGCCGGTGTCTCCAAAGCCGTGCAGCAGCACCACCGCAGGCCCCGTCCCGCCAACCCGGACATGAAGCGTTGTGCCGTTAGCCAGGATCTCTTGACTGCTGAAACTGCCCGGGTAAGGCTGGATGTTTGCAGCTGCGGGCAGCGCTGAAATGGACAGCAGGAACGCAAAGAAACTGAGCGATTTCATGAATGGAGCCTCCCGTGAATCGTTTATTTTTGTAAGAGCACCGCTCGCTAAGGCCGCGTCACAGAATGCCTTGCAGAACTATTTCTATACCGATCGGTACTGAAGTATTAACGGCCTCCTGTTGAATGTCAACTAATTTATGTACCGACTGGTCTACAATCGGTGATGAACAGGAGAACTGCGTGATTGGTCGTCCCAGAGAGTTCGACATAGATAGAGCGCTTGAGCGCGCCATGGACCTGTTCTGGCGACAAGGCTATGAGGGCACGTCCCTGTCCGATCTCACACGGGAACTTGGTTTAACTCGCCCGAGCCTTTATGCCGCTTTCGGGAGCAAGGAGGGGCTCTTCTTGAAAGCGCTCGACTTATATGAATCGCGCGCAGGATATCGCCATGCCGCACTCCAGGCGCCCACGGCAGTCGACTATGCGCGCGCGTTACTGGAGGGCGCTGCTGATTTGCACGGCGACAAAAGAAACCCGCCGGGATGTCTGGGTGTCCAGGGTGCCCTTGTTTGTGCGCCGCAGTCGGATTCGGTCCGTAAGGAACTCACTCGGCGGCGCAAAATCGGCGAGAGCATCATTCTGAATCGACTGAAACGCGCCAAAGCAGAAGGAGACCTTCCCGCAGACGCCGATCCAGCGGATCTTGCCCGTTATCTGTCGATCGTAATATATGGCATCACAATACAGGCAGCAGGTGGTGCTACGCGAAAGGAACTACGAAACGCTGCGGAGCTCGCCCTGCGAAACTGGCCGTGAGCGCCCAACGTTGGGTGATCGGTCTGGAAACACGCGCATTACCATTCACGAATTGCCGGCTGGAACGGCCCTTATTGGGGGGCGCTCTGCGCTCTTAGCCGAGAAATCGGGCATCCGGTCCCGCCAGACAGCTTCACCCTATATTTGGAATGACCGATCCTGGGAAGCAAATTGGACAGCAGACAGCCTAAAGCAGACATTGCGATGCCTCGACATTTTGCGATGGCGTTCCTGCGTACCTGTCGAGTGAACATCCTGGCGCAACAGGTGGCGTTCGATAAAATTTACTATCGACGGCCACAGCGAAGGATAAGGCGCGCGTTATTGTTCACAAAACAATTGGACTTAGTCGTTTGAGGCACTTCGGGTTCGTTCGCAAAATCGTTCATCGGGCCGGGGAGGCTGCATCGGCGATTCATAATAGCCGAGGGAACGTTTTCCTCACGTACTGCCAGAAATGAGATCGGACAGCCAGACGTTAAACGCGCGCCGCATGCCTCGAGTGTATACAGGCGCCACGATTGGACGCCGACTGGCGAGGTAACATATTGATCGAATGGGGACGGCGCCCCAAAATTCTGGTCAACATTGGATGCCGGTTCACAGACGAGGCTATTACCTCTATCTGACGACGCACGCGCCGTCGACGGGGTGATCGCAAGGCGGCGCCCCGCAGCCGATCATGGCGGCGACGGATGCGCTCGCGAGCGCAGCTCTTGCAGTTCCGCTTCCAGCGCCGCGATACGTCGATCGCGCTCGGCGAGCGCGGCGGTGACGTCGGCGGCGTCGATTCGCGTCGGGATATGCTGGGGACAGTTCGCATCCCAGGCCGATACTGAAAAGAGCATGACGCGCTCCGCTCTGGCCTTATACCCGGCGGACATCAGCTGGTTGGTAAGCGCCTGATCACCTTCCACGGTCCGCAGCTCGCCCCAGAGTTTGAATCGACGTCGACGCGCATAGTCGATCAAGAACAGATGCGCCTTCGGATTCTCTTCAAGGTTGCCGAGCGTGATGTATTGGCGGTTTCCGGCAAAATCGACGAAGCCGATAGTCTTCTCATCGAGCACTCGCAGAAAGCCCGCAGGACCACCGCGATGCTGAATGTAGGGCTGGCCGGCGGCGTTTGCGGTCGCGAGGAATGCGCTGTTCTGCTTTTCGATGAAGGCTTGCAGTTCCGGCGTGATCCGCGTTTTCCAGGAACCGGCCTCTTCCATATGCGCGTACGCCTTCCGCGAACCCTTGCGAGACTGCAAGGCCTTCACGGTCGGCGTGAACGCAATATCGCTGGAATAGGCCGGTGCGGCGTCCATGGCGTTCAGGCAGCGGCGCGCGCGTTGACGACTGGAAAGTCAATGTCCGTCTGCGCAACCAAATTGATGTAATTGGTCCAGGTGTTGAGCGCGACGTGCTGCACGATCTCGACGAGCTGGGCGTCGCTGTAGCCTGCAGCCTTGACGGCCTCGAGGTCCGCCTCGCCGACGCGACCGCGATTTTCAGTGATCCTGACCGCAAAACGCACGGCGGCATCAGCCTTCGGATCGCCGGAGCCTCCGGCGCGATTGGCGGCGAGTTCGGCATCGTCGAGCTTCGCGACATGCTTGCCGAGATAGGTGTGAGCCGACAGGCAGTAGCTGCAGCCGTTGATCTCGGCGACTGCGAGTGCAATGCGCTCGCGTGTCGCGGCCGGCAGCTCACCCTTGGCCAAAGCGCCGGACATGCCGAGATAGCCCTCGAGGGCCGCGGGGCTTGTCGCGACCAGGCGAAACAAATTCGGAACGACGCCGAGCTGTTTCTTGACGGCCTGCAGCAGCGGCTGGGCGGCGCTCGGGGAGGCTTCGATCGTGGCGGGCGTTGGGATACGTGACATGGGAGTCTCCTAGGTATGCTGTTCGGCCGATATGGCCGTGTGGGAGCAGCGTAGGTCATTTCAATAATCACAACTAGACGTTAGAATATAGAGGGACTATTGCAATAATTGGAATAATCACGATGGACCGACTTGATGCGATGAGCGCCGTTGTCGCGGTCGGTGAGGCGGGAAGCTTCTCGGCCGCTGCGCGGCATCTGGCCATGCCGCTGCCGACGTTGAGTCGAAGGATCTCGGATCTCGAAGCGCACCTAAACACCCGCTTGTTCAACCGCTCGACGCGCCAACTCTCATTGACCGACGCGGGTCAGGCGTATCTGCAGGCCTGCAAACGCATTCTGGACGACGTGACCGAAGCCGAGCGATCCGCGAGCGGGGAATTCAATGCGCCGAGGGGTGATCTCGTGATATCAGCGCCCATCGTGTTCGGACGTCTGCACGTGCTGCCCACGATCGGCGCATTTCTCAAGGCCTACCCTGATGTGCGGGTTCGATTCGTGCAAAGCGATCGATTGATCAACCTGCTCGAGGAGCACGTCGATCTGGCGGTGCGGATCGGCGAACTCGTCGACAGCAATTTGATCGCGGCCCGCGTGGGTTCAACGCGACGCGTCGTCTGCGCCAGCCCCAGCTACCTCGCCGAGTTCGGGACACCGAAGCACCCGACTGAAGTCCCCGCCCATCAGATGATCTCATTCGAAGGTCTCACGTCGCCGGATACCTGGGTGTTCAAAGCCGATTCAGCCGAGATTCCCATCCCGATCCGGCCGAAGCTCATCGTCAACACCGCCGAGGCAGCCATCGATGCGGCGATCGACGGCGTGGGACTGACGCGCGTGCTTTCCTATCAGATCGAACACGCGATCGAGACGGGCACGCTCGCGATGATACTCAAGCGATTTGAACCCGCGCCGGCCCCGATCAGTCTCGTCTACCTAAGCCAGCGACGCTTGCCGATCAAACTGCGCGCGTTTCTCGACTTCGCGGCGCCGCGGCTGCGCGCCAGACTAACGCCGCGGCGCTAGCAAGGTTTGCGCGTTTCGCTCAGACGCCCCCGCGGCATGCGGGGAATTACTGCGTCGCATGTCGCATGTCATTGATGTAAATATTCGCTGCGTCCCTTCCCCGCCCAACCTGATCCATTAGCAGTGCCACCGGCCACGTACGCAAATCACGTAGGCAGTCGGGGCGTAACGAGTCTTCTCTATCGGTCTTAGTTGTGACCGAATCCGTGACCAG
Organism: Steroidobacteraceae bacterium; assembly: GCA_035314705.1. Classification (GTDB taxonomy): domain Bacteria; phylum Pseudomonadota; class Gammaproteobacteria; order Steroidobacterales; family Steroidobacteraceae; genus Bog-1198. The sequence goes on along the minus strand of DATFZF010000028.1, from coordinate 9,008 downwards.
GAGGCATCTAGAGTTGTGACCAAGCCTGAATTTAGGGCAGCGGAACCAAAGAAACTCTAGATAAATCAATGGTCGGGGTGACAGGATTTGAACCTGCGACTCCTACGTCCCGAACGTAGTGCTCTACCAGGCTGAGCTACACCCCGAATCGGCTGCGGATCAGTTCTTGCGTGCCACGGCGAACTTCGCCAGTTCGCTCAAGCCCTCTTTGAAAGCGGTTTCGGGAAGGGGTGCCAGCGCCGCAAGCGCCAGATCTGCCTCGCATTGAGCGAGGCGCGCAGTGTACGCAAGGCCCCCGAGGCTTGCAACGGCGCGCGTGATTTCGGCTAATTGGTCCAGGCCGCCGATTTCGATGGAGTGCCGAATCATGGAGCGCTGGGCGTCGCTCCCGTGCTGCATTGCATAAATGAGCGGGAGAGTGGGTTTGCCCTCCGCCAGGTCGTCCCCCAAGTGTTTCCCCAAGCTCAGCTCATCGGCTTGGTAGTCGAGCGCGTCGTCGACCAGCTGAAACGCGGTTCCGATATGCCTGCCATAAAGCGCCAGCGACTCCTCGATCTCGGGCGGCGCGTCGCTCAAGACAGCGGCGATCTGCGCCCCCGCCTCGAACAATCGCGCCGTCTTGCGGCGAATGACATCGATATACCGCGCCTCGGTGGTGTTCGGGTCGTGGGCGTTCATCAGCTGCAGCACCTCGCCCTCGGCGATGGCATTGGTGGCGTCCGCGAGAATCTGCATGACGCGCATGCGGTCGAGGGAGACCATCATTTGGAAGGCGCGCGAATACAGGAAATCGCCCACCAGCACGCTGGTCGCGTTGCCGAACACTTCGTTGGCGGTGTCGCGCCCGCGGCGCAGCGAGGAGCCGTCGACCACGTCGTCGTGCAGCAGGGTGGCGGTATGGATGAACTCGATGATGGCGGCGGCTTCGATCTGCCGCCCGGCCGGCTGGCCGCTGGCACGGGCCGCGAGAAGCACCAAAAGGGGGCGCAGGCGCTTGCCGCCGGCATATATAATGTAGCTGGCGACCTGATCGACCAAGGCTACCTGGCTGTGCAAACGCTGTTTGATGACCCGGTCGACGGCCTCAAAGTCAGCAACTACCAATCCACGAATCTGTTCTAGTGTCATGAAGGGCTCAAGCGAATACGCCATGGTACCTAAGATTGCCCTGGGTAGGGCGGCCTGCTGGCGGCGCCAGCCGCGCTTGGGTGCCGGGGCATCTTGGGCGGTCGGGGTGTGGGTTTGACCTGGGGGCCCCCAACCCGTACAATTCGCGGCTCTTTTGCGGCCAAGTTTAAGCCGCTGCCGGAGTTCCAAACATGTATGCCGTGATTGCCACGGGCGGTAAACAGTACCGCGTCCAAGAAGGTGCCGTCGTGCGCATCGAGAAGCTCGAGGCGGACCAGGGCGCCAGCGTCGAATTCAATCAGGTGCTGCTGGTCGGCGCCGGATCCTCGGTCACCATCGGCGCTCCGTACGTGGGATCGGCCAAGGTGGTCGCGACCGTCGAAAGTCATGGCAAGGGCGACAAGGTGCGCATTGTCAAATTTCGCCGCCGCAAGCATTACAAGCGCGAGAAGACCCATCGGCAGCCCTACACCGATGTGAAGATCACGTCGATCGTCGCCTAAAGATTCAGGAGATACGTCATGGCACACAAAAAGGCAGGCGGCAGTACTCGTAACGGCCGCGATTCGCATTCCAAGCGCTTGGGCGTCAAGAAGTTCGGCGGCGAGGACGTGCTCGCGGGCAACATCTTGATTCGTCAGCGCGGCACGGTGTATCGCCCCGGCGTGAACGTCGGTATCGGCACCGATCACACCTTGTTCGCGAAGGCGCATGGCGTCGTCGAGTTTCGCGTCAAGGGAGCCGAGCAACACACCTACGTCAACGTCGTTACCAAGTAGCGATGCGGGCGAGCCCGAACGGCTCGCCGACAGACACCTTGAAAGGGGTAGGGCAACCTGCCCCTTTTTTATTGTGCGCTTCAGGCGCAACCCCTAAGGTCAATCCACCATGAAATTCGTCGACGAAGCCACACTCAAAGTCCAGGCCGGTAACGGCGGGCGCGGCTGCGTCAGTTTCCGGCGCGAGAAATTCGTGCCCTTCGGCGGCCCCGACGGCGGCGATGGCGGCCTCGGCGGCAGCGTGTACTTGAAAGCGGTGGAGGGCATGAACACCCTCGCTGACTTTCGCATTTCGCGCACCTACCGGGGGCAGAACGGCGAGAGCGGCAGCGGCAACGACTGCACCGGGCACGGCGGCGACGATACCTATGTCTCGGTGCCCGTGGGCACCGTCGTCAGCGACAAAGAGACTGGCGAGCAGTTGGGCGACCTTGCCTCCGAAGGGCAGATCTTATTGGTCGCCAAGGGCGGCAAGGGCGGCTGGGGCAACACGCGCTTCAAATCCAGCACCAACCGGACGCCGCGAAAATCAGGCTTAGGGCTGCCCGGCGAAAAGCGCGAACTTATGCTCGAGTTGAAATTGATTGCGGACGTGGGCTTGCTCGGGCTGCCCAATGCCGGCAAATCCACCTTGATCCGCGCGGTCTCATCCGCACGTCCCAAAGTGGCCGACTACCCGTTTACCACCTTGTACCCGAACTTAGGGGTGGTCACTGCGGGACCCGGACGCAGCTTCGTGATGGCGGATATTCCGGGCCTGATCGAGGGTGCGGCGGATGGCGCGGGTCTCGGCATTCGCTTCTTGAAACACCTGCAGCGCACCCGTGTGCTGCTGCACCTCGTCGATATCGCACCGCCCGACCCGGACGCGGATCCGGTCAAGGATGCGCGCACCATCGTCGCCGAGCTCAAGAAGTTCGCAGCCGACCTGGGCAAAAAGGAGCGCTGGCTCATTATCAATAAAATCGACCTGTTGGAGCCTGCGGAAGCGGAGCGGCGGGCCAAGGACATCGTGCGCCGGTTGCGCTGGAAGGGACCGGTGCTGCGCATTTCAGGGGCCACGGGTGCCGGGACCGATGCACTCAAGCAGGCGGTGATGCGCTATCTCGAAGAACACCCGCGGGCCGGGTCACCGCACGCGGAGACTGCGGCCGCTGCCGCCCGCTAGCTGCGGCGGGCCGGGACCGCGACGCCTACTTGGCGAGCGCGCGAACCTGTTTGGTGAGACGGCTCTTATGCCGCGCCGCTTTATTGCGGTGGATGATGCCCTTGTTGACCATGCTGTCGATCACCGGCGTCGCGGCGGCGAGGGCGGAGGCGGCTTCGTCGTGCTTGCCGGCCTTCAGGGCCAAGGTGGCCTTACGGATGGCGCTGCGCAGCTGCGAGGTGAGCGCGTCGTTGCGGGCTCGATGCACCGTCGACTGTCGGGCAGCTTTTTCCGCAGATTTCGTATTCGCCAAGCGCTTGACTCCTTACCCAGATCGCAAGTCCAATTCGGACCCCAAAAGAGCCGCGTAGCTTGCCGACTGACTCTGCGCTTGTCAAATCGAGGCGCTCGGTGCCAGCCTCTCGCTTGCTATAGTGGGGCCATACGTTGCGGAAAACCTGAGTATAATCACAGCCTTTCGCCATGGAACTAGTTCGCGGCCTACATAATATCTCGCACCGCCATCGAGGCTGCGTTCTGACCGTGGGCAATTACGACGGCGTGCATCTGGGCCATCAGCGAATGATCGGCGTGCTCAAGGCGCGCGCCGCCCAGTTGGGCTCTGCGGCCACGGTGCTGGCATTCGAGCCGAGCTCGAAGGAATTCATCGATCCCGAGGCCGCGCCGCCGCGCCTGACCCGGTGGCGGGAGAAATATTGCGCGCTGGCGGCGCAGGGCGTCGAGCGCTTGGTGACCCTGCGGTTCGATGAGTGCATGCGCGGCATGACCCCGCGCTCCTTCGTCGATGAATTGATCGTCGGCAAGCTGGGTACGCGGCACATCGTGGTGGGCGATGATTTTCGGTACGGCAGCAAGGCCGGCGGCACCATCGAGAGCCTGCGGGCGGCGGGCGAGGCGCATGGATTCGGCGTCGAGCAGATCCCGCCGTTTGTTTTCGACGGGGTGCGGGTGAGCAGCACGGCGGTGCGCGAACGCTTGGAGTACGCGGATTACTTGGGCGCCGCGCGCTTGCTCGGCCGGCCCTATTCGATGCAGGGCCGCGTCGTGCACGGTCGGTGCCTGGGCCGCACGCTCGGCTTTCCGACCGCGAACCTGCGATTGATGCGCCGCAAATCGCCGGTGTGGGGCATATTGGCGGTGTGGGCCCATGGAATCGAGTCGCGTCCGCTGCCCGGTGTCGCGAGCCTGGGGACGCGGCCCACGGTCAATGGGATCGAGCCCTTGCTCGAAGTGCATGTGTTCGATTTTTCAGGCGACCTGTACGGGCGTGGAATCGAAGTGGAGTTCGTCGCCAAGCTGCGCGATGAGGTCAAGTTCGATTCTCTGGAAGCGATGATGGTGCAAATGAAGTTCGATGCGAGCCAGGCTCGCGATCTGTTGTCGAAGGTGGAGTGTGGCTGACTACAAAAATACGATCAATTTGCCGAACACCGGATTCCCGATGAAGGCGGATCTCGCCAACCGCGAGCCCGGCATGCTGGCAGCGTGGGAACGCAGCGGCCTGTACGAGAAGATTCGCCACGTCTCCAAGGGCCGGCCTTCCTTCGTGCTCACCGACGGTCCGCCGTACGCGAACGGCGCGATTCACCTCGGGCATGCGGTCAATAAAATCCTCAAGGACATCATCGTCAAGTCGCGCACCCTGGATGGCTACGACGCGCCCTATGTGCCGGGTTGGGATTGCCACGGCCTGCCCATCGAGATGCAGGTGGAGAAAACGCACGGGCGAGTCGGACAGAAAATCGACGCGAAGGCGTTCCGCGCGGCCTGCCGGGACTATGCGCACAAGCAGGTCGATGCACAGCGCAGCGACTTCAAGCGCTTGGGCGTGCTCGGGGACTGGGATCATCCCTACCTCACCATGATGCCGCGATTCGAGGCCGACCAGCTGCGCGCGCTCGCTCTCATCATCAAGAATGGCCACTTGTACAAGGGATACAAGCCCGTGCACTGGTGCTTGAACTGCCGCTCGGCCTTGGCGGAGGCCGAAGTCGAGTACGAGGACAAGACAAGTCCGAGCATTTACGTGCGCTTCCCGGTGGTTGATCCGGCCGATTTGGCGCAGCGTTTCGGGATCGACCAGGGTTCAAACGTGCCCACCTCGCTCGCCATTTGGACCACGACTCCCTGGACCTTGCCGGCGAATCGCGCGGTCGCACTGCACCCGCAATTCGACTACGCCCTGGTCGAATTCGAATTAGGCGCCGGGCGCGAGCGTTTGCTGCTGGCGAGCGAATTGATCGACGCCGTCATGAAATCCTTGGGCATCGCCGATTGGAACTTGATCGCTACGCTTAAGGGCGCGCCTCTCGAGAACCTGCTCCTGCAGCATCCCTTCTACCATCGGCAAGTGCCGATCGTGCTCGGAGAGCATGTCACTCTCGATGCCGGCACCGGTGCGGTGCACACCGCGCCCGGACATGGCTTGGATGACTACATCGTCGGCCGCCGCTATGGCCTCGAAGTCGAGAATCCGGTGGGCGGCGACGGCCGATTCCTCGCCTCGACACCGCTGTTTGCCGGCGAGCAAGTATTCGACGCCAACGCCCATATCATCAAGGTTCTACACGAGAACGGGCGCCTGCTGAAAGATGAGCCGCATCATCATTCCTATCCGCACTGCTGGCGTCATAAAACACCGGTGATTTTTCGCGCGACGCCGCAATGGTTCATCAGCATGGAACAGGCGGGCCTGCGCAAGGGCGCGCTCGAAGCCATCTCCCACGTGGATTGGATGCCCGGCTGGGGTGAGCAGCGGATCAGCAGCATGATCGCCGCGCGACCCGATTGGTGCATTTCAAGACAACGCACCTGGGGAGTGCCGCTGCCCTTGTTCGTCGACACGACATCCGGCGAGCTGCACCCGAAAACGGACGCGCTGATCGAGGAGGTCGCCAAGCTCGTCGAGCAGGGCGGCATCGATGCGTGGTTCGATCTGGATGCCGCCGCGCTGTTGGGACCCGAGGCCGGCCAGTACGACAAAGCCACCGATGTGATGGATGTATGGTTCGATTCGGGCGTGGTGCATCACTCCCTTTCGCAATGGCGGCCGGAGATCACCGTGCCGGCCGACCTGTATCTGGAAGGCTCGGATCAGCATCGCGGTTGGTTCCACAGTTCGCTTCTCACCTCGGTGGCCATGCATGGCCGCGCCCCGTATCACGGCGTGCTGACGCACGGCTTCACCGTGGATGAGAAGGGCCGCAAGATGTCGAAGTCGATCGGCAACACGCTGGTGCCGCAGAAATTGACCAGCACCTTGGGCGCGGACGTGGTGCGCCTATGGGTGGCGGCGACCGATTACGCCAATGAGATGAGCGTGTCGGATGAAATCTTGAAGCGCATGGCCGACTCGTATCGCCGCATGCGCAATACGCTGCGATTTCTCCTGGGCAATCTGCATGGTTTCGATCCCAAGGCACACGCCGTGGCATTCGATGATCTGGTGGCGATCGACCAATGGGCCACCGCCAAGGCCTTTGCTTTGCAAAACGACGTGGTCACGGCCTACCGCAATTACGAATTTCACGACATCTATCAGAAAATCCACAATTTCTGCGTGGTCGAACTCGGCGGCTTCTATCTGGACATCATCAAGGACCGGCTCTACACCACGGGCGCCGCGAGTGCGCCGCGCCGCTCGGCGCAAACGGCGCTTTATCATGTGGCGCAGGCCATGGTGCGCTGGCTCGCGCCCATCTTGAGCTTCACCGCCGAAGAGGTGTGGGGATTTCTGCCGGGGGTGGACAACGAATCAGTGTTCTTGAACACCTGGCATCGTTTTCCCGCAGGCGCCGAGCGGGCGCCCGCGATCGATTGGCCCGCCTTGATCACGCTGAAAGCGGATGTGGCGCGGGATCTCGAGCGGTTGCGAGCCGCCGGCGACATAGGCTCCTCGCTGGAGGCGGAGGTCACGGTCTTCGCGCCGGCAGCACAGGCCGGGCGCTTCGAAGCACTCAAGGACGAACTGCGGTTTCTGCTGATCACCAGCGAGGCGCACGTGGTCGAGACCGATACGCCGCCCCCCTCGACGGTTCCGACCAGCGAACCGGGGGTGTGGATCGAAGTCAAACCCAGCGAACAGCGGAAGTGCGTGCGCTGTTATCAATTGCGGCGCGATGTCGGCAGCGATCCGCGCCACCCGGAACTTTGCGCGCGCTGTGTCGTCAACGTCGAGGGTCCCGGTGAGGAGCGTGAATTCGCATGAGCATAGAAGAGAATCGCGGCCGCGCGGGGGCCTGGCTGCTGTTATCCGCCGGAGTGGTGCTGGCGGACCAGGTCAGCAAGACCTACATCAGCCGGCATTTCCTGGAGTTCGAATTCACGAGAATCCTCGCGATTCTGGACATCACCTGCATGCATAATGTCGGCGCCGCATTCAGTTTCCTGGCAGGAGCCTCCGGCTGGCAGCGCTGGGTATTCATCGCCCTCGCCGTGGTGGTCAGCATCGGCCTCACGATCTGGTTGCTCAAGCTGCCGCGGAGCGCGCATGCTCTGCTCGCGGCGGGCCTTGCCCTGGTGCTCGGCGGCGCGGTCGGCAATGTCATCGATCGGATCCGCTTGGGGTACGTGATCGATTTCATTCACTTTCACTGGGATCGGGCGTATTTTCCCGCATTCAACGTGGCGGATTCGGCGATCACCGTCGGAGCCGCGTGCCTGTTGTTGGATGCCTTATTCGAAGCGAGGCGGAAAAATTGATGCAAATCTTCTTGGCCAATCCACGTGGATTCTGTGCCGGCGTGGACCGCGCGATCGACATCGTCGAGCGGGCGGTGGTGTTGTTCGGCGCGCCCATCTATGTGCGCCATGAAGTGGTCCACAACAAGTACGTGGTCGACCGCCTGCGCACCATCGGCGCGGTCTTCGTCGATGAATTGGACGAGGTGCCGGACGGCGCCACCGTGATATTCAGCGCCCATGGCGTGCCCCGCGTGGTGCAGCAGGAGGCGAAGCGGCGAATGCTCAATGTATTCGACGCCACCTGTCCGCTGGTGACCAAGGTCCATATGGAGATCACCCGCTATGCGCGCGAGGCGCGCGAGGTGTTCTTGATCGGCCATGCCGGGCATCCGGAAGTGGAGGGGACCATCGGGCAATTCGACGCCACGCTGGGTGGCTCGATTTATCTGATCCAGACGGTCGAGGATGTGGCGCGCATCGCGGTGCGCAACGCCGAACACCTGGCCTTCGTCACGCAAACCACGCTGTCGGTCGATGACACGGCCGAAATCGTTGCGGCGTTGCGCGCGCGATTCCCGGGGCTCAAGGCGCCGGTGAAAGAGGACATTTGCTACGCCACGCAAAACCGCCAGGACGCGGTCAAGGACTTGATCGGCCGCTGCGAGCTGCTGGTGGTGGTGGGCTCGAAATCCAGTTCCAACTCCAATCGGCTGCGCGAAATGGCCGGCAAGAACGCCAAGCCGGGCTATTTGGTGGACGGCCCGGAGGATTTGCATCGCGAATGGTTCGACGGCATCAAGACTGTCGGAGTGACGGCCGGCGCTTCGGCGCCCGAAATTCTGGTGCAGGGGGTGATCGCGAAGCTCAGGGAGTGGGGCGGGGAAATCGCCGAAGAGCTGCAAGGGCGCAAGGAGCACGTCATATTTGCCCTACCCAAGACCTTGCGCGAGGTCGCAAAAGACCGGACCAGCCTTTCGTCGGTGGGTCCCACGGGGTAGAATGCGGCCCCTTTCGGGTTGCGACGCCGCAATAGCTCAGTTGGTAGAGCAACGCATTCGTAATGCGTGGGTCAGGGGTTCGAATCCTCTTTGCGGCACCAGACCCCACTTGGTCCGTTCCGGGCACATCGGTAACGTTTTATACCGAGCACATAGGTAACACTTTAGCGCCGAAGGGGTTTTCGGCGCTAGTGACGGTGCCCAGGTCCTGATCGAAGAAGCCTAAATCGTATTTCATGAAACTGACCAGCC
>DATFZF010000027.1:0-3534 GCA_035314705.1 Steroidobacteraceae bacterium | reverse complement strand
GGTTCGCGCGCGGCGTCGAGACGCGCGAGCACGGTGTCGAAGATGTGTTCAGCGTTGAAATAAACAATGCTTGACTCGACGCGGAAGGCGAGCACTCCGGGCGTTGGCTCGTTGTCGGCATGCCGCTTGAGATCCGAGTAGCGGCGTGCGCCCGGGATGCGGCCGAGGAAAGCAACGTGCGGCGACGACACGCGCCGGATCAGCAGCACAAGTGAAATGATTGCGCCGATGAGCACGCCCTTGAGCAGCCCTGCGCATAGGACACCGAGCAGCGCAACCATTACAACGAGGAACTCGTTACGATGCACCTGCCAGAGATGGCGCAGTTCCCTGACCTTCACGAGACCTGCGACGGCCATCAGCACGATCGCCGCGAGCACGGGCTGCGGCAGATTACGCAGCAGTTCACTGAAAAAGACGGCGACGAGCATGGTGAGAATCGCGCAAAGCAATCCGGAAAGCGGAGTGCGCGCCCCGCTGCTTTCATTTACGAGCGATTGCGACATGCCACCGCTGACTGGAAAACCATAGCCGAGCCCTGAGGCAAGATTCGCCCCTGCCAGAGCGAGGAATTCCTGGTTGCTGTCGAGGCGATAGCCATGCTTCTCGGCAAACATCCGGCCGATTGCCGCGGTTTCGACGGCGCCGAGAAGGAAGCACGCGAGTGCAAGCGGCAGAAGGTCGACGAGCTCCTCCCAATGCACAGCGGGCAGCGACGGGACGGGGAGGCCGCGCGGCACTTCGCCAAGAAGTTTCACACCCTGCGCGCCAAAATCCACGACCGAGGCCGCGGCAATGCCGCCGATCACCACGAACAAAGCGACGGGCTTGTTCGGCAGCAGTTTCTTGCCGAGTATCAACACTCCGAGCGCCGCGCAGCCAAGCGTGAGCGACACTGTGTTAGTCTCGCCAACATGACGGAAGAACACGTCCATGCGTTCCCAAAAATTTCCGTGTCCGCCTTTCACGCCAAACAGCTTTGGCAATTGCGTACTCGCGAGCTGCAGCGCCACGCCGGCCTTGAAACCGATGAGGACGGTTTCCGAGACGAAGTTCACCACTGAACCTGCTCGCGCCAACCACGCGAGGAATGCTATCGCCCCCGTCAGCAGCGCCGTGCAAGCGGCCATCGCGCCGAAGCGCGCCGGATCCCCGCCGGCCATGCTTCCGAGCGACGAGCCGATCAGCAGCGAGATTGCCGAAGTGACGCTGATACATGTGTGCCGCGAGCTGCACAAAAGCCAGAATACCAGCCCGCCAAACAGACACGCGTAAAGTCCTGCCTGCGGCGGCAAGTTCGCAAGCGATGCATCGCCGAGCGCCGCCGGCAGCACATAGGCCGCGAGCGTCACGCCCGCCGCGAGATCAGAACGAAACCACTGAGGCTTGTAGCTCCGCAGCCAATACGCCGCGGGGATCATCCCGCGCCACTGCCCGGGCCGTGCCGGCGCCTCGTCGCTGGCGGCTGGTGGGTTCATTTGCTGGTGTAACCGAGATTTAGGAGCTCGCAGTTGGGATAGTCGTTGGTGAGCGTTCGCATAAGATTTCCTCGAGAGGCTTAGGGATTGATCAAATATTCATTTTGCGGGAGGTACATGGAGGGGGCCGAGAAAGCTCTGTGTAATTAAAGGGACGATGAAACCGTTCGACCCATTTTTTTTAACCTAAACCAAACAAACACCGCGCAAAGGAGGCAAATAAGCGCTGAGCATGCGAACACCGCTCCGGCGCCCACCGAGAACGCGTACCGGTAGGCATCGGCAAGTTGGGTGCGCACCATCTCAGGGATGGCCAAGCCGCCTCTCTCCGCCCCGTTCTGGATGGATTGGCGCAAGGCTTCCGTCGCGGCGGCAATCTCCTGGCGTGATAGCCCGCTCGGTTCCAGGCGCTGGTAATACGCCGCGCGCGCGACGGCCGTAAGGACGCTGGTTAACACCGCCGTTCCGAGGGCGCCGCCGATTTGCAGAGCCGCTCCATTGAGGGCCGCGGCGCTGCCAGTCCGCTCCCTCGGCACGGCACTGAGGATGACGTCGGCTACAGGCGTTACGACAGCGATGTCCCCAGCACCCAACAGGACCAGCGCCAGAAGCACTTGCCCGTAAGGCGTTTCCGGGGCCAGCAAAATCAGCAAGCTGCTACCGGCCGCCATAAGCACCAGTCCCCCCGCAATGACCTTTCTCGGTCCGATCTTGGCCGTCAGTCCGCCGGCTACGGGCGCGAACGCCGCGGCGGCAACCATCAGGGGCATGAGCCGCACAATCGCCGAGGTCGGGCTCACCTTTTGCACGGTTTGCAGGAAATAGAGCAGTGGTAGAAGGGCGCCCCCGACGACCAGTGCGGCCAATAATCCGGCCGTGACGGCCACAGATACGGTGCGATTGCGAAAGAGCGTGACATCCAGCAGCGGATCCTTGGCGCGCCGTTCCCACCAGACGAAGGCAAGCAAGGCCCCGATGCCGACGGCGAGGGATTGCAACACCCGCCGATGCAGCAAGCCGAGGTGGTTGATCTGAATGATCCCAAACACCAGCCCCAGCAGACCGGCAGCACAAGTGAGGGCGCCTATGCCATCCAACCGCCGGCCTTCGGTTTTTGCGCCATTTCCACCGGCAAACAGGAACACCCCAAAGCCACCCAGGGCGGCCACCGCGGCAGGCATCAGAAAGCCGGAACGCCAACCGTGCGTCTGCACCACCAGAGCCGCGCCGAGCGGCCCGAGTGCCGCCCCGAGCCCGGACAACCCGAGAAAGAGCCCAATGACTCGCGCTTGCTCTGCCTGGCTGAACGCGCCGGCGATCAGCGCGAGCGCCATCGGCCCGATGGCGGCGCTGGCCAATCCGTCAAGAGCGCGCGCTACCAGGAGCATTCCACCCGTCTGCGCGACCGCTGCGAGTAAGGACGCCCCCACCATGCCGAGGGCGCCGAGCATGAGCACGCGACGCCGGCCGTAGACGTCACCCGCAACGCCGCCGGCGAGTATAAAGGCGCCGAGCATCAGCTTGCCAAGGGTGACGGCCATTTGCATGACCGCGGAAGATGCGCCCAAGTCGCGGCGCATCGGACCCAACGAAAGATTCGTGACTGCGGTGCTCAGCTCGTTCGTGAGGCTGATCAGCACGCAAGCGGTGAAAAGCCACCAGCGATGCTCCAACTTGGCCGCTGGCTTTTCATAAATGGTTTCGGTGCTCATTGCGGCGCGATCCTAGGTTCGCGTTTCCAAACTCGGCCCACCGCTCCCTCAGCCTGATCTTTACAGGAACCTGCGAAAAATGTATGCTCTTGGTTATTGTACCTTGTTTCCATCGCGCTGCGCCAGGGACAAATGGCAGAATCAACAAGACCCTTGGGGCATTTTCGCGCCGGTATACGAAGATGCTCCTTCAGTTATTACAGTGAAGCCTTCCAACATCCTCTCGGGTTTCGTCGTTGCCGCCCTTATTCTTAGTGGCTGCAAGCAAGAAAAAGCGCCACCGTTAGCGGCGGCGGGCCCGCCCCAGGTGGTCGTGGCTGCGGTCGAGCAGCGCGACGTGCCGA